>NZ_CP044532.1:3225770-3870924 GCF_026427775.1 Arthrobacter sp. CDRTa11 | reverse complement strand
GTTGCCTGGGCCACGGACTTCATGGCCGACTTCGAAGCCAACGGCCGGGTCATCCGCGACGGCTCCGACCTTCCCCGCCTGGGCCGCGCGGAGAAGATCATGAAGCTCGCCGTGGCGTTCGGCGTGCAGCCCGCCCTGTAGCAGCCGCCCGGACGCACTTTTCGTTGAGACGTACAGAGGACCCCGTGACAGATCCCCGCTATCTGGTCCACGGGGTCTTTTGGGATGGTCCCCCCGCTGCTGCCCCCGGGCACGACGGCGGCGGCCCGGTTTTGCGCCTGCAGTCACCTTCCGGGACCATGCAGGCAGTCAGCCTCCAGCCTGGTACGCCCCTTGGGTTCCGGCTGGCGGCCGGCAGCAGGTTCTGCCTCGGCCACCATAAGGTTTATTCGGCGTCGGAACGGCAGCACGTCCTATGCCCGGCCCAGGCTCCGGCATCCAAAGGCAAGCAGTGTGAGCGCTGTTTTGTGCTGGATGATTCCCGGCTTATCCACGATTTCCACCGGGGCGGACGAGTCCCTGAGGGGCTGCGGACCTACCTGATGCAGCAACACTGGCTATATGTGGCCACGTTCGCCGGCGGCGCGAGCAAGGTGGGCACTGCGTCCAACCTCCGGAAATGGAACCGGCTGGCCGAACAGGGAGCCGTGGTGGCCCGGTATGTGGCCAGGGCCCAGGACGGCAGCCTGGTGCGGATCCTGGAGGACATGGTCACCAGGGAAACAGGGCTGGCCCAGCAGGTCCGGTCGGCCGCCAAGGCCGAAGCCCTGGCCGAGCCCCTCCCGGCAGCCAGGGTGGACTCCATCAACCAGGGCGCCGCCGCCAGCGTACGTGCGGTGCTGTCGCAGGCCGCCGTCGACGGTTTTGACGTGGTGGATGAGCTGTGGGTCCGGCCTGCCCAGGCCGCAGCGCTATGCGGCCCGGCAGCCCGGCACGCGTACCCCCACCCGTTGGACTCCGGGCAGCACGGGTTCCGCGTGGCAGCGCTCTGCGGTCCCCACGCGCTGGCCTCGCTGCAGGGTACAGACGCCCAGTTTGTGGTCAACCTTGCCCAGCTCACCGCGCGGGCCATTGTCCTGGGTGACTTTGCCTCTGAAGTGCCTGCAGTGCAGGAAGCCCTGTTCTAAGCAGGTCGGTAGACTGGCACGGTGCTGAAAGAATTCTGGGCCACGTCGCCCACATCCTACAAAGTCCTGGTGATGACGGCCATCGGCTTCCTCGCCGTCGGACTTATCCTCAATATCGCAGGCAACACCTCCGAGAACCCGGGCATGGTGACGGCATCGCTTCCGGTGATTGGCCTGGGTCTGGTCCTGCACCTGGTGGGCGTCGGTTACCGCTCGCGCGAAATCCGGAAAGGCTACAAGCGGTAGGCGGCATTCCTGCGGACGTGGCCGCGCGCATGCTCGACGGCCGCAGGCAGATCCACGAACAGATGCTTATGGTGACGTAACGAGCGGATCACTCCAACATTTGTCACCAGGGCAAGGTGGTCGGGCCGGACTCCCTTGATCAGGACAGTGACGCCGCGCAACTCCAAGGCGGAAATGACCTCCACCAAGGCATGGGCGCCGGTAGCATCGAGCATCCGCAACTGGGAGAGCCTGATGATGGCAACCTGGACGTCCTTCACTTGGCTGATTTCCTGGAGGATGCGCTCCGCGGCGCCAAAGAACATGGCCCCGTCCAGCCGAAATACGGCTATGTGCTCATCGCCGCTGGCGCGGGGCCCGGAAATCTCCTCGCGCTGCACACTGCTGAGCGAAGCGAATTTGCGCAGGGTGAAGAGCGCGGCCGCGGCCACTCCAATCTGGATTGCGACGATCAGGTCGAAGGCCACGGTAATGATTGCCGTCAGGACAAAGACCGCTGCGTCCGACCGGGTTGACCGGAGGATGGCGGCAACAGTCCGCCGTGACACCATCCGGAAGGCGGTGACCATCAGGACACCGCCCAGGGCGGCCAGCGGAATGCGGCTGACCATTCCCGACGCCAGATAGACGATGCCCAAAAGAACGACGGCGTGGACTGCGGCTGCCATCCGGGTTTTGGCACCTGAGCGAACATTAACGGCAGTACGTGCGATGGCGCCGGTGGCCGGCATGCCACCAAACAAGCCTGCAGCGATCGACGCCAGGCCCTGGCCGGTCAGTTCCCGGTCCGGGCTGTACGCCCCGCTGGGTGCACCGTCCGGACCGGTCATGCCGGCGGCCACCCGGGCCGAGAGCAGGGACTCGATTGCCGCGAGGAAAGCGATGGCCACGGCCGGCATGGCCAGGCTGCCCAGTGCGGTTGGATCGATGACGGGGACCAAAGGGGTGGGAAGGGAATCAGGCAGCGGGCCGATCCGCGGGATGTCCAGTTGCAGGAGTTCGGCGGACACCGTTGCCAGGAGCACCGCGAGCAGGCTCGCCGGAAGGGCGCGGAACAGCTTCTGCACCAGGACCATCACCGCGGCGACCCCCGCCACGAGAGCGAGCGTAAGCATGACCGTGGGTGCCACAGCGCCCGATGCAGCCTCGATGGCTGCGAGGAGAGTGTTATGGCCCGGGACTCCGGCGGTGCCGGTGGCGAGCGGAACCTGCTGGAGGAAAATGATTGCCGCGATGCCCAGCGTGAATCCTTCAACGACGGGCCATGGGATGAATGCCACCGCCCGGCCCAGTCCGCTGATTCCCAGAAGGCAGACCAACACGCCCGCCATTAGGGAAAGCAGGGCCACACTGCCCACGCCATGGACTGCCACCACGGGGGCAAGGACCACCACCATGGCGCCCGTCGGACCGGAAACCTGGACGGGCGAGCCGCCCATGACCGCCGCGACCAGTCCGGCCACGATCGCGGTGATGAGCCCGGCTTCGGCGCCCACGCCCGAACTGACGCCGAAGGCCAAGGCCAGGGGCAGCGCGACGATGCCCACGGTGATCCCCGCCAGCAGATCGGACCGCCAGGTTCGGCGGAGGTTCGTGTAGTCGGCCCGCGACGGCAGGAACCGGCTGAACCTTCCGGTACCTGTCCGTACGTCCTGGCTCACGAGGCGGACATCTCGGGCAAGTGCCCCGCCGGCAGCTCCTGCGCCAGCCGGAGCTGCTCGTTTGACTCAGCGAGACTGTCCAGCAGGAAGGTGCGCGCGATGGCCAGCAGTTTCGCAATTCCGGGGTGCGCCAGGCGGTACGTTACGGCGTTGGCCCTCCGCACCGACGTCACCACTTTGTGCTTGCGGAGGGTGGCGAGGTGCTGGGAGAGATGGGAGGCCTCCAAGCCCGTTTCAGCAAGAAGGTAGCTGACCGCCGCAGTGTTCCCAGGCGCGGCAGCCAGGAGCTCCAGGATCCGGATCCGGGCCGGGTGCGCCAAGGCCTTAAAGAGGTTGGCCTTGATCTCGTATAGCGGAGCCTGGGCTGCGGACAACATGGAGAAACTCCCTATGGGATAGGCCGGCGGCTGCAGCGCCACTTCCGAGTCGCTGTGCGTGAATTGATGAATTGATGATTCCATCATATCAGTGGCCGCAAGTAGCTTTGCCGGGGGCCGCCCAACGGAACGATAGGCTTGAAGCCATGACTATCAATCCGGACCTGCAGGGCCGCAGCTACCCTGCCGCAGAGGTATACGACGTCGGCCGCGAGAAAATCCGCGAGTTCGCCCGAGCGGTCAAGGCTACCCACCCCGCCCACTTTGATGTCGAGGCCGCCAAGGCCCTGGGGCACAGCGACCTGGTGGCTCCGCCGACGTTCGCGATCATCATCGCGCAGCGCGCCGACGCACAGCTGATCGAGGATCCGGAGTCCGGCATCGATTTTTCCCGCGTGGTCCATGCGGACCAGCGCTTCACCCATCACCGGCCCATCATCGCCGGCGACCGGCTGGTGGCCGAGCTGCACGTGGACGGCGTCCGCGCCATGGGAGGCGGGGCCATGATTACCACCCGCTCGGAGATTTTCGCCCTTACAGCCTCAAACGATGACGCCCGAGAGAGCGTCGCTACTGCCACATCATCCATCCTGGTCCGCGGAGAGGGACAGTAACCATGAGCCCCAGTTTCCACGAACTCAGTGCCGGCCAGGAGATCGGCAGCCGCACCATCGAAGTCACCCGGACGGACCTGGTCAAATACGCGGGCGCCTCCGGGGACTTCAATCCCATCCACTGGAACGAGGCCTTCGCCACCAGTGTGGGGCTGCCCGGCGTCATCGCCCACGGGATGTTCACCATGGGGGCGGCCGTGCAGTTGGTGACGGATTGGGCCGGGGACCCTGCCGCCGTCGTCGATTTCCAGACGCGTTTCACCAAACCCGTCCCGGTGGCGGACACTACCGGCACAGCGGAGCCGGGGGCCACCATCGAGGTCAGCGGCGCCATTGGAAAGCTCGACGCCGATGCCGGCACCGCCCGCGTGGACCTCACCGTGGTCTCTGCCGGCCAGAAAGTGCTGATGAAGGCCCAGGCTATCGTGAGGCTGAGCTGAGCCGGGCAAAGTTCGGCAGCGTTCCGCTGAGCTAGGGTGGACAGGTGACCCAGACATTGCTTTCAGACTTGACCACGGCTGCCGTCGGAGGCCCGGCGGGCAAGTTCATCGAGGCCCGGACCGAGGCTGAGATCATCGAGGCCGTCCGCTCGGCGGATGCCCAGGGGGAGCAACTGCTGCTCATTGGTGGCGGCTCCAACCTCCTGATTTCCGACGACGGATTCCCCGGGACCGTCCTCAAGATCGCTTCCGAGGGGTTCATCGTCACCGCAGAGGATTCCTGCGGCGGGGTTTCCGTGGTGGTGCAGGCCGGACACAACTGGGACGCACTGGTGGAGCATGCGGTGCTGCATGCCTGGTCTGGCATTGAGGCACTTGCCGGGATTCCTGGTGCCACCGGCGCCACGCCCGTCCAGAACGTGGGCGCCTATGGCTCTGACGTTTCCCAGACCATCGCCACGGTGCGGACCTGGGACCGGACGAAGAATGCCGTCCGGACGTTCACCAACTCGGAACTGAAATTCGGCTACCGGGATTCCATCCTGAAGCAGACCACCGTGAACGGTTCGCCCCGCTACGTGGTGCTGACCGTGGAGTTCCAACTGCCCCTCGGGCGGATGAGCGCTCCCATCCGGTATGCCGAGCTGGCCCGCTGCCTGGGTGTGGAGCCCGGAAAACGGGCCTACTCGAACGACGTCCGCCGCGAGGTGCTGCGGCTCCGGGCGTCCAAGGGAATGGTGCTGGACCCCGCGGACAGGGACACCTACTCCACGGGTTCGTTTTTCACCAACCCCATCGTTGCCGCGGACAGGACTGGCGTCCTCCCGGATTCCGCCCCTCAGTACCCTGCGGGCGGCGACGGCCTGGTGAAGCTCTCCGCCGCCTGGCTGATTGATCAGGCAGGCTTCGGCAAGGGCTATGGCCTGGAGGAAGGAAGCGTCTCCGGCGGCCGGGCGTCGCTCTCCACCAAGCACACACTGGCCATCACCAACCGTGGCTCAGCGCAAGCCAAAGATATGGTGGCCATCGCGCGCGAGGTGCGTGCCGGCGTCGTCGAACGTTTTGGCATTGAACTGCATCCGGAACCGCTGCTTATTGGGCTGGACCTCTAGCCGGAGTTGGATCCCTTGCGTCCACGATGCCTGTCATGAGCCGGACGTTCGCCGCCATTCCGAGCAAGGCCGAGGCCCAGCCGGAGAGTGCGAGGTACGGACCCATAAAGACCCACACCAGGAGCCCGGGCAGGGACGGACTGATCCCGCCTGCCAGGATGCAGGTCACCAGGCCGATGATGCCCACGGCGTAGGAAAGAATCCAGAGGGCTTTGGCGCTGCCTGGGTGCTGCCGCCAGCCTCGGTAGATGCTGACCTTGGTGCGGGCTACCCTGAGGCCGGGAAACACCACGGCGTAGCCTCCGCCGAGGCTCAGCACCAGGGAGGGGAGCTGCAGACCGAGCTCCGGTGTTCCCGCCGCCAGGAAGGCAGGAACGGCGAGGAGTCCCAGCACAACACCGGCCAGGACCGACACCGATCCGCCAGCCATCCACAGTTTTGTTTCGCGCGCGAACAAGTGCCACAAACTCCCCAAAGTCATGGTCTTAGCCTATAGGCAGCCGTGGGGGGTGCCTGACCAGCGCCGCCGCACCCAGCCCTATGCAGCCTCATCCAGCCTCATTCTTGGGTGCGGTGCCTGCTTTGGCAGCCCTAGGATGAGGGCATGGGGATGATGGCGGGAAACAGGGTTACGCCCAAGACCATGGGAAGGCTGCGGCTGGCCTCGCAGGGATTGCTGGGTGAAGGATTCGGATCGGTTGCCGACGCGGTTCGCTGGATGACGGCGAGCCAGGCACAGGACCTGCTGGCGGCCATGTGGGCGGCCGGTGCCAGGGTTCCCGGCGCCGGGCTGAGCGACGTGCGGGCGGCGATTGACGACGGCAGCGTGGTCCGGTCCTGGCCCATGCGCGGAACCCTGCATTTTGTAGCGCCCGAGGATCTGCGGTGGATGCTGGAAGTCACTGCCGACCGCCTGAACAAGAGCATCTCAGCGCGGCACCGGGAACTGGACATCACAAGGGCGGATATCGAGAAATGCCGCGACATAGCCTTGGAGCGTATTTCCGGCGGCGGACCCGTCAGCCGGAACGAGCTGTTCTCAGTGTTTGATGCGGCCGGGCAGCCCACTACGGGGCAGCGGGGAGTCCACATTTTGGGAACCCTCTGCCGCCACGCATGGCTGGTGCAGGGGCCTCTCGCCGGGAATCAGCAGTTGCTGGTGGCCTTCGATGATTGGATCCCGGTTTCGAGGAAGCTGGAGCGGCAGGAGGCCATCGCTGAATTCATGGTGAGATACTTCACCAGCCACGGCCCGGCCACATTGCGCGATTTTTCCTGGTGGACGCAGATTCCCCTGACGGAGGTCCGGGCGGTGTTTAAGGCCGTCCGTGGGAGCCTGCAGGAGCTGGAATACGGCGGCACCAGCTTTTGGCTCTCCCCGGAGACCGCATCATTGCTCGACGCCGGTGTTCCTGGCCCGCGCTCGATGCTGCTCCTTCCTGGCTTTGATGAGTTCCTGCTTGGCTACCAGGACAGGAGCCTTGTACTGGCTCCTGAGCATGCTGGCAAGATCGTCCCGGGAGGGAACGGCGTCTTCAAAAAGACCGTCGTCGCAGGAGGAGAGGTGATTGGCACGTGGGCGCTCCAAGGCAAAGGGGCAGCCGCCGCCGTCGTGCCCGAACTCTTCGACGAGACCAAACCACTCGGCCCCGGGGCGCAGGCGGCCTTGCGCAAGGCAGCGGAGCGGTACCTGGCGTTCCTGGCGAGCTGAGCCTCCCTGCTGCCCTGCCCGGCCCTTCCCCGCACGAGCGGCCCGGCCCCGCAAAAGCGCTGCGGGCCAACACCGTTTGAGCGGGGCCGGACCGCTCCTACCCGACACGAGCCGCCCGGAGAAGGGGAGTTGTTCACATAGGTCAGCGGTTTGTAGCCAGGGTTGCCGCCTCGCGCTCAGGCTTTGAGCATGAACTCCGACAAAATACGTGACCTCGTGGATGCCCGCTGGCCCGCTTTTCCCGTTGCCTCGACACAGGCCGTGGACACGGGACGTGCTGCGCATCCAGGCGCACTACGAATCCACAGGCGGCCTCTCGCGCTACAGCCATGTCAGCGCCGCCAGGCTGCACGGGTGCCAGGTATGGGACGTGGGTCCGCTTATCCACGTCACTACAGGGCACGCGAACTCGTCCAAAAGCGCCGGGACCGACGTCAGGACGCACAGGATGGGGTTCGACGTCGGGGATCTTGCGTCGTTGCGGACCGGGGACGGCCGCCTGTTCAAGGTGACCAGTCTTGAGCGGACTGTCCTGGACTGCGCCCGCATCCTCACGTTGGAACAGTCAGCCGTGATCGGAGACCACGCACTGAGAAAGGGCGCCGGCCTGGACAGGATGGAACAGCTCCTGGCCCAAAGCCCGGTGAAGCGCGGAGGACGGCGTGCGCTCAACCTGCTTGCTGCCTTGGATGGACGGTCCGAATCAGCGGGCGAAACCAGGACCCGGCTGCTGCTTCACTCCCTGGGGTTGCACAGCTTCGTCCCGCAGATGGAGATTGCGACAAAGAGCGGCCTCTTCCGGGCTGACTTTGCGGACGAAGTGACCAGAATTGTGATCGAGTTTGATGGCAGGTCCAAGTACTTCGACTACAAACCCACGGACGAGGTGATTCTGGCAGAACGCCAGCGCGAGATTGCTCTGGTGGAGGAGGGCTGGCTGGTCCTCCGGCTTAAATGGAAGGATCTGGACCGTCCGGCTGAGCTGAGGCGGAGGCTGCTTGCCATGGCTCAGCGCTCACGGAGGCTGTCCGCGTGACGCAAAAACGGTCCTGGCCCGCTTGAACGATGCTGGGGAGCACCGTTCCTGCGGGCCAGGACCGTTCTTGCCGGCCCGGTCGGCCGAAAGTGTGGCTAGAGCGTGCCCGTGGCGATGTTGAGCATGCGGCGCAGCGGCTCGGCGGCGCCCCACAGGAGCTGGTCGCCTACGGTGAAGGCGCTGATGTACTCCGGGCCCATTTCGAGCTTGCGGATACGGCCCACCGGGATGTCCAGCGTGCCGGAGGCGGCAACCGGAGTCAGGCCGGTCATCGAGGCTTCCTTGGAGTTCGGAATGACCTTGGCCCATTCGTTGTCCTCGGCCACGATCTTCTCGATCTCGGCCACGGAAAGGTCCTCGCGGAGCTTGAGGGTGAGAGCCTGGGAGTGGGAACGCATGGCGCCGATCCGAATGCAGAGCCCGTCCATGATCACGTGGTTTTCCTCGGAGGTGCCCAGGATCTTGTTGGTCTCCACCCCGGCCTTCCACTCTTCCTTGGACTGCCCGTTGCCCAGGTCTGCGTCGATCCAGGGGATGAGGGACCCGGCCAGGGGCACACCGAACTGGCTGGCGTCGATGCCCGTGCGCTGGTGGGCCAGGACCTTGCGGTCGATGTCCAGGATGGCCGACGCCGGATCGTCCAGCTCGCTGCTGACCTCTGCGTTCAGGGTCCCGAACTGGCTGAGCAGCTCGCGCATGTGCCGGGCGCCGCCGCCGGAGGCAGCCTGGTAGGTCATGGACGTGCCCCACTCGACGAGGTTGTTCTTGAACAGCCCGCCCAGGCCCATCAGCATGCAGGACACGGTGCAGTTGCCGCCGATGAAGTCCTTGGTGCCGTTGACCAGGCCCTTGTCGATGACGTCCCGGTTGATGGGGTCCAGCACAATGATGGAGTCATCGCTCATGCGCAGGGTGGAGGCGGCGTCGATCCAGAGGCCGTCCCAGCCCCGGCTCCGGAGTTCGGTGTGGACACGCTTGGTGTAGTCCCCGCCCTGGGCGGTCACAATAATGGGCAGCTTCGCCAGCGTCTCGACGTCGAACGCGTCCTCGAGCTTGCCTGCCCCGTCAGCAAAAACGGGGGCGGCACCTCCCGCGTTTGAGGTGGAGAAAAATACCGGGTTGATGTTGGCGAAGTCGCCTTCGTCCTGCATACGCTGCATCAGGACGGAACCGACCATGCCACGCCAACCGACCAGTCCAACGGACGGAGTAGCTGCTGTAGTCATTCGTCCAGTTTAGACTCCCGGACCGGCAGCCCGCAGTTGGTTACGTCACCTGCACGGCACGACGCCGGCCGGCACCGCCGCCGGGTCCGTCACCTGGAACCGGGCTCGGGAACGCCCCGGGCCCGCCGCAGCTGCCGTGCTCTGTACTCTGCCACCGCGTAGTGGAGAAAAAGCCAACATCCGCCCGCAGACAAAAGAACAAGGAACAGCCCGCCCCAATGGGGCTCTCCTCCGAGAACGGCGGGCAGGATCAGCACACCCCAGATGACGATCAGACCGATGCCCAGCATCATGGAGGCGCCTATCAGCATGCCCCACCACGTGGTGAACTGCACGCCGGATCCCCTTGCAAATCCGATTTCGTCGGCGGCGTAGCTGTAAAGCTCACCCTTCCTGGTGCGCATCAGGATGCGCTTGTCCCCGGCCGCAACGGAGGCCCGGTGCCACGCCGTCATCTCATCATCCCGCTGGAAGCGGGCAGCGTCGTAAACCAATTTTGTTCCTTACTACGGTGATCGGGAATCCAACGAAGCCTGCTTTTGCTCCTGCAACCAGCGCTGGCGGCGGGACGCCATGATGAAAGCCCAGACGGCCCCGGCCAGGGTCAGTGCCGCCATGATGGCAGCATAGATGGACAATCCGGGCTCGCCGACGGCTGCGAAGGCCCCATAGATCATCATGCCGGCCATGGCTGTCAGGAAGATGCCGATACCCGTGATCAGTCTGGGGCTCTGCACGGGTGTTATGGCGTCCATGGAGTACCCTTCCGGGACTCCGCCCGGACCGTACTGCTTCTCGTACTGGCGCACGTTGAAGGGGTTTGGGTCATAGGGGGTGCCGTCGGGTCGGCGGAAAACATGATCGCGTTTCACAAAAATTCCGGTCCAACGATGCCCTGGATCAGCCTGGGTATGCTTCGCCGGGGAACGGACGGGTGCTGTCCGGGAAGTTTTCGCGGGTGATGGGAATCCCGGACGGGTTGGCTTCGAACCAGCTGCGGGCCTTGTCGTCGTCGAGGGCGAATCGGGGCTTCGGCAGCCCTTTGAGGCGGCGCAGCTTGGACGCTTGCCGCTCCCTGCGGAGGTTATGGATGCCGAACAGCCAGCCACCAGTGAAGAGCGCGGTGCAAACCAGCGCGAGCAGGCCAACAATGAGGTTGAGGCTGGCTACGGCGACGATCAAAAGCAGGGGCGCAAATATGGCGGGAATGGTCATCAGGATCGTGACGATGAACAGGCCTGTTGCGCTGTGAACCGAGTAATTGCCGGACGGCTGCGATCCACCAATGCCCCATTCGTCCCGGGTATAGGCGTAGACGGTTCTTTCCATCCCGGTGGCGTAGTAGTAGGGGCGGCCGGCAATGAGGCTTTCCACCGATGGCTCAGATGCCATCAGCAGCTCCACCTTCGGACCTGAACGTACTCAGCGCCGCTGTCAGGGCGTCGTCGGAATCCGCCAACGTTTCGGCTCCCACCACGTCATTCACGGCTACGGCGTGGACCCACCCTTGTTTGTCTCTGCGGATGAGCAGCTGCCGGGAACCGGGGCGCAATCCGGACCTTATCCTGACGCCGCCTTCCGGGTTCTGGGCCAAATGCTCACGGACGATGAAGGCCTCGGCAGCTGCTGCTGAGATATTTGGATCCTGGGGAAGGGCGAACCAGCTCATCATGGTTCTCGGCTGGAAGATGAGTGTTGTCCGGTCCGACTCGGCGTGCAGTACCGAATCGCCTCCTTCGGCATCCAGAAGCAGATCCAATTGCGTCCATCTGAGGGCGTTGGCAAGTGTGTAGGCGACAACGTCCACACGCATATCGAAGCCCACCTCGGAACCATTGACGGTGGCGAGGCCCCGGGCGATGAGTGAAGAAAGGCCGGCGCCGATCAGTTCCTGATTTTCGGATTCTTCGGTAAGCCGTAGCCACGAGGCACTGGCCCGGGATCCCGGCGTCGGCTGCAGATGCACAAGGTAGGCCATTTCGGCCAGGCCAAATCCGACAGACGTGTCTTCAGGGGTCTTTGTCGCAATCATGTTCATCATCCTATGAGTGGGGAAGCAGGCTAGAAACCGAAGAAGTCCTTGACGCCTTCGCCGATATTTTCTGCGGCATCTTCGGTGAAGTCACCGACGGCGTCAAAGGCATTATCAATGGAATCCTTGGCTCCCGGGATCAGTTCGACGGCCGCCCATGCGCCGCCGATCACCATGCACGTGACACCAACGGGCGGCGGGAAGAAGGATCCGACACCCAGTGCAGTCTTGAGGCCCGACTTCAGGGCATCCCCGGTTTCGCCCTCACGGATGGCGTTGACGGTGTCCAGGCCATCCAAGCCAACACTTATTCCGCCAAGGGCATGCCCGGCAGAGTTCAGGCCAAATTTTGCCCACGGACCGAGGTCAGCTGCCCCGGCACCACGGGCCATCTCGGCGAAGTCACCGAATTTGCCGCTCAGCAGGTCCGCTGTCCCGGAAAATGCGCCGCGCAAACCGTCAGAACGTGCCGCAGCTTCCCACAGGTCCTTGTTGAAAATCCGCTTCCATGCGGCGAGGTCGTGTCCCGCTCCGAACAATGCGTTGACTTCGTCGCCGTGGCGGGCAGCGAACTGTGAGAAGTCCCTGAGTCCGAGGGGAACAGTCTTCAGGCCGAGGACGCCGTTATAGGCGTCCCAGCCACTGCGGAAAGGAGAGTCTCCATCCGAGATCCAGTCCGGACCCCAGGGATCGAACGGTGTGGAGGAACCCCCAGGGCCGTTGGGGGAACTGCTGCCGCCGCCGCCAGGGCCGCCGCCTGAGCCGGGCGCGGCATTGCTCTCCTTCTCCTGGTCATCGGCGTTGGCCAGCAGTCTCTTGGATTCCTGCTTCAGTGCATCGGCGGTCTGCTGGATCAGGGCCCGGTGGCTACCGTTCCACTCCGACCTGAAGCGTGCGCTGTCGGCGCCCTTCCAGGACCCGCTGCCGTTGTTAATGGCGCCGGTGAGTGAGGACGACTGCTGCATCAGGCTCTCGGAGGCCGTTCCGAACTGCTGTGCCAGCATGCGCAGCTGGGCGACGTCCGCGCCCCACAAATTACCTGCCACAAGGCATCATCCCCCACATGTCTGAGCAGCTGGTTCTCGGCAGCTGGTTCCCGGTCAGGCCGCTCCCTGAAGTTTATCCACGCCCCGCGGGCTACTGCGATGGGGTGTCCTACCCATCCCGGCCAAGGGCCGGCAGCAAGCGATCCCGCAGGCGATTAAGGCCTGTTGCTTTCCTCCAGCACGGCATTCTTGCGGGCCCGCAGCGCAAAGAAAGCGCCGAAGGCGAAGACCTGGGTGACCACCACCAGCACGATAATCCCGGGGATCTTGTTGCCGCCCAGGATCATGGTCAATCCCACGATCGCGGACAGCAGGGCCAGGAGCGGCAGCAGCATGTAGCCCAGTACAAACAGGGTTTCGGGTTTCTTCAGCACGTCAGCCCTCGGTCCGTACCCATTTGGTGAATCTGTAGCGCGTCCCGTTGGCCGCCGTCAGCCAGCCATCCGGCGGGACGGCCGCGGCCGCCTCCCAGGTTGCGCCGAGCTCGGGAGCGAAGGTGTCGCCGTCGGCTTCCACATCGATGGTGGTGACCACTGCAACGTTGGCGAGGTCGGTGGACTGCCGGAAGACCTCACCGCCGCCCAGGATCCACACCGTCTCGCCGCCGTCGACGAACTGGGATTCCAGCAGCGCGTCATCCAGGGACGGAACCACGGCGGCGCCCTCCGCCTCGGGCGTTTCCGCCCAGCTTTTCTGCCGGGTGATGACGATGTTGGTCCGGCCGGGCAGGGGACGGTACTTGTCCGGAAAGGACAGCCAGGTCTTGCGCCCCATGATCACCGGATGGCCCATGGTCAGCCGGTTGAAGTGTTTGAGGTCTTCGGGCAGGTGCCACGGCATGTCGCCGCCCTTGCCAATGACGCCGTCGGCAGTTTGCGCCCATACCAGGCCCACGCCGGTGACGGAGTCAGCGATTTCCTGGGTGAAGTCCTGGGGGTCTGCGGAGTTTTCGGTGCTCATACGGCGATCGGAGCCTTAATAGTGGGGTGGTGCTGGTAGCCCACCACGTCGAAGTCCTCGAGGGTGTAATCGAAGATGGAAGCCGGCTTGCGGGTGATCACCAGCTGCGGGTACTCGTACGGCTCCCGGTCCAGCTGCTTGAGGACCTGGTCCATGTGGTTCTCGTAGATGTGCACATCGCCGCCGGTCCAGACAAACTCACCCGGCTCCAGCCCCACCTGCTGGGCGATCATGCACGTGAGCAGGGCGTACGAGGCGATGTTGAACGGCACGCCCAGGAACATGTCCGCGGAGCGCTGGTAGAGCTGGCAGGAGAGCTTGCCGTTGGCGACGTAGAACTGGAAGAACGCGTGGCACGGCGGCAGGGCCATGTCCTTGAGCTCCGAGACATTCCAGGCCGACACAATATGCCGGCGCGAGTCCGGGTTGGACCTGAGGTTCTCCACCAGCTCGGCGATTTGGTCGATGTGGCCGCCGTCCGGGGTGGGCCAGCTCCGCCACTGCACCCCGTAAACCGGCCCCAGCTCGCCGTCGGCATCCGCCCATTCATTCCAAATGGTGACGCCCTGGTCCTGCATCCATTTCACGTTCGATTCGCCGCGCAGGAACCACAGAAGTTCCACCGCCACGGACTTGAAATGGACACGCTTGGTGGTGATCAGCGGGAAGCTTTTGGACAGGTCAAACCGGATCTGCCGGCCAAAAACGCTGGTGGTGCCGGTTCCGGTGCGGTCGGATTTATGCGTGCCATGGGCCATGACATCTCGCAGGAGGTCTTCATAAGGCGTTGGGATGCTCACGGCTAAAGTCTACTTTGCCCCGGCGCTGGTTCCGTGGAAGGTTGGCCGTTCCTGAGTTTCCCACGCACCAGGTCAAGCAGGAGTTCATCGCTCAACCCTGCATCGCGGGCTGTGCTGATCAGGAGTCCGACGGCGGCAGTCACCGTTTCGGGAACGGCTTCCGCGCCGCCGGCCCCGCCCCGGGTGCCGTGCGCAACCACGGTACCCAACCGTCGTCGGGATTCAATAAGGCCTGACGCCTCCAGCTCCTTATAGGCCCGCGCCACCGTGCCGGCGGCGATGCCCAGATCGGCCGCGAGGCTGCGGACGGTGGGCAGGCGGCTGCCGGGGCTGAGGGAGCCGATGGCGATCAAAGAGGCGATCTGCGAACGGATTTGCTCGTACGGCGGCGTCGCAGACCTTAAATCTATGGAGATTCCGGCGTTCATTTCAGCGCTTCAGCTTGGTTTGTCGGATCTGCTTGGGGCTGTCGCGGGGAGGCCGGAGTGCGCGCGAAGCCCCTGACCGGAATCACCGCGATGGCCACGCCGGCCGCCACCGCCAGCGCACCCACGGTAACCGGGGGCTGCCAGAAGGCCGGCCACGCAGCCTCCGGCAGTCCAAGGACAGGTGGCCACGCCCGGCTGGCCGTGATGAGCAGCACCCCGGCCTGGACCGCGAAGCAGGCTGCCAGGGTGCGGACCACCCGGTGCACCGTGATCGCGCGGAGCGCCGCGTCCAGGCCGGGAACAACCGCCGGGATGCCGCGCCGCTTCCGGGCGGCGGCAAGGGGCAGGGCCGAAAGGATCACGACGGCGGCCGTGCCCAGTGCCGTGGTGGTCCAGCTTGGCTGAACCGCCAGCATCGCCTCACCGGTGGCGGTGACTGCGGCCACTGCGGCGAAAACGAAGAGGGTCACGATGGCGGTGGTCAGAAGCGCCGGGCTCACCGGCTGCCGGGGCCACGTCCTAGGCGCGGAGGGGGATCCGTGGTTGCGGTGCATCAGAAGCTCCCCGGCGGCGATGACGGCCAGTACTGCCGCCGCCGCCAGGGCTGTGAACACAGTCGGTTGTCCCCAGAGAGGCGTTCCGGGAATGAAGAGGCCTGCAAGGGCAGGTATTACCGGGGCGAGCCCAAGGGCAGCGCCCAGCGAGACCGAGAGCCTGGTGGCGGGCTGTGTTCCGGCTGCCGGGATGGGGTGGCCGGGACCCTTGTGGCCAACGTGTGCACTGACGAGCTTGGGCGGGGCCCACCACCACATGGCCAGCAGCACTGCGAGCGAAACCAGGCCCATGGGATTGAACCAGCCGTTCGCGGGGACCGAAGGATCCGGCCGTGCAGCGAAATTCCCGGCGATGGCGGCCAGCCCTGCGGCAATGGTGGCCACCGTGCGGAGCAGCCTGTTCATCGCGATGGTCCGCAAAACGTCATTCTCGTCTGCGTCCAGGGCCTCCAGCTGCCGTCGCTTGGCAATGAGCATCAGGACAAGGCCCGTACCGATTGTCAGCACCACCAGACCGGCACCGAGATACCCAGCCAGTTCAGCACCCGGAATACGCCCGTCGCCGCCGGCCCGGATCCCGTCCTGTGGGTGCACGTCCAACGTGGCGTAGGGTACCGGAGCGTATCCCGGAAGGGTAGCCGTCCAGGCGATCTGGACAGCCGCTGCCACGAAGATGGCGGCAACAGTCCACGCAAGGGGGTGCGGGAGGAAATCCCGGACCCGCCGGACGCCAAGGGTGGCCCGCCTGCGGGGGCGCCGGGGCCCGGGATAGCTCAGCTGTCCGATTGCATGGATCCCGAGGCATCCCAGGATGGGCCAGGCGAGAGCGGTGAGGATGGCCCCGGGGGAGGCCAGTGCTGCCGTACCCGCGTTCACGGGCAGAATCCCGGCATTCGACGCTGGCTGCAGGGAGCTGCCCAGCCAGCCGATGACACCCACCCAGAGGGCATGTTGGGCCACCGTGACCCGGGATGTTCCGCCGTCCGGTGCCGAGATCACCCAGCGGAGGAGGACGTAAAGCCCCGCGGCCAGGAGGAAGGGCCACAGCAGGACCATGGGCGCCAGATTCTGGAACGCGAGTTCAAAACCGTTGGCGTCAGGCACGTCATCCCCCAAAACTTTGTATCAATGTACTAAGTATTTGATACAAAGTTCCGCGGGTCAACAGGGCTCAGGTGCTAGTCGTCAAACGGTTTGAACTGTTCCACCGCGACAATCCGGTTCTTGCTGCCGGGGGCCACATGGCAGACCACCACTTCCCCCGGCGAGAGGTACGGCTCGGAGGACGGCAGCAGGGCGCTCAATGCCGGGGGCATGTGCTTGGCCAACTGATCCATCACAGTGGGGAGGGCCGGGCGATGCGTGCAGACAACAACCGCGCGCTGTTTGTCGAACAGTGCCTCGATGACAGCGGCTGTCTTCTTGGGATTGCGGGCGTGCCTGTGTTCCGTCAGGGCCTCCGCCAGCTTGACCTTCGCTCCGGCGGCATTGGCATAAGGCATGACGGTGGCGACGCAGCGCAGCCATGGACTGGTGACCACCCGCAGGGGCTTCCATGTGTGCAGGAGCCGCCCCACGGCTTGGGCCTGCCTCAGCCCGGTAGCGGCCAGGGGGCGCTCACCCTCCGCTTTCGTCCAGGAGGAACGGGGCTTGGCCTTGGCATGGCGAAGCACCACCAAGGGCCACGTGTTCAGTTCCCCACGATCATGGGCGGCCTGGATGAATTCCAGGGGGACGACGTCGGAAGGGTTCGACAGCAGCGTGGCCGCCTTCGCAGGGGAACACCACATCACACTGTCCACCTCCTTGCCGTCCGGCAGGAGCCGGGCCCCGTTGACGCGGACTGCCCAGTAATGAACCACCTTCAGCCCCGAGGCTACGTGGTAGTGGATGGGGGGAAGGGGGATGCCCAGCTGTGCCGTCAGGCCGATTTCTTCCTGTATCTCGCGGACGGCACACTCGGGAATGGTTTCACCGGCGTCGATTTTGCCTTTGGGCCAGGACCAGTCGTCGTAGCGCGGCCGGTGGATCAGCAGTACCTCCAGCTGGTCCTTGTTGATGCGCCACGGCAGGGCTCCGGCGGCTGTGACCGCTACCGGTTCGCCTGGATGGTCTGTCTGATCAGCTACGAGTGCGTCGCTCGACAATGGACCAGCCCTAGCGCCGGCTCAGGCTGCGCTGGCGCGGCCTCGATGCGAGCAGCCACGACTGGACGTCGTCAAGGCGCGTGCCGTCGTCGGCGATATGGTATCGCGTCCAGTCACCCTGGTTGTCCAGGTGCCAGCTGGCCGTTTCCGGATCCATATAGCGGCGCAGCAGGTCAAGGACGTACGTGATGTCATCCGGGCTGGCCAGCTGGACCAGGGCCTCCACCCGGCGGTCCAGGTTGCGGTGCATCATGTCAGCCGAGCCGATGTACACCACGGGATCGCCGCCGTTGGCGAACGCGAACACCCGGGAGTGTTCAAGGAAGCGGCCCAGCACGGAGCGGACAGTGATGTTTTCGCTGAGGCCGGGGACGCCGGGGCGCAGTGAACAGATACCGCGGACGATGACGTCCACCTTGACGCCTGACTGCGATGCCCGGTAAAGCGAGTCGATGATGGCCTCGTCCACAATCGAGTTCACCTTGATCTGCACCCTGGCCGAAAGTCCTGCCCGGGCGTTGCGGATCTCGGTTTCGATCCTGTCGATCAGCCCGGACCGGACGGACCTGGGTGCCACAAGGAGGCGCTTGAACGTTGATTTGGGCGCATAGCCGGAGAGCTGGTTGAAGAGCTTGGAAAGGTCTTCGCCCACCTGCTCGTTGGCGGTGAGCAGGCCCAGGTCCTCGTAGTAGCGCGCCGTCCGTGGATGGTAGTTGCCGGTACCGATGTGGCAGTAGCGACGCAGCCCGTCCACTTCCTGCCGGACCACCAGGGACAGCTTGCAGTGCGTCTTCAGGCCCACGATGCCGTAGACCACGTGAACGCCGGCCTGTTCCAGTTTGCGGGCCCAGGAAATGTTGGCCTGCTCGTCAAAGCGGGCCTTGATCTCCACCAGGGCCAGGACCTGCTTGCCGGCCTCGGCTGCATCGATCAGGGCATCCACGATGGGGGAGTCACCCGAGGTGCGGTACAGGGTCTGCTTGATGGCCTGGACCTTGGGGTCAGCGGCGGCCTGTTCCAGGAATGCCTGCACCGACGTCGAGAAGGAGTCGTACGGGTGGTGGAGCAGGATGTCGCGGCGGCGCATGGCGGCGAAGACGTTGGCGGCCTTGGACGTCTCGGATTCGTTGAGATACCGGGAGGTGTGCGGAACATGCTTGGGATAGTGGAGATCCGCACGGTCGATCCCCGCGATAACGGACAATCCGCGGAGGTCCAGCGGTGCCGGGACTGAATAGACCTCGGACTCCTCAACGCCCAGTTCGCGGATCAGCAGCGCACGGATGTTGGGGTTGATGTCGTGGGTGACCTCCAGCCGGACGGGAGGGCCGAACCGCCGTCGCAGCAGTTCCTTTTCGAGGGCCTGCAGCAGGTTCTCGGCGTCGTCCTCTTCCACTTCCACGTCCTCGTTGCGGGTAACGCGGAAGATGTGGTGCTCAAGGACTTCCATCCCGGCGAAAAGCTTGTCCAGGTGGACGGCGATGACTTCTTCGAGCGCGATAAAGCGGGCAACCCGCCCTGCCACGGCACCGGCCCTGGGCCCATCAATGGAAATGAGGCGGGGCAGCTGGTCGGGCACCTTGAGGCGGGCGAAGAGTTCCTTGTCGCTTACCGGATTCCGGACCACCACGGCAAGGTTCAGGGACAGGCCGGAGATGTACGGGAACGGGTGTGCTGGGTCCACGGCCAGGGGCGTCAGGATGGGGAAGACCTTTTCGGCGAACATGGCGCTGAGCTGCTGCTTGGCAGCGTCGTCGAGTTCATCCCAATGCATCAGGTGGATGTGTTCGTACGCCAAAGCCGGGCGAATCTGTTCGGAGAAGACCTGGGCGTGGCGCTGCTGGAGCCGGTGCGCTTCGTCACCAATTTTTTCCAGGACTTCAACGGGGCTAAGGCCGGCGGGGGAGGGCACGGCCAGCCCGGTGGCAATGCGGCGCTTCAGGCCGGCAACGCGGACCATAAAGAATTCGTCCAGGTTGGACGCGAAGATGGACAGGAAGCTGACCCGCTCCAGCAGGTGGAGGGTGGGGTCCTCAGCGAGTTCCAGGACGCGGGAGTTGAATGCCAGCCAGCTCAGTTCGCGGTCCAGGAACCGGTCCGGACGGATGTCCCCTTCGGGCTCAAGATTGGGCGCGAACTCAGGAATGTCGATCCGGTCCTGTGTCGCACGGGAGGCTGGCACCTCCGACGAGCCGAACCGTGCGCGGACTGGCACTGCAGCACCTTCGGACGTGACTGTTCCGGCGGGTTCCGGTTTCATGGTCTCTCCTTATACGTGCGCTGTTGCTGGCGCTAATTGCTGGCGCACACGGCCGGCGCGGTTCTGTTTCAACCTTACAATCATTCAGCGCCCACGAGTCCTTGGGCTTTCGGCCCGCAACCCGTGCGTCCGCCGGTCGGATTAACCCGCTGCAACCGGCCCGTACATCACGTCCATGTCCCAGCGCGTGAACCCCAGGCCCCGGTACAGGGAAACGGCCGGGGCATTGTCGGCATCGGTGTACAGCATGACGGCGGAAAGCCCCAGCTGCTGCAGATACCTGATGCCGGCCACGGTGAGGGCCTTTCCCAGCCCCATACCGCGCGCGGCCGGTGTAACCCCGACGGCGTATACCTCACCGATCGCGGGGTGGCCACCGCGCCGCGGATGGACCTTTGTCCACAGGAATCCCAGCAGCCCGCCGTCGCTGTTAACAGCCAGCAGGAAGCCGGCGGGATCAAACCAGTCTTCGGCCATCCGGGCCTCAAGGTCCGCCCGGGTCATCGCGCCTTGCTCAGGGTGGTCGGCAAAGGCGGCGCGGTTGGCGGCCAGCCACAGCTCTTCGTCCCGGCCAGGGACAAAGGCGCGCAGCGTCACGCCGTCCGGAAGGCCGGCGTCGGGAAGCTCTGCCGTCCCGGTGGCCAGCCTCATCTTCCACAGTTCGCGGACGGGGCCGTATCCGTACTTGGCCGCAAGGTCCGCTGCTGCCTCATGGTTGCCGTGGGACCACGCCTTCAGTCCGTCGAACCCGCGGTTTGACTCCAGGGCGCCCACAAGGCGGTCAGCCACCCCCTGGTTGCGGTAAGTCGGATGGACGGCGATTTCCAGCACTCCGCTGCCGTCAGCTTCCTCCACCACCACTGCGACGCCGGCGAGGTCCTGGCCGGACGCGGGATCGTCATCCTCGTCCGGGGCGTAGAGGGCCAGCGTCAGGAGACCGTGTTCGGCCAGGTCCCCGGCCCTCAGCGTCACCACCGTCTGCTCGGACAGGGAGGGGTTCCCGTCCGATTCCTCCGCCGCAGCGAGAAGGGCCCTGCAATCCTTGAGCAGTTGGTCATCGAGCCCGCCCTTGACAACAAGGACAGGCCATTTCTCGGGGTGCGCAGGACTCATGAAGCTAGGCTATACGTCCCGGCACCCTGTGTGCCGATTTTGATGGCCGCGGACCGGCACGTATAGTCGTTATCTCATCCCGCGGCAGCACCATTGCCCGGATGCGAGGGGGATCCACCACTGGGGTGGCCTCGATACGTTCGACCCGTATGTCCTCCACCACACGAAATATGCCCCGGACCACTGGTCCGGGGCATTTTCGCGTTCAATGGGGAATTTGACGGCCGGGGCAGTGTCAGGCCTCGGTCAGTTCGTCTTCCTGCTGGCGGACCAGGGTCAGGCGGTAGCCCACGTTGCGGACAGTGCTGATCAGGTTTTCGTGGTCCGCGCCAAGCTTCGCCCGCAGGCGCCGCACGTGGACGTCCACGGTACGTGTGCCGCCGTAGTAGTCATAGCCCCAGACTTCGGTCAGCAGCTGCTGGCGGGTGAAGACACGCCCGGGATGCTGCGCCAGGTACTTGAGGAGTTCAAACTCCTTAAAGGTCAGGTTCAGCGCCGCACCGTTGACCCGCGCTGTATAGCTTGCTTCATCGATCACGACGCCGGCAGCCCGGATTTCGGTGGGGACGTCTTCTTTATCGGGTACTGCCCTGGCCACGGAGAGCCGGATTCGGGCTTCCACTTCGGCGGGCCCGGCGGAATCCAGCACGATGTCATCCACGGCCCAGGCTGACGAAACGGCAGCCATTCCGCCTTCGGTGAGGATGAGGACCAGCGGTGCGCTCAGGCCGGTTGCCTTCAGCAGCTGCGTCAGGGAGCGGGCGCCAACGAGGTCCTTGCGGGCGTCCAAAAGCACGATGTCGCAAGGGTCCGTTTCGAGCAGGGCAGTTGGCTCGGCGGCGAGGATGTGGACACGGTGGTTCAGCAATTCCAGGGCAGGCAGGATGTCCACCGATGAGCCGGTGCTGTTCGTCAGTAACAGGATGTGCGACATTATTCCTCCAAGGGCCGTCCGCGCATCTTTGAGCGACTGAACCGGGTTTTCACCGGCCGATACTGTCTCACTGCTGCGGTCTGGGCCGACGATGGAGCTATCCGGCTGGCCACCGTAGCAGGAAGCGTAGCTGAGCTTTGAGTATACCCAACGGCCACCCGGCAGGGATGGATGAGGCCCATTTGGAGGTTCGTTTTGCGACATATGCCGTTCATATAGGGCAGGATTGAGCACAGGGGCACACCGTCCTGCCACGGAGGCGCCAGCTGCCTCCCGGACCACGGCCAGAATGGGAACACAGCGAATTGAGTGCAGAATCGACGCCGGGCATGCCAGGGCCAGGTTCTTTATGACGGCGGAGCTGCAGGCCCCGGTACGTTCCCTGGGATCCTGGACTATCGGCGTTGTTGGCGTGGCCGGACTGGCTGCTGTCATCGCCGGTGTGTACAGCTCCCGTGAGGCATTGGTAGCAGTTGCAGCCCTTATTGCCCTTGCCGTAGGCATCGGCTGGCCACACTTCCTGCGCATCCCGGCGAAGAAAACCCTCGCGGCCGTTATTGGACTGCCTGGAGCGGGATCTGCCATTGCCGCCGGCTACGCCCCGGCTCCGGGGTTCCTGGACTGGACCCCCGCCTTCATCGCCCTGGGAATGATGGCCGTGTTCGTGGTGCAGCTGATCCGTGGAACGGGCCAGGCGCAGCGGCTGGAGTCCACCCTCGGCTGTTGTGTCGGCGTGCTCCTGTCCTGCCTCGGCGCGGGCTGGATCGCCGGTGCCCGTTTCAACGGGGTGCGGGAAATGCTCCTGGTGGCGGCCATCAGCGCGGCGGTTGCGTTGCTTGCCGGACTGATCCGCTGGCCCGACAGTATTGTGGCGCCCCTCGGGATCGTGCTGGCGGGCCTGGCCGGTCCGTTGGCGGGCCTTATTTTCTCCGACATCGCGGTGTTGCCGGCCGCCATCTTCGGTGTGGTGGTGGGGGCAGTGCTGGTCAGTTTCCGGCGGCTCGTCACACTTCGCGGGGCTCCGCTTAATTTTCCGGCGGCCCTTAGCATGGGTCTTGCACCGGTTTCGGCGGTTGGTTCCCTGGCCTACTTCATAGACAAACTACTCATCTACTAAGCGTTAGGATGGCATCATGTCCGTACTTGCATTCGAAATTTTCTTCCTTGTCCTGCTCGGTATCGCCAGCCTGGCCATGGCCTGGTTCGCAGGCTTTGTGGTTTACCGGCTCTTCAAAGGCCAGAAGTAGACCCTTTCCGAAGCTAGCCGTTTCCAGAGGTAATTGCTGTGCCGATTGAGATACCAACTGATCTGACCCCGGAACTTGTTCCGCTTTCCTGGCTCATTGGAGAGTGGGAAGGCCGCGGCCGGCTTGGCACGGGCGACGAGGACTCCGAGCACTTCCTCCAGCACGTATCCTTCACGCATAACGGGCTGCCGTACCTGCAGTACCGTGCCGAAAGCTGGCTGACCGACGACGACGGCACCCGCCTGCGGCCCCTCACCGTGGAAACCGGCTTTTGGGCGCTGGAGCGCAAACAGCTGGATGCCGATGGCGGCCCCGGCCTGGTCCCTGCCGATATTGTCCCAGCCCTGAAAAGCGCCGACGAAGTCGAGGCCCTGCGTAACAAGGACGGCGGGTTCGACATCTCGGTGTCCATCTCGCACCCGGGGGGAATCTCCGAGCTGTACTACGGCCAGATCAAGGGCCCGCAGATACAGCTCACCACCGACATGGTGATGCGGGGCAGCCACTCCAAGGACTACAGCGCGGCCACACGGATCTTTGGCCTGGTGGACGGCAACCTGCTCTGGCGGTGGGACGTCGCCACCGGCGGAACCACAGAGCCGGGCAAGGGGCTGGAGGCACATGCTTCCGCTTTCCTTAAAAGGGTTTCCTGAGCCGCAAAGGGCTTCCCGAGCGTGCAGGTGGCAGTGGCGCTTGCATCCGTCTGGCGGATGCCCCTGGATTCGACGTCGAAAACCGGAATACCGCTGACCATCAAGGACTTCTACTACATATGACTACTCAAAGCCCCCTGTTGTCGCGCCCTGGCGCGGTTGAAGCCGCCGGTCCGGACGCCGGCGTCGCCGCGCATTACGGTGAGCCGCTCCGGGAGCAGCGCGCCCTCGCGGCAGGTACGGCCGTCGTCGATCTTTCCCACCGCGGTGTAGTCACCGTCACCGGGCCGGACCGGCTGAGCTGGCTGAACACGTTGTCCTCACAACAGCTCACGGCCCTGCAGCCGGGCGAATCGAGCGAACTGCTCCTGCTGACGGTCCAAGGCCGGATTGAATTTGACGCGCGCGTTGTAGACGACGGCGGGACCACCTGGCTGATTGTGGAGGCTGCCGAAGCGGCGCCGCTGGCTGAGTGGCTGAACAGGATGAAGTTCATGCTGCGGGTTGAAATCCAGGATGTCTCGGAGGAGTGGGCCGCTCTTGGCTCCACCAAACCCGTGGAGGAATGGGCGGGCCTGCTGTCATGGCGGGATCCCTGGCCCCACGTTGGCGCCGGAGGGTATTCGTATTCTGTGGTGGCGGAGGCCGACCACCCTGGACTGGACCGGCCGTGGATCGAGTATCTGGTCCCTGCTGCCGAGCTTGCTGAAACCGTTGGCGACCGCCCGCTGGCCGGGATCCACGCTGCTGAGGCCCTCCGCATCGCTGCCTGGCGGCCGCGGCTGGGCGCTGAAACCGATGACAAGACCATTCCGCACGAGCTCGATCTCCTGCGGACGGCTGTGCACCTGAGCAAGGGCTGCTACAAGGGCCAGGAGACTGTTGCCCGCGTGCACAACCTGGGCCATCCGCCGCGGCGGCTGGTGTTCCTTCAACTGGACGGGTCCCAGCACACCATGCCGGCTCCGGGCAGCCAGGTGCTGCTGGGGGAGCGCAAAGTTGGCGTCGTGACGTCCGTTGCCCAGCATTACGAGATGGGACCGGTTGCCCTGGCCGTAATCAAGCGTTCCGTGGGCCCGGATGAAATACTGACAGTCATGGACGGCGAGGAACCATACGTCGCCGCCCAGGAAGTGATCGTTGCGCCAGACGCCGGCCAGGTGGTGGGGCGCCCAACCGGATTCCTCAGGGGGACCCACTGATGACTGAACCTGCCGCCTCCGGACCACCACGTTCCGGCGCGTCGCCGCAGCCAGGCAATGAGGGCGCCGGCCCTGCCGGCTACGGCGCCGGACCTGCCGCCCCAGGCGGGGCCGCGGCGGAGCCGGATGAGGCGGCAGTGGCTCTTGCCCATACGCTGTTCCAGGCGGCCAGGGACGGCGATTCCGCACTCCTGGGCAGTTACCTGGACGCCGGGGCGCCTGCCACCATGACCAACGCCGCAGGAGATTCCCTGCTGATGCTGGCTGCGTACCATGGCCACGCCGAAACGGTGCAGCTTCTGCTCCAGCATGGGGGAGAGGCCAACACTGCCAACGACCGCGGGCAGACGCCGTTGGCCGGGGCCGCCTTCAAGGGGTACGCGGAGGTGGCCAAGGTGCTGCTGCATGCCGGCGCTGATCCTGATGCGGGTTCCCCGTCAGCCCGCGCAGCCGCCCAGATGTTCGCGCGCACGGAGATCCTGGACCTGTTCGGTCAATAGGCCCGGAGGCTTGCCACTCAGCCCAGGTGCACGCTCGTCTGGATCCCGCCCGTGGACAGCCCGAGCTTCCGCGCCAGGGCCAGTGAACCGGTATTGCTGACTTCCGCCCGCCACTGCACCGTGAGGCCGGCAGCCAGCGCCTCATGGGCGGCGATGGACGCTGCCAGGGATCCCATTCCCTGCCGCCGCCATTCCGGATCCACCAGGACACCCATTTGGGCGAGCAGCCCTTCCCATTCCGTGTAGGCTCCGCAGGCTATGGGAACCCTTCGGCCTTCCACCTCACGGATAATGGTGTAGCGGTTTTCCAGGTCTGACAGGCCCACCTCATTGACGTCGTCGGGCGGGCAGAGCCCCTCCAGTTCGATCGCCTCCGGATTCCCATGGGAGACCGTCAGCTCCTCGGAGGGTTGCCGCAGCGGCAGATCGTCGGCAAAGAACAGCGCAGCGGACCCCAGTCCGTGTCCGCCGTGCGTGCGTGTCAGGGTCAAAAGCGTGACGTGATGGGCCATTTCCTCGTCCGGAATCCCGGCCGCGGCGTCGACGATCCACTCGGGACCCACCAGGGCGGAACTTCCGAACAGCCGCACGAACTCAACTGTCCGCGCCGCATCATCGACCCGGACGATGCGTTCACCTGACCTGAGCGATTCAGCAAAAGCGTCATCAGCCAGCCCCAGCCGCCTTGCCCATGCGAGCTGGATGATGGCGGCGGTTCCCGGGTCAAGAGTCATGTCCCCAGCCTATGACGAAGGAGCCCTGTGGTTCGGAGCGGCGCTGTGGTTCGGATCAGCCGAACAGGACGGCCGCTTCGTCGTAACGCCGCTGCGGCACGGTTTTCAGCTTGCCCAGGGCCTCCTGGAAGCCCACATGTTCGATGTCAGTGCCCTTGAGCGCAACCATGGTGCCCCAGTAACCCTCCACCACGGAGTCGATGGCGGCCATGCCAAGACGGGTCGCCAGGACCCGGTCGAAGGCCGACGGCACGCCGCCACGCTGAATGTGTCCCAGGATGGTGGCACGGGTTTCGATGCCGGTGCGGGCTTCAAGCTCGGGAGCAAGCTGGTCGGCGATGCCGCCAAGCCTGGGCCTGCCGAAGGTGTCCAGGCCGCGTTCGGAATGAGGGGATTCCATGTGGTCCGGGACAAAGCCTTCCGCAACCACCACCAGCGGCGCACGGCCACGGTCGTGGGCCTCCTGCACCCATTCGGTGATCTGCTCGATGCTGACCTTCTGCTCAGGAATGAGGATTGCGTGCGCTCCGGCGGCCATGCCGGCGTGCAGGGCGATCCAGCCCACGTGCCTGCCCATAACCTCCGCGATCATGCACCGGTGGTGGGATTCCCCGGTGGTGCGCAGCCGGTCGATCGCCTCGGTGGCGATCTGGACTGCGGTGTCAAAACCGAAGGTGTAGTCCGTGGCGTCCAGGTCGTTGTCAACGGTTTTCGGAACGCCCACGATCTTCAGGCCGGCGTCGGTGAGGCGCTTGGCTGCAGCGAGCGTGCCCTCGCCGCCGATGGCGATGATGGCGTCGATTCCCAGCCGCTCCATGTGGGCCTTGATGACCTCGGGGCCGCCGCCGTTCTCGAATGGGTTGGTCCGGGAGGTGCCCAGGATGGTGCCGCCCTGCTTGGCGATGCCCCGGACCATGGTTCGGGGGATGTCGATGATGTCGCCTTCGACGACGCCGCGCCAGCCGTCTAGGAACCCCACAAATTCGTGGCCGTGGATTGCGATGCCTTTGAGGACCGCTCCGCGGATGACTGCATTCAGTCCGGGGCAGTCGCCACCGCTGGTGAGAATTCCAATTTTCATGTCTCGGCTCAAATCCTGGTGTTGAGGTATACAGGCAGAGCGCCACGCTGAGCTCAACCTAGATTGTAGTGCTGAGTGTGGGTTACGACACAAACCGGTTACAAAAGGCCCCGTTCCATTGCGATGACCACAGCCCTGGTCCTGTCATCCACATCCAGCTTGTTGAATACCCGCAGAAGGTGGGTTTTGACGGTGGCTTCGGCGATGTGCAGCCGGGCCGCGACCTCCGGATTGCTTAAGCCGCGGGACACCCAGCGCAGCACTTCCACCTCACGGGCAGTGAGCTGGGGCCTTTCCGGAGCGCGCAGGCGTGAGACGAGCCGCGCCGCTACCGGTGGCGCAAGGACGGTCTCACCCCGGGCGGCGGCGAAAACAGCATCGATGATGGTGTCGCCGGGAGAATCCTTGAGCAAATATCCGACTGCACCGGACTCCACCGCCCTGACGATGTCCGCGTCGCCGTCGTAGGTGGTCAGCACCAGCACTTTGGTGGCCGGGAAGCGGTCACGGATCTGCGCTGTTGCCCCGGCACCGTCGAGCACGGGCATACGCAGGTCCATCAGCACCACGTCGGGCCTGTGCAGTTCAACGGCTGCCACCGCCTCCTGGCCGTTTCCAGCATCGGCCACCACGTCGATCCCCGCGGCGGTGCCCAGCAGCGCAGCGAGGCCGCCCCGGACTACAGGGTGGTCATCGGCAAGAATGACCCTGACCTGGGTTGGGCCGATCATGGGGCATTTCCCGTTTCTGTGGTTGTGGCGTGGGCAGTAGTTCTGACGGGTGCAACGGGAACGACGGCGGTCAGGGTGGTTCCGGCGCCGGTGGACGTGACCTTCAGCTCGCCGTGGATCTCCTGGAGCCGGGCCGCCATGGATTTCAGGCCAAAGCCGCTGTGCACGGCGGAGGGGTCGAAGCCGCATCCGTTGTCGGTGACTGTCAGCCGGAGCCGCTGTTGGGAAGCGCTGCTCCTGACATCCACCAGGACCCTGGCGGCCGTTGCGCCCGAGTGCTTCCGGACATTGTTCAGGGCTTCCTGGGCAGTCCGGAGCAGTGCCACCTGCTGGGTCGACGAAAGCGGCTGGACGGTGTCCGGCACCTCCACTGTCAGCCGGATTCCGTCCAGGTGCATGCTGTCGGGCAGCCGCCTGAGGGCCGCGATAAGGTCGCCGCCCTGAACATCGGACGGCACGCCGGAGGCAACCAGCGAACGGGCTTCAGCAAGATTGTCCCGGGCCGTCTGGGAGATCGCGGTGAGGCTGTGCATCAATCCCAGGTCCCTGTCATCCGGCGCTCCCATGGCTGGCAGGGTCCTCAGTTGTGCCTGCGCCGCTTCGGAGAGCATGGCAATGGACGTGAACCCCTGGGCCAGGGTGTCATGGATTTCCCTGGCCATCCGTTCACGCTCTGCGAGGGCTCCCCGTGCCTGCTCCGCTTCATTGAGTTCCTTGCGGGTCGCCTCCAGCTCTGCCAGCAGCTCTGCCCGCTGCTCACTTTGTTCGATGACCTTGGAGATCCACAGCCCGATCATGCAGCTGGCCACAAAGGAGGTCACGAGCTGCGCAGAAATGCCGTAAACCTCCGTGCCCTCCAATCCCCAGCGGCTGATCTGCCCTGCGGCCACGCCCACGCAGAGCAACGCTGTGGCCACCACGCCCTGGCGCTGGGAGGCGGTGAACATCCACACCTGCGGGAAGGCGACAAATAGCAGGACGCCGGCTCCGTCATAGACGAAGGACAGGAACACCACCACCGCCACCAACAGCACTACATACAGCGTCGGCTTTGCTGTCCTGAGGTCCTGGGTGCGTGTGAGGAAAGGGTAGGCGGCCGCCAGCAGCAGCAGCGCGGCGACCGCCAGGGGTGTATTGGGGTCCGGCTCCTGGCTGAAGAGGGCGAAGTAGGACACACTGGCCAGCGCCACGTAGAAACCTGTGTGCCACCAGACCATCGAGGTGGTCCAGACGGAACGGGCCGGAAGCAGCCGCTCCGTCCGCCCGCCGATATTGCTCATTCCTGCACCCTATCCACGTCCTGCGTGAGGTCCAAGAACCGGAGGGCTGCGGCAGGGGCGGCTACAACTGCCGCGGCTGTTTCCGGACGGGCTACTTCTGCGGCGGCCACGTGAAGACCAGCTTCGCCAGTATGGCGCCGGCGACGGCCCAGACGGCGAGCACCAGGAACGTCAGCGGCAGGTCATAACTCCCGCCCGGCTCCACGGCTTCAAATCCGGCCGGGAGGAAAACAGACCTCAGCGCGCTGGCCGTCCAGCGGAGGGGAAACAGGTTGGCCACGGACTGCAACCAGGCCGGGAGCTGGGAAAAGGGGAAGTAGACGCCGGACGTAAAGGACAGGAGGAGCACCGGCAGCACCGCCAGCGTGGAAGCGCTTTGCGCCGACTTGGGCAGGGCGGTAAAGGCAATGGCCACAGTTGCCCAGGCGGCAGTGGACAGGATCATCAGCACAGAGATGAGGAGCCATTGCCCCGCCTCCGTCGGAAGCGGCACATCAAAGAGGAACTTCGCGGCGAGGAGCAGCAGGACCGTCTGGGCCACGATCAGGTAAAGCGTCTGGCCCGTTTTGCCGATGAAGTATGACGCCGCGGGCAGGGGGGTCCCGGCCAGGCGTTTGACTGTGCCGTTGAACCGTTCCGTGGCCACATAGCTGCTGAGGTTCTGGAATCCACTGAGAATGGTGCTCAAAGCCAGCATGCCGGGGAGGTAGTAGTGAGCCGGGGTGATGCCGCCGTTGCCGTTGGGATCCGTCCCGAAGTTGGGCTCGTCGCCAAAGACGGTTCCGAACAGGGACATCATCAGGATGGGAAAGAACAGGACAAGGACCAACGAGAGCACATCCCGGTTAAAGAGTTTGACCTCAAGGAGCACCCTGCCCAGCCCGAGCCGGAGGGCGGATGGCTTCCAGGCGGATCCAGCGGCCGGTTGATTGGGTGCGGGGAGGGTGATGCTCATGAGAGGACTCCTGATGTTGATGATGCTGCCGCACCGGAACCGGCTACGGCCGGTTCGGCCTTCAAAGCAGCGGTGTTGGCGGAACCGATCAGCTGGAGGTAGATGTCCTCCAGGCTTGGACGGACGACGGCGAGCTCCGCCGGCTCGGTAGCGCCGCCGTCGGACAGTGAATGGACCAGGGCTGCCGGATGCTCCGTCACCACTTCGCGCGGACCGGTGGCGTCCCGCCATCTGACCCGGGGAACCCGGAGGCCCGGCCCTCCGATTTCCCGGGGCCTTCCTTCTGCAATCAGGCGCCCGTGGTTGATCACACCGATCCTGTCCGCGAGCTGTTCGGCCTCATCCAGGTAGTGCGTGGTGAGCACGATGGTGGTGCCACCGCTGCTCAGTTGCCGGATGAGCTCCCAGAACTGGCGCCTGGCTTCCGGGTCAAAGCCCGTGGTGGGTTCGTCCAGGAACAGGACTTCGGGGCGCCCGATGATCCCCAGCGCAACGTCAAGCCGCCGTCGCTGGCCTCCGGAGAGGGTGGAGATCCGGACGCCAGCCTTGCCGCCGAGTCCGACCGCCTCGATCACCTCGTCGACGCCGTGTGGCTTTGGAAAGCAGGAGGCAAGGGACTTCAGGGCCTCAGATACCCTGAGTTCGCCTGAATCGGTGGCCTCCTGCAGGACGATCCCGATCCTTGCGCGGAAGGACGGAGCTGCCTTCCATGGGGTGGTGCCAAGGACCCGGACATCACCGCTGTCCGGTTTCCGGTGCCCTTCGAGGATTTCGATGGTGGTGGATTTCCCGGCCCCGTTGGGTCCCAGCAGTGCGTAGGTTTCACCTGCCCTGATGCTCAGTTCGAGCTGGTCCACCGCCGTGAGCGTCTGGCCTTTGGGCAGTTGGTACGTCTTGCTGAGGCCGCGGACCGTGATGGCCGCGTCTGTGGGTCCGGGTCCGGGCCTGGCTGAAGGGTTCATGCTTCAAGCGTGTCACCGCCATGCCTGCAACCAACAGGTCCGGCCGGTTGAACCTGGAGTCCACCGGTTGGTGGACGGCAGGGGGTGTGGGCAGCCCCAGGGCCAAGCAAAAGGGCCCCTGCTCTATGAGCAGGGGCCCCAAGGCGCCGGGTGTCAGGATCCGTTAATGGACCGCTTATCCAAAAATGACTGCAGCGGGATGACGTTCCGCTGGTCCGGAAGGATCAGCCATGCCGCGATGTAGAACACCACTGCCGGCCCGGGCAGAAGGCAGAAGATCAGGAAAGCGATCCGGACGAACGCCACATCCACATTGAGCTTGGCAGCGATCCCTCCGCACACACCGCCCAGCCAGCGCTGCGGTCCCCGTTGCAGGCCGAAGCCCCTGACGATGCTGAAAAACTTGTCCATGGCTCAAGACTTCCCTGTTGAGGGCCCGTTGTCACGTTTCCGTGCCGACAGGAGCCCGCCTACCACCAGGGCTGCCCCGGCTCCGATCATCAGGCCGATCAGCACATAGGTGCCGTTCAGGGTCACGATGCCAAGCTGGGCGATGATGATCAGGGCGGCGAGGGCCAGGACCACGAGGCCCCAGACCACGGTTCCCACCCGGGTGGGTGCCGGGCCGGTGGATTCTGTCCACACGGAGGATCCCGCCGTCGGCGTTTCTTTGGTGTCTGAATCCGGTGCCGGATCAACGTTGCTCATGTCAGTTCCCTTCCTGGATGGTGACGTTGCTGAAGGTGCCGTCTATCTCGACCACCAGGCGGGCGCCCGGCAGTTCGGTGTTGTAGCTGCTTTCCCGGGTGGAGATGCCGCTGCGGTGGTTGGCGCCTTCGTGGATGTTGCCCATGGTCATGTCGGCCTTGATGTCCACGGGGACGTTGTCCGGGATGACCACCTTGACGTTGCTGGCCGTGATGTCCAGGGGAATGACGACGTCGGACGTCAGCGGGGCGGCCACCCCGAGTTCCGTGAGGTCTACGGTCCCGCGGCCGGCCGTAACGTCGAAGCCGTCCCGGGCCTGTTCAATGCCGGCCGGCGTCCAGTCCACTTGCGTGAAGCGGACCCTGTCGCCGTCGCCCACTACGTTGAAGATTCCGCCGATAATGAGGGCCACCACGGCGAAGAAGCCCAGGATTCCCGAGGTCCTGCCGCGCAGGCCGGAGAGGAGGATGCCGAGGCCCAGCACTGCTGCTGCGCTGGCCCAGACGATGGCGTTTGCTGAGTCGCCGAGGTTGATCACGTTTCCGGCGTCCAGGGCCTTGAGGCCGCCGCCCACAAGCAGGGCCGTTCCGGCCGTGATTGCCACTGCGGGTGCCCCGGGACCGGCGGGGCGGACCTTGGGCGGGCGCGGCGGGCCCTGTGGCGGCTGGTAGCCGCCGCCGTAGTTGGTTCCACCGTAGTTGCCGCCACCGTAGTTGCCGCCGCCCGGGAAGCCGCCGCCGCCGTAGGGCGGGGTGGGACCCGCGGGCGGGGTCGGCGTGTAGGGAGGGGTCCCTGCAGAGCCAGAACCGGAGCCGGTGTCGGTGTCGGTGCCGGTGTAGGTCGCTGAGTACGGCGAAGTGTAGGGGGATGCGGGGTAGGCGGCCGCGAAGGCGGCGTTGCCGCCGGCGCCGGCCGGCTGCGGGGTGGCGTTCATGGGAGCTCCATTCCGGGCCTTGCTGCGTTGGGCCAGGTAGTAGATGAGGTAGATGGCGGCGCCCACCCAGAAGACGGTCCAGAGGAATCCGCCGAAGCCGTTGCGGCTCCAGCCCCAGAAACCGCCGCCGAGCCCGGTGAGGCCCACCACGGTGGTGATCAGGGCACCCGTCATGCCCGTGGACCACCGGCCCGCGCCGGCTTCCTGGACGTGGATGCGGCCGTCCGGCTCGGGCAGGAACGCCCAGGCCAGGCCGTAGAGAAGCACGCCGATTCCGGCGAAGAGGGTGAGGACAATGAAGATGCCGCGGACAATCAGCGGATCGATGCCCATCCGCTGGGCGACTCCGCTGGAGACGCCGCCAATCCAGCGGTCGCGTCCGCGCTGGATGCCGTGGCTCCGGATCCAGGTGAAGAAGTCAGTGGACTGGCCGGGTGCTTTCGCGGCGCCGTACTGGCCGGACGGCGGACCTGTGTAGGGGCCCGCGTAGGGTCCCGGGTACGGTCCGGCGTTCTGCCCGAGGGGCGTCTGCCCGGACGGCTCGTTCTGTCCGGTGGGCTCGTCCTGTGAGGATGGCGTGTTCTGCAGGGATGGCTCGCCGGAAGCGGGCTGCTCCGCAGCATTCTGCGGCTGGGACGGGGGAGCGTCCTCCGATGATGCCGGGCGGGCAGTCAGCGGTTCGGTGGGCTGCTCGGTCCCACGGGGCGGGAGCGGTTCGGTGGGGTGTTCGTCATCTGGGGTGGGGGTGTGCGAGTTCATACTTCGATCCTGCCGCCCCGCGCGGTCCCGCTCTACTGGGGAACACCCTGAGCCGTCCCTGAGATACCCCCGGTTCACGCCGGAATCGGGTCCGGGGAACCCTGATCCGTGTTTGGATTGACACATGAGCACAGCCTTTGCCCGCCCACCGCTGGTCCGCAGCAGCGACCGCGTCATTGCGGGCGTGTGCTCCGGGCTCGCGGCGCATCTGGGCTGGCCGGTGAAGAATGTCCGGATTGGTATGGCGCTCGCAACGCTCGCCGGCGGTGCCGGCCTGGCCTTCTATGCGTGGCTGTGGATCATGGTTCCCACCGCCGACGAAGCCGCCCGGCGCAACGCCAGGCGCCCGGCGTCGCCCATTGCCCCTGCCGTCAGCCTTGATCCGGCATTCGGCCCTGCCCCGCCCGCGGGGGCATCGAACCCTGCGGGGACTGCCGGCACGCCGCCGTGGGGAACGCCCGACGCCGGAACGTCCGCCGCCGCTTACGGCAGCACCGCCTATGGCGCCGGTCCGGTGCCCCCTGCGGCACTTCCGACGATGCCCACCGGGGAAAACGGCCCAGGAGCCGAAGGTTACGCTGCTGCCGCAACCGGTTATGGTCAAGCGTCGGCCGGCTACGAGGCTGCTGTCCGGCCGCCATGGTTCCGGGTCCGCAGCATGCGGTACGGCAAGGAAATCCTGCTGGGCGCCGGCCTCCTCCTGGTGGCGGGAATCCTGATCGCCCAGCTCCTGGGCGTCGACGTGCCGCTGGGTACCCTGATCCCGGCGGCCGCCGTACTGGGCGGTGCCTCCATTGCCTGGATGCAGCTGGATGAAACCCGCCGCGCCGGACTGCTGGATAAGACCAAGGCAGACCAGGCGGGCGGCTGGGCTCGCCTCGCGGCAGGCTTGGCCCTGGTGGTGGCGGGTGTGCTGGTGATGGTGTCCGGCTCGGGTTCCTGGGAACAGACGTGGCTTGCCCTGCTGGCGTCGGTTGCGGTTCTCGGAGGAGTGATCCTGGTGCTGCTCCCGTGGGCCCTGAAGTTTTGGCGTGACCTTGAATCCGAGCGGGCCGGCAGGATCCGGGAGACCGAACGGGCGGAGATCGCGGCCCATCTTCACGATTCCGTGTTGCAGACCCTTGCCCTGATCCAGCGCCGCGCAGGCAACGAGCACGACGTCGTCCGGCTGGCACGGGCCCAGGAGCGTGAGCTCCGGAACTGGCTGTTCCAGGACCCGGGGAAGGACGCCGGCCAGCTCTCGGACCGGATCAAGGCGACGGCCGCGGAGGTGGAGGACCTGCTGGGCAACGCCGTGGAAGTGGTGAGCGTGGGCGACACCGCCATGACCGAAGCTCACGAGGCTCTGTTGCAGGCAAGCCGTGAGGCGATGCTGAACGCCTCCAGGCACGGCGGCGGGTCCGTCTCCGTGTATTTGGAAGTCTCCAACGGCCGTGCGGAGGTCTTCGTCAAGGACCGCGGGCCGGGCTTCGAACTCAATGATGTGCCCGAGGACAGGCTTGGCGTCCGGGAATCGATCATCGGACGCATGAAGCGCCATGGCGGGACAGCGTCCATTACCAGCACCGCCGATGGCACTGAAGTACGGCTGGGCCTGCCGGCCCTCCCAACGGACAATGCGGAAGGGAAAACATGAACAACCTGCAGGGGACAGGACCTGTCCGTCCAGCCCAGCCTGTTCGGGTGGTGATCGTGGATGACCACGCGATTTTCCGCTCCGGCCTTAAGGCAGACCTGGACGCGGGCATCCACGTGGTTGGCGAAGCAGCCACCGTGGAGCAGGCCATCGCCGTGATCGCCCGCGAACGTCCCGAGGTGGTCCTGCTGGACGTGCACCTGCCCGGCGGCCTCGGCGGCGGCGGGCGCGAAGTCATCGCCGGCTCTGCAGCACTCCTGGGCACCACCAAATTCCTGGCGCTGAGCGTCTCCGACGCCGCCGAGGACGTGGTTGCGGTCATCCGCGCCGGAGCACGGGGGTATGTCACCAAAACGATCTCCGGAGCCGAGATCACAGACGCCGTGTTCCGCGTAGCCGGCGGGGACGCAGTATTCTCGCCCCGGCTGGCAGGTTTTGTGCTGGATGCCTTCGGCACTGCCCCAGCGGACATAGCGGACGACGAACTGGACAGGCTCTCCGCACGCGAACTTGAGGTGATGCGCCTGATCGCCCGGGGCTACAGCTACAAGGAAGTAGCCAAGGAACTCTTTATCAGCATCAAGACCGTGGAAACACACGTGTCCGCAGTGCTGCGCAAACTCCAGCTCTCCAGCAGGCACGAGCTCACAAAATGGGCCGCCGAGCGGCGCCTCCTCTAACCCCAGAAACGCTCTCTCACTTAATGTCGCTTAAACCCGATCGCTCTCTCACTTAACGTCGCTTAGACGCCAACGCTCTCTCACTCTCCTGAAGAGGGTGAACTGGTCCCCGATTGTTGGACTGGCTAAATGGGATTCTAGGCCGCAAGGGCCTGGGCACGGTATTGCACCGGGCTCAGGCCCTTTAGCTTTGTTGAGATTCGGTTGGTGTTGTACCAGTGGATGTAGTCATTTAGTTGGGCAGCCAGGGCATCGGTACTGATGAACCGGACACGGTGGAAGAGTTCTTCCTTGAGGTGCCCGAAAAAGTTCTCCATCACGGCATTGTCGTAGCAGTTGCCCTTGCGTGACATTGACTGGACTGCGCCGGCGCCTTCGAGGAGAGTCCGCCAGGTTACGTGCTGATACTGGAAGCCCTGGTCTGAATGTACAAGCGGATGCTGGCCGGGCTGGAGGCAGGCGAGAGCCTGCTGCAGTGAACTGTTGGTGAGAGCCAGGTTCGGGGACGTGCTGATCGAATGGGAAATGATCTGCCGGTCAAAAAGGTCCATGATCGGTGAGAGGTAGAGCTTCCGGTCGCCGACGCTGAATTCGGTCACGTCGGTGACCCACTTCCGGTTCGGAGCATCGGCCTCGAACTGTCGGTTCAATAGGTTCGGGGCGATCCTGCCCTGTTCGCCCTGGTGGGAGTTGTAGCGCTTCTTCCTCCGGACTTTGCACGCCAGCCCGAGCGCACGCATCAGTTTCAGGACGGTCTTCTTGGCGGTCACCCAGCCTTGTTTGGATAATTCCGTATGGATGCGCCGGTGCCCGTATCGGCCGTGATTCGTTGTGAATATCTCCGTGACCGCGGCTTTGAGCTTCTCTTTCGGGTCCGGGGCCTGGAGCCGGAGCTGATGATAGAAGAACGTGGACCTGGCCAGGCCGGCAACGTCCAACAGGACAGCAAGCGGATAGTCAGCCTTGAGGGAAACGACGGCTTGAACCTTTAGCGTCGTCCTTGTTCCCTCAAGGCCCGCAGTTTTCCCAGGTACGCCACCTCCGCGCGCAGCCGCTCGTTCTCCCGCCGCAACCGTTCAAGCTCGGGCAGCCCCGCAGGCGGCGGGGAATCGGGTTTCCGCGGTCTGCCTTTGGGCTTTGGCCGCAACCCGTCCTCACCGTCCAGACGATACGCCCGGACCCACTTTTGCAGCAGCTCACGGGAGGCCAAACCGGCCTCCACTGCCAGATCCGGCCCGGACTCGCCCGCAAGGAACCGCTGCACCAAGGCCAGCTTGAACTCGAAAGAGTATGACTTCGCCGGCCTGCTCACCAGCACTCCTTGCCCATGAATCCTCCACCGCCCAAACAGTGCCCTGACCGGCACAAGAGGCGCATCCACCAACCGGGCCGCCGCCCGATACCCGATGCCCCTCTCAAACAACGCTACAGCCGCCTCGCGCTGAGCCTCAGACCATGAACTACGTGCACGCATAAAACTGCTCCCCGGAAGTCGGAACTGAATTTCTCAGTCCAACTTCCGGGGAGCAGTTCAAGGGAGTGAGAGAGCGTTTGGAAATTTTGTGCAGGAACTGAGAGAGCGTTGTTACTGCGCTTTGCCCAGGAAATCCTGGAGCCGGGCAACGCCGGTGGCGAGGTCGTCGTCGCCCAGGGCGTAGGAGAGCCGCAGGTAGCCGGACGGGCCAAAAGCCTCACCGGGGACCACTGCCACTTCAACCTCGTCCAGGATCAGCGCGGCCAGTTCGGCGGAAGTCGACGGCGTGGCGGTGCCGGTCGACGTCGGGAACTCCTTACCCAGCAGGGCGCGGACATCCGCGTACACGTAGAAGGCGCCCTTCGGCGTCGGGCATTCCACTCCCTCGATGGCGTTCAGGCCCGCAACGATCGCCTTCCGGCGGCGGTCAAAGCTGACTTTCATCTCATCGACGGCGGTCAGCGGGCCGGAGACGGCCGCGAGGGCAGCGATCTGCATGATGTTGGAGACGTTGGAGGTGGCGTGGGACTGCAGGTTGGTGGCGGCCTTGATGACGTCGGCCGGGCCGATCATCCAGCCCACGCGCCAGCCGGTCATCGCGTAGGTCTTGGCCACGCCGTTAAGGATGACCACTTTGTCGCCCAGTTCAGGGGCAGCGGTGGCGATCGAGGTGAAAGGCACGCCGTCGTAGGTCAGGTGCTCGTAGATTTCGTCAGTGACCACCCAGAGGCCTTTGGCCGCGGCCCACTTGCCGATCTCCGCCACCTGTTCCGGAGAGTACACGGAACCTGTGGGATTGGACGGCGAGACAAACAGCAGGATTTTGGTCTTGTCGGTGAAGGCTGCTTCAAGCTGCTCGACCGTCACCAGGTAGTCCTGGTCCGGCCCAGCGAAAACTTCTACCGGGACGCCGCCGGCGAGCCGGATTGCTTCGGGGTACGTAGTCCAGAACGGGGTGGGGACAATCACTTCGTCACCCGGGTCCACCAGCGTGGCGAACGTGTTGTAGACCGCCTGCTTGCCGCCATTGGTCACCAGGACCTGGGATGCGTCCACGGCATAGCCGGAATCGCGCAGGGTCTTCTCCGCGATGGCTTTCTTCAGCTCGGGAAGGCCGGCAGCAGGGGAGTAGCGGTGGTACTTGGGCTGGCCGGCGGCGTCGATGGCAGCCTGGACAATGTAGTCCGGCGTGGGGAAGTCCGGTTCGCCGGCACCGAAACCAATGACCGGCCGGCCTGCTGCCTTAAGCGCCTTGGCCTTGGCATCAACGGCCAGGGTTGCGGATTCGGCAATAGCGGAAATGCGCTGGGAAACGCGGGCGGCAGACATGGCGGGTCCGTTCTTCGCTTGCAGCCCGAAGGCTGAATGGTGGAATTCGACGTGACCTACTCTATGCTGTTCACCGGATCGTTCGGGTTGCCGGCATGGATATGACTGGATGTCAGTTCAGCATGCAGGCACCGCGAAGGGCCCGGAACGAGGCTGGTTCGACGAACGCGAAGTTGTTGCGTAGACTGGTTCTCCGGTGTTGAAAACACGGATGATGGCGTGCGCCCCAGTGGAAACTGGCAAGTTCGTACAGGATGCGGTTTTTCGATCCATAGGGTAGTGGCGCAATTGGTAGCGCAGCGGTCTCCAAAACCGCAGGTTGCAGGTTCGAGTCCTGTCTGCCCTGCGCAAGCGGTTCCGGCGAAAAGCCGGAACACGCGCAGCAACCATGGTTCTGATCAGGACCTGGTAATCCAACATTGCATAGACGAGTGAGGACCAGGTGACCGAAACAGCTGCCAGCAGCTCCAAAGGCCGCCCGGCTAAGAAGGCCGCCAAGGTGAACTTCTTCGCTCGCATTGCACTCTTTGTCCGCCAGGTCATCGGCGAACTGAAGAAAGTTGTTGCACCCACCCGCAAGGAACTGATCAACTACACGGCCGTTGTGCTGGTGTTCGTGGCCATCATGATGGTCATCGTCAGCCTGCTGGATCTCGGTTTTGGATCGGCGGTCGGCTGGGTCTTTGGCGGGATCGCTCCCTGGGACCGCTAAGGCGAATTGTCCGCAGGCTGCGTGGTGCGTCCGGTAACCCGGAGGGAATCCACGTCAGTGTGCGGAATTGAGCCATTTAAATAGGCATGTTAGGCAATGAGGAAGCAGGAGACCAAGTGTCTGAGCAGGAGCTCGAGGTAACCGAGACTGAGCTGGAAGAGTCCACGGACGTCACGGCAGAAGCCGGTGAAGAGTCTGAGGTTGAGTCCGCTGCGTCCGAATCCGACTTCGCCGATTCTGACGACGCTGACGATTCCGACGACGACTCTGACGCTTCAGAGACAGACGTAGAAGGCGAAGACTCCGACGACGAGTCTGACGAGGCAGATGCCCTCGCCGCCGCGGCCGCGAAGGCAGAGGTGGACCCCGCCGAGGAATTCAAGGCCAAGCTGCGCCGCCAGGAGGGTGACTGGTACGTCATCCACTCCTACGCCGGTTACGAGAACCGCGTGAAGGCGAACCTTGAGACCCGCATCCAGACCCTGGACATGGAAGATTACATCTTCGAAATCCAGGTGCCCATGGAAGAAGTCGTTGAGATCAAGAACGCCCAGCGCAAGGTCATCAACCGCGTCCGCATCCCCGGCTACGTCCTGGTCCGGATGGACCTGACGGATGCCTCCTGGGGCGCCGTCCGCCACACGCCCGGCGTCACCGGCTTCGTGGGCAACGCCCACAACCCGGTACCACTGCGCCTGGACGAGGTCTTCTCCATGCTCGCCCCGGTCTTCGAAGAAGAGCAGGCCGAGAAGGGCAAGCCCGTCAAGCACGCTGCAGCGCCTGTTGACGTTGACTTCGAAGTTGGCGAGTCCGTCATCGTCAAGGAAGGTCCGTTCGAGACCCTCCCGGCCACGATCTCCGAAATCAAGGTGGAATCCCAGACCCTCGTGGTGCTGGTCTCCATCTTTGAGCGCGAAACGCCGGTCACGCTGGCGTTCAACCAGGTCACCAAGATCTAGCACCCAAGAATTCGTTCCGGCACTGCCCGCTTAGCAGCACCGGAACGGCCGGCCGCCTCGCCATGGCGGCCAAAAACCTGAGGCACGCTCCTGTGTCCCAGGACGCATTTGAGAGAAGGACCCTACATTGGCTCCCAAGAAGAAGGTCACCGGCCTCATCAAGCTGCAGATCCAGGCAGGTGCCGCTAACCCGGCTCCGCCGATTGGTCCTGCGCTTGGCCAGCACGGTGTCAACATCATGGAATTCTGCAAGGCGTACAACGCTGCCACAGAAGCCCAGCGCGGAAACGTCATCCCCGTGGAGATCACGGTTTACGAAGACCGTTCATTCACGTTCATTACCAAGACCCCGCCGGCTGCAGAGCTCATCAAAAAGGCTGCAGGCGTCGCCAAGGGTTCACCCACGCCGCACACCGTCAAGGTTGCCAAGCTGACCCAGGCCCAGGTTAACGAGATCGCCACCACCAAGATGGAAGACCTCAACGCCACCAGCCTCGAAGGCGCAGCGAAGATCATCGCCGGCACCGCCCGCTCCATGGGCATCACCGTCGAATAGTCGAGGAATGAACGGACGGTGAGGGCTGAGGAACGAAGCACTCGCCGGAAGTGAGTACCGCAGGCTTTCGACAAAAAGATACCGCCGAAGGGTAATCCCTTCCGCTGCCAGGACGTTGGGTTCGGGAAACCGATCACGACGGCGGGCGGCACCCGCCGGGAATCCGGCACCACTGAAAATTGAAATGTCGGGCATCCGGGCCGGTAATCGAACCGGAACACCGACTGTGGCAGGGCCCAGCGCGGTCCGCAGACCACAACTGCACAAGGAGAAATAAGCAGCATGGCAAAGCGCAGCAAAGCATATGAGGCAGCAGCCGCCAAGATCGACGCGGAGAAGTTCTACGCGCCGTTCGAGGCAGTAACGCTCGCCAAGGACACCAACCCGTCCAAGTTCGATGCAACCGTTGAGGTGGCTTTCCGCCTGGGCGTTGACCCCCGTAAGGCCGACCAGATGGTCCGCGGCACGGTCAACCTGCCCCACGGCACCGGCAAGGTCTCCCGCGTTCTCGTTTTCGCAACCGGTGACAAGGCTGAAGCAGCAATTGCTGCAGGCGCCGACTTCGTTGGTTCCGATGACCTGATCGAAAAGATCGCCGGCGGCTGGACCGACTTCGACGCAGCCGTAGCCACCCCTGACCTCATGGGCAAGGTTGGCCGTCTGGGTAAGGTACTGGGTCCCCGTAACCTGATGCCGAACCCGAAGACCGGCACCGTTACGGCAGATGTCGCCAAGGCTGTCAACGACATCAAGGGTGGCAAGATCGACTTCCGCGTCGACAAGCACTCCAACCTGCACTTCATCATTGGCAAGGTTTCCTTCGACGCCGTCAAGCTGGCCGAGAACTACGCCGCAGCTCTGGAAGAGGTCCTTCGCCTGAAGCCGTCCGCTTCCAAGGGTCGCTACATCCAGAAGGCCACTGTGGCCACCACGTTCGGTCCCGGCATTTCCGTTGACCCCAACGTCACCAAGGTTCTGACCGAGGTCTAATCCTTCGGTTGAAACTTCGCAGCGGATTCGTCCGCCGCGTAAGAAACCGCCCGGCGCCTGCGCCGGGCGGTTTCCTGTTTTAAGCGCCTGCTCCTGGCGGTTTCCTGCTTAAGCTGGAGGAATGGCTGAACCGGACCCGGATGCATCTGCACGAGGACATGCTGAGCTGGAGATCTCCGCTGTTGACGTCCCTCCGCCGGACGGCAGTGGAGCCGCATCCGACGTAAAAGAACTACCGCAGGAGCTCCTGGTCTGCCATGCCCTGCGTCAGCAGCACGAACTCTCCCTCTGGGGCAACCTGGACCGGTGCCCCACCCTCCCGGAGGCGGTTGAGTATTGGCGCGGCAACCGTTACGAGGAGCGGCATGTCTACCTCGCCAGGCTGGACGGGGAGGTCATCGGGATGTGCACCATGGAGCTTTCATTGCATGAGAACACCCATACCGCCGGCATCGATGTCCTCATTGCTCCCGCCCAACGACGCCAGGGCCTGGGCAGGGCACTGCTGGAGCATGCCGAAGGGCTTGCCAGGGAACGGGGCAGAACGTCCCTTTATGGTTACCACGAGGTTCCACCCATGGCCGTGGGCGGAGCCGCGGTCCCGGCCAAGTCCGGGGCGGGCGCCCTGCCGCTTGATGAACCTGCCGTAGCGTTTGCCGTTGCTGCCGGATATGAGCTGGAGCAGGTGGAGCGGTCCAGCCGCCTTACACTTCCCGTGCCGCCGCATCTGCTCGCCCGGCTGGAGACCGAAGCCGGTGCCCTGGCGGGGCAATACGACATTATCGGGTGGGATGACAGTTGCCCTGAGGAACTGGTGAACGGCCATGCCCTCCTCAAAGCCACGATGAGTACAGATGTTCCCATCGCCGGGCTCGACTGGGAGGGCGAGAATTGGGACTCGGCGCGGGTCAGGGAGGATGAGCGGGCCCTGATCGGCACCGGTGTGCAGTCAGCAGTCACCGCGGCCCTGCACCGCCCCACCGGAGAATTGGTTGCCTACACGGTACTGAACTGGCGTCCCGGTGTCCCTGCCACCATTTCCCAGCAGGACACGCTGGTATCCGGGGCACACCGGGGGCACCGCCTGGGAATGATGATCAAGATCGCCAATCTCCGCAGGGCCCAGCGCCGGTGGCCTGCGGCGAAGTCGGTTCTTACATGGAACGCCAGCGAAAACCAGCATATGCTGGCGATAAATATTTCGCTTGGATTCAAGCCTGACGGCTATGAAGGTGAGTGGCAGAAACGGCTGGGATGATGCCCCTTATGGCAAAAAACGTACAGATCGAGCAGCTTTGGATCCCGGAATCACTGGACGCACCGGACGCCGCGGACTTCCTCGCCGCCGTCGAAGTGGGGCGCAAGGTACGGATGCAGACCTGGGGGAGTGATGACCTGGCCTATGCGCCGCTTGAGAAGCTTCTCGAACTGGCTGACCCGTACGAACGGCAGATCATCCTGGTGGCAAAGGTGGGCAGTGACATCGTGGGGACGGTGGATATTGCCCTTCCGATGACAGACAACCTGGAACTCGCGGAATTCACACTGGACATCCTGCCCGAATTCCAGCGTCAGGGCGTGGGCCGGAAATTGCTTCTGGCGGCGGAACAGATGGCACGCGGCGAGGGCCGCACCATGATTTTGGTTGACACCAACCACCCCGGGGCATCACTTCATGAGTTCGAGGAAGCGCAGCTGGTTCCTGGCTCCGGCCAAGGCTTTGTGCCGCTGGACAGCCGGGAGGTCGAATTTGCCCGCAAGACGGGATATACGCTCCAGCACATCGAGCAGTTCAGTTCATGCGCCCTTCCGCTGGATACAAAACTTGTCGCGGATCTACAGGCGGAAGCCGATGAAGCGAACCACGGCCGCTACCGGCTGCACCATTGGACTGACCGCTGCCCGGACCAGTGGCTGGAAGCGGTGGCCACCCTGGAGAACCAGGCGGGCGCCGACGTCGACCCGTCGTTGGAGACGCCTGTAGAGCAGGACATGGTGTTCGACGGCGATATCCTCCGTGAAGCGGAGGAGGCCACCATCGCGCAGGGGCGCCGGACGGTGGTGACGGCCGTTGAGCATCTGGCCAGCGGAGCGCTGGTAGGCCTTACCACCATCAGCGTCCTCGCACACCGGGCCGACGTGGTGTTCCAGGACGACACCCTGGTGCTGCAGGAGCACCGCGGGAACAAGCTGGGGTTGCTGATCAAGGTGGCCAATATGGAACGGCTTACCGAGCAGTTCCCTGACGCACGCGTCATCTACACCTGGAACGCGCCGGAGAACAGGTACCTCCTGACCGTGAATAAGCAGTTGGGCTTCACCACCGCGGGCGTGACGGGGATCTGGCAGAAGGAGTTGCCCCACGTCGGGGCCAGTAACAGCTGAGGCCCGGGTTGGCCGATTTGGTAGAGGGACGGCCGGTCCCGTAAGCTTGAACTACCAAAGACCGTCGGTTGTTGGAAATCCACTCTCCTGAACGCAGCTCAACTCTGCAGTTGTGCGCGGGAGGTCAAGTGGCTTTCTGGACGAAGGACCCTGAACATAGGGCGGCCAACGCAGGTGAACGAAGCAAAGCTCCGCAGTAATACTGTGTTGAGCCAAGCCCCGTGCATCTGCGCGGGGCGCTTTTAGTTTTAGCTCACCTTGAGCGGGGACCGTCGAATACCGGCACTATCCCCGGAAGGAGGGTTATGGCAACGCCTACCAAGGTTTCAGCAGTAGCTGAGATCACTAACGATTTCAAGGAATCGAACGCCGCTGTCCTGACCGAATACCGCGGGCTCACTGTTGCACAGCTCAAGCAGCTGCGTGTTTCTCTCGGCCAGGAGACCAAGTTCTCGGTCGTCAAGAACACCCTGACCGCCATTGCAGCCAAGGAAGCCGGCGTTGAAGCATTCAACGACCAGCTCTCCGGCCCCACTGCAATCGCGTTCATCAAGGGTGACGCGGTTGCGGCTGCCAAGAGCCTGACGGATTTTGCCAAGGCCAACAAGCAGCTGGTCATCAAGACCGGTTACTTCGAAGGCAAGGCATTGAACGCCAGCGAAGTCATCGCACTGGCAGCGCTCGAGTCCCGTGAGCTGCAGCTCGCACGGGTTGCAGGTGTCCTCAAGGCTCCTGCTGCCGCCGCTGCACGCACCATTGACGCACTGCGCCTCAAGCTTGAAGAAGAGGGTGGCGCTCCGGCAGTTGCTGAAGCTCCCGCCGCTGACGAAGCCCCCGCCGCTGAAGCAGAAGCTCCGGCTGAAGCTCCCGCAGCAGATGCAGCAGCAGAGGCAGAAGCCCCCGCCGCAGCAGCCGAAGAGAACTAACTCTCTTTACCCACCAGACTCGGTGTGAGGCACGGCCATGTGCCGCTGAACACCACTATAGGAAGGACGCCAACCATGGCGAAGCTCACCAACGAAGAGCTCATTGAAGCTTTCAAGGAACTGACCATCATCGAGCTCTCCGAGTTCGTCAAGCTCTTCGAAGAGACCTTCGAAGTTACCGCAGCTGCTGTTGCTGTTGCTGGCCCCGCCGGTGGCGGCGCCGCTGAGGAAGCTGAAGAGAAGACCGAATTCGACGTCATCCTCGAAGCTGCCGGCGACAAGAAGATCGCAGTGATCAAGGAAGTTCGTGCCATCACTTCCCTGGGCCTGAAGGAAGCAAAGGACCTGGTCGACAGCGCTCCCAAGGCTGTCCTCGAGGGTGTCACCAAGGAAGCTGCCGAGAAGGCTATCGCACAGCTCGAAGAAGCCGGCGCACGCGTTACCCTCAAGTAACACACGCCTTCTTCACGAAAGCCCCGTCCACTCCGGTGGGCGGGGCTTTCTGCGTTCCCGGCCCAACTGGGTCCCCGGCCCAACTCGGTCGCATTTAACGTCGCGAAATGGCGTTTTCACGACTGGCGTTTCCACGACGTCAAATATGAGCTACTTCGGGGTTCGCAGGGTTGATCAGGAGGGCTCGCTGATGTCGGCGACGGTTGCGCCCAAGGCCGCGGTCAGTTCGTCGGCATCAACAAAGGCACTGTAGCCGTGTTCACCGGCGCCCATTGAGATCCGCCGGCCTGTGATCGCGGCGTCCGCATAGACCGGCCAGGCGGTGGTGCTGCCCAGCGGGGTGATGGTGCCGCGTTCATACCCGGTAGCATCAAGTGCCACGTCCGCGGGCGGCAATGACAGGTTGTTAACGCCCACCAGGTTCCTCAGCTTGGGCCAGGAGATCTGCCGGTCGCCGGGAATGAGGGCGAACAGGAAGCTGCCGTCCTTGTGCTTGACCACCAGGGACTTCACGATGTCCGCAGGCGTGATGCCCAGAATCCGCGCCGCTTCCTCAAGGCTGTTGGCCGCCAGGCGCTCCACCAGCCGGACCTCCAGCCCGCGGGCGCGGGCGTCTGCGAGGAAACGCCCGCGTCCGACGCCGTCAGCCGGGATTGCTGCTTCGCCCACCATTAATCCCGGTACAGCAGGAGCGCTTCGCCCTGCCCGCCGCCGCCGCAGAGCGACACCGCGGCTTTGCCGCTGCCGCGCCGTTTCAGTTCATGGGCCGCATGCAGGGCCAGCCGCGCACCGGACGCCCCGATCGGGTGGCCGAGGGCGATTGCTCCGCCATGGATGTTGCACTGCTCCAGCGGGTAGTCCAGGTCTTTGAGGGACTGTACAGCTACAGAACCGAACGCTTCGTTGATTTCGATGAAGTCAAGGTCTGCCATACTCCAGCCGGCCCGTGCCAGCGCGTTTTTGATGGCGTTCGATGGCTGGGAATGAAGCGAGTTGTCCGGGCCCGCGACCTGCCCGGGCTTGCCGACCACCGCGAGGTATTCGAGGCCATTGTCCTCCGCGAAGGCGCGGCTGGTCAGCACCAGGGCGGAGGCGCCGTCGGACAGGGGAGAGGAGTTCCCCGCGGTGATGGTTCCGTCACTGACAAAGGCCGCACGCAGTCCGGCGAGGGATTCCACAGTGGTATCAGGCCGCACGCCCTCGTCGGTGGAAACCAGCATGGGGTCGCCTTTGCGCTGCTTGACACTGATGGGCGAGATCTCGTCGTCGAAAACGCCGTTCTTTGACGCGATGGCAGCGCGCTGGTGGGAGTGGGCTGCCACGTTGTCCTGGGCTGTGCGGTCAATGCCGAGCGTCAGGTTCTTCGTCTCGGTGGACAGGCCCATGGACTGTCCGTCGAAGGCGTCGGTGAGGCCGTCATGGGCGGCCACATCGAGGGCCTGAATCGCACCATACGTCCAGCCCTGCCGGGATCCGGGGAGCAGGTGCGGTGCCCTGGTCATGGATTCCTGGCCACCCGCCACCACCACCGTGGCGTCGCCGCTGCGAATCATCCTGGCGGCGTCGATCACGGCTGTCAGGCCGGAGAGACAGACCTTGTTGATGGTGACTGTGGGGACATTCCAGCCGATGCCGGCACCGATGGCGCTCTGCCGGGCCGGATTCTGGCCAGCCCCAGCCTGGAGCACCTGGCCCATGATGACGGCATCAACGCGGCCGGCGTCCACACCGCTTGCTGCCAGGGCCGCCTTGATGGCGTGCGCACCGAGTTCGACGGCGGTGAAACTCGCCAGTTGCCCGTTGAGGCGGCCCTGCGGGGTCCGCGCCGCTGCGAGGATGACAACGTCAGTGTTGTCTGCGAAGTTGCCCATTGGTATCTCTTCCGGTCCGAAAAACGATGTATTGCCTAGGCTACCGTGAGCCGTATCACCTCTTTATCAGAACGCCGCAGCTCCACCCTGAATTCCCGCATCGGTCCCCAGGCGGACATAGTTTGAGGCGGACACTGAAGTTTGTGGCGACACTGAAATCACGCGCGGGAAATAGGTGCTTGCAATCACGGCGGATGTGGGGTAGACACGTACACGGTTTTGCCGTATCGTAGATATTTGCGTCTTCCCTGTTTACCTTCAGCCTTCATATAGCGGTGGGCTTTGCCTGGCAGCTGACCATCAACGTGCCGTCAACAACGTCACACTATGGCAGCGCGGGCCCCGGGTCATATAGCGGAACCGGATGGTAGCACTGCGGAGTCATTCTGCAGGGTGCACAGCGGGGGAGATCTGAAAACGCCTGAAGGTCTGTGGAAGGATCCCTCTTGGTCGCCTCGAGCACCTCTAATAACCAAACCGCTAACACCGCCGACAGCACTGATGGTGCCACTCGCCGGCTCTCATTCGCAAAGATTCACGAACCTCTTGACGTTCCGAATCTTCTTGCCCTGCAGACGGACAGCTTCGACTGGCTCGTCGGAAACGAACGCTGGCAGGCACGCGTAGCGAAGGCCGTCGAAGAAAACGATCTCAGCGTCGCCACCACGTCCGGACTGTCGGACATCTTCGAAGAGATCTCCCCGATCGAGGACTTCCAGGGCACCATGTCCCTGAGCTTCTCCGATCCGGAGTTCGCTGACCCGAAGTACACCATGGCCGAGTGCAAGGACCGGGACGCAACGTACTCGGCTCCGCTGTACGTCAAGGCCGAGTTCATGAACAACAACACGGGCGAAATCAAGCAGCAGACCGTGTTCATGGGCGACTTCCCGCTGATGACCGAGAAGGGCACCTTCGTCGTCAACGGCACCGAGCGTGTTGTCGTCTCCCAGCTGGTCCGTTCACCGGGCGCCTATTTCGAGCGCACCGCTGACAAGACCAGCGACAAGGACATCTTCACCGCCAAGATCATCCCGTCCCGCGGTGCATGGTTTGAACTTGAAATCGACAAGCGCGACCAGGTCGGCGTTCGCCTCGACCGCAAGCGCAAGCAGTCCGTCACGGTACTGCTGAAGGCCCTCGGCTGGACCGAAGGCCAGATCCTGGAAGAGTTCGGCCAGTACGACTCCATGCGCGCAACGCTGGAGAAGGACGCTACCGAGACCCGCGAAGACGCCTTGCTGGACATCTACCGGAAGCTGCGACCGGGCGAGCCGCCCACAGTCGAGGCTGCCCAGTCCCTGCTGGACAACCTGTACTTCAACTCCAAGCGCTACGATCTGGCCAAGGTTGGCCGTTACAAGATCAACCGCAAGCTTGGCATCGACCGCTCCCTTGGTGACAAGGAAGCCTCGGTCCTGCACGTTGAAGACATCGTCGCCATGATCAAGTTCCTGGTTGCCCTGCACGCCGGCGAGAAGACCCTCACGGGTAAGCGCGACGGCCAGGACCACGAGCTGCGTGTCGAGATCGATGACATCGACCACTTCGGCAACCGCCGCATCCGCGCCGTCGGCGAGCTCATCGAGAACCAGGTCCGCACCGGCCTGTCCCGTATGGAGCGCGTTGTCCGCGAGCGTATGACCACCCAGGACGTCGAGGCCATCACGCCGCAGACCCTGATCAACATCCGCCCCGTGGTTGCAGCGATCAAGGAGTTCTTCGGAACGTCCCAGCTGTCACAGTTCATGGACCAGAACAACCCGCTGTCGGGTCTGACCCACAAGCGCCGTCTGTCCGCGCTTGGCCCGGGTGGTCTGTCCCGTGACCGCGCAGGCATGGAAGTTCGAGACGTTCACCCGTCCCACTACGGACGTATGTGCCCCATCGAAACCCCTGAAGGCCCCAACATTGGTCTGATTGGTTCGCTGGCATCCTACGGACGCATCAACCCCTTCGGCTTCATCGAGACGCCGTACCGCCTCGTCTCCGAGGGTGTTGTCTCTGACGAGGTCCAGTACCTCACGGCCGACGACGAAGCAGAGGTCCTGATCGCACAGGCCAACGCTCCGCTGGACGAGAACAAGAAGTTCGCCGAAGAGACCGTCCTGGTTCGTGCCCGTGGTGGTGGAGGCGAGCCCGTTCTGGTTCCCGCCGCCGACGTCGAGTTCATGGACGTTTCCCCGCGCCAGATGGTGTCCGTGGCTACCGCCCTGATCCCGTTCCTTGAGCATGACGATGCAAACCGCGCACTCATGGGTGCCAACATGCAGCGCCAGGCCGTGCCGCTGGTCCGTTCCGAGGCTCCGTTCGTGGGCACCGGCATGGAGCGCGCAGCCGCCGTCGACGCCGGTGACGTTGTCATCGCGAAGAAGCCGGGTGTGGTTACCGAGGTCTCCGCTGAGCTGGTCATCATGCTCAACGATGACGGCACGGAAACCAACTACCGCATCAACAAGTTCGCCCGTTCCAACCAGGGCAACTGCTACAACCACCGCGTACTGGTGAGCGAAGGCCAGCGCCTTGAGGTCGGCGGCATCATCGCTGACGGCCCGGCAACGGACCAGGGTGAACTCGCCCTCGGTAAGAACCTGCTCGTGGCATTCATGTCATGGGAAGGCCACAACTTCGAGGACGCCATCATCCTCTCGCAGCGCATCGTTGCCGAGGACGTCCTTTCCTCCATCCACATCGAGGAGCACGAGATCGATGCCCGCGACACCAAGCTTGGTGCCGAGGAAATCACCCGTGACATCCCCAACGTGTCCGAGGAAGTCCTTGCAGGCCTGGACGAGCGCGGCATCATCCACATCGGTGCTGAGGTTGAAGCCGGCGACATCCTGGTCGGAAAGGTCACCCCTAAGGGTGAAACCGAGCTGACCCCGGAAGAGCGCCTGCTGCGCGCCATCTTCGGTGAGAAGTCCCGCGAAGTGCGTGACACCTCGCTGAAGGTTCCGCACGGCGAGTCCGGCACTGTCATCGGCGTCCGGGTCTTTGACCGCGACAACGACGACGAACTGCCCCCGGGCGTCAACCAGCTGGTCCGCGTGTACGTGGCCGCCAAGCGCAAGATCACCGACGGCGACAAGCTCGCCGGCCGCCACGGCAACAAGGGTGTTATCTCCAAGATCCTGCCGATCGAGGACATGCCCTTCCTTGCCGACGGTACCCCCGTTGACATTGTCCTGAACCCGCTGGGTGTTCCGGGCCGTATGAACGTCGGCCAGGTGCTGGAAACGCACCTCGGCTGGGTTGCCAAGACCGGTTGGAAGATCGAAGGCGAGCCCGAGTGGGTCAAGCAGCTGCCGAACCTGCCGCGCGAGAGTGGCCAGACCACTGTTGCAACGCCGGTGTTCGACGGCGCCCGTGAAGAAGAAATCACTGGCCTGCTGGACTCCACCAACGTGACCCGCGACGGTGACCGCCTGATCAACTCCTCAGGCAAGACCCGCCTGTTCGACGGCCGCTCCGGCGAGCCGTTCCCGGATCCGATCTCGGTCGGCTACATGTACATCCTGAAGCTCCACCACCTGGTGGACGACAAGATCCACGCCCGCTCCACCGGCCCGTACTCCATGATTACCCAGCAGCCGCTGGGTGGTAAGGCACAGTTCGGTGGCCAGCGCTTCGGTGAAATGGAAGTGTGGGCGCTCGAAGCTTACGGCGCCGCCTACACGCTCCAGGAGCTCCTCACGATCAAGTCCGATGACATCCATGGTCGTGTGAAGGTCTACGAAGCAATCGTCAAGGGCGAGAACATCCCCGAGCCGGGCGTTCCTGAGTCCTTCAAGGTCTTGATCAAGGAAATGCAGTCGCTGTGCCTGAACGTGGAAGTACTTTCCACGGACGGAACCACAATTGAAATGCGTGACTCTGATGACGCAGTCTTCACGGCTGCGGAAGAACTGGGCATCGATCTGTCTCGTGCAGAGCCCAGTTCCGTAGAAGAGGTTTAGAGTCCTCCGGAGCAAGGCAGCCGGCCCGCCGCGCTGCCTTGCTCCGGGGCTCCCTCCTCCCCGCACCCAAGACTTCAGAATTTAGAGAACAAGAGAGAACAGGGACCATATGTCCAGCGAATCCTCCTTCGGCCTCATGCAGATCGGCCTCGCCACCGCGGAAGACATCCGTGGCTGGTCTTACGGCGAGGTTAAGAAGCCGGAAACCATCAACTACCGCACGCTCAAGCCCGAGAAGGACGGCCTCTTCTGCGAGAAGATCTTCGGCCCGTCCCGTGACTGGGAATGCTACTGCGGCAAGTACAAGCGCGTGCGCTTCAAGGGCATCATTTGCGAGCGGTGTGGCGTTGAGGTCACCCGTGCAAAGGTCCGCCGTGAGCGCATGGGCCACATCGAGCTGGCCGCCCCGGTCACTCACATCTGGTACTTCAAGGGTGTTCCTTCCCGTTTGGGCTACCTCCTTGACCTGGCGCCGAAGGACCTCGAAAAGGTCATCTACTTCGCTGCCTACATGATCACCAGCGTCGACGCCGACAGCCGCCACGAGGAACTGCCCAACCTGCAGGTTGAGCACGACATCGAGAAGAAGCAGCTGATCGACAACCGCGACTCCGACATCGCCACGATCGCCCGTGACCTCGAAAACGAGATCGCGCGCCTCGAAGGTGAAGGTGCCAAGGCTGCGGACAAGAAGAAGGCCCGCGACTCCGCTGACCGCCAGATGGCCAACGTGCGCAAGCGTGCCGACGCCGAGATCGAGCGCCTGGAGCAGGTCTGGGACCGCTTCAAGAACCTCAAGGTCGCTGACCTTGAAGGCGACGAAGGCCTGTACCGCGAGCTGCGTGACCGTTACGGCATGTACTTCGAAGGCTCCATGGGTGCCGAGGCCATCAAGAAGCGTCTTGAGAGCTTCGACATGCAGGCCGAGTCTGACCTGCTGCGCGACATCATCGCCAACGGCAAGGGCCAGCGCAAGACCCGCGCCCTGAAGCGCCTGAAGGTGGTCAACGCGTTCCTGACCACCAACAACAGCCCGCTGGGCATGGTACTTGACGCTGTCCCGGTGATCCCGCCGGAACTGCGTCCGATGGTCCAGCTGGACGGTGGCCGCTTCGCGACCTCCGACCTCAACGACCTCTACCGCCGTGTGATCAACCGCAACAACCGCCTCAAGCGCCTGCTTGACCTCGGTGCTCCGGAGATCATCGTCAACAACGAGAAGCGCATGCTTCAGGAAGCTGTTGACAGCCTCTTCGACAACGGCCGCCGCGGCCGTCCGGTCACCGGGCCGGGCAACCGTCCGCTGAAGTCCCTGAGCGACATGCTCAAGGGCAAGCAGGGCCGTTTCCGCCAGAACCTCCTTGGCAAGCGTGTTGACTACTCCGGCCGTTCGGTCATCGTCGTCGGCCCGCAGCTGAAGCTGCACCAGTGCGGCCTGCCCAAGCAGATGGCGCTGGAGCTCTTCAAGCCGTTCGTGATGAAGCGCCTGGTTGACCTCAACCACGCGCAGAACATCAAGTCGGCCAAGCGTATGGTGGAGCGTTACCGTCCGCAGGTTTGGGACGTGCTCGAGGAAATCATCACCGAACACCCGGTGCTGCTGAACCGTGCACCTACCCTGCACCGCCTCGGCATCCAGGCGTTCGAACCCCAGCTTGTTGAAGGTAAGGCAATCCAGCTTCACCCGCTGGTTTGTGGCGCGTTCAACGCTGACTTCGACGGTGACCAGATGGCAGTGCACCTGCCCCTGAGCCCCGAAGCCCAGGCTGAGGCACGCATCCTGATGCTGTCCTCGAACAACATCCTGAAGCCGTCCGATGGCCGCCCGGTCACCCTGCCTTCGCAGGATATGATCATCGGCCTCTACCACCTGACCACCAAGCGTGTCGGTTCAGCTGGCGAAGGCCGTATCTTCGGTTCTGTTGCGGAAGCCATCATGGCCTACGACCTGCACGAACTGCACCTGAACTCCAAGGTCAAGATCCGGCTTGAGGGCTTTGTCCCTTACCCGGGTTGGGAAGCTCCGGAGGACTGGGAGCAGGGTCAGCCTGCCCTCGTAGAAACCTCCCTGGGCCAGGTCCTCTTCAACGAGACCCTGCCTGAGGACTACCCCTGGGTTGAGGACGTTGCCGACAAGGGCGAACTGTCCCGGATCGTCAACGACCTGGCCGAGCGCTACCCGAAGGTTGTGACGGCGGCAACGCTGGACAACCTGAAGGATGCCGGTTTCTACTGGGCCACCCGCTCGGGTGTGACCGTTGCCATCTCGGACATCGAGGTACCCAAGGACAAGCCGGCCATCCTCGCCGGTTACGAAACCATGGCTGCCAAGATCCAGGGCCAGTACGACAAGGGCCTGATCGACGACGACGAGCGTCGCCAGGAATTGATCGAGATCTGGAACAAGGCAACCAACGAGATCGCCCAGGCAATGCGCGACAGCCTGTCGCCGATGAACACCATCAACCGCATGGTGTCCTCCGGTGCACGTGGTAACTGGATGCAGGTCCGTCAGATCGCGGGTATCCGTGGCCTGGTGGCCAACCCTAAGGGTGAAATCATCCCGCGTCCCATCAAGTCCTCCTACCGTGAGGGCCTGTCGGTGCTGGAATACTTCATCGCCACGCACGGTGCCCGTAAGGGTCTGGCTGACACCGCACTGCGTACCGCCAACTCGGGTTACCTGACCCGTCGTCTGGTGGACGTGTCCCAGGACGTTATCGTCCGTGAAGAGGACTGCGGTACTGAGCGCGGGCTGGTGACGGCCATCGCCGTCGCTGACTCCAACGGGGAACTCGTCCTGGACGAGAACGTCGAGAACAGCGCTTATGCCCGCACGCTCGCCGTTGATGTTGTTGACTCCAAGGGCAATGTCCTTGCAGCCGGCGGCACCGACTGCGGCGACGTCGTGATCGCTGAACTGTTCGCAGCCGGCGTCACCGAGGTCAAGGTCCGCTCCGTACTCACCTGTGAGTCCAGCGTCGGCACCTGCGCCCTCTGCTACGGCCGGTCGCTGGCAACAGGCAAGACCGTGGACATCGGTGAGGCCGTGGGCATTATTGCCGCACAGTCCATCGGTGAGCCGGGTACCCAGCTGACCATGCGTACGTTCCACACCGGTGGTGCTGTTTCCGCCAGCGGTGGCGACGACATCACCCAGGGTCTGCCCCGTATCCAGGAGCTCTTCGAAGCCCGTACTCCGAAGGGTGTTGCACCGATTGCTGAAGCAGCCGGCCGCATCGCCATCGAAGAGTCCGAGCGCCAGATGCGCCTGGTCATCACCCCTGACGACGGATCCGAAGAGATCGCCTACCCGGTGCTGCGGCGTTCACGCCTCCTCATCGAGGATGGCGACCACGTCACGGTGGGCCAGAAGCTCATCAACGGTCCGGTGGATCCCAAGCAGGTTCTGCGCATCATGGGCCCCCGTGCCGCGCAGAAGTTCCTGGTGGACGAGGTCCAGGGCGTGTACCGCAGCCAGGGCATCGGTATCCACGACAAGCACGTCGAGGTTATCGTCCGCCAGATGCTGCGCCGCGTCACGGTCATCGAGTCCGGCGAATCGGATCTGCTGCCCGGCGAGCTCGCCGAGCGCAGCCGCTTCGAGGATGCCAACCGCCGCGTTGTGTCTGAGGGCAAGACTCCGGCTTCCGGACGTCCTGAGCTCATGGGCATCACCAAGGCCTCCCTGGCCACCGAGTCCTGGCTGTCGGCAGCTTCCTTCCAGGAGACCACCCGCGTCCTGACGCAGGCGGCCATGGAAGGCAAGAGCGATCCGCTGCTCGGCCTCAAGGAGAACGTCATCATCGGTAAGCTGATCCCGGCCGGCACGGGTCTCCCGCGCTACACCGAGGTCACCGTGGAGCCCACTGAAGAAGCAAAGGCCAACCTGTTCACCGGCCCCAGCGCATTCAGTGACTTCTCGTACGACACCCTCGGAGGTGACGGAGCTCCTGAGTTCCACGCCATCCCGCTGGATGACTACGACCTGGGCAGCGACTTCCGCTAAGGAAGCCCTGCTGAATTGCTGAAAGGCCCCGCCTCCCCACGCTCGAGTAAGAGCCGGGAGGCGGGGCCTTCCGCTTACCCCAAGTGACTCGCAGTTGATGTCCTCATTCGCCCGTTTCACGACGTCAACTGCCAGTTACTTGGGGAGTGGGACGCCGATTAAGGCATGGAGAGGGTCCATGCTAGACTTGTTACCAATTGTTATTGTGGCAGTGGATGAGTGCGCCGGTTGCAGCTGAAAGGCTGAACCAGAGCGACGTTTCCGGTTTGCAGGGTTCTTGTGCAACGTATGCCACATTTTTGCATGCCTAGGGAACTTTGAGACGCGAGTCCGGTCGCCCTGGGGATGGATCCGACTATTAAGGCTTCGCCTCAGCTGCTCTGGAGAATTCTTCAAAGCCAGGGCGGCGGGGCAACGCAACAGGAGAGTGGCCGGAAGCGGTCACTCCGGATAAAACGGAGAACACGAGAGTGCCTACGATTAACCAGCTGGTCCGCAAGGGCCGCACGCCTAAGGTCAAGAAGACCAAGGCTCCCGCGCTTAACGGCAGCCCGATGCGCCGCGGTGTCTGCACCCGCGTTTACACCACCACCCCGAAGAAGCCGAACTCGGCTCTCCGTAAGGTGGCCCGTGTGCGCCTCAACGGTGGCGTTGAAGTCACCGCTTACATCCCCGGTGTAGGCCACAACCTGCAGGAGCACTCCATTGTGCTCGTTCGCGGTGGCCGCGTGAAGGACCTTCCGGGTGTCCGCTACAAGATCGTCCGTGGCGCCCTTGATACCCAGGGTGTAAAGAACCGTAAGCAGGCCCGCAGCCGCTACGGCGCAAAGATGGAGAAGAAGTAATATGCCTCGCAAGGGTCCGGCCCCCAAGCGGCCGCTCGTACTAGATCCCGTTTACGGCTCCCCGCTGGTCACCCAGCTCATCAACAAGGTGCTGGTTGACGGCAAGAAGTCCACCGCCGAGCGTATCGTTTACGGTGCACTCGAAGGCGCCCGCGCCAAGTCCGGCGGCGATCCCGTTGCAGCCCTCAAGAAGGCCATGGAGAACGTCAAGCCTTCCCTCGAGGTCCGCTCCCGCCGTGTCGGTGGCGCAACCTACCAGGTTCCGGTTGAGGTCAAGCCGGGCCGCTCCACCGCCCTCGCACTGCGCTGGCTCGTTGGCTACTCCAAGGCCCGCCGCGAGAAGACCATGACCGAGCGCCTCCAGAACGAAATCCTGGATGCCTCCAACGGTCTCGGAGCCGCTGTGAAGCGTCGCGAAGATACCCACAAGATGGCCGAGTCCAACAAGGCCTTCGCACACTACCGCTGGTAATACTTCCCGGACGCCGCCGGCTCAGACGAGCCGGCGGCGAACGTGCAGTCCATCCGAAAGGGAGACACCGTGGCACAGGACGTGCTTACCGACCTTAGTAAGGTCCGCAACATCGGCATCATGGCCCACATTGATGCCGGCAAGACCACCACCACCGAGCGCATTCTGTTCTACACAGGTGTGAACCACAAGATTGGCGAAACGCACGACGGCGCTTCGACCACCGACTGGATGGAACAGGAAAAGGAACGCGGCATCACCATCACGTCTGCCGCCGTGACCTGCTTCTGGGAAAACAACCAGATCAACATCATCGACACCCCCGGCCACGTTGACTTCACCGTTGAGGTTGAGCGCTCCCTGCGCGTCCTCGACGGCGCTGTCGCTGTTTTCGATGGCAAGGAAGGCGTTGAGCCGCAGTCCGAGACCGTTTGGCGTCAGGCTGACAAGTACAACGTCCCCCGCATCTGCTTCGTCAACAAGATGGACAAGCTGGGTGCTGATTTCTACTTCACCGTAGACACCATCATCAGCCGCCTGGGCGCCAAGCCGCTCGTTATGCAGCTGCCCATCGGTGCGGAGAACGACTTTATCGGCGTCGTCGACCTGCTCTACATGCGTGCGCTCGTATGGCCTGGCGACTCCAAGGGTGACGTCACCATGGGTGCCAAGTACGAAATCCAGGAGATCCCGGCGGACCTTCGCGAGAAGGCCGAGGAGTACCGCGCAACACTCGTTGAGACTGTTGCCGAGGCTACCGAGGACCTCATGGAGAAGTACCTTGAGGGCGAAGAGCTGAGCATCGATGAGCTCAAGGCTGGCATCCGCAAGATGACCATCAACTCCGAGCTCTACCCGGTCTTCTGTGGCTCTGCCTTCAAGAACCGCGGCGTTCAGCCGATGCTGGATGCGGTTATTGACTACCTGCCGAACCCGCTCGACGTCCCGCCGATGATCGGTCACGATCCCCGCGACGAAGAGAAGGAACTGACGCGCAAGCCGTCTTCCGACGAGCCGTTCTCGGCTCTCGCGTTCAAGATCGCTGCACACCCGTTCTTCGGCCAGCTCACCTTCATCCGCGTGTACTCCGGTCACATTGAAGCGGGCGCCCAGGTGGTCAACTCCACCAAGGGCAAGAAGGAGCGCATCGGCAAGCTGTTCCAGATGCACGCCAACAAGGAAATGCCCGTTGAGGGCGCTACCGCCGGCCACATCTACGCAGCGATCGGGCTCAAGGACACCACCACGGGTGACACCCTGTGCGATTCCTCCAACCAGATCGTCCTCGAGTCCATGAGCTTCCCGGAGCCCGTGATCTTCGTTGCCATCGAACCGAACACCAAGGGTGACCAGGAGAAGCTCTCCACGGCCATCCAGAAGCTCTCCGCCGAGGACCCGACCTTCCAGGTCTCCCTCGACGAAGACACCGGACAGACCATCATCGCCGGCATGGGCGAGCTCCACCTGGACATCCTGGTGGACCGCATGCGCCGCGAATTCAAGGTCGAGGCAAACGTCGGCAAGCCGCAGGTGGCTTACCGCGAAACCATCAAGCGCACTGTAGAGCGTCACGACTACACGCACAAGAAGCAGACCGGTGGTTCCGGCCAGTTCGCAAAGATCCAGATCGCTATTGCTCCCCTGGACACCGCGGACGGCGAGCTCTACGAGTTCGAAAACAAGGTCACCGGTGGCCGTATTCCGCGCGAATACATCCCGTCCGTTGACGCTGGTATCCAGGATGCATTGAACGACGGCGTCCTGGCCGGCTACCCGGTTGTTGGCATCAAGGCCACGCTGATTGACGGCGCGTACCACGATGTTGACTCCTCGGAAATGGCATTCAAGATCGCCGGGCGTATGGCTTTCAAGGAAGCCGCACGCAAGGCGAACCCTGTCCTGCTCGAACCGCTGATGGATGTCGAGGTCCGCACCCCTGAGGAATACATGGGTGAAGTTATCGGTGACCTCAACTCCCGCCGTGGCCAGATGCAGTCCATGGAAGATGCACAGGGTGTCAAGGTCATCCGTGCGCACGTCCCGCTGTCCGGCATGTTCGGCTACATCGGTGACCTGCGCTCCAAGACCCAGGGCCGTGCTGTTTTCTCCATGACCTTCAGCAGCTACGCCGAGGTCCCGAAGGCAGTTGCCGACGAGATCATCCAGAAGAACCGTGGCGAATAGTCCTTAGGACTTTTGCTGCGAACAAACTCGGGTGCGCTTCCGACTGATGGAAGCACGCCTGGTGCAGATGGCCGGATCCCGGTTGGATGCAGTCCGGTCAAGCCGGGCTCCGGCCGTCTGCACGAACAGGCTCTAGGGGCTAGTATTAGTTCCTGAATCTGCAATTTCACCAATCCAAAGCCCCCCAAGTAGACTTGCCAGAGTTTCTGCCGCGACAAGCGCGGCCGAAGGGTAAGTCTTTTGAAAACGTTCTAGGAGGAACCTGTGGCAAAGGCAAAGTTCGAGCGGACTAAGCCGCACGTTAACATCGGCACCATTGGTCACGTTGACCACGGTAAGACGACGTTGACGGCCGCCATTTCCAAGGTGCTGTACGACAAGTACCCGACTCTCAACGAGCAGCGCGACTTCGCGTCTATTGACTCTGCTCCCGAAGAGCGTCAGCGCGGCATTACCATCAACATCTCCCACGTTGAGTACCAGACCGAAAAGCGCCACTACGCACACGTAGACGCTCCGGGTCACGCTGACTACATCAAGAACATGATCACCGGTGCTGCACAGATGGACGGTGCAATCCTCGTGGTTGCCGCCACTGACGGCCCGATGGCTCAGACCCGCGAGCACGTTCTGCTCGCCCGCCAGGTTGGTGTTCCCTACCTGCTGGTTGCTCTGAACAAGTCGGACATGGTTGACGACGAAGAGCTCCTGGACCTCGTTGAAATGGAAGTTCGTGAGCTGCTCAGCGCACAGGGCTTCGATGGCGACGACGCTCCGGTTGTTCGCGTTTCCGGCCTGAAGGCACTCGAAGGCGACCCCGTTTGGGTCAAGTCCGTTGAGGACCTGATGGAAGCTGTCGACAACTCGGTTCCGGACCCCGTTCGTGACCGCGACAAGCCCTTCCTGATGCCGATCGAAGATGTCTTCACCATCACCGGCCGTGGCACCGTTGTAACGGGCCGCGCCGAGCGTGGAACCCTCGCCATCAACTCCGAGGTCGAGATCGTCGGCATCCGCCCGGTCCAGAAGACTACGGTTACCGGTATCGAGATGTTCCACAAGCAGCTCGACGAAGCATGGGCCGGCGAGAACTGTGGCCTCCTGCTCCGCGGTCTCAAGCGTGATGACGTAGAGCGTGGCCAGGTTGTCGTCAAGCCGGGTTCCATTACCCCGCACACCGACTTCGAGGCTAACGTCTACATCCTCTCCAAGGACGAAGGCGGACGTCACAACCCGTTCTACTCCAACTACCGCCCGCAGTTCTACTTCCGCACCACGGACGTAACCGGCGTTATCACCCTGCCGGAAGGCACGGAAATGGTTATGCCTGGCGACAACACTGAGATGACCGTTGCGCTCATCCAGCCCATCGCCATGGAAGAGGGCCTCGGCTTCGCTATCCGCGAAGGCGGCCGCACGGTTGGTTCAGGACGCGTTACCAAGATCATCAAGTAGTCACTTGCTGATCTGCGTTTAGATCTCCGTCAGGTTTGCCGTGTAACGGCTGACCTGAGGTAAGGAACAGCCCCGCTGCTGGTGCAGCGGGGCTGTTCTTTGCTACAATTAATCCACTCATTGGATTAATTGCGCTTAGCGCCTGCACCGGGAAAGAGACCCATGAGGGACGAATCGTACGAGGCAGGCTACCGCGCCGGGCACCTCCAAGGCTGGGTGGATGCCATGGCCTCCAAGGTCCCCGCCCGCCCGCCGGTATTCCACCCGCCCACTGCTGCCCAAGCCACTGCCCAACCAATTGCCCAACCAACTGCCCAACCCGTTGCGTCGCCCGCGGCAGTCCCATGGCCATCCCCAGGACAGCGTGCAGTGAGGCAGGAGACCATTCGTCCCGCCGTCGCGGCACAGCCTTTGCCCTTCCAACCTCAGGCAGGTACGGCTGGCACATTGCCAGGACCGGCTTTCGCGCCGCCTCCGGTAGAGACGCCCGCCGAGCGTCAGGCGCGGCGGGAAAGGCGGGACCGCCAGAACATCAATATCACCCTGTATGTGGCCAGCCTCCTCCTGGTGGCTGCCGCTGCGCTTTTCATCGGAACCAACCTTCCGCCCATGTTCCGTTTCCTGGGCGTTTGCACGGTCACGGCCATGTTCTACGTGGCAGGCTTCGTTTTGCATGCGCGGGTGGCGCGGCTCAAACCTGCATCCGTAGCCTTTGCAGGTACGGGCTTGGCTCTGATTCCTGTGACAGGGCTGGCGCTGTATAACTTCGTCCTGCAACAGGGGCCCACCGCCTGGCTTATCACCTCCCTGATCGGGACCGCGGCGTACGTGGTGGCGGCAGTCAGACTTGAGAGCCGGGTACTGGTCTACCTTTCCCTCACCTTTGTCGGCTCCTTGGCCTGGTCCGGCGTCAGTGTCCTCGGCGGTGCACTGGCCTGGTACTTCGGGGCCATGGTTGCAGTGGCAGTGCTGCTGACCGTTCTGGCGCTGGCACGCCCAGGCTGGCTTCCACCGGTATACGTCAGGCCCTTGGCGGTTCTCCATCCGCTTGTGGTACCCGCGGTGGCCCTGGCTGTGAACTGCGTTCCCCTGCTCTTGGGGACTGCGGGGTATGCCAACCTCATGGCCCTCTGCGGCGTGTACTTCGCCCTTATGGCTGCGGTGCCCGGCCGGCTGCGGTTGCCAAATGTCTATGCCGCGAGAATCTCCCTGACCCTCGCCGCTGCCGTTGGAGTCTGGCATCTGACCGGGCGTGGCTCTGATGCCTTGCTGACTGCCGCCGGTCTGCTTGCCGTCCAGGCAATGGCTGTAGCGCTCGCCCAGGCGCAGCTCGGGGCCTGGTTTCCGGCACGGTCTCACGCGGCGGACCAGGCAACGAATCAGGCAGCGGTTCAGGCAGGGGAGAACGAAGTAGCCGGCGAGGCAACGCGGAAAGACGGCCGCTGGTCCCTGGACGCTTTGCTGACTTTCGGAGGTCAGCTGCTGGTGACCATGGCACTTACCGTCCATGGCATAACTTCGGGACTTCTTGGTTATGGCGGTACAGCAGCGGGCGGCTCCATTCCCCTGTGGGTACCGATGCTGCTGGCGCTTGGCACCAGCATGGTGCTGGCATGGCGGCTGGCCGGGCGGGCTGAGGCGGCTCCGGTTGCCGCCCTGGTCACCGCCGGCTTGGCCGGCTTCGTTCTCGGCGCGTGGCCCCTGGCCGCAATGCTTGTCCTCGCTTCGGCCTTCTGGGCGGTTCGGGCTATCCCTGCTGTAGGCAGGCTGCGCGGGACAATGGTGCTCGCCGCCCGTGCTGCGTTAACCCTGGCCGTACCCTTAGCCGTTGCGGGCTTGACGCCAGATGGGCCTGCACGGTCCGCGGCGGTGCTTTTCGGGCTGCTGGTTGCGCTGGTGTGCCAGCAGTTGCTCACGGCCATCCTGCAGAGCGCGGGAATGCGGACTCTGGCACCGGAAGCGAGCTTTGGTGCCCTCGCTGCCGCGGGGGCGCTGGCCTTGGGCTGCCTTGCCTTGGCTGATTCAGTACCGGACACCGGCCTGGCAGGATCCGGGATCATCCTCCAGTTGCTTGCTGCCCTGGCCATCGGCTGGCTGCTGATACCCCGGCCTGTCTCCGAGCCTGACTGGAAACCCACGGTTTGGGAGGCCGTGCCGTTGGCGGTATCCGCCGTGGCCGTGAGTCTCGGATTCCTGGCCGTCTCCCAAGGGTCCGGAAATGCTGCGCTGGTGCTGGTGAGCGGCTACTTGTTTGCCACGGCCCTCCGGCTGCGGCTGCGTCAGCACCGCTGGGCCTACCTGTGGCTGGGGCGAGGGGCAGCAACGGTCCTTGCTCTCACCGCCTTTGATCAGCTGCAGCAAGCGGGAATAGTAGTGACCGTTGCCGGGGAAGTGATTCGCCCTGGGTCCGTGGTGATTGCGGTGCTGGCCCTGCAGCTGGCGATGCCCCTTATTGCGGTTGCCCGGCGGCGTGCCCCGCGATGGATCCTTGCAGATGCCGGTGCCGTCCTGTTCGTGCAGGTGCTGGCCTGTGGAATCTTGGCGCTGCAGGATCCCGCTGGCGTGCAGGCTGTTTCGGGGGCAATCCTGGTGGCACTCTGCGCCGCTGGCTCGGCGTACGTTCTGAGGGCCGAAGCCGGGGCCGTCTGGATCGCCCCCGTTGCCTTCGGCTCGCTGCTGGCCGTTACCGGAGGGGAGCTGCAGCAGGTGGAACTCCTGCTGTTCATTTTCGCTGTCTTTAGCACAGTGATGGTGGTGGCAGAACCCCGGCGGGCATACAGAGGGTGGTACTTCGTGGCGGCCAGAGTGCTGACGGCAGGCCTGGCGGTGCTGCTGAGTTACGACCTCACGGCTTCCCTCACCGCCGTTTCCCTGACCTTCGCGCTGGTCCTTGCCGCCCAGCACGTGGTCCGCTGGTTCATGAGGAAGCGGCTGGCCGAGGTTCCGTTCCAGCAGGCTGCAGTGTGGATTACGTTGGCAGGACAGGCCCTGCTGCCGCTGGCTTACGTCATCCAGGCTGGTCCTGCCCGGGCATTGACCCAGGACGACGGCGGCCGCTGGCTCGTTCTCCTGGAGCTGTCGCTGCTTCTTGTCTCAGCACTTGGTGCACGAGTCCTTTTCGTTGCCCGCGGTTCGCTGTACTTCGGCGTTTATGCTGCGCTGTTCGGCGTTCTCTCGCTGGGCCCGCTGTTCAGCTTTGGTGGAAGGCTGCCTGCGTCACCGGTACTGGACCACACAGGGACTGCGGTGGTCCTGCTTGTGGTGGCGCTGCTGGCAACTGGTGCCGGCGTGGCAAGCCGCCGGCAAAACGTTAAGCTTCGCGGTGCGGAACACTGGTTGTGGCTTTGCACCGCTGGATCGTTCACACTTTCCGGGCTTGCCGTGTCTACTGTGGCAGCAGACTGGCTGCCTGGCATCGCCCTGCTGGTTCTTGCGGCCGTGTGCTTTACTGCGTCGCACCTGGAAGGGTATCCGGTCTTCTATCCACCCGCCGCGGCAGCTGGACTCGGCGGTGCCGTCCTTCTGGCCACGGCAGCCTTCCAGGGAACCTCCGGAGTATGGGGCGCGTTCGTCCCCTGGCTGGCGGGGGCCGGAACAGCTGCTGCAGCCTCGTACCTGGTAAGGCTCTACCGGAATGAGCAATTACGGGAAGACCCCGTGCGCCGTTGGTCCTTGACAGGGACAGCCTTACTGGGTCTGTGCCTCATCGCCGCGGCCGGCTTACCCGTGGACGCCACATCCTGGGCCAGCGCAGCGGTGCTGGCTGCCGCCGTCGGCATCTGCTATTACGAAGCGCCATCAAGGGCGCGGAGGCTAACTGCGGAGGTGGGTGCGCTGGTGGTGACGGCGGCCCTGCAGCGCGCGGCGATTTTTGGGTTGGACGTGCAATCCGGTGACAACTACCGGGTCTCCGCGGGCATGCCCAACGCGTTCTGGGCGACCCAGTGGTACGTGCTGTTGGCGTCAGGCCTGGGCGCCCTCCGCTACGGCACGGGCCAACGGACCGCCGGGCGAATGCTGGTGGCCGCGGGTGCAGGACTTCTCTCGCTGAGCGGGCTTGGCGTGATTTTCGGCGGCACCAGCGGTCAACAGCTGTGGGCCCTGGTCCTTCTGGCCGTGCTCCTGATGGTGGGACTTGGGCTGGGGGAGCGGCTGTTCGTCTGGTGGGGTGCTGCAGGAGTGGCTGTGTGTATCCTGTGGGCCATGCGCCACTACACCTTCGCGCTCCTGGCGCTTATCGCCGTCGGGCTGATCGCCTTTGCGGTGTGGCGGCTGAACCGGGGGACCGTCGCCGGTCCTGCCGAAGCCGTACCGAGTAGCTCCGATATAGCTGGAGTCAGGCCTGAGCAGATGGCGCCGGACCAGACCGGGCCGCGGCCATCAGCGCCCATGCAGCCTGAACCTCAACAGCCTGAACCTCAACAGTCCCCGCCCCGACTGCCGGACGGCGGACCGTTCAGCCGGCCCTGATAGTGTTGGCTGACCGAGAGGAGCTCATCATGGGATGGCTTATTTTTCTGATTGTGGCAGTGGCAGTGGTGGCCGGTGTGTTCTGGGCCAAGAAGCATTTCCGCAACGAGATTGACCGCGCCAAGCGTATTAACCGGGCGAACAAAAACCAATAGCGGGAGCCGCCGGGCTCAGTCAGCCACGGACCTCCGGGCCAGGCAGAGCGCCTGGTACCAGTAGAACGATTCCTTGGGGGTGCGCTCCAGGCTGTCGAAATCCATGTGTACCAGGCCGAAGCGCTGCGAATATCCTGCGGCCCACTCAAAATTGTCCATCAGCGTCCAGACGTAATAGCCGCGCAGGTCCACATCCGCGGCAATTCCACCGGGAGCCGTCGCTTCCAAGGCGTTGCGTATGTGGTGGGCAAGATAATCGATCCTCTGCTGATCCTGGACAGGCCCTGTGACATGCTCGGGTTCGGGGAAGCTGGCGCCACTTTCCGTGATGTAGATGGGCGGCAGGGCATCCCGGTAGCGGTCCTTGAGCTCACGCAGCAGGATCCCCAGATGTTCCGGAGCCACGGGCCAACCGAACCCCGTTGTTTCGTACTCGTCGAACGGCACCTGGTGGGCGGGTATCCGGACCATCGCTTCCGCCGGCACGGTGAGGTCCTCGCCGGTGCCCTGCCCTGCCGCTACTTTCACGGGCTGGTAGTAGTTCACGCCGTAGAAGTCCACGGGCTGATGGATGGTGCGCAGATCGTCGTCGGAAATCTTGCCGAACGAACGCATCCATGGCTTGGCAAACAACAGGGAGCGGGGGTATCGGCCCAGCAGGATGGGGTCAGCATAGATCCTGTTCAGCATAAGGTCGAACACCTTTGCTGCCACCCTGTCGGCGATGTTCGGGGAGGCCGGGCGGACGGGGGAGTGCAGGTTGGTCACGCCGATGCCGCCGCGGACCCCTTCCGACCGGAGCGCCTGCACAGCAAGACCGTGTGCCAAGAGCTGGTGGTGGACGGCGGGGAAGGCGTCGAACAGCAGGTAGCGTCCCGGGGCGTGCACGCCCAGGGCGTAGCCGTTGAGCACCACGGAGGCAGGCTCATTCAGGGTGACCCATTGGTCTATGCGGTCGCCAAAACGCCGGCCGGCTGCAGCCGCATATTCCGCAAACCTCTCCGCTGTGGCACGGTTCATCCACCCGCCACGGTGCTCCAGGAGCAGGGGGGTGTCCCAGTGGTACAGCGTGGCCATGGGGGAGATGCCGGCTTCGAGGAGCTGATCGATGAGGCGGTCGTAAAAGTCCAGGCCCTGTTCATTGAAAGCACCATGGCCGTCAGGCTGGATCCGTGGCCACGAGATGGAGAAGCGGTAGGAATCAATGCCCAGCTGGCGCATCAGGGCCACGTCTTCGTGCGAGCGGTTGTAATGGTCGCAGGCCACGGCAGGTGAATGTCCGTCGACAATGACGCCTGGTTTCTGGACGAAGGCGTCCCAGCCTGAAGGGCCGCGTCCGTCCGCGGCCAGCGCCCCCTCAATCTGGAAGGCCGCAGCGGCAACGCCAAGGGTGAAGGAGGGCGGGATCCGCCCTGCCAGTTCGCGGATGGAAACAGCATCTTCCACTGTCATGCCCCTATCATCCATTCGGACGTTGCTGAAGGCAATGATTCGGCTGGGCGACGGCGGCGCAGGCAGTCTTCCGGCCCTGCCGCGGTTGCAGCCCCTGCCAAACCCGTTGATTGGCTTCTCTGGATAATATCCGGCATACTAGATGAGTTGTTCAAGCGCTTCTTCGCGTCCCGATCCGGATAATGCCGGGTGTCAGGGTCCAAGTGGAAGACCAAACATAACCCACTCCCCATGGAACTGCGGATTTGTAAGCGTGCCAAACGCGACACGCCCGACCGCGGGGGTCGGTTACGCCGGCAAGGTGAGGAACCCGGATTCTTCCGGATTCAGTTTGTGCGGCGGATGGTGGTTACAACCTCAATTGCTTCGGCAGCCATACAACGGGTAAGTGAACAGGGCAGCCCCAACCAGGGGAAGCACAGACTGAAAGAGAGTCAGGCGACATGGCGGGACAAAAAATCCGCATCCGGCTGAAGTCATACGACCACGAGGTCATTGACGTTTCAGCACGGAAGATCGTTGAGACGGTCACGCGCGCAGGCGCAACGGTAGTCGGCCCCGTGCCGCTGCCGACGGAGAAGAACGTTTACTGCGTAATCCGCTCTCCGCACAAGTACAAGGACAGCCGCGAGCACTTCGAAATGCGCACGCACAAGCGTCTTATCGACATCATCGATCCCACGCCCAAGGCTGTTGACTCGCTTATGCGTCTCGACCTGCCGGCCGACGTGAACATCGAAATCAAGCTGTAGGGAGGTGCTGAGAGACTATGACCGCAACCCGTAATGTAAAGGGCCTGCTGGGCACGAAGCTCGGCATGACCCAGGTCTGGGACGAGAACAACAAGCTCATCCCCGTCACTGTGGTCCAGGCAGATTCGAACGTCATCACCCAGCTGCGCAACGCAGACACTGATGGCTACGTCGCCGTTCAGATCGGCTACGGCCAGATCGATCCCCGCAAGGTCACCAAGCCGCTGGCTGGTCACTTTGAAAAGGCAGGCGTCACTCCTCGCCGCCACGTCGTCGAACTGCGCACTGCAGATGCTGACTCTTACGAGCTGGGCCAGGAGCTTTCTGTTGAGCTCTTCGAAGCCGGCCAGAAGATCGACGTTATTGGCACCACCAAGGGTAAGGGCTTCGCCGGCGTTATGAAGCGTCACGGCTTCCACGGAGTTGGAGCTTCCCACGGTGCCCACAAGAACCACCGTAAGCCCGGTTCAATCGGTGGCGCATCCACCCCGAGCCGCGTCTTCAAGGGCATGAAAATGGCCGGCCGCATGGGCGCCGTTCGTCACACCACGCTGAACCTCACGGTCCACGCGGTTGACGTTGAGAAGTCGCTGCTCCTGATCAAGGGTGCCGTTCCCGGCGCCCGCGGCCAGGTCGTACTCGTACGCACCGCCGTGAAGGGAGCCTAGTTAAATGACTAGCACTGTCAAGGTTGACCTGCCTGCAGAGATCTTCGACGTTCAGACCAACGTGCCGCTGCTGCACCAGGTCGTCGTTGCCCAGCTCGCTGCTGCCCGCCAGGGAACCCACAAAACCAAGACCCGCGCCGAAGTTTCCGGTGCAGGCCGCAAGCCGTTCAAGCAGAAGGGCACCGGCCGCGCCCGTCAGGGTTCAATCCGTGCTCCTCACATGACCGGTGGTGGCGTTGTTCACGGACCCACACCGCGTGACTACAGCCAGCGCACCCCCAAGAAGATGATTGCTGCTGCACTGCGCGGCGCACTGTCTGACCGGGCACGCAACGGCCGGATCCACGTTGTTGCCGAACTGGTGGAGGGCACCAAGCCGTCCGTCAAGAACGCACTGGCAACGCTGCGCGGAGTTTCCGAGCGCAAGAACCTGCTGGTTGTCATCGAGCGCGCCAACGACGTTGCTGCACTGTCCGTGCGCAACCTCGCCGGTGTTCACGTTCTGTACGCAGACCAGCTGAACACCTACGACGTTCTCGTCTCTGACGACGTTGTCTTCACCAAGGCTGCCTACGAAGCATTCGTTGCTGACAAGGCAGTGGCAAAGAACGAGGAGGATGCCAAGTGAGTGCAGCCACCATCAAAGACCCGCGCGACGTCGTGCTTGCACCCGTCGTATCGGAAAAGAGCTACGGCCTGATCGATGAGGGAAAGTACACCTTCCTGGTGGACCCCCGCTCGAACAAGACCGAGATCAAGCTGGCCGTGGAGAAGATTTTCTCCGTCAAGGTCGAATCGATCAACACCATCAACCGTGCCGGTAAGCGCAAGCGCACCAAATTCGGATGGGGTACCCGCAAGAACACCAAGCGTGCAATTGTGACCCTCAAAGAAGGCACTATCGACATCTTCGGCGGTCCGCTCGCGTAGCGGAGACCACTTTAACGAGGAAATAAATTATGGGAATCCGTAAATACAAGCCGACTACCCCGGGCCGTCGTGGCTCGAGCGTAGCGGACTTCACCGAAATCACGCGGTCGACGCCGGAAAAGTCGTTGGTACGTCCGCTGCCCAAAAAGGGTGGCCGTAACAACACCGGTAAGATCACAACCCGTCACAAGGGTGGTGGACACAAGCGCCAGTACCGTCTGATCGACTTCCGTCGCCACGACAAGGACGGCGTTGACGCCCGCGTTGCCGAAATCGAGTACGATCCGAACCGCACGGCTCGCATCGCCCTCCTGCACTACGTTGATGGCACCAAGCGTTACATCATCGCCCCGAACAAGCTGTCCCAGGGTGACTTCGTAGAGGCAGGTGCCAACGCTGACATCAAGCCTGGCAACAACCTGCCCCTGCGCAACATCCCGGTAGGTACCGTTATCCACGCAGTTGAACTGCGTCCGGGTGGCGGCGCCAAGATGGGCCGCTCCGCCGGCGCATCGATCCAGCTCGTAGCCAAGGAAGGCCGCTTCGCCCAGCTGCGTCTGCCTTCCGGCGAAATCCGCAACGTTGACGTGCGCTGCCGCGCTACTGTCGGCGAGGTCGGCAACGCCGAGCAGTCGAACATCAACTGGGGTAAGGCCGGCCGCATGCGCTGGAAGGGCGTTCGCCCGACCGTCCGTGGTGTCGCGATGAACCCGGTTGACCACCCGCACGGTGGTGGCGAGGGTAAGACGTCCGGTGGACGTCACCCCGTCAACCCGAACGGTAAGCGGGAAGGCCGCACCCGGCGTCCCAACAAAGAGAGCGACAAGCTTATTGTTCGTCGCCGTCGTACTGGCAAGAACAAGCGATAGGAGCCTGGACACATGCCACGCAGCCTGAAAAAAGGTCCTTTCGTTGACCAGCACCTCTTTGTGAAGGTAGCCAGGGAAAACGAAAAGGGCACCAAGAACGTCATCAAGACCTGGTCCCGCCGTTCGATGATCATCCCCGACATGCTCGGGCACACGATCGCCGTACACGACGGACGCAAGCACATCCCGGTGTTTGTCACCGAGTCGATGGTCGGGCACAAGCTCGGCGAATTCGCTCCCACGCGGACATTCCGCGGCCATGTCAAGGACGACCGTAAGGGCAAGCGCCGCTAGGCGCCTGCACTTACGTCAAGACGAGAGAAGGAAAGCAATGGAAGCCAAGGCAATTGCGCGTCACATCCGCGTAACGCCTATGAAGGCCCGGCGCGTCGTCAACCTTGTTCGTGGTAAGCAAGCGAATGAGGCTCTGGCAATTCTGAAGTTTGCCCCACAGGCAGCTTCGGAGCCGGTATTCAAGGTAGTTCAGTCGGCAATCTCCAACGCCCGGGTCCTCGCGGACCGCGACGGCGTGGCGTTTGACGAAGGTGACCTCATCATCAGCGAAGCGTTTGTTGATGAAGGCCCGACCATGAAGCGGTTCCAGCCGCGTGCCCAGGGTCGTGCATTTCAGATCAAGAAGCGCACCAGCCACATCACCGTGGTAGTCGCTACCCCGGAGAAAGAGGAGGCTCGCTAAGTGGGACAGAAAGTAAACCCGCACGGGTTCCGACTCGGCATCACCACCGATCACGTATCGCACTGGTTCGCTGACAGCACCAAGGCCGGACAGCGGTACAAGGACTTCGTTCGCGAAGACATCCGTATCCGCCAGCTCATGTCTGTTGGCATGGAGCGCGCCGGTATCGCCAAGGTTGAGATCGAGCGCACCCGTGACCGTGTCCGCGTGGATATCCACACGGCACGTCCCGGTATCGTTATCGGCCGCCGTGGCGCAGAAGCAGACCGCATCCGCGGCGAGCTCGAAAAGCTCACTGGCAAGCAGGTCCAGCTGAACATCCTCGAGGTCAAGAACCCCGAGATGGAAGCACAGCTTGTTGCCCAGGGTGTTGCCGAGCAGCTGACTTCCCGCGTGGCTTTCCGCCGTGCGATGAAGAAGGCCATGCAGTCCGCGCAGCGTGCAGGTGCCAAGGGCATCCGTATCGCCTGCTCCGGTCGACTGGGCGGCGCCGAAATGTCCCGCTCGGAGTTCTACCGCGAAGGCCGTGTGCCCCTGCACACCCTCCGCGCGAACATCGACTACGGCTTCTACGAAGCCAAGACCACCTTCGGCCGCATTGGCGTGAAGGTCTGGATCTACAAGGGTGACATCACCGCCAAGGAACTGGCTCAGCAGGCAGCTGCTGCTCCGTCCCGTGGCCGCGGTGCCAGCGACCGTCCGGGACGTCCCGGTGGCGCTGACCGTGGTGACCGCCGCCGTCGTACCGACCGTCCGGCCGCCGAAGCAGCTCCTGCTGCAGAGGCTCCGGCAGTTGAGGCTGCACCCGTTGCAGTAGAAGGAGGACAGGCTTAAATGCTTATCCCACGTCGAGTCAAGCACCGTAAGCAGCACCACCCGGGTCGTTCCGGCGCTGCTACGGGCGGCACCAAGGTCTCCTTCGGTGAGTACGGCATCCAGGCCCTGAGCCCGGCATACGTCACCAACCGTCAGATCGAGTCTGCACGTATCGCGATGACCCGCCACATCAAGCGTGGCGGTAAGGTCTGGATCAACATCTACCCGGACCGTCCCCTGACGAAGAAGCCTGCCGAAACCCGCATGGGTTCCGGTAAGGGTTCGCCGGAATGGTGGGTCGCCAACGTCAAGCCGGGCCGGGTTCTCTTTGAGATCTCCGGCGTCGAAGAATCGGTAGCTCGCGAGGCACTGCGCCTGGCAATTCACAAGCTCCCGTTGAAGGCACGCATTTTGCGTCGCGAAGGTGGTGAATAGAAATGGCAGTAGGATCCAAGGAACTTGCATCCGCACAGCTGGACACGTTCGACAACGAGCGCCTCGTTGAAGAACTCCGTAAGGCTAAGGAAGAGCTGTTCAACCTGCGTTTCCAGTCCGCCACCGGTCAGCTGGAGAACCACGGTCGTCTGCGCGCGGTAAAGAAGGACATCGCACGCATCTACACCGTTCTCCGTGAGCGCGAGCTGGGCATTCGTGCCGAGGTTGCCGCACCGGTTGTGGAAGCCAAGGAAGAAAAGAAGTCCAAGAAGTCAGCAACCAAGAAGGCCGAGACGGCTGAAACGGTTGAGACCGAGGAGGACGCCAAGTGAGTGAAAAGGACGAGAACGTGACGGAAACTGCTACCGCAGCCACGGCTGAGCAGCGCGGTTACCGCAAGACGCGTCGCGGCTACGTTGTCTCTGACAAGATGGAAAAGACCATCGTTGTTCAGGTTGAAGACCGCGTGAAGCACGCTCTTTACGGCAAGGTCATCCGCCGTACCTCCAAGGTCAAGGCACACGACGAAGAGAACACCGCCGGCATCGGCGACCTCGTTGTCATCGCCGAGACCCGCCCGCTGTCCGCCACGAAGAACTGGCGGCTCGTGGAGATCCTCGAGAAGGCCAAGTAACAGCCCTGCTGTTATGACTGCTTAGAAACCCCCGTTCCCTTATGGGAGCGGGGGTTTCCTCATTCCTGGACGGCGCGCGTCACGGGCGGCACCCGTGGTGCGACACCCCGCGGTCCCGACGTGCCGCCGTCGTCCTTTGCGACGCTCTCTCACTTAACGCATTGTTTGGAAGGACGCTCTCTCACTTTCCCCAAGAAAGTAAGAGAGCGTCGGTGAAAAACGCGCATTAGGTGAGAGAGCGTCGCAGGGGGAGTGGCTGCTCTGTGATATGGGGGCTGGCCCGAACTGTGCTAGGATATTGAGTTTGTATGGCGCCTTTCGCGCGCCGTCATCAACCTCGTAAACAATCGTGCCACGGCATAGTGCCCCCTCGTGCTCCAGGTCAGCCTGGATCCGCTTGGGAAGCAAATGTTTTTGGCATGGGCGTTTAGGCCTGGTCTGGCAAAATCCAGGCAGGTCAAGAGACACCCCGATCAACCGTTCCGCAAGGCTCATTCCGTAGGAAGATTTTCGGTCTGAGAACCCGCGCGACGCAAGGAGTAAATAGTGATTCAGCAGGAGTCGCGACTCAAGGTCGCCGACAACACGGGTGCTAAGGAAATCCTTACCATTCGCGTTCTCGGTGGATCTGGCCGTCGCTACGCAGGCATTGGCGACGTTATCGTCGCTACCGTCAAGGACGCAATTCCGGGCGGCAACGTAAAGAAGGGCGATGTTGTCAAGGCAGTCATCGTCCGTACCAAGAAGGAACGCCGCCGTGCGGATGGTTCCTACATCAAGTTTGACGAGAACGCAGCTGTGATCCTGAAGGCTGACGGTGACCCCCGCGGTACCCGCATCTTCGGACCGGTTGGTCGTGAACTCCGTGACAAGAAGTTCATGAAGATCGTTTCTCTGGCTCCGGAGGTGCTCTAGTCCATGGCTAAGATCAAAAAGGGTGACCTGGTTCAGGTCATCACTGGCGCCAAGGCTGAGCGCGGCGGCGACCGTGGCAAGCAGGGCAAGGTTCTGCGCGTATTCCCGGAAACCAACCGCGTGTTGGTTGAAGGCATTAACCGCGTAACCAAGCACACCAAGGTCGGTCAGTCGCAGCGCGGCACCAAGACCGGTGGCATCGAGGTCGTCGAAGCTTCGATCCACATCTCCAACGTGGCTCTGGTTGACCCGTCCACCAAGAAGCCCACCCGCGTTGGTTTCCGCACCGAGACCGTGGAGCGCAATGGCGTGAAGCGTGAAGTGCGTGTACGCGTGGCCAAGAGCTCCGGGAAGGACATCTAATGACTGAGACTCTCGAGACTCCGGCAACGAAGATCATTCCTCGTCTGAAGACCAAGTACGCCGATTCCATCAAGAGCACGCTCATTGAGGAATTCAAGTACGAGAACGTCAACCAGGTTCCCCGCCTGGTGAAGGTCGTTGTGAACATGGGTGTTGGAGATGCCGCCAAGGACTCCAAGCTGATCGACGGCGCTGTCCGCGATCTGACCCTGATCACCGGCCAGAAGCCGCAGGTAACCAAGGCCCGCAAGTCGATCGCACAGTTCAAGCTGCGCGAAGGCATGCCCATCGGTGCGCACGCAACTCTGCGTGGCGACCGCATGTGGGAATTCCTGGACCGTCTGGTCACGCTGGCCCTGCCCCGTATCCGCGACTTCCGCGGCCTCAGTGGCAAGCAGTTCGATGGCAACGGCAACTACACCTTCGGTCTGACCGAGCAGGTTATGTTCCACGAAATCGACCAGGATTCCATCGACCGCACCCGCGGCATGGACATCACTGTGGTTACCACTGCCAAGACCGATGACGAAGGCCGCGCGCTGCTGAAGGCGCTTGGTTTCCCGTTCAAGGCCGAAGACTAATCTAACTACGTAAAAGGTCCTTCGCTGAGGCTTTGTGCCGCAGCGAGGAAACCGTTATGAGGAAGGGCAAGAGCCCACAATGACAATGACAGATCCTGTCGCAGACATGCTTACGCGTCTGCGCAATGCAAACTCGGCATACCACGATTCCGTGACTATGCCGTACAGCAAGCTCAAGGCACGCGTTGCCGACATCCTGAAGGCTGAAGGTTACATCGCCTCCTGGAAAGAAGAAGACGCTGAGGTTGGCAAGAAGCTGACCCTCGAGCTCAAGTTCGGCCCGAACCGTGAGCGTTCCATCGCTGGCGTTCGTCGTATTTCCAAGCCGGGACTGCGCGTTTACGCAAAGTCCACCAACCTGCCGCACGTGCTCGGTGGCCTGGGTGTCGCAATCCTGTCCACCTCTTCCGGCCTCTTGACTGACAAGCAGGCCGGCAAGAAGGGCGTGGGCGGCGAAGTCCTCGCTTACGTCTGGTAACGGGAAAGGAAGAGAATAATGTCACGTATTGGACGTCTCCCCATCACCGTTCCTGCCGGCGTTGAGGTCAAGGTTGACGGCTCTGTCGTCAGCGTCAAGGGTGCCAAAGGCGAGCTGAACCACACTGTGGCCAGCCCGATCGAGGTTTCCCTGGAAGCAGAGACCCTGACTGTCGCCCGCCCGAACGACGAGCGCGCCTCCCGTTCACTCCACGGCCTGACCCGCACCCTGATCTCCAACATGATCGAGGGCGTCACCAAGGGCTACGAGAAGAAGCTTGAAATCGTTGGTACTGGTTACCGCGTTCAGGCCAAGGGATCTGACCTTGAGTTCGCTCTCGGCTACAGCCACCCGGTGAATGTTTCGGCACCGGACGGCATCACCTTTGCAGTTGAGACCCCGACCAAGCTCTCTGTTTCAGGTATCAACAAGCAGCAGGTCGGCGAGGTTGCTGCCAACATTCGCAAGCTTCGGAAGCCGGACCCCTATAAGGGCAAGGGCATCCGCTATGCAGGCGAAGTCATCCGCCGCAAGGTCGGAAAGGCTGGTAAGTAACCATGGCCATCTCAATCAATAAGAAGCGTACGAACAAGAGCAAGTCTGCTTCACGCAGCCGCCGCCAGCTTCGTATCCGCAAGCGCATCTCCGGAACGGCTGTACGTCCTCGTCTGGTCGTCAACCGCTCCGCACGCCACGTATTCGTCCAGGTTGTCGATGACACCAAGGGCCTGACCGTAGCGAGCGCGTCCACACTGGAAGCCGACCTTCGTGCATTCGACGGTGACAAGACTGCCAAGGCCAAGCGCGTTGGCGAGCTCGTTGCCGAGCGTGCGAAGGCTGCCGGCGTCGAAGCTGTTGTCTTCGACCGCGGTGGTAACAAGTACCACGGCCGGATCGCCGCCGTCGCTGACGGTGCACGTGAAGGTGGGCTGTCACTGTGACGGAAGCAAACAAGGAAAAGGACACTGTGTCTGCAGATCAGAAGGCGACTGAAGCCGTAGCTGCTCCGGCCACTGAGACCACTGCCCCCGCTGCTGCCGATGACCGCCGTGGTGGCGCTCGTCGTGGCGAGCGTGGCGACCGTGGCCAGGGCCGCGGCGACCGTGGTGGCCGTGGTGGCCGCGATGGCGGCCGCGAGGCCGAGAAGAGCCAGTTCATCGAGCGCGTTGTCACCATTAACCGCGTTTCCAAGGTGGTCAAGGGTGGTCGTCGCTTCAGCTTCACCGCCCTGGTCGTCGTTGGTGACGGCAACGGTATGGTCGGCGTGGGCTATGGCAAGGCCAAGGAAGTTCCCGCCGCAATCGCGAAGGGCGTTGAAGAGGCTAAGAAGTCCTTCTTCCGCGTTCCCCGCATTGGCAACACCATCCCGCACCGCGTTCAGGGTGAGGCTGCTGCCGGCGTCGTAATGCTGCGTCCGGCTTCCGCCGGTACCGGTGTTATCGCCGGTGGTCCGGTCCGTGCAGTACTGGAGTGCGTGGGCATCCACGACATCCTCTCCAAGTCGCTCGGTTCCTCCAACGCCATCAACATCGTGCACGCGACCGTTGATGCGCTGAAGCGCCTCGAAGAGCCGGCAGCTGTGGCAGCACGCCGCGGCCTGCCGCTGGACGAAGTTGCTCCGCCGGCTATGGTCAAGGCCCTCCTGAACCAGAAGGTGGGTGTCTAAGTTATGGCTAAGAACCTGATTCCCTCCGACGCTCAGTTGGAGATCACTCAGATCAAGTCCGTCATTGGCGGCAAGCAGAACCAGCGCGACACCCTTCGGTCCCTCGGCCTGAAGCGGATCGGACACACCGTTGTCCGCACCGCCGACGCCGTGACCGTTGGAATGCTCAACACGGTTCCGCACCTGGTAAAGGTAGAGGAGGCGAAGTAAATGGCAGAGAAAAACACTGCTGAGAAGGCACAGAGCGCTACTGCTGAGAAGCAGAACGCTCTGAAGGTCCACCACCTGCGTCCCGCCCCGGGTGCCAAGACCGCCAAGACCCGTGTTGGTCGTGGTGAAGGTTCCAAGGGTAAGACCGCTGGTCGCGGTACCAAGGGTACGAAGGCCCGCTACCAGATCAAGGCTGGCTTTGCCGGCGGCCAGCTGCCGCTGCACATGCGCCTGCCGAAGCTGCGCGGCTTCAAGAACCCGTTCCGGGTTGAGTTCCAGGTTGTTAACCTGGACAAGCTCAACGAGCTGTTCCCGGAAGGTGGCGCTGTCACCGTGGAGAACCTGGTCGAAAAGGGTGCCGTTCGCAAGAACCAGCCCGTCAAGGTGCTGGGCACCGGCGACATCACCGTGAAGGTTGACGTCACCGCCCACGCATTCTCGGCCAGCGCTGCTGAAAAGATTGCTGCAGCAGGCGGAAGCACCACCGCGCTCTAGGGCCGGTGGGGCGAACGCCCGTTGTTGGACTCCCGGGATTCGGGGCCGCATGGCCTCGGATACCGGGAGTCTTTCGCTTTACCGGCTTTCCGGATTATCCGTGAACAGCCTCCACCCGTTAGACTCGGTTGTTGGGTTTATTCACCCTGCTCCCATGACTTCATTTAAACCACTCAGGAGGACGCGTGCTTAGCGCATTTGGCCGGGCCTTTCGCACGCCTGATCTGCGACGCAAGTTGCTGTTCACGCTGGGAATCATCACAATCTTCCGCTTGGGTGCCTTCATCCCCTCGCCTGGGGTGAACTACCAGAATGTCCAGCAATGCCTTGACGCCGGTCAGACCGCAGGCGGGCTCTACCAGCTCGTCAACCTGTTCAGCGGCGGTGCATTGCTCCAGGTGTCTATTTTCGCCCTGGGCATCATGCCGTACATCACCGCCAGCATCATTGTGCAGCTGCTCCGGGTGGTCATTCCCCGTTTCCAGCAGCTCTATGAAGAAGGTGCTTCCGGGCAGTCAAAGCTGACCCAGTACACCCGCTACCTGACCATTGCGCTGGGCCTCCTGAACGCGACTACCCTTGTTTCCCTGGCGCGCTCAGGCCAGCTGCTGCCGGGCTGCAATTTCCCGATCATCCCTGATGACAGCGTGATCACCACCATCCTCATCATCATCACCCTGACGGCCGGCACCGGCCTCATCATGTGGATGGGCGAGCTGGTCACCGAAAAGGGTGTGGGCAACGGCATGTCGCTGCTGATCTTCACCTCCATCGCAGCAACATTCCCCACCTCCCTCGGCGCCATCTGGTCCTCCCAGGGCCCGGGCACCTTCTTTATGGTCCTGGCCATCGGCCTGGTGACCGTTGGCCTGGTGGTCTTTGTGGAGCAGTCCCAGCGCCGCGTCCCGGTCCAGTACGCCAAGCGGATGATCGGGCGACGCACCGTGGGCGGCACCAGCACCTACATCCCCATCAAGGTGAACATGGCCGGCGTGATCCCCGTGATCTTTGCTTCGTCCATGCTCTACCTGCCAGGTCTGATCTCACAGTTCAACCAGCCCAAACCCGGCGAGCAGCTGCAGCCCTGGGTTGAGTGGATCAACAACAACCTGACCCGTGGCGACCACCCGATCTACATGGCGCTCTACTTCGCCATGATTGTATTTTTCACCTACTTCTATGTCGCGATCACCTTCAACCCTGAAGAGGTCTCGGACAACATGAAGAAGTACGGCGGCTTCATTCCCGGTATCCGTGCGGGCAAGCCGACGGCGGACTACCTCCAGTACGTGCTCTCCCGGATCACTTTGCCCGGCGCCCTGTACCTGGGCTTCGTGGCACTGATTCCGCTGGTGGCACTCGTACTGATCAACGCCAACCAGAACTTCCCGTTCGGTGGTACCTCCATCCTGATCATGGTGGGCGTTGGCCTTGAAACCGTCAAACAGATAGACGCGCAACTACAGCAACGTCACTACGAAGGGCTTTTGCGATGACGAGAATGTTAATTATTGGACCACCCGGCTCCGGAAAAGGGACACAGGCGGAACGCATATCGGAGCGCCTCGGCGTTGTGGCGATCTCCACCGGTGACATCTTCCGCGCCAACGTCAAGGGTGAGACCCCGCTTGGCATCGAAGCCAAGAAGTACATGGACAACGGGGACTTCGTTCCGGACAGCGTGACCAACAAGATGGTCCGGGACCGCCTCAGCGAGGCAGACGTCGAAACCGGATTCCTGCTCGACGGTTACCCGCGCACCACGGCACAGGTGGACTACCTCGACGAGATTCTCGCCAAAGGCGAAGAGAAGCTCGACGTCGTTCTGCAGCTGACCGCCGACGATGAGGAACTGGTCACCCGTCTCCTGGGCCGTGCCAAGGAAACCGGCCGGAGCGACGACAATGAAGCCGTCATCCGCCACCGCCTTGACCTGTACCACGAGCAGACTGAGGCAGTTGTTGCCAAATACGCGGAGCGCGGCATCCTGACCCAGGTTGACGGCATCGGTGCCATCGACGAAGTGACGGACCGTGTAATGCAGGCCATCAAGGCCGCACAGGCAGCCTGATACCTTCTGGTTTGTGTCAGCGGCGGAGTCCCCGACGGGGTCTGACGCCACCGGCCCTGCCTTACGGATCTAAGGAAGGCGCGTCCCGTACCATCGAGTACGGGACGCGCCTTTCCTTGTTCCTGGGGGCTAGCGTCCTGGAGGCCAGCGCCTGCGGGTCACGAACCTGGGTGTCCGCGTCCTGGACGCGGCTGCTGCCGTAGCGATATGGCCGGCGCCGGTTCACCGTCAGCATTGTCTGTGGGGAGATATGCATGCACCAACCTATTCCGGGCGCGGCGAGGATAGCCGGCCTCGAAGTTTATGTGCCGCCGGGCCGCCTGAGCACCGAGGATCTGGAACAACAGCTTGCTGCGGCCAGCCCCGGCTTCCGTGTTCCCAAAGGCCTCATCGGCCGTCTGACCGGCATCCGGACCAGGTCCGTGATGGCCGCGACAGAGCAGGCGTCAGACCTTGCGGCTGTTGCCGCCGGAAAATTGCTGGCAGACCTCGGACTCCAGCCCGCCGACGTCGGACTCCTCATCTTTGCCTCCGCCAGCCAGGACATGGTGGAGCCCGCCACCGGGCACATGGTGGCGGCCAAACTGGGAATCACGTGTCCCGTTATGGACGTCAAGAATGCCTGTAACAGCCTGCTGAACGGGCTGGAAGTGGCGGACGCCCTGATCGGCGCCGGCCGGTACCGCCGGGTGCTCCTGGTCAGCGGTGAGTCCCCGTCCAGGGCAGTGCGGTGGGCCGTTCCGGACCAGGAAACTTTTGCTGCAGCGTTCCCCGGCTACACCATGAGCGACGCCGGCTGTGCGCTGTTATTGGAACCTGCGGATCCGCAGGACGAATCAGGACCGCGCGTGCTGGGGACGGGATTCACGGCGAAAAGCAGCCACTGGGCAGTGGGAACACTGGGCACCGGCGGATCCGTGGCCCCCAGGGATCCCGAGGCGACCTATTTCACCATGGACGGCGAGAAACTCAAGGATGCGTTCCTGGACCTTGGCCGCGGCATCCTGGATGAAACACTGGCCCGGCTTGAACTGGCCTGGTCCGATTTCGCCGTGGTCTGTGTGCACCAGGTAAGCGCACCGTACCGGGATGTCTTCGCCCGTGGCGCCGGGGTGCCACAGGAGAAACTCGTCAAGACCGTTGAGGAGTTCGGCAACATGGCCTCCGTCAGCCTGGCCCTTCAGCTAAAGGTTGCGCAGGACCTGGGCCGTTGCGGGCCCGGTGACCTGGTGGCACTGGTGGGACTGGCCGGCGGGGTCAGCCTGGGGATCGCCGTGGTCAGGCTGTGACCGGGCCTTCGGCGGCCGGCGTTCCTCCAGTGAGGGCTCTGTGCGTTGCCATGCCTGTGCTGAATGAAGAGAAGCTGATCTTGGAAACGCTGCAGGCACTCGCTGCCCAACTCCGCCCCGATTTCACCCTTGTAGTCGTAGACAACGGCTCCACAGACGCCAGCCAGGCCATCGTTGCGGAATTCGCCGCGCTGAACCCTGGCATGGACATCCGGTTGATTAGTGAGCCGGAGAAGGGGACCGGCGCCGCAGCGGACACCGGGATGCGCTTTGGTGCATTGAACGGTGCCCGCTGGCTGGCACGAACCGATGCCGACTGCCTCCCGGCGCCGGACTGGACGCTGCGGATCATGGATGCCTTCGACGACGGCCTGGAGATGATCGCCGGGCAGCTGAACCCCCGCCTGGACGAGGGCCTGAGCCGCGGCCAGCGGTGGCTGATGCTGGGGGCAGTGGAGGTGGCGTCCTTCTTTGGCCGTATCCGCCCGGGCAACAAAGGGGAAGGGTATCTGGGCCCGTACCAGATGCTGCCCGGCTGCAATATGGCCATCACGGCAGATCTCTACCTCCGGTCGGGCGGGTTTCCCCGCACCAGCATCGAGGAGCTCCACGAGGACCGGGCGCTTTCCAACCGCGTCCGCAAACTAACGCGGGCGTATGCGCTCCGGCGGAATGTGGTGGTGTTCGGTTCTTCCCGCCGGGTGAAGGCGTGGGGCCTGCCGAACACGCTTGCCTGGTACGCGGACCACCGCTACCGGCCAGAACACGTGGACATCCGGTGACTTCTTCGGAAGGTTTGGGCCTGAGCACCGGCCGCCTGGCAGGTTGGGAACGGCGCCTCCACACCGCAGCACACCCCTTCGCCTACCCGCTGATCCGTGGACTGGGGAAACTCCGCCCCGTGGTCAGGCTGCCCGGCCTGGGTGTTTTGGTGAGCGATGCCTCGCTGCTCCGGGAAGTACTCATGGACGCCAGCTACTCAAAAACCGGAACCAGGGCCTCCGGCGCGCTCTGGACTCCGGTGGTTGGTCCCCGCGCCCTGCTGAACATGGACGGCGAAGCGCACCTTGAGCTGCGGCGCCGGCTCAACGGGCTCTTCACGCCCCGGGCCGTGGAGTCCATTGTTGCCCCGGCCGTGGAGCGGATGCGCGGACGCCTGTCGGCCGGACTTGAGAACGGCCACAGCGTGGAGTTTGTGGGACTGGTCAAGGAACTGTCCGGGGGAGTGATCAGCCGCCTGCTCGGGGTTCCTGACCAGGCTCCCGGACGCCTGCCGGATACCGACCTCTTCAGCCTCGGTACGTCCATCACCGGCTTGGTTCGCCTCGGCCGGCCACAACTGACGCCGCCCCAGGTGGCGAAGGCGAAGGCCGCCGTCGAAATTCTTGCCGGGCCCGTGCGGGAGGCGTACCGCCGAGATGACCCTGCCACCTTCCCCGGCCGCCTGCGTGAGCTTGGCCTGAGTGAGGATGAGGCCGTGGGGATTGTCAGTGCGTTTGTCATCGCGGGGACTGAGACGCTGGTGTCCTACGTTCCACGGCTCGCCGCCCTGCTGTTCGACGACGGCAGGCTGCCCATGCTGGCGGCTGACCGGGCCGGCCTGCCGGACGCCGTCAATGAAGGGCTGCGCTTCACCGCACCCTCGCCCATGATGCTCCGGGAAGCGACGGCGGAAAAACAGCTTGGAGGCGTCAGGATCAGGCCTGGTGACCGCATCCTGCTCTCCACTGTCCATGCGGTGAAGAGCCTGGGCGGCTTTGATCCGGCAGTGCCCGTTCCGGCTCCGGCCCGGCAGCTCTGGTTCGGGGCGGGGGCGCATTTCTGCATCGGCATGCCGCTGGCCATGGCCGAAATCAACGGGGCTTTGAATGTGCTGCTGGATGAATACGCCCGGAAGCCCTGGCGCATCCGTCAACGGACCGTCAGCCGGAACGTGCTGATACCCCACTACAAGTCAATGGAGCTGGCCCGTGGACACTAAGAGCCAGCCGGACCTCATCACAGCGGTCTACGATGCAGCTTCCCGGTACCCGGACCACCCGGCCATCACCGGGCCGGGAAAGCGGAACGGCCGGCCCGGCAGGATCATCAGCTACCGGGACCTTGCCGCCGGAATCGAATCCACTGCCGCCGGACTGAGGCGCGATGGCTTCGGCCCGGGCGAACGCCTGCTGTTCTCGGTCAGGCCCGGCCCCGCGGCCTTTACGCTGGCACTGGCCGCGGTGCGGGCCGGCGGTGCCATTGTTTTTATCGATCCCGGGGTGGGCCCCGAACTGTTCCGCAACAGGGCCGCACTGGCCTCGCCGCAGTGGGCGGCCGCTGAATCCCTGCTCTACGCGCTCAGTGCAAGGGGTCCGCTCCGTCCCCTCGCCCGGCGCCGCGGCCTCCTGCTGCCGGACTATGCAGCCATGAAGGTCCGCCATTACCACTCCGGCCCCTGGCTGCCGGGCGTTCCCTTGAGGTCCACGAACATCCGGCAGCTCTCCCGCCTACCTTCCCGTTGGGGAGCGGCCGATTCTTCCGGACAGGCAAAGGGTGCGGTGCCGCCGGTGGACGCAGCTCCGGGGCAGGAAGCGGTCATCATCTTCACCTCGGGCACCACGGGCAGTCCCAAGGGCGTGGTGCACACCCGCGGCACCCTGGCAGCGGGATTCACCCAACTCAGCACCCGGTGCACCTTCGCTGCAGGCGACCGTATCCACTCGGAACAGTTCATGATGGGGCTGCCCGCCCTGATCGCCGGAGCCCATTGGACTATGCCGTCCTACGGGCTCTCCGCCACAATCGATCCGCTCCAGTTCGCCGCGGCGTTGGGCTCCTCCCCGGGGCAGGCAGCGGCAACCCACGTTTTCCTGGTGCCCTCGCAGCTGGCACCCATCCTGGACGCCGTCGAAACCGGCAGGATCGCCTGGCCGGAAACGCTGAAAACCGTCATGCTGGGAGCCGCGCCCGTCCTTGCCTCCTTCCTGGAGCGGGCCGCCCGGCTGCTGCCGGCAGTCCGCTTTCATTGCATCTACGGCATGACCGAGGTACTTCCCATCGCGATAGCGTCAGGACAGGAGAAGCTGGACTTCGCCTCCGGGCGCACGGCCCAATACCGGGCGGCCGACGGCTCCGGGGAAGGAGACTTCCTCGGGGAACCGCTGCCGGGTATGACCGTGCGGGTGGCGGAGGACCACGAACTGATGGTCGCGGGGCCGAACATGTGCCTTGGCTACCTCGGCGAAGGATCCATGGACGAACATGCCACCGGTGACCTCGTCCGGCTGGATCACGGCCGGACGGATCAAGGCCCGGGGGAAACCGGCGGACCGGGTAGCGGGCCGGGACCGGCCAGGCTGGTCCTGCTGGGGCGGAAGAAGGACATGATCATCCGCGGGAAAACCAACATTTATCCGGGCCTGTACGAGCCTGTCATCGCTGGAATTGCGTGCGTGGCCCAGGCCGTCATGGTGGGTGTTCCCAACGGCATCGGCGACGAAGCAGTTTGGCTCGCCGTCGAGCCGCGGCCCGGCCAGGCACACGATGCTCTGCTTCGCACGCTCCAACGGGAGCTGCCCAAACTCATCGACGAATCGGCCCTGCCGGACAGCATAGAGATCATGCCCCACCTGCCCACTTCCGGCAGGCACCGCAAACCGGACCGCATCGCCCTGAGGACACTCTTCTCGGAGCGGGTCACGACGGCGGACGGCTCCACAAGTTCGAACCCGGCCTTGGCTCCAGCCGGCTCCCTCCCTTCGGACGGCGAGGGCGGCCACGTATGAGGATCGCTGTCACCGGTGCCACGGGGTTTGTCGGTGCCGCCGTGGCGGCGGCCGCCGAACACCGCGGCTGGGAGGTGTACCGCTACGGCAGGCGCCAGCTCCCAGGATTTACCGTGTGGGATCTGGCCGAGGGGAATCTTTGGAGCCCGCCCGAGGTGGACGCCGTGGTGCATGCCGGTGCGCAGGTGGGTGACTGGGGACCGCCGCAATTGTTCCACCGTGTGAACGTCCTCGGCACCGAAGCCGTGGCCGCCTCCTTCCCCCGTGCCCGGTTGGTCCATATCTCCAGCTCGAGCGTCTATCCCTGGTGGCAGCCCTGTATTGACCGGCCCGAGCAAGCCCCGGCCGGGCGCTACCTGAATGCCTACTCCCGCTCCAAGGCCCTGGCGGAGGCGGTGGCGTCAAAGCACCCGAATGCACTGATCCTCAGGCCGCACGGCGTGTACGGGCCCGGTGACAGGACCCTGCTGCCGCGGCTCATCCGGAATGTAAAGCGCGGCCGGCTGCTGTGCGTCGGAAGCCCGAACGTGCGCCACCAGCTGACGTCAATCGGGAACCTGACCGAAGCAGCGCTCGCCGCGTGCGCCTCAGACGCAACAGGGCCCGTCAACGTGGCCGACCACCAGCCGGTGAAACTGGGCGAAGTCCTGCGGGAAGTCCTGGACGAAACTGGACGGTCCGGCGTCGAACTCCAGTTCATCCCGCTGCGGACGGCAATGACGCTGGCCGCTTCGCTGGAGGCGTTGGGCAGCGTAACGCGGAAGCCGCCGGCTCTCACACGCTATGCCGTCTCCCAGCTTGGCTTCGAGCGGACCTACAGCACCCGCCGGCTGCGCGAAGAGGTGGGGGTGGAGCCTGTCCCCAGCAGCTTCTCAGGTGCGGGAGAATGGATCAGAGCCCTGGGATCAACCCATCCCGCCCAAGAGACCAACCACTGAGGTACACATGGCATTCGGACAGCCCCGCATCGAATACAAGACCAACGCCCAGATGCGCACCATGCATGAGGCAGGCCTCGTCCTGACCCGCGCCTTGGATGCCGCCGTAGCCGCGGCGGTTCCGGGTGTCACCACCAAGCATCTGGACGACGTTTTCGCCGCGGTCCTGAATGAGGCGGGCGCGAAATCCAACTTCCTCGGCTACCACGGCTTCCCGGCCTCCATCTGCACCTCCGTCAATGAGGAGGTGGTACACGGCATCCCGGGCAGCCGCACGCTCAATGATGGCGATATCATCTCGATCGACGGCGGCGCGATCGTGGATGGCTGGCACTCCGACTCGGCACGGACCGTCATCGTGGGTACCGCCGATCCCGAAGACCAGCGGCTCTCCGACGTGACGCAGGCGGCCATGTGGCGGGGGATAGCGGCACTCGCCAAGGGCAGCCATGTGGGGGATATCGGCGCGGCCATCGACGACTACGTGTCCTCTGTTCCCGGTAAGCCGCTCGGCATTTTGGAAGACTACGTAGGCCACGGCATCGGCTCCGAGATGCATATGGCTCCGGACGTGCTCAACTACCGCACCAGCCACCGCGGGCCCAAGATTCGGCCGGGGCTGTGCCTTGCGATCGAACCCATGCTGGTCCGTGGCGGCATCGAGACGGCAGTCCTGGAAGACGACTGGACCGTTGTGACTACGGACGGCAAGCGCTCCTGCCAGTGGGAGCACTCCGTGGCGGTCCACGAAAAGGGCATCTGGGTGCTCTCGGCCCCCGACGGCGGCGCCGAGCAGCTGGTGCCCCTCGGCGTCGTCCCCGTTCCCATCCCCTAACCCAACTACGTAGCGCTAACTGTCGTTTTGAGGGCTCAAAACGACAGTTAGCGCTACTCAGTTGGGGTGGCACGGCACAATGGAGCCTATGGGAGCCATTACTGACGTGCCCGGGATCCGCGTGGGCCACCATCAGAAGTCCGACGACGGCTGGTTGAGTGGCGTGACAGTGATCCTGCCGCCGCCGGGAACCACGGGTTCAGTGGACGTGGGCGGGGGAGGCCCCGCAACCCACGAGACGGACGCACTGGACCCCACCACGCTGACGTCTGCCGTAGATGCGGTGGTCCTGACCGGCGGCAGCGCCTACGGACTGGTGACGGCCCACGGAGTCCAGCAGTGGTGCGAAGAGAACGGCCGGGGCTTCCCGGTCCCCGGCGGCGTCGTACCGATTGTTCCCGCTGCCGCCATCTTTGACCTCGGCCGCGGTGGTGACTTCTCAGCGCGTCCGACGGCGGAAATGGGCTACGCCGCCGCCGTTGCCGCCGCGGCGGAAAAGGACGGGCACGACGTCGAACGCGGCAATGTGGGAGCCGGCCTCGGAGCCTTGATGGCCCGGACCTATAAAGGGGGAGTAGGCACGGCCTCGGTCACCCTCGAGAACGGGGTTGTCCTGGGTGCGCTGGCTGTGGTGAACGCACTGGGCCTGCCGGTTGGATTGTCTCCGGCAGCTCCAGCAGCCGCCGCAACGCCGGAACCGCCGGGGCTCAACACAACCCTGGTTGTTGTGGCCACAAACGCCGTCCTGGACAAGACCGAGTGCAAACGGACGGCTTCGGCTGCCCAGGCCGGGATCGCAAGGGCCCTGGACCCAAGCCACACCCTGGCGGACGGAGATACCGTTTTCTGCCTTGCCACCGGGGACCTGCCGCTGGACCGCGGCACGGAAGCTGCCCGGCAGATAAGTCTGATTACCCTGCAGAGCGCGGCAGCCGACGTCGTACGCCTGGCCATCCTGGATGGGGTCTCCAGCGCGGCAGCGGTGAGCACTCCTGCCGGTGAATATGATGCGTACGGGAGCACATTGCGCTAACATGGCTGGATTTAACATTTACCCGGATAAGGGGTAGTGTTGTCTGTTGGTTGTCTGCCCTGCTGTGCCCTGTTTGGGGCCTGAGGTGATAACCGATCCAACAAAAACGTCCGTGGTCCTCTCCGGTGCAATCCGGTGGGCTGCGGCAACAACAGTTAGCGGAGGGTATGGCCAAGAAGGACGGGGTCATTGAGATCGAGGGCGTTGTGACTGAGGCGCTGCCTAACGCGATGTTTCGCGTTGAGCTCACCAACAAGCACATCGTTCTGGCACACATCTCAGGCAAGATGCGCCAGCACTACATCAGGATTCTCCCTGAGGACCGGGTAGTGGTGGAACTGAGCCCATATGACCTCACTCGGGGTCGTATCGTCTACCGCTACAAGTAAATTCTGGGCAGCCGCGGCATGAGCTGAGGCTGCTCCAGTTGACCAACTGCCACACGCAAAGGAATGCCATGAAGGTCAAGCCGAGCGTCAAGCAGATCTGCGAAAAGTGCAAAGTGATCCGCCGTAATGGCCGGGTCATGGTGATCTGCGAGAACCCGCGCCACAAGCAGCGCCAGGGCTAAATTTCCTTCCCTGAAGGAAATCCTGGGTTGCTAACCCACGCAAGTAAATAAAGGCAGCACAAGCTGATCTGGAACATTGAGCTCGAAAGAGTCCGGACAGCTAACCCCCGGTCGGAGGCTGGGGCCGCACAGAACGTGCGGGTGTACTGCCTACGACCTCCGGTTTATTCAAGGAGTACTGCCACTATGGCTCGTCTCGCTGGCGTAGACATTCCCCGCGAAAAGCGGCTGGAAATTGCGCTTACTTACATCTACGGCGTGGGCAAGACCCGTGCACACGAAACCCTGGCTGCCACTGGCATCAGCGCTGACGTCCGCGTCAAGGACCTGACTGATTCCCAGCTGGTTGAGCTGCGTGACTACATTGAAGGCAACTACAAGGTTGAGGGTGACCTTCGCCGCGAAGTAGCAGCAGATATCCGCCGCAAGGTTGAAATCGGCAGCTACGAAGGCCTGCGCCACCGCAAGGGCCTGCCCGTACGCGGACAGCGTACGAAGACCAACGCACGTACCCGCAAGGGCCCGAAGCGTACCGTCGCCGGCAAGAAGAAGGCCCGTTAAAATCCCCGCCGGGATTAACGGAGCTTCCCCCGATAACTTTCTGTAGGAGAAAAAATGCCCCCGAAGACTCGTGGCGCGGTTCGCAAGCCGCGTAAGAAGGACAAGAAGAATATCGCGCTTGGCCAGGCGCACATCAAGAGCACTTTTAACAACACCATCGTGTCCATTACGGACCCGAACGGCGCTGTTATCTCTTGGGCTTCCTCAGGTGAGGTTGGCTTCAAGGGCTCACGCAAGTCCACCCCGTTCGCTGCCCAGATGGCTGCCGAAGCCGCTGCAAAGCGTGCGCAGGAGCACGGCATGCGCAAGGTTGACGTTTTCGTCAAGGGACCGGGATCCGGACGCGAAACCGCAATCCGCTCGCTGCAGGCCGCTGGCCTGGAGGTTGGCTCCATCCAGGACGTCACCCCCGCAGCGCACAACGGCTGCCGTCCGCCGAAGCGCCGCCGCGTCTAAGGCCTTTCCCGCAGCAGGAGCTTGCCCGGACCGTTGATGGTCCGGGCAAGCCCAGCCGCGTTAAGTCTTCAGACCGAATTTCCACCACCTGTGTTGCGTCATATAGCGGATGCTCGCCGAAAGGAAAACCTAAGTGCTCATTGCACAGCGCCCCACCCTCTCCGAAGAGGTAGTCTCCGAAAACCGTTCGCGTTTCATCATTGAGCCGCTCGAACCGGGCTTCGGCTACACCCTCGGAAACTCCCTCCGCCGTACCCTGCTCTCCTCCATCCCCGGTGCCGCTGTAACCAGCATCCGGATCGATGGCGTGCTGCACGAGTTCACCACGGTTCCGGGTGTCAAGGAAGATGTCACCGAGATCATCCTGAACATCAAGAGCCTGTCGGTCTCCTCCGAGCACGACGAGCCGGTTGTTGCCTACCTGCGCAAGCAGGGCCCGGGAGTCGTCACGGCCGCGGACATCGCTCCGCCGGCCGGCGTCGAATTCCACAACCCGGATCTGCACATTGCCACGCTGAACTCGAAGGGCAAGTTCGAACTCGAACTGACCATCGAGCGCGGCCGCGGCTACGTTTCGGCAGCTCAGAACAAGTCCGGCGATTCCGAGATCGGCCGCATCCCGGTCGACTCGATCTACTCGCCGGTGCTGAAGGTTACTTTCCGCGTGGAAGCAACCCGTGTTGAGCAGCGCACCGACTTCGACAAGCTGATTGTCGACGTCGAGACCAAGCAGGCCATCGCCCCGCGCGATGCTGTCGCTTCCGCAGGTACCACCCTGGTGGAACTCTTCGGTCTGGCCCGCGAGCTGAACACCGCAGCTGAAGGTATCGAGATTGGCCCGTCGCCGACGGATGCTGCCCTGGCAGCAGACATGGCCTTGCCGATCGAGGATCTGGACCTTACCGTCCGTTCCTACAACTGCCTCAAGCGTGAGGGCATCCACACCGTGGGTGAACTCGTAGCCCGCTCCGAGGCTGACCTGATGGACATCCGTAACTTCGGTGCGAAGTCCATTGACGAGGTCAAGGCAAAGCTGGTTGAACTGGGCCTGTCCCTCAAGGACTCGCCTCCCGGTTTTGACCTCGCAGCACGCGCCGCAGCAATTGAAGAGGACGACGCCGCTTTCGGCGACGACGAACTCTAAAACAGATCTTGGCCGGCGGGCACCATGGTGTGCCCACCACCGGCTTCCATATGAGGAGAAACAATTATGCCTACCCCCACTAAGGGTCCGCGCCTCGGAGGCGGCCCGGCTCACGAGCGTCTTATGCTCGCGAACCTGGCAGCAGCACTGTTCGAGCACAAGCGGATCACCACCACGGTGACCAAGGCCAAGCGGCTCAAGCCGTACGCCGAGCGTCTTGTCACGTTCGCCAAGCGCGGCGACCTGGCTTCCCGCCGTCGCGTGCTCGGCCTGATCAGCAACAAGGGCGTCGTCCACGAGCTGTTCACCGACATTGCCTCGGCAGTGGAGAACCGCGATGGCGGCTACACCCGTATCACCAAGATCGGCAACCGCAAGGGCGACAACGCTCCCATGGCTGTCATCGAACTGGTTCTTGAGCCGGTTTCCGCGAAGCAGGCCGTTGTAGCCGAGGCTACCTCTGCTGCCAAGCGCGATGCAGACAAGAAGGAAGCCGCTGCTGCTGCCCCTGCTGTAGCAGATGAAACAGAAGAAGCTCCCGAGGCTGAGGTTGTTGAGACCGAAGCTCCCGAGGCTGCTGCCGAAGAAGCTGCAACCGAAGAGGCTCCGGCCGCTGAGGAAGCTCCTGAAGAGCCTGGTGCTGAGGAAAAGGACGCGAAGTAATTCGCTGATTCCTTCGCATAGACTTGTGTCTATGAACGACCAAAAACCCGCGGCCCCCGTTACAGGGGGCGGCGGGTTTTTGCGTATCCGCCTTGATCTGTCGTACGACGGCGGCCCTTTCAGCGGGTGGGCAGTCCAGCCCGGCATGCGCACCGTCCAGGGGGTCCTGGAGGAGGCACTGGCGTTGCTGGTGCGCCGGCCGGTCCGTGTCACTGTGGCCGGCCGTACCGACGCCGGCGTGCATGCCCGCGGCCAGGTGGTCCACCTCGACCTTACAGAAGCCGAGTGGCTGGGACTCAACAGGGGAGTGGAACTGGATCCCGCCGTCGCGCTCTTGCGGCGCCTGCGCGGCGCCCTCAGCCGGGGCCTGGGCGATCTGACCGGGGCCATCGAGGTCCACCGGGTGTCAGTGGCGCCGGACGGCTTTGACGCGAGGTTTTCCGCGCTGTGGCGGCGCTACAGTTACCGCATCGCAGACGGACCGGCGCTGTGGGATCCGCTGGAGCGTTATTTCACTCTGTGGCACAAGAACCCGCTGGACGTGTCGCTGCTGAACCAGGGCGCATCCAGGCTGCTGGGACTGCAGAACTTCCTGTCGTACTGCAAGCCACGGGAGGGAGCCACTACCATCCGTGAACTGCAGCGCTTCGAGTTCCACCGTGGCGAGGACGGCGTCATTGTGGCTACCGTCCAGGCGGACGCCTTCTGCCACAACATGGTCCGTGCCCTTGTCGGTTCTGCCCTCTACGTCGGTGAGGGCTTGGAGGAACCGGGATGGCTCTACGAGAGGCTGCTGGCCCGGAAGCGTGACGCGAAGTCCATCCTGGCCGCGCCCCATCCGCTGGTACTTGAGGAAGTGGCCTACCCCTCGGACGATGAGATGCTCGCCAGGGCCGAGCTCACCCGCGCTGTGCGCAGTACTTGAGCATGGTGCCGCTGCATGCGGCTGCCTGCCGTGAGGCTGCTGTTCGCTAGAACGACGGCGGGGGCCCGTCCGCCGGCAGCGTGAGCGTGAAGGTGGTGCCTTCGCCGGGACGGCTTTCACAGGAAATGTCGCCGCCGTGGCGTTCAATGATTGTTTTGGTGATGGACAGTCCGAGCCCGGCTCCGGCAATGGAGGCCTGCCGGGCGGAGTCCGTGCGGAAGAACCGCTTGAATACCCGCTCGGAGTCCTCAGGCGTCATACCCATGCCGGTGTCCTTAACTGAGAGTCGTACCCACCCGCCGGCGCCCTTGGCGCTGATGCTCACCACGCCGCCGCCGGGAGAGTACTTGATCGCATTCGACACCAGGTTGTCCAGGGCCTGTCCGATCCTCAGGGGATCCGCGTAGGCCCAGAGCGGTGAGGGAACGTCTGCAACGAACGCGACGTTTGACTGATCAGCCTGCGCCATGGCGGAGCCGATGCTCGTGGCCACCAGGCTCGCGAGGTCTGTCCGTTTCGGATGAACCCTAAGCGCAGACGAAGCTGACAGCGTCAGGTCCGATACCAGGGCCAGCAGCCTCTCTGAGTTGCGCTGGACAACTTCAAGGCGCTGGGCGGACAGCTTGGACGTTCCCTCCTCATCCTCGAGAACCAGATCGATATTCCCGAGGATGGAATTCAGGGGTGTCCTGAATTCGTGGGAGACATTAGAGACAAGTTCCTCATTTGCGGCCAAAGCCTCGACGAGTCCGGTGACATCGTTGTAGACAACCACCGCACCGGTGAATTCACCGCCGTCACTCACCATTGACCTTGCCGCTGTCGAAACAGCGCGCTGTTTTGACCCCTTGCCAATCCAAACAAGGTAATCAGCAAAAGACTCACCTTGGATGGCTCGGTGAATAGGCCGCTTTTCGGCCGGCAAGGGAGTCAGCTTGTCCTGCGCAAAGATCAGCTGATCTTTTTCGTCCGAGGAGTGGACGTCGGAAATGCTGGCATTCTGCTCGAACACCCGCTGCTGGTTGTTCGTCAGCAGGTGCTCACCGTCTGAATTAACCGCAACAATTCCGACGTCGGTAGCGTCCAGAATTGTTTTGAGCAGCCTTTCGCGCTCCCTGCTCTCGGCAAGTAAGTCCCGGAGCTCCTTGTCCTTCTCCTGGAGCTGGCGCTGCTGCATCCTCATATTGACGCTGGCAAAGCGTATGGCCAGCGACACGGCCAGCATCATCAGGGGAAAGAGGACAAGGGACGTGAGATCCGAAGCTGTCAGGTTTGGAATTTTTCCGGCCACGTTGGGCAGCAGGATAAAAAATGGTCCCAAAATACTCAGAACGATGCTGGTGCGTGCCAGCATTCCGGAGGCGGAGAGCCAGATGATGGGAAAAATTATGAGGATCACGAGCCCAGGCACCATCGACCCGGCACCATTGCGTGAGAGTCCTATGGCAAGGAGGTCCAGGACGGGTATCACCAGGTACGCGTTCCTGTTAAACCGTTCCCAGGGGATGAGGAAGCAAGCAGCAAACAGGATGCCATGCAGCACCATACCCAAAATGTAAACTGGGCTGTTCAGAAGGCTTGGCCAGGCAAAGGGAGTCGCGATCCCTATTGCCAGGACGATCAGGGTTAGTGGAAGCTGGCACAAAGCGACCTGGGTCCGTGGCCCCAAACCCTTGAAATAGCGGCTTATTCCACGCTGAACAAGCTTCTCAGTCATGAGTTGGCCGTAGCCTTTCCCCCATCAAACATCGTGTGGAAGGCGAATTTACAAGCACAAACGCGAAGCGCACAGTGCTCCACCCTCCCTTGGATCGAATGTACGTCTGATGTCATGATAATTGACTTCGACAGATGAAAACAGAAAACACGTGTCATCCGTCACCCTTGCTTGTAGCGTAGAGATAGTTGAAGCGGAAATGGCATTGGCGCTGGGCCGATGGGGGGCATTCCGCTTGGCATGGGGTAGCAATGGATGATCTCGGAGTAGCAGTAGTAATCGAAGATGATGTGGATATCCGAAACCTCCTTGAGGGAGTGCTGACTCAGGCAGGGTTTGAGGTCCACACGGCCGCTGACGGACGCGAAGGTGTTGAAGTGGTGCGGCACAAGCAGGCCAGCGTGGTGACGTTGGACATCGGCCTCCCCGACATTGACGGGTTCGAGGTGCTCCGGCGGATCCGCTATTTCAGCGATGCCTACGTGGTGATGCTGACCGGCAGAACCGAAGAACCGGATCTGCTCTCAGCCCTCAACGCCGGAGCAGATGACTACATCGCCAAGCCATTCAGGCCGCGGGAACTCCGCGCACGGCTGGCCGCCATGATGCGAAGGCCGCGGCACGAGGTCAACGGGAACAGCCCCCTTCAGGCCCACGCGGGAGCCTCCTTGAGTGTGGCTTCACTGGGGGTGCCGGGAACGGCGGGAGTGCAGGACGCCGCCGAAGCCAAGGGAGTGCTGCACCACAACGGCCTCGCGCTCGACTACAGAACCCGTTCGGTGGTACTCCGCGGCGAACAGTTGGCACTCACCCGGAGCGAGTTTGACCTCCTGCATGAATTGCTGCGCACTGGCGGGGCCGTCTGCACCCGGTCCGACCTTGTCCGTGCTGTCAGGGGTGAGTTCTATTCAGACGACACCTACATCAGTGAGGCGGATGAGCGGGCCGTGGAGGTTCACATCGGTAACCTCCGGCGGAAGCTCCAGGAGGATCCGCAATCGCCCCGTTGGCTGCAGACGGTACGGGGTGTGGGGTACCGGCTGGCTCCGAAGCGCCCCGTTAACTGAACAGGAGCCGGCGGGGGGGCCCTTATCAGTTCTTCAGAATGTAGTTGGCCTGGAGCTCTGAGACTGTCTGGCCGCCGTCCTCGGCGACTTGTTCCATGAGCGCTTGGCCCTGGCCAAAGTCGCCCTGGCGGATCACTTTTTCCAGGAGTTCGGCCAGCCGTGCGAGCCGAAGGCCGCCCACCATGGCCGACGTTATCTTCAGGCTGATGGCCGCGTCGAGGGCAGAAGCGCGGTCCTCGCTGAGCACTGCGGCTGCCAGGCGGCTGTACCGCTGGTCCCACATAGCGGTGTAGTCCCGTGCGAAGCGGACTGCCAATTCTGAGCCGTTGAGCTGTTCTTCCAGGTCTTCGAGGACAGCGGAATCAACCAGGGGCAAGAGCTCTTCTCCTTCATATGGCTGCCGTGAACCCACGCCAGCTCCAGACCCTGCCGGCAGGGCGTCGGCTGAGACGCCTCTGTCGCCGGAAGTGGGATCTGGAATGTGCATGGTTCAAGGCTACTTCCTGATTGTTTCAAAACGTGTGACTTCGGCTGATCCTGTGGAAAGCTTGAGGGACTATTGTGGGGTACTTCTGTTTTCACTGGCCACTGAACGTGACAACAGTGTTAACAACGGCGGGACCAAGAATTGCTATAAAGAGCACGGGAAATATGAAGAACAAAAGAGGAAACAAAATCATCACGGGAAGCTTCATTGCTTTTTCTTCGGCCCGCTGGCGTCGCTTTACCCGCATCACTTTCGCCTGCACCCGGAGCACCCGGCTGATAGCGATGCCGTACGTATCGGCTTGGACCACCGCCTGGACAAAACTCTTCAGTTCGGCAAGGTTGGTCCGTTCCGCCAGCGCCAGATAGGACTCGCGCCGGCTGCGCCCTACCTGCATGTCCTGCAGGGTGCGGACCAGTTCCTCAGCGAGCGGGCCTTTCCCGTTTGCGCCGGCACGTGCCATGGCCCCCTCGAACCCCAGGCCTGCCTCCACGGAGATAAGCATTTGGTCCAACGTGTTAGCCAATTCCAACTGGATGATCTTTTGGCGTTCCTTGCCCTTGCTGTAAAGCAACAAATCCGGGATGAAATAGCCAAGAAAGACAAGGAAAAGCCCGGCCAATTTCATCACAGGAGTGGTTCCAACGGAGGTGAGATAAACTCCGAGACTTATTCCGGCCAGGCCCAGGGCCAGCTTTGATCCCAGTGTCCGTCCGAGCGGCATGGTGGCCGGCCGGCCTGCCAAGGCAAGCAGGCGGTCGAGGAAAGCCACGTATCCCGCCGGTGTCAGGCGGCGGCCGAGGGTTTCCAGGGCGCTGCGCCGTACTGGCGCCACATTGTCTGCCATGACTACGCCCCGGCCAAGGATTTCGACGGCGGCGGTCCGGCCCTGCTTGTCAGTCGTCAGGACGGACCAGGTAAGCCCAGCCAGGGGGACACAAACCAACAGGACGGCAAGGAGAATTAGGGGGCTCATGGGTCCTCAGAACTTCAGGTCGATGATCTTGCGCATCCACAATGCGCCGATGGTCATCAGGACGAATGATGCCCCGATCATGGCCCAGCCCAGGGGATGGGTGAACATCGAGTTCATGTATCCGGGATTGACCGTCAGCAACATGCCCACGATGCCAAATGGCATGGCGATGAGGATATAGGCGGAGAACTTGCCTTCAGCCGCCAGGCCCTTGATGTGGCCTTTGATCTCGCTGCGTTCCCTGATGGTTTCATTGACCTGGTCAAGGACGTCGGCAAGGTTTCCGCCCACCTCGCGGTTGATCTGGATGGCCTGGGATATCCAGACGAAGTCCTCGTTTTTCATCCGGAGCGCTGTGTCGTTAAGGGCTGCCAGTAGGTCCCGACCCAGGCTTGTTTCAGTGATCACCCGCCGCATTTCCTCTGAGGTGGGTTTTTGGGACTCGGTGGCAGCGGCGTCGATGGCCCGAAGGATACTGTGGCCGGCCCGCAAGCCGCCGGACAGGAGCTGCAGCGTGTCGCCCAGCTGGCTATCGAACTTCGAACGGCGCTTCCCGGCCAGATAGCCCACCACTATCCGTCCAACAAACGGCGCCAGAAGGGCGAGGAGCAGGCCAACGAGGGGGCCGAGGGCTACCAGCCCAATCAGGATCCCCACGCAGGATCCTACTGCGACCAGGATGAAGAACTCTGCCTGGCTCAGGCGCAGGCCTGCATTTTCCAGTTCACTGCGGGAGAACCAACTGATGTTCTGGCCGGCAAGGAGGCGCTCAAAGGCGCGCACTGCCGAGGCCGCCAGGCGGGTCAGGGAGGTGGGCGGATTGGCTTCAAAAGGCCGCCGGCGGTCCAACGGAACTTCGGGAGCGCTGGGCACGGCGATCGCGATGCCCAGGAGACTGACTGCAACCAGGAGGATGGCTGCCCCAACGGTAAGCATCATTGCCGATCCGTCATTTCGTTATCGGAGTCAGTGTACCGGCGAAGACCGCCGGCGAAACGTGTATGCCGAGGTCCTCGAACCTGTCAATAAACCTCGGCCGGATCCCGGTGGCCACAGGCTTGCCGAGGAAACGGCCATGCGCATCCACTCCGGCTGAGTAATCAAAGACGAAGGCATCCTGGAGGGTGACAATGTCACCTTCCATGCCCTGCACCTCAGTGACATGGGTGATCCGGCGGGAGCCATCACGCAGGCGGGAGATTTGGACGATGAGATTTACGGCGGAGGCAATCTGCTCGCGGATTGCCCGCAGGGGCAGGTCCATGCCGGCCATCAGGACCAAGGTTTCCAGACGCGCCACCGCGTCGCGCGGTGAGTTGGAGTGCACCGTTGACAGCGAACCATCATGGCCGGTGTTCATTGCCTGCAGCATGTCCAGGGATTCGCCGCCACGGACCTCACCCACAACGATCCGGTCCGGCCGCATGCGCAGCGAGTTCCGGAGCAGTTCACGGATAGTCACTTCGCCCTTGCCCTCGGTATTGGGTGGCCGGCTTTCCAGGCGGACAACGTGCTGCTGCTGAATCTGCAGTTCCACGGCATCTTCAATGGTTACGATCCTTTCGTCTCCCGGAAGGAAGGAGGAAAGGACGTTGAGGAGCGTGGTTTTGCCGGTGCCTGTGCCGCCGGACACGATGATGTTGAGCTTGGCTTTCACACACGCATCAAGCAGTTCGGCCATCTCGGGTGTCAGGGTTCCATAGTCGATCAGGTTGCGGACAGTGAGCGGGACCTTGCTGAATTTCCTGATTGTCAGGGATGAACCCCCCACGGCAAGGGGAGGGATGACCGCATTGACGCGGGAACCGTCTTCCAGGCGGGCGTCCACCAGGGGCGAAGACTCGTCGATCCGGCGTCCCACCTTGGAGACGATCCGTTCAATGACCTTCCGCAGGTGTTCTTCAGAACTGAAGCGTGATTCGGTGAGTGTCAGCTTTCCTTTGCGTTCGACGTAGATCTGGTCCATCCGGTTGACCATGATTTCGGTGACGGCTGGATCGTCCAGCAGCCGCTGGAGGGGGCCGTAGCCCAGCACATCATCAGCGACGTCGCGGACCAGGCGGGTCCGTTCCTCGGACGAAAGCGGAACCTGTTCGGCGTCGATGATCCGGGTGAGCTCTTCTTTGGCGGTGGCGCGGAGTTCCTGCTCAGTTACCGATGCGTCGTTGAAGCGGGTGCCCATCCTTTCAAAGAGTGCTGTGGCTGCGCGCAGTTTCATCGCCGCAAAGACGTCCACCGGCTGCGCTTTCGCGGGTGCCGGGGCGGGAACGTCAGGCGACGGTAGTTTGGGTGCCCGTGCGGTGGGCTGTTGCGGCCCGGTGGTTTCCTCCCGGACGGGAGCATGATGAGCCACCGGTCGCGGCTGATCCAAAACCGCCACTGAATGCCCTGCGGCTTGGTGCCTGTCCTGGACGGCTGTAATCCGCTCGGAGAGTTTCATCAGATGACCACCCTTCGGTGAACTTTGCGCTGCGCTTGTGTGCGCCAGACGGGGTTGAAGCGTTCAACAAGCTGTTTGAGGCTTTTCACAGCCGGATCCCTTTTCGACTCCTGGAGGACCGGTATTCCGCGGTTGGTGGAAAGGGCCACCGCCTTGGAACGTGGAATGCTGACGTCTACAGGTGCTCCTATGGTGGACTCCACGTCCTGGACGTTGAGGCCGGCCTTGGCGTCCGCCATATTCAGCACCACGTGCCGTGATTCGGGCATGATCTCAAGCTGGCGGAGTACTTCCAGGCCTGACCGCAGGCCCCGCAGGCTTGGTATGTCCATGGCGCTGACCCACACGACGTCGGTGCACTGCTCCATGGCAGCGAGGCCTATTTCGGGCAGACCGGGTGCGGTATCCACCACGACGTACTGGAATTCCTTGGACAGCTGTTCAAGCAGGCGGGTGACCTGATCGGGAGTGATGTGGTCCGCTTCCACCGGAGTTGGCGGTGCGCACAGGGCATAGATTCCGGCCGGGTGCACCGTGAGGAACGCCTTAAGGACAAGGGAATCCTGGTTGGCGGCTGAGGAAACGGCGTCGGTGACAGTGTGCTCGGGATTGAGGTAGAGTCCGGATGCGACGTCGCCAAACTGCAGGTCGAGATCCACGATGACCACGCTCATGGGCGCGATCTGGCCCAGGCCGATGGCGATGTTGGTAGCCAGGGTGGTCTTGCCGACACCTCCTTTGGGGGAAAAGACGCCGATCACCAGGCCCTTGCCGCCGTTTTCGGCCGGGGCTGATTCGTGGCTGCGGTGACGAGTGGCAAAGGACTGGCAGGCGTGTTCCAGCAGCACCCGGATTTCTGCGGCATCGGCGCTGGGGCTGAGGATGTCCCTGATCCCGGCCCGCATGGCCAGCAGCAGGGCGGAGGGGTCGGCGTCGCTGACCAGTACCAAGCTGAGTCCGGGGAGCTGGACATCAAAGACTTTGGCAAAGCGCAGCGCCTCTTCAATAGGAACATCCGGTCCGATGATGAGTACCTCCGGCTGCTCCTGGTTAAGGAGCGCGAACAGCTGCTGCGGTCCGGCGGGAAGGATGTCCGAAGCGATGGTCTGGACTGTGCCCCTGAGCCCGTTTGCCACGGCTGCGCGCAGTCGATGATCGAACTCTACGTTGGGGGACAGAAGGACGAAGCGGCTCATTTGTAGACCACTTCCTTCCGCTCAACCCGGGGGCCGTTGTCCTGCGCGTCGAGGGGTTCCTTGGTGAGCCAGAGCCGTCCAAATTCTGAGGCGAAAACGATCTTGCCGGCGTCGACGTCGTTGACTGCGACAGTGAGCATCAGCGAACCCTCCGGAAGGGTGGTGTCCTCCGGGGCAGGCTGCCCCTCGGCCGGCTGTTCCGCTGTGGCTGCACGCGGCGCCCGTTGTACGGCGGTGACGAGGACCTTATGCAGGGTGAGTTGGGTTGTTGCATCTTCCGGTTTCCCTTTGAATCCTCCGGCCTCCAGGGAAATGAAGATTCCGACATGCTCCCCGACAGCTATGCGTCCGCCGACTACGCGCTTGGGCTCCAGCTCGAAGGAGACTTCCTGCAGGCCCGCCGGCACTTTCACAGCGCCCGTGGCCTTGACGGCGTCCGGTGCCACCAGGCGTTCAGCCAGGAGCTGTTCGCCGGGGACAAGATCAACAGCGCTGACGGTGCCGCCCGAGTTGGCCAGGGTGCTGAGTGCGGTGTCGGCCACGCCCGACGCCGGGACCTTCTCGGTGACCAGGGCTGCTGCCATGGCGTCAACGGTGGTTCCTGCGGGGATCGCGGTCTTGACCACCAGGACATCCACGGGCTCCATGTTCGCCATGGCACGCTGGTCTGCTCCTTGGGCGTAAAAGATGATGAGGAGAGCTCCAACAATCGCCAACGCAATCGCAGCCGTTCCTGCCAGCAGGCGAGACTTCACTTTCAACTCCTAGTTGAGGGCGATGGGTTAGGGGGTCATACGGACGATGGTGGTACCGGACGTGTCCACCGGTCCCAGCGTGTAGCCGTCCGCGAGGGACACGTATTTGACGAAGCTGCCGATGACTCCCCGGCAGTTGCCAGTGCATTCTGTAGCAGCAGTAACTCCTGTGGCGGCCGACGCCTCGCTGCGGTACTCGTAGGGGAGGCCACTGCTTCCGCTGAACTTCCAGCCCGTGACCTTGAACGCGGCAAAATACACCATGCTGTACACGGCTCCAGAGCCTGTGCCCGTGACCTTGTTGAAGACGGGCAGCAGTACAACGGCTTCCCGGCCGGCAGCGATTTCGCTGGCCCAGCGGTTAAGTTCCGTAGAGCAGTTGCCGGGGGCGTCGTTGCCTGGGTCGCTTCCGCCTTCGCCGACGCTGAGGTCAATGGTGCCCCCGCAGACGCCGGGGTCCTGGGTGAGCCAGCCAAAGCCGCCCTGAACTGCGGCGCCTGATGGGCCGTAGTTGCAGTCCAAGTTGGCATTCTTGCCGTGTTCCTGGAGGAGCTGGAGAGCGCCGCCAATGTTGTCTTTCACCTGGCAGATGGAGAAGGCGAGGGGGAATGCCGTGCGTCCGGCGAGCGGACTGCCCCACGTTGCGGAGGCCAGGGCACCCACTTCTTTGGTGGGGATACCCAGGATGTCTGCAAAGAAGAGGGAAACAGAATTGTCGGGGCTGCCGGCCTCCTTGGCCGACGTCGTGACCGCTACCGTTCGAGCTGTCTTATCCAGTTGAACGGAAAAGACGTTACTGGAGCCATCGAGGGCATTTTGGTTGGCGAGGCTGGCCGCGAGGGTGGACGTCGTTGAACATAATGCATCGCTGGCATCGCGGGCGCACTTTTGGGCTGTGGCAACAGCTGCTGCGTCCGCCCCGTTTTGCAGCTCGGAACGTTCGGAATAGATCTTGCCGACGTCGATGGCGATGGCAACAAAACCGAGCAGGGCCACCATCAGCAGCGCCACGATAACGGTGACGCTGCCGCTTTCTTTGGGTGCATCTCGCGTCGCTGTCAGCCGCCGCACAGCATGACTCCTTTTCCTGTCATTGCAAAGGGGCCAGCGATACCGGTGATGGTTGAGAGGTTGTATTTTATGGTGAGGGTCACCTGGTCGCCCGTGCTGCAGATGGTGGTGCTGAGGGTGATGTCAGAATCGGGGATGCCGGAGCTGACGGCAGCTGCCGCATTCTTGGCAGCGGTCCTGGCGCCGGCCTGGTCCTTGGCAATAGCCATGACCCGCACCCCCTCCCGGGCGGCATTGGTCAGTGTGATCTGGGCGTTGTAGGCCCGGCCGAATTCGATGGTTCCCAGAACCAGCATGAGAAGCAGGGGGAGCAAGATCGCGAACTCAACGGCGACTGCGCCGTGTTCTGATCGTTCGCGCATCAGGTGGTTCCCTTTCGTATCTTGCATTGGCCTGGAAGAGCTTTAAGGGCCTGAAACTGGTGTGCGGTGCAGGTATGGGCCTGCACCGCACGACTTTTGAACGTGGCTATCTACGCAGGTTCTAGGTCCCGGCGTCCGATGTAGGTATCGGCAGGCTAGAGCGCTGTGTTAATCGAGCCGAAGAAGCCGTTCAGCTTGCCGCCCAAGGTGCTGACAGCGACGATGATGACAACCGCGATAAGGCCGACCATGATGCCGTATTCAACAGCGGTGGCGCCTTTTTCTCCCTGGAGACGGTCCTTGAGAGCGAAGCCGAGGGTCTGAAGAGTAGCGATGAGTGAAAGCATTTGAAACTCCTGAGCGAGTTGGGGTGGCTGGTCCTGCACCAGCTCTAAAACGAAGTTAGCAAGTGAAAAAGGGGTTAAGGCTGGAACTTGCAGCATCCTGCGCAAAGGCTTCCTCCCCTGCGCCTTTCCTGTGCTTTTACTCTCCGGATACTGTGCCGAACCTCGGAAACAAGGGCTGCGGGCACACAAACGGACCCCCTCGGTTCTGGGTGCCGAGGGGGTCCGGTCTTTGGGGCGCCAGGTGGCGCGTCTTTGGTGCTTTACGTGAAGGCTTCGATGATCTTGATGGCTGCCGGTCCCAAGAGCACGATAAACAGGACCGGGAAAATGCAGAGGAGGAGCGGGAAAAGTACCTTGACCGGTAACTTCATGGCCTTCTCTTCAGCCCGCTGCCGGCGTTTGACTCTCGCCTGCTTGGCCTGTGTCCGAAGAACTCTGGCTATTCCAATTCCGTATTTGTCAGCCTGGACAACTGCCCTTACAAAGCTCCGGAGGTCCTGTACGGAAGAACGGTCCGCCATCGCTTGGTAGGCCTCCTGGCGCGGCCGTCCCACCTGGATGTCCTGCAAGGTCCGCATGAGTTCCTGGGCCAGCGCTCCACCGCCGTAGCCGCCCGCCCTCGCCATAGCGGATTCGAAACCAAGGCCGGCCTCGACGGAGATGAGCATTTGGTCCAACGTATTCGGCAGCTCCTGCTCGATATCCTTTTGTCGCTTTACGCCTTTGTTATAGACCAGCAGGTCAGGAAGGAAGTACAAAAGGGCTGTGAGGAAGAGCCCCAGCGCAACGATTTGTGGGGTGGGAGAGTTGGAGTAAAGGAGCAGGCCCAGAACGGCACCAGCGAGAGCCAGGGAAGGCTTTGCAATGACTAGCCTGTCCAGTGACATCGAAGCGGGTCGCCCGGCCAAGGACAGCCAGCGGTCGAGTTTGGCCTCATAGCCAGCGGGGGTCATTCTTTTGGAGAGATCTAACAGAACTGTAGGACGCTGTGCGCCCATGCTCCCTTCCTGGGCGAAACCCTGTGACAGGTTACTTTGAATGGCCAACATACCTTTCCTGTCGGCTGTCACGAACGCCCAGGCAAGATAGGACAAAGGCACTACGACGAGTGATATGAACAACCAAGCTATCGGTGACATTTGCTGTTCCCCCTAGAACTTAATCTTGATGACGCGGCTCATCCAGAAGCCGCCGACGGCGAACATCAGAAGCGCGCCCACGAGCATCACGAGGCCTATTGGATGCTGCACGAATACGTTGAGGTAACCAGGATTGATAATGGCGAGGATGAAAGCCACACCGACAGGCATTGCCATCAGCACGTAGGCTGACATCTTTCCTTCTGCACTAAGGGATCGAATTTGGCCTTTAATCTCGCTGCGTTCACGAATGGTTCCGGCCACCTGGTCGAGCACCTCGGCGAGATCGCCGCCTACTTCACGGTTGATCTGGATCGCCTGCCCGATCCAGCGGAAATCTTCGCTGTCCATTCGATCGGCGACATCTTCGAAGGCCTGACGTGCGTCCTTACCGATCCTGGTCTCGTTCACAATGCGCAGGAATTCCTCGGAAGTTGGGGCATCAGCTTCCTGAGCTGCCGCCTCAACGGAGCGTAGGACGCTATGCCCCACACGCAGCCCACCAACGAGCATCTGAATTGTATCGGTCAACTGTTCTTCAAACTTGCCTCGACGTCTGTCCCTGAGGATATTCAGGGCCACTTTTGCCAGGAAAGGAGTCGCGGCGCCGACGAGGACGCCGATGATGGGATGCGTCAGGAGGGCTGCAAAGGCAGCCACGAGGATCGAAGCAACGGCAACCCCTACGGTAAAGTCGGCTGGCGCCATCTTTACACCTGCGTTGAAAAGAACTTCCCGGTTGTAAGGACCTCCGGAATCACCAATCACACTGTCCACCGCTGTGACCGCCGACTGCGACATCCTAGACATAGTTGATTTGTCTGGTTCTGTGCTCGGGCGCCTCCGCTCGGCGGGAATGGAACCATAGCGGGGCTTGAAAACGACGAAAATCACCAGAACGATTGCTATGAGGCATAGTGCAATCGCCAGTATGAACACTACGGGGCCGTCCATCGCTATCGCCGCCCCATCGGTGTAACTGCAGCCCCGAACACAGAAGGCGAGACTCCGATCCCGAGTTCCGCGAAGCGATCCAGGAATCGTGGGCGTATGCCAGTAGGAATGGGTTTCCCAAGGAACCGCCCTTGTGCGTCCATCCCCGCGGAATAGTCGAAGAGGAAAGCGTCTTGCAGCGTGACGATGTCGCCTTCCATTCCCTGGACCTCCGTCACGTGAGTGACGCGCCTGGATCCGTCCCGTAAACGGGTGACTTGAACTATCAAGTCGACAGCGGATGAAACCTGCTCGCGAATGGCCCGAAGAGGCAGGTCCATGCCAGCCATCAGCACCAGTGTTTCCAGACGTGCTATTGCATCACGGGGAGAATTGGCATGGACGGTTGACAATGAGCCGTCGTGACCGGTGTTCATGGCCTGGAGCATGTCCAGCGACTCTCCACCACGTACTTCACCAACGATGATTCGGTCTGGGCGCATACGAAGCGAGTTGCGGACCAGATCGCGGATACCGACTGCGCCCTTGCCCTCAATATTCGGTGGCCGGCTTTCCAGGCGGACAACGTGCTCCTGTTGAAGTTGGAGCTCTACGGCATCTTCAATGGTCACGATGCGGTCATCTTCAGGGATGAAGGAAGACAACACATTGAGCAACGTCGTCTTGCCTGTGCCTGTTCCGCCCGAGACGATGATGTTGAGCCTGGCACGCACACAGGCGCTGAGCAACTCAGCCATCTCCGGGGTGATGGAACCCCATTCGATCAGGTTCTGCACCGTCAAGGGCACATGGCTGAACTTTCGAATGGTGAGGGAGGGCCCATTGACGGCAAGAGGAGGGATAATCGCATTCACGCGGGATCCGTCTTCAAGCCTTGCGTCAACCAAGGGCGAGCTTTCATCGATTCGGCGCCCAACCCGGGACACTATTCGCTCGATGACGGTCCTCAGGTGATCGTCGGAGCTAAATCGCCCGGTGGTCAACGTGAGGTGCCCATGGCGTTCGATGTAAATCTGATCGAACCGATTGACCATAATTTCAGTCACTGAAGGATCCTCCAGCAGACGTTGCAGCGGGCCGTACCCCATCACTTCGTCGGCTATCTCGCGGATCAGCCGGCGCCGCTCTTCAGGAGACAGCGGAACCTGTTCCTGGTCGATGACTGCTGAGAGTTCCTCCACGGCCTTGCTGCGGAGCCCATCCTCCGATGACGTCGCGTCACCAAAGCGGGTGCCCATACGTTCGAACAGCGCTTGGGCGGCCCGTTGTTTGAGCCCGGCCAAGGCGTCCACCACGGGAGCTGTGGGGCCGGCAGGTGAGGCTGAAAGCATTCCCTGAACAGAAGGTGGGGAGGGCGGCGCTGGGGGCGAAAACTGATCCTGACCCGTTACCGCTGGCTCCGCCTGGGGTCCTGGTTGCGTGGACACCTCATCCTTGCCATTTGACTTTGACAGGCGATCTGAAAGCCTCATGAGACAACCACCCGTCGGTGCTGTTTGTTGTGTGTGGAAGAAACCCAGGCCGGATCGAAACGATCTACCAGCTTCTTCAGCCCTTTAGAAGCTGAATCCCTGGTGTTGCTCTGAAGTACAGGTACGCCGCGGTTGGTTGAGAACGGTAGTGTCCGGGAGCGAGGAATCACTGCATCAACTGGTACGCCAATTGTTGCTTCGACGTCCTGTACGGAGATACCGCTTTTACGGTCGGCAAAATTCAGTACGGTGTGCCTGCCTTGGGGAAGAAGCTGCAGTTCCCTGAGGACTCCGAAGCACTTGTGCATCCCGCGAATGCTGGGCACATCCATCCCGCAAACCCACACGCCATCCGTTGCCTGCTCAAGTGTGGCCAGGCAGTGCTCGCCCAGTCCCGGAGCCGTATCCACCACCACGTACTTGAACTCGCTGGCCAGTTGGTTGATCAGCCGGCTTACGTGGTCCGCGGTGATGTAGTCCGATTCAGCTGGGTTCTTGGGGCCGCACAGTGCGTAGATGCCGGCGGGGTGAACGGTGAGGAACGCTTTCAAGACCATGGAGTCCTGGGAGGCTGCCCCGTGAACCGCATCAGTGATGGAATGCTCAGGCTCCAGAAGCAGACCCGAGGCTACATCCCCAAACTGCAGATCCAGATCTACGATCACCACGCTCATCGGAGCTACTTTTCCCAGTCCGATGGCCAGGTTCGTCGCAACGGTGGTCTTGCCGACGCCCCCCTTGGGCGACATCACGGCTATGACTCTTCCCCGGTCTTGGCCTCCTTCAGCGGCGGGCCCCATTCCACGGCGCCGGCTTGCGGATGCAAGGCATGCCCGTTCGAGAAGCACGCGAAGCTCGTTGACACCGATCTCGGATGTGACCACGTCCCGTATGCCTGAGTGCATGGCGCGCAATACGAGTTCCGGGCTCGGTTCGGCAATCAGAAGTAGGCTGATTTCGGGATACTGAAGATCGAATACCGTGGCCAGCTTTAGGGCTTCGTCAGGATGGACTCCTGGACCGAGGATCAGTACCTCGGGCGGTGCCCCATTGAGTTGCTTGAACACATCGTCGGGTCCGCCTGTCAGCACTTCGGGAGAAAGGGTCTCCAGCTCTCCGTGGAGCGCCCCGGTGATTGCCTGACGAACACGCCCCTCAAAATCACGTACTGCGGTGATGGCTACAAACCGGCTCATTAGTACAGCCCCCCGAAGGTTGTGACAGGTGGATCCGTCTTGGCCGTGGTGTCGGTTTGCTTAGCCAGCCAGAGGGTGCCGAATTCTGCGCCGAAGACCATCTTTGCGGCGTCAGCGTCACTCCTGGCCACGGTGATGAAGGCGGAGCCGTTGGGCATTTCCACGGCTTTGCCTGAGGAATTCGGGTCGGAACTGCTCTTTGTTTCCGGTGCTGCTTTCTGAACAGCGGTGACCAGGACATCGTGGAACAGCAGGCCGGTGGACTGTTTCCAACCACGGATCTCAGGGGGTACAGAGGAATCCGCTCCGACAGCATCCTCGGTCTCGAAAGACGAGTAGACAGTTACCGTGTCGCCGGCCTCAAGCCTGCCCCCGAGGATTCGTTCAGGCGTCAGCAGGAACGTCACTTCCTCCATACCGTCAGGGACCGGCACCGTTCCTGGCACCAGATCGCGCGGGTCCACCAGGCGGGCAGCCAACAGTTGCTCACCAGGCTCAAGGCCAACCGCGGTGACCTTTCCGTCCTGTCCGTCCAGGGATTCCAGAGCACCCTCAGGAACAGCGGACTTCGGAATGGCCTCAGACTTTACTTTTCCGGTGAGTTCCGAGATCTTCGTTCCGACCGGAACGCGTTCAGTGATGACGAGGACATTGACGGGTTCAAGTCCTGCCTGGGCGCGGGCTGCCGCACCTTGTACGTAAACAAAGAGGAGAATTGCTCCAACGACTGCCAATACTAATGCAGCTAAGCCTCCCAGTAGGCGTGATTTCACTTCAGTAACTCCTTCATAGACGTGAGTGGTGGGATAAAGTACTGCTCCGTTATTCCGTCAGGAACACCCCGGTGGCCCCGAAATTGGGCACGCTGCCCGTCGAACTGATGCCTTCTGCAACTGAAACAAAACGGGTGAAGTAGCCCTGAATACCTCGGCAGTTTCCTCCGTCGCAATTGGGCGCCAACGGATCGAGTTGCGTTAGCGAAGGTCCGCCGCCGAACTTGAAGCCTGTGACCTGGAAAGCCAGGAACCCTTCAAGCTCATAGCGGGTTTTTTGGCCATTCTGCGTAGCCTCGGAGAAGAGCGGGATTAGCACCGGTTCGTCACGCAACGTGGATATTATGCTGTTGCAAACATTGGGAAGGTCGTTGCCTGGATTGCTGCCGACTTCCAAGTTAGCGATGTCAATATCCGCCGAGCATCCGTTATCCATGTCCAGCCAGCCGAAACCACCGGGCGCGTAGCCGTTGTCTGCTGCGCAACCTGGAAAGGTAGGTACGTTCTGGTCATAGCGGAGGAGGATGCGCGTCGGAATGGGGTCGCCGGTGAAGGTTCCCGTGGAATGCAACTCAGAGAGCTGACTTGCTGACAAGTAGGTTTCGAAGACGCATTGGCTGATGGTCCAGGGCAGGGTCGTTGCTGCCGAGGGCGCCCCCCAGGAAGCCACAGCAACAGCCGTAATGTTGGCCGTGTCCATACCCATAACCCGGGCAAAGAAAAGGGAGAAGTGGTCGTCTCCGGACCCTGCCTCGCGGGCGTTCGTTTCAACCCGGACCGTGGTAGTACTGGGGAAGGTTATGGCGGCGATTCCGCTGGAAGTGTCGTTTGCGTTCCCGTTGGCCAACCCGTTGCCTGTTGCCATGTAGTCGCCGCAGCTTCCATTGGCGCAGTCCCCGGCGATCGCCAGCGCAGAAAAATCGGCGCCGTTTTGCAGCTGGGCCTTTTCGGAGTACATGGCCCCTACGTCCACGGCCAGGGCAGCACAGCCTAACAACGCCACAAGCAGTACGGCGACCATCACGCTGGCGGCTCCCCGCTCACGGCTTTCAGCCGCCGCGGGAGAATTTCTGGTCCATCGAGAAGCCGGCGTCAGCCACCGCATCTCATCACCCCTACTCCAGTTAGTGTCAATGGGAAGATGCCAGGGGCACCGAAGAAACCGGCATCAAGAAAGCCGGTAAGTGACGGCAAGGTCACGTTGGTGGTTACCTTGACATCGGAGCTTGAGGGGCAGCTGCTGGCGTTGTCCGAGACCGTAACGCTCAACCCTGCGAGGGACGGCGCTGCTCCGAGTGCAGTCCCTTCGACGTCGAGGGTTGCTTTGTGATGATGAATTGCTGCGTGGCGGGCGCCTTCGCGGGCCGCTTGGGTCAGGGAGACCTGGACGTTGTAGACGCGCCCGAACTCGATGATTCCCAAGAGGATCAGCAGCAGTAGTGGGAGGACAATCGCCATCTCAACCGCTACGGCGCCTCGTTCCTTCCTGCGTGACTTCATGACGGTCTCCCCAGCATGTCCGATTACTTGTATGGATAGTGAAAGGGCTCCGGTGGTGGGATTAGCATCCACAACCGGAGCCCGCTGCCGACCTAGAGAGCGTTGGAAACGGAAGTGAAGAGGTCGGCGATCTTCGGGCCCAGGACAATGACTGCAGCCATGACGATTACTGCGATAAAGGCGACCATGATGCCGTACTCAACCATGGTTGCGCCCTTTTCGTCGGACTTTAGCCGCGCCTTGGCGGTGTATAGAACGGAACTAATAGTGGCAATCAAAGCGATCATTTTGTGTTCCTTTGGATAAAGCAAAGCCAAGGTGGGTGCTGAATGTTTCTGGAAGCTCCCTGTGCCAGCGGTGGCCAAGTTTCACGAGTACTTGGCCGCCGCCGGCTGGCCAGCAAGTTCTAGATGGCGTTGGAGACGGAAGTGAAGAGGGCGGCGATCTTCGGGCCGAGGACAAGCACTGCAGCCATGACGAGTACTGCGATGAAGGCGACCATAATGCCGTACTCCACCATCGTTGCGCCCTTTTCTTCGCGGGTGAAACGATCCTTGACGCCGGCGATGAAAGCAGTCATTGAGACCATAAGAGAAGTCATTTCTATTTCCTTAATTCGATGAATTGATTGAATGTTTCTTTTCAACGAATTTCCAGCTGCCCCCATAATTCCTTAGCGGCTGGACTTCGCTAAGAAGAGATTGTCATTCGGGGTTCTTCGCAACAATGCGTAGTAGTACTCGAGTTTCTGGGGCAGGTTTTGGGCGCCTACTCGGAACCGTCGGGCGGGTACTCAGAAAGAAGGAGCCCGTCGCGGAGAGTACTACTTGGATGTGGCTGGGGTTGGCGGCCTAGTAGGGGGTTTGAGGCCGTGTTCTTACTGCATAAAAAGTGCGATGCCGGCCGCCGCAGCGAGCATGGAGGGGCCATGGGCCACCTCTGACGCCCGTTCAATGCGGTTCCTCCGCACAACAACCAAGGTGACAACACCGTTCAGGACAAAGCCCAGAAGGCCCCCGTATAGCAGTTGGCTCCAGCCTAGGTACCCCAAGTAGAGCCCAATCGGTCCTGCGAGCTTGACGTCACCCATTCCGATGCCGCCGGGGGAAATAATCGCGAGAATCAGGTAGATCGCGAACAAAATTGCGGCGCCGGCGGCTGCCCTGAGGATGCCGGCCACCTGTATTTCGGCAAAAAGGGATGCCAGGAATAACGAAAGTCCGCCCACAAGCAGGAATAGAACCAGCGGATTCGGCAGCAGATGAAGCGAAATATCAATTCTCGCCAGCTGGACGCCCAGGACGGCAAGAAGGATAAAGGCCGGCAGTATGGGTTCTGCCCTAAACCTCAACGCAAAGGCGGCGCAGGCAACGGCGGTGACAGCCGCCGTCGCGATTCTGGAGCGGGTGCCGGGCAAGCCGCCGAGGCGGGGGAGCGCTTTGGCGATCAACAGCTCGGTCAGGGGTGAAAGAATGAGTCCCAGGAACGCGAACCCTGCCACAAGCAGGGGATCTATGTGACCGGCATTGGCCAAAGAAATCATTGAGTCCCCTTGCTTTTGTCAGGCCGGCGGGTTGCGGTGGAGCATCCGGCTACCCCATTTTGACCCTGACGCCCGGTTCACGCTAATATTGGTAGTCGTTGTGCGTGTCCTTTCTCGATGATGCGTGCCCGCTTGAGAATCCGGTTGCAGGATGACTACTCAACGAGCACATTCGGGACTTCAGGATGACTGGTTACATGGAGCCCTCACCTCTGTTCCGGTAGCGCATAGATAGTAGGTGCACACGCTTGAGTGACACCTAAACAAGAACGCCAGAATAAGAACGAGGCAAAAACCGTGCGTACGTACACCCCGAAGCCCGGCGATATCAACCGCCAGTGGCACGTCATTGACGCCACAGACGTTGTCCTTGGTCGTCTTGCGAGCCAGACCGCAATCCTGCTGCGCGGCAAGCACAAGGCCACCTTTGCATCCCACATGGACATGGGCGACTTCGTCATCATCATCAACGCTGAAAAGGTTGCCCTGACCGGCGCCAAGCTGGAGCAGAAGCGGGCTTACCGCCACTCCGGTTACCCGGGCGGCCTGACCTCCGTCAACTACGCGGAACTGCTGGAATCAAACCCGGTCCGCGCTGTTGAGAAGGCCATCAAGGGCATGCTCCCCAAGAACTCCCTCGCTGCACAGCAGCTGGGTAAGCTGAAGGTGTACCGCGGTGCTGAGCACCCGCACGCCGCCCAGCAGCCCAAGACTTTCGAAATCACCCAGGTCGCCCAGTAGTCCTGGCCACCAAACAACTTATCTATACAAGGAGAACCGTGGCTCAGAACGAAGAGACCACCGAGGCCGTTGAGGCCGAGGAAACCCTGACCAGCTACACCTCGGAAAGCGGAGCTGCCGAGGCAGCTGCGCCCAAGAAGGAGCGTCCGGCCCTGACCGTTGCCGGCGCAGCTGTCGGCCGCCGCAAGGAAGCCGTTGCCCGTGTCCGCGTTGTGCCGGGCTCCGGCAAGTGGACCATCAACGGCCGTGCGCTGGATAACTACTTCCCGAACAAGCTTCACCAGCAGGACGTCAACGAGCCCTTCAAGATCCTCGATCTTGACGGCGCCTACGATGTCATCGCCCGTATTCACGGTGGCGGCATCTCCGGCCAGGCCGGTGCCCTGCGCCTCGGCATTGCCCGTTCATTGAACGAGATCGACGTCGAGAACAACCGCGCCATCCTGAAGAAGGCCGGATACCTCTCCCGCGACGCCCGCGTCATCGAGCGTAAGAAGGCCGGTCTCAAGAAGGCCCGCAAGGCTCAGCAGTACTCCAAGCGCTAAATCCGCTTGCACGGAAGCCCGTCCCGCCATTGGCGAGGCGGGCTTCCGCCGTTTGACGGGATTTCAGGATGTTGGCAGCCGCTGGCTCAGATCGAAGACGTCCATCTCACCGATTTGCTTGACGACAAAGTTTCCCCGAACCCACTCGGTCAGTTCCTTGGCAAACTCGGCCTCGGCCTCAATGTCCTGAGAATCATGCCGCACAACGTAGTACTTGATTTGGCCCGATTCCACATACTCACGGAACTGGGAGATCGTGGGGTAGGGTGTGCCGCCGTTGAATCCTCCAACTGGTATTACGGGCAACTGCAGGTTGAGCTGGTACTGGGCAGCGTTCAAGGCGCCCGGAGATGCCGCAACCCAGCGTGATGGTGGATTATCTCCATCTCGGAGAAAGGCTAGTACCTCAGCGTCGGCGGGGTGGCCCAAAGCTGATCCCCTGATACTTTGGCTGTTGCCTTCCGGCCAGAGGGCTGGATCCGGTGAATCCAGGATTGCATGGCTTCCCAATATTGATGCAGCCGGCGAAACACCAGTATGCGGGCTGACTACGGCCGAGGCTGAAAACAACAGAGGTCCTAAGCCGCAGGTTGCCGCAAGGGAGAAAGCCGTAATGCGCCTGGCCGTTCGATTCCGGATCCGAAATACAACCAGTTCGCACGCCACGAGACAGAATGCCACGACTGTCATTGCAAGAACAGGACCTGAGCCGGATGAATTGGTTAAATAACCGAAAGCAAGAATGCCGGATATGAGGACTGCCAACGCCACAACGAGCCGATATGGGACCCACCTCTGGGCTGGTCGGAGCAGCTGCCAGGCAGCACCGATAAGCATCGCCGTCGGAGGTGCGAGAGCTATCAGGTAGTAGGGATGGGTGACGCCTCCCATGAAACTAAAAATGGCCCAGTAGCTTAACAACCATCCCCCGGACAAAAGCAGAGTTGCGCGCCTGGGGTCTGTTCGCGGCTGACGTCTCAACAGAATCAGTGTGGCGATAAGGAGGATCGCAGCCGCGGGCAACAGCCACGCCCCTTGGCTGCCGTATGAGGAGTACATAATCAGCCTGAAAGGTCCTGGAGGCGCGGCTTCCTGCCCGGGAGTTCCGCCCCCTGCGGCTCCGAGGATCCGCCCGAGGCCATTCTGCCGTAGGAGCACTTCGACAAAGCTGTTGCTGAAGGAACCTCCTGCGTATGGTCTCGCTTCCGGAGGTGTCGTTTCTGCAATGACCACCCACCATCCAGCTGTAACAATCATGGTGCCGACACCAGCCATCAGCTGAAGAAATCGCCGCTGGATCCTGCCAGGGCCGGCGTACAGATACACTCCGCCCAGAGCTGGAAGAAGCAACAGGGCCTGCGCGGACTTGGTGAGGAACGCCGCCCCGATAACCGCTCCAGTTGACAGCACCCAACGCCAGCGCCCATCCTCGGTGGCCCGGGTCATGAGATACATCGCCAGCGTCAGCAGGAACGTCAGGAGCGCATCCGGATTGTTGTAACGAAACATCACAGCGGCCGCCGGAGTAAGGAGTAAAACGATGCCCGCTATCATGGCAGAACTGTGCCGGAAGTGGCGACGGACGGTGAAATAAGTCAGGCTCACTGTGGCGACACCCAGAAGCGCCTGCGGTACGAGCAGGCTCCAGGAGCTCAGGCCAAACAGCCGGACCGACAGTGCAGTGAGCCACATGCTGGCGGGCAGTTTGTCCACAGTAATGCTGTTGCTGCTGTCTAAGGAGCCGAAGAAGAATGCCTTCCAGTCTTCAGCTCCGGCTTGCGCGGCTGCCGCATAGTAGCCATTGCCCCAGCCGTTGGCATTGAGACCCCACAAATACATAACAGCAGCGGCACCGCTCAGTGCCGCAAGCCCGATTGCATCTCCTCGTTTCAAGGACCTGCCCCCTCCAGCCGGAACTTAATCAGCCGTTCGGGCAACACCGAAGGCTACTTAGGCGAAGATACAGGAGGGTGCAGCCGGGGACCACAGGCACCACACGAAAACCCACAATCAAAGGAACCGGGTAAGTGGGGCCCGATGCCGATCCTCTACACTTGACCCGATGTCTAGATTATTTGGAACAGATGGTGTCCGGGGCCTTGCTAACGGCCTGTTGACAGCGGAGCTGGCAATGCGGCTGGCCCAGGCGGCCGCCGTCGTGCTCGGCCATGACCGTAACACCAACGGCGCCCGGCCCCGTGCTGTTGTTGCGCGGGACCCCCGTGCCAGCGGTGAGTTCATTGCTGCCGCCGTTGAGGCGGGGCTCTCAAGCTCAGGAATTGACGTCTATGACGCCGGCGTCCTCCCCACTCCGGCAGCAGCGTACCTCGTGGCAGATCTTGACGCCGATTTCGGTGTGATGATCTCCGCGTCACACAACCCTGCTCCCGACAACGGCATAAAGTTCTTCGCGCGGGGCGGCCAGAAGCTCCCTGACGACGTGGAAGACGCCATTGAGGAGCAGATGGGCAGGGAGCCTGTCCGGCCGGTGGGCGGCGACGTGGGCCGCATCCAGCGCTTCTCAGACGCAGAGGACCGCTATGTCCTCCATCTGCTCAGCACCCTCCCACACCGTCTGGAGGGGCTGAAGGTGGTCCTGGACTGCGCCCACGGTGCAGCCAGCGGATGTTCGCCCCAGGTCTTCACCGATGCCGGCGCCCAGGTGGTAGTCATCGGGGCGGACCCGGATGGACACAACATCAACGACGGCGTGGGGTCCACCCACCTCGGACCCCTTAAGGCTGCTGTGGTGGAGCACGGCGCGGACCTTGGGATCGCCCACGACGGCGACGCGGACCGCTGCCTCGCAGTGGACCACGAAGGCAACGAGGTGGACGGCGACCAGATCATGGCCATCCTCGCCGTCGCCTTGAAAGCGTCAGGGAAGCTCAAGGACGACGTCCTCGTGGCCACCGTGATGAGCAACCTTGGCCTGAAGATCGCCCTCCGGACAGCAGGCATCAGCATCCGTGAAACGGCCGTGGGGGACCGCTACGTCTTGGAGGAGATGCGCAGCGGCGGCTTTAACCTTGGCGGTGAACAGTCCGGCCATGTAATTTTTGCCGACCATGCCACTACCGGCGACGGGGTCCTTACCGGCCTGCAACTGGCGGCGCAGATCGCCATGACAGGCCGGCCGCTCAAGCAGCTGGCCACCGTTATGACCAAGCTCCCGCAGGTGCTCATCAATGTCCGGGGAGTGGACCGAAGCCGCGTGCACAGCACCGAAGCGCTGGCCCAGGCTGTGGCTGCCGCTGAAGCCGAGCTGGGGGAGACGGGGCGGGTGCTTCTTCGTCCATCCGGCACTGAGCCGGTTGTACGCGTCATGGTGGAGGCGGGCGACGAATCCACGGCCGAAGCCATCGCCGAACGCCTTGCCGAGATCGTCCGGACGGAGCTCGCCCTGGAGCTCGTTACCGACTGACAGGAACCAAGAAAAGATGGCCCGCATCCGGGGAGCAATTCACCGGAGGCGGGCCATTCCTTTGTGCTCGTTTTAGGAAGTGGGAGTGCGCTGAAGGGCATCCCGGATTTCGGTGAGCAGGGCGATCTGGGGATCTTCCGCCGCTTCTTCCTTGACGTCCTTATTGATTCCGAGCTTGCGGTTACGCAGCTCGATCATGTGGTTCATGGGCAGCACCACCACAAAGTAAATGGAGGCCGCCACCAGCAGGAACGAAATGATGGAGGAGATGACGGACCCGTACATGAATCCCTCCCACTGCATTTCCTCCATGCCCTTGGCGCTAAAGAGGCGGCCAATCAGCGGCGTGAGCAGCCCTTCGACAATTGATGTGACAACGGCGCTGAACGCGGCGCCCATCACAACGGCTACGGCAAGGTCAACGACGTTGCCTTTCATAATGAAATTCTTGAATCCAGTCAGCATGCCCACCACGTTAGCCCACCCGTGTAAGGGCAGATGACGGGGCTGTGAATTCCTGGATAGCCAAGGGCAGTCAGCCCCTACAGCCCTAGGGATACCCCGGAGCGGCTTCCACGCCGAAATACTCTTCCACCGTGCTGATGCCGCGGTTCGCCATGTCCGTGGCGGCCTCCACGCCGATGAACCTCAGATGCCAGGGCTCGTAGTAGTACCCGGTGATCGGGTGGAACATCCAGGGGTACCTGACCACGAAACCGAAGCGGTGGCCGTGCGCCTTGGCCCACACCGCGGCCGGCTGATCGGCAAAGCAGGGCTGGAAGCTGCATGCGCCGCCGCCGTCGCCGATGTCAAAGGACCACCCGGTCTGGTGCTCCGAGTAGCCCGGCCGGGCGCTCGCGGTGTCCGCGTCAGCCTGCCCCCGCGCCGCCACGTAGCCGTTATAGGTGGCCACCTGCGTCCCGTACGAGCGGTAGCCGCTCGCCAGGGTCAGAACAACCCCTTCCCTCGCGGCGGCGGCGAACATCGCCTCCGCGGCGGCCGCCGTCGTGCTGTTCAGCAAGGCTGCTTCACCTGTTACCGCCAGGGGGACGTTGGGCTGCACCAGATCCGCCGGAACGTAGTCGGCGGGAGCTAGTGGGCGGTGCTTGTTCACCACCAGCCAGGGACTGGCCGGATCTGTCAGCGAAAACTGGCGGGGCAGGGCGGCAGCTGCCGACGGCGGTGCGGGAGCATGCGCGGGGACGGGCTCAGCCGGCGTCGGGCTTTCCACCGTTGCAAGAGCTACGGGGGAGGGGGACGAGGGGGAGGGGGACGAGGTTGACGCGGCGGACGAGGAGGCAGCGGAAGTGGACGACGACGGCGTGACCGGACCTGCGGGATCCGGCGTGCACGCTGCCAGGACAGTCAGCCCTGCACCGGTAGCGAGAAATCGCGTAAAACTGCGCCGGCTGCTGACAGCCGATGTGTTGGGCCCGGTGTTTGCCTGGCCGGAGGCGCAGTCGTGGCACATGCCGTTCTAGACCTTCCGCAGCAGCATGCGGCGGATGGAGTGGTCGGCGTCCTTGGACAGCACCAGCTGGGCGCGTCCACGGGTAGGCAGCACGTTCTCCTCCAGGTTGGGCTCGTTGATGCGCTTCCAAATGTCGCGGGCGGTGGTCTCCGCCTCCTCATCCGACAGGGTGGCATAGCGGTGGAAATAGGACTCGGGCTGCGCGAACGCGGTGCTGCGGAGTTTGCGGAAGCGGTCCACGTACCACTCCTCGATGTAGGACGTCGGGGCATCGACATAGATGGAGAAGTCGAAGAAGTCGCTCAACGCCAAACCCTGTTTACCGTCATGGCGGGGGCGCGCAGGAGCCAGCACGTTCAGGCCTTCCACGATCAGGACATCAGGCCTGCGGACCACCACCTCCTTGCCCGGAACGATGTCGTAGGTGACGTGGGAGTACCACGGGGCCCGCACTTCTTCGGCTCCGCTCTTAATCTCGCTCACGAACCGAAGCAGCGCCCGGCGGTCATAGGACTCCGGAAACCCTTTGCGTTCCAGCAACTGGCGCCGCTTGAGCTCTGCCAGGGGATACAGGAAACCGTCTGTCGTGATCAGTTCCACGTTGGGCGTGCCGGGCCAGCGGCGCAGCATCTCCCGCAGAACGCGGGCAATGGTGGACTTGCCCACGGCAACTGATCCGGCCACACCGATCACAAAAGGTGTGCGCTGCGTCTTTTCGCCCAGGAAGGTGGTGGTGGCGGAATGAAGCTGGTGGGAGGCCTCGACATAAAGGTGGAGGAGCCTGGAGAGCGGGAGATAGACCTCACGGATCTCGGTCATGTCCAGGGGATCGCCGAGGCCGCGCAGACGGACAATGTCCTCTTCGTTAAGAGGCTGTTCCATCTGGGCTGCGAGCCGGGACCACGTTTGCCGGTCCAGCTCGACGAACGGGGAGACACCCTCGCCGTTCGCTTCATTGCGTTGCAAAGTCACTTTAGAGATTCTGCCCCTCACGCGGCTGAGAGCGAAATGCGGGACGCCACCGGTCGCTGCGCTGGCGGCGTTTTTGGGTGCGGTGGGCGTCCTGAAGCTGTGAGTTCAGTTTAGAACTGAACGCGGCTCCGGATAGGCTTGACCCTATGTGTGGAATCGTGGGATATGTAGGCCATTCGAACGGCCGCGGGAACGTCGGTCACAATGCGCTGGATGTGGTCCTTGAAGGATTGCGCCGCCTGGAGTACAGGGGCTATGACTCTGCTGGAGTTGCCGTGATCTCGGACGGGATGATTTCCTCCCGGAAGAAGTCGGGCAAACTCAGCAACCTGCTCACCGAACTGGAAGAGCGCCCGCTGCCCGAGACCTCCACCGGCATCGGCCACACCCGCTGGGCAACGCACGGCGGACCCACGGACCAGAACGCGCACCCGCACCTGTCCGACGGCGGCAAGCTGGCCCTGATTCACAACGGCATCATTGAGAACTTCGCCGAGCTCAAGAGCGAACTGCTGGCCAGTGGCGTCACATTCGCATCCGAAACAGACACCGAGGTCGCCGCGGCGCTGCTGGGCGATATTTTCCGCACCAAGCTCAACGGTGACGTGAGCGACGGCGGCCTGACGAAAGCCATGCAGCTGGCCTGCCAGCGCCTTGAGGGCGCTTTCACCCTGCTGGCCGTGCACGCCGACCAGCCCGATGTGGTGGTTGCCGCCCGCCGCAACTCGCCCCTGGTGGTTGGCCTGGGCGACGGCGAGAACTTCCTGGGTTCGGACGTTTCCGGCTTCATTGACTACACCCGCCGGGCCGTGGAGCTGGGCCAGGACCAGATTGTCACCATCACCGCGGACGAGGTGGAGATCACTGACTTCTACGGTGCTCCGGCCAAGGGCAAGGAATACTTCGTTGACTGGGATCCGGAATCCGCTGAAAAGGGCGGCTATGGCTCCTTTATGGAGAAGGAAATCCATGACCAGCCCGACGCCGTGGGGCAGACCCTGCTGGGGCGTTCGGACATCAACGGCAAGCTGACCCTGGACGAGCTCCGGATCGACCCCGCCGAGCTCAAGAACGTCAACAAGATCATTGTGCTGGCCTGCGGCACGTCGGCCTATGCCGGCCAGGTGGCCAAGTACGCCATCGAACGCTGGTGCCGGATTGCCACCGAAGTGGAGCTCTCCCACGAGTTCCGTTACCGGGACCCGATCGTGGACGCGCACACGCTGGTGGTCTCCATCTCCCAGTCGGGGGAGACCATGGACACGCTGATGGCTGTCCGCTACGCGAAGGAACAGGGCGCCAAGACCCTGTCCATCTGCAACACCAACGGCTCCACCATCCCCCGTGAATCCGACGCCGTGCTGTACACCCACGCCGGCCCCGAGATCGCGGTGGCGTCCACCAAGGCATTCCTGGCGCAGATTACCGCCGCTTACCTGCTGGGGCTCTACCTCGCCCAACTGCGGGGCAACGTGTTCCAGGGGGAAATCAAGGACATCCTGGCGGACCTGGGCAAGATCCCCGCCAAGATCCAAACCATCCTGGACAACGCGGGCCCGATCAAGGAACTGGGCAGGTCCATGGCCGATGCCAAGTCTGTGCTCTTCCTGGGCCGCCACGTTGGCTTCCCGGTTGCCATGGAAGGGGCCTTGAAGCTCAAGGAGCTCGCCTACATCCATGCCGAAGGGTTTGCCGCCGGGGAGCTGAAGCACGGACCCATCGCGCTGATCGAGGAAGGCCAGCCCGTATTCGTGGTGGTCCCGTCCCCGCGCGGCCGCGATTCCCTGCACGCCAAGGTGGTCTCCAACATCCAGGAAGTCCGGGCCCGCGGTGCCAAGACCATCGTCATCGCCGAAGAGGGGGACGAAGCGGTCAAGGCCTACGCCGAGCACGTCTTCTACATTCCGGAGACGCCCACGCTGCTCGCACCGCTGCTGGCCACCGTGCCGCTGCAGATCTTCGCCCTGGAACTCGCCTCGGCCAAGGGCTACGACGTGGACCAGCCTCGCAACCTGGCCAAGAGCGTGACCGTAGAATAGCCCAATGATTGTTGGCATTGGCGTAGACGTTGTAGACATCGAGCGGTTCGGCCGCCAGTTGGAGCGGACCCCGGGGCTCCGGGACCGGCTGTTTGTACCCGCCGAGCGGGAGTTGAACACCCGGTCCCTGGCCGCGCGGTTTGCTGCCAAGGAGGCGGTAGCCAAGGTTTTGGGCGCACCCGCCGGCATGAACTGGCAGGACTGCTGGATCGGCCTTGACCACAATGGGCCCACTGTCCAGGTCAAGGGCACCGTCCTGGCCGTAGCCGAGGCCAAAGGTGTTAAGCGCTGGCACCTGTCCATGAGCCATGACGGCGGAGTTGCTACTGCCACGGTTCTGGCCGAGGGCTGAGTCCGCGCACTGATCCTGCCGCGGACCTGACATCATGATCAGCGCCTACACCGGAACCCAGATCAGGGCGGCCGAAGAGCCCTTCCTTGCTGCCGGCATGGGCGCTGTCCTGATGCAACGGGCTTCCCACGGGCTCGCCAACGCAGTGGTCCGTGAATTGCGGGCCAGGGGGCGGCGGTTGTACGGCTGCCACGTCGCCGTACTGGCCGGCAAGGGCAACAACGGCGGAGACGGCCTCTTTGCGGCCGCCTTCCTCGCTGCCCGCGGAATGCGGACGACGGCGGTGCTCACCTCGGCGACTGCGCACCCGGAAGCCCTTGCTGCCTTTCAGCGTGCGGGCGGCAGGGTGCACCTACTCACTGACGCCAGCGTCAGTGAGTTGGCCGCGGAGGTGGCGCGCGCCGACGTCGTGATTGATGCTGTGCTGGGTACCGGCGCCAAAGGCGGCCTGCGTGGACCCGCCGCGGCCCTGGTGGAGGCGCTTCTGGCGGCCGGACTGCCGAGTGGGTCCGGACAGCTGGTGGCTGCCTGTGACGTACCCAGCGGAGTCGATGCGGACACCGGGGAAGCCCAACCTCCCGTCCTGCCGGCTGACGTCACGGTGACCTTCGGCGGCGCCAAGGCCGGACTGCTGGCCGACCCCGGAGCGGGCCACTCAGGCCGCGTCCAGGTGGTGCCCATTGGCATAGAGGAGAACCTGCCATGGCCTGCCCTGCGCAGGTTCGATGCCGCGGACCTCTCCCGTTTGCTGCCTCAGCCGGGAAGACGCTCACACAAGTATTCCCGAGGTGTGCTGGGTGTGGTGGCGGGATCCGCGGACTATCCTGGGGCCGCGGTGCTGGCATGCCGCGGAGCCCTGGCAGCAGGCGTGGGCATGGTCCGCTACCTGGGCCCGCCCGAGGTGGCTGACCTCATCCGGCAGTCCTGCCCCGAGGTGGTGTGCGGCACGGGCTCTGTGGCAGAGACGCACGTCCAGGCCTGGCTGGTGGGTTCAGGAATGGGTCCCGGCGACGACGAACAGCTTCAGCGCGCGCGGGACGCCGTGGACTCCGGATTGCCCACGATTGCCGACGCCGGCGCGCTTCCGGTCCTGCCCGACGTAATGGCACCCCAGGTAGTGCTGACCCCGCATGCGGGCGAACTCGCGGCACTGCTGCAAAGGCTCCGTGGCCATTCTGACGGCTCCGGCGCTCCTTTTCCTGACCGCGCCGCCGTCGAAGCCCGCACGCTGGAAGCTGTCCGCCACGCCGCGGTGCTGACCGAGGCCACCGTCCTCCTCAAGGGTGCGGCGACACTCGTTGCGTCCCCCTTCCAGGACGCCTACAGCCAGGCAGACGGTACGCCCTGGCTCGCCACCGCCGGCAGCGGCGACGTCCTGGCCGGAATCATCGGTGCGCTGCTCGCACAGGCGGGTTCCGACGTCGGGCGCTTCAGTGATGCGGGCATCGATCCGGAGGAACGCTGGGCGGCCATTGCCGCGCTCGCAGCGAGCCTGCACGGCTTGGCTGGAGCGGCTGCAGCCGCCGGCGGACCGCTGACGGCAGGCCGGATTGCGGACGCCCTGCCGGAGGTTTGGGGTAAAGTAAGCAGGCTTAGCAATTCGGTGGTGAAATCGTAAGAGTCACACCCACCCGCTACGGTAGCAATAGGTTCTTTACCGGCAGGGGGTGGCTTTGGACGCCCTGCCGGCCGAACGACGACGAGGAGAACGCATGGAAATCTGGCCCGGATCGGCTTATCCGCTTGGCGCCACTTTTGACGGGACAGGCACCAACTTCGCCCTGTTCAGCGAACGCGCAGAGAAAGTGGAACTGTGCCTCTTTGACGATGACGGAGTGGAGACGCGCTACGAGCTGGACGAAGTGGACGGCTACGTGTGGCACTGCTACATTCCCCAGGTCCAGCCCGGCCAGAAGTACGGCTACCGCGTCCATGGGCCCTACGACCCCGCCTCCGGCAACAGGTTCAACCCCAACAAACTCCTTCTGGATCCCTATGCCAAGGCCGTGCATGGACAGGTGGACTGGGACCCGTCTCTTTTCTCCTACAACCTTGGCGAACCTGACTCCATCAACAATGAGGACTCCGCCCCGCACATGATGCTGGGCGTGGTCATCAACCCGTTCTTTGACTGGGACGGCGACCACAACCTGCGGGTGCCGTACCACAAGTCCGTTATCTACGAGGCTCATGTCAAAGGCCTGACGCAGCTTCACCCCGAAATCCCGGAGGAGCAGCGCGGTACCTATGCCGGCGTGGCACACCCCTCGGTCATCTCGCACCTGCAGAAGCTGGGCATTACCGCCATCGAACTGATGCCGGTGCACCAGTTCGTCAATGACGGGACACTTCAGGACAAGGGCCTGAACAACTACTGGGGCTATAACACCATCGGATTCTTCGCCCCGCAGAACACCTACAGCTCCACAGGTGACACCGGCCAGCAGGTCCAGGACTTCAAAGCCATGGTGCGCTCGCTGCACCGCGCCGGGATCGAGGTCATCCTGGACGTGGTGTACAACCACACGGCGGAAGGAAACCACCTCGGCCCCACCCTCTCCTTCAAGGGCATCGACAACGCCGCCTACTACCGGCTGATGGAGGGCGACCAGAAGCACTACATGGACTACACCGGCACCGGCAATTCGCTCAACGTCCGCCAGCCGCACTCCCTCCAGCTCCTGATGGACTCGCTGCGCTACTGGGTCACCGAAATGCATGTGGACGGGTTCCGCTTTGACCTCGCCTCCACGCTGGCCCGCGAATTCTACGACGTCGACAAGCTGTCCACGTTCTTCGAACTTATCCAGCAGGATCCGGTGGTATCCCAGGTCAAGCTCATTGCCGAGCCGTGGGATGTCGGGCCCGGCGGCTACCAGGTGGGCAACTTCCCGCCGCAGTGGACGGAATGGAACGGCAAGTACCGGGACACGGTCCGGGACTTCTGGCGCGGTGAACCCGCCACCCTGGGCGAGTTCGCGTCGCGGATCACCGGATCGGCAGATCTCTACGAGCACTCCGGCCGCCGTCCCGTGGCATCCATCAACTTTGTCACCGCCCATGACGGCTTCACCCTGGCGGACCTGGTGTCCTACAACGAGAAGCACAACGAGGCGAACGGCGAGGGCAACAACGACGGCGAATCCCACAACCGGTCCTGGAACTGCGGGGTGGAAGGACCCACTGATGATCCCGCAGTCCTGGGCCTGCGGGCCCGCCAGCAGCGGAACTTCATCGCGTCGCTGCTGCTCTCCCAGGGCGTGCCCATGCTGCTGCACGGCGACGAGCTTGGCCGCACCCAGCAGGGCAACAACAACGGCTACTGCCAGGACTCGGAACTGACCTGGGTCAACTGGGACAACATCGACCAGCCGCTTGTTGAGTTCACGGCCGCCGTCAACGCCCTTCGCGCCAAGCACCCCACCTTCCGCCGGAGCCGGTTCTTCGACGGACGACCTGTCCTGAGAGGCGAAGGCGAGCGGCTGCCGGACATCGTCTGGCTGGACCTCGACGGCGAAACCATGAAACCGGAGGACTGGCATAGCGGTTTTGGACGCTCGGTGGGCGTCTTCCTGAATGGCAACGGCATCCAGGGCAAGGACACCCGCGGCCGCAGGATTACGGACGTCAACTTCCTGCTCTACTTCAACGCCCACGTCGACATGGTTAAGTTCACGCTTCCGGCCGACGAGTACGCGCCGGCCTGGGACATCATCATTGACACCGCCGGGCACCACGCTGACACCGATCCTGTGAACGCGGGCCAGTCACTGCGCGTTGACGCGAAATCCCTCGTTGTCCTCCGCGCCCATAGCGTGCCGGAAACCGAGCCGGACCACTCGGTGGCGGCATCGCTTGCAGCGTTGACGCAGACATCCACCAGTGAGACCGAGGCTTTCAGCACACCCATGGTGGCTGAGCCGGGGAAGACCACGAAAGTGGGTCCACGAAGGGAATCGGCAAAATGAGGGTACCGGCTTCGACGTACCGGCTGCAGATCCGCCGCAGCTTCACGCTCTTTGACGCCGCGGACAGGGTGCCGTACCTGAAATCACTCGGGGTTGACTGGCTTTACCTGTCTCCCATCCTGACGGCCGAGCAGGGGTCCGACCACGGCTACGATGTCACCGATCCATCCTCGGTGGATCCGGAGCGCGGAGGGCCGGAGGGCCTCCTTGCCCTCTCAAAGGCCGCACGTGAGCACGGCATGGGCGTCCTCGTGGATATCGTCCCCAACCACGTGGGGGTGGCGTCCCCGCCGCAGAACCCCTGGTGGTGGTCGCTGCTGAAGGAAGGCCGCGGCTCCCGTTACGCCGAGGCGTTCGACGTCGACTGGGACTTCGGCGGCGGGAAGATCCGCCTTCCCGTGCTGGGCTCGGATGACGACCTGGACAAGCTTGAGGTCAAGGACGGCGAACTGCGCTACTACGACCACCGCTTTCCGCTCGCCGAAGGAACCTGTGCCGAAGGTGATTCGGCGGCCGCGGTTCACGACCGGCAGCACTACCAGCTGATGGACTGGCGGCGAGCGAATGCCGAGCTCAACTACCGCCGCTTCTTCGCTGTCACCACTCTTGCCGGGATACGCGTGGAAGTCCCGCAGGTCTTCGATGAAGCGCACGCCGAGGTTGCCCGCTGGTTCCGCGAGGGGCTGGTGGACGGACTACGCGTGGACCACCCGGACGGCCTGGCGGATCCTGCCGGTTACCTGCGTTGGCTCAAGGACCTCACGGGCGGCGCCTACGTACTCGTGGAAAAGATCCTCGAGCCGGGTGAGGTCCTTCCTGGAGACTTCGCGTGTGAGGGAACAACGGGCTACGACGCCCTGGCTGACGTTGACCGAATCCTGGTTGATCCGGCCGGCCAGCCGGCCCTGGACGCCCTGGATGCCAGCCTTCGCGGCAGTGACCGCCCGGCCGACTACGCCACCATGATCCACGGCACCAAACGGATGATTGCCGACGGCATCCTGCGCGCCGAGGTGCTGCGGCTGGCCCGGTTGGTTCCGCCGTCGTACGGGCTGCCGGAAGACCAGGCAGCCGACGCCATCGCGGAAATCATCGCCGCGTTCCCCGTTTACCGGAGTTACCTGCCTACCGGCGCCGAAGTCCTCAAAGAAGCCTGCGAGTCGGCGGCGGCACGCCGTCCGGATCTGGAGGTCGCCGTTGGAACACTGCTGCCCCTCCTCCTGGACCCCAGCCTGCCCATAGCCGTGCGCTTTCAGCAGACCTCCGGCATGGTGATGGCGAAGGGCGTGGAGGACACGGCGTTCTACCGCTACACGCGGCTGGGCACACTGACTGAAGTAGGGGCAGAACCAACTGAGTTTGCTGTGGCACCCGAGGAATTCCACCAGCGGATGCTCCGGCGCGCCGAAGAGCTGCCGGAATCCATGACCACACTGTCCACCCATGACACCAAGCGCAGTGAGGACGCCCGGGCCCGGATCTCGGTGATCGCCGAGGTACCTGACAAGTGGACGGCAGCCGTCAAAACGCTTCAGGAACTCGCGCCGGTTCCCGACGGCCCCTTTGCTAACCTCCTGTGGCAGGCAGTGATCGGTGCCTGGCCCGGCAGCAGGGAACGGTTGCAGGGCTACGCACAAAAAGCTGCCCGGGAGGCCGGCAACTCCACCACGTGGACGGACCCGGACGAGCACTTCGAAGCAACCGTCAGGGCGGCCGTTGACGCCGCCTTCGACGATCCGCGCGTAGCCGCGGTGATTGAGGGTTTTGTGGCAAGCACGGATTCCTTTGCCGCCTCGAACTCCCTGTCCGCCAAACTGATCCAGCTGACCATGCCCGGCGTTCCTGACGTTTACCAAGGCACAGAGTTCTGGGACCGGTCGCTGACCGACCCCGATAACCGGCGCCCGGTCGACTTTCAGCGCCGGGAGGACGAACTGGCCCGGATCGACGGCGGATCACTGCCGGCTCCCGGCGCGGAGGCCAGTAAGCTGCTGGTCACCTCACGGGCGCTCCGCCTGCGCCGTGACCGGCCAGAGCTGTTCCAGGGCTACCGTCCCGTGCAGGCTTCCGGAGCAGCGGCAGAACATCTGCTGGCGTTCGAGCGCGGTTCCGGGGCCGGCGCCGTTACCGTAGCCACAAGGCTTCCCTTTGGACTGGAGCAGGGCGGCGGGTGGCGGGACACCGCCGTCGAACTTTCCATCCACCTGCGCGACGAACTTACGGGCAACATCCTTGGGCCCGGGTCCGTTCCCGTGGCGGACATCCTCCGGACCTACCCTGTGGCGCTGCTTGTACCCGTGAAGGGAGCCGAATCATGAGTCTGGTCCACAATGGCCCCGGCCGCTTTGACGTCTGGGCGCCCAGAGCGGAGTCAGTCACCCTGTTGGCCGGCGGGCAACACTATCCGATGGCGAGGGTGGAGCGTGGTCCCGGAGCTGAGGGCTGGTGGGCCGCTGAGTCCGCTCCCGTGGACGGGGATGTTGACTACGGCTACCTGCTGGATGACGACCCTCAGCCGTTGCCGGACCCGCGCTCACGCCGCCTCCCGGACGGTGTCCACGCGTTGTCCCGGACCTACGGGCCCGCTGCCCATGCCTGGCAAGACGCCGGCTGGCAGGGCAAGGAGTTGCGCGGAGCAGTCATTTACGAGCTTCATGTGGGTACATTCACTCCGGAAGGCACACTGGACGCCGCTGCCGAAAAGCTTGGCTACCTGGCGGACCTGGGCATCGAGTTCGTGGAACTTCTGCCCGTCAACGGGTTCAACGGAACGCACAACTGGGGCTACGACGGCGTTCAGTGGTTTGCGGTCCATGAAGGCTACGGCGGTCCGGCTGCCTACCAGAGGTTTGTGGACGCCACCCACGCTGCCGGTATGGGCGTTATCCAGGACGTTGTTTACAACCACCTCGGGCCCAGCGGCAACTACTTGGCCCGTTATGGCCCGTACCTGAAACAGGGTGACGCCAACACCTGGGGCGACTCCGTCAACCTGGACGGCCCCGGCTCCGACGTGGTCCGTGAATACATCCTGGACAACGCGGCGCTGTGGCTGAGGGACTACCACGTGGACGGACTGCGCCTGGATGCTGTCCATGCCCTGCGGGACGAGCGCGCCGTGCACCTCCTTGAGGAACTGGGGGCCCTCGGGGATGCCATTTCCGCGGAAACCGGCCTGCCCAAGACACTGATCGCTGAATCGGACCTGAACAATCCGCGCCTGATCTACCCGCGCAACGTCAATGGCTACGGCTTGGCAGGGCAGTGGAGCGATGACTTCCACCATGCCGTCCACGTTAATGTCAGCGGCGAAACCACCGGCTACTACGGCGATTTCGCGTCCTTGGGGGTCCTCGCCAAAGTCCTCAAGGACGGGTTCCTGCACGACGGCAGCTACTCCAGTTTCCGCGGCCGCCACCACGGACGGCCCATCAACACCGCACTGGTTCGCCCCGAAGCGCTGGTGGTCTGCAACCAGAACCACGACCAAATTGGCAACAGGGCCACGGGGGACAGGCTTTCCCAGTCGCTGCACTACGGCCAACTGGCTGTCGCCGCGGTGCTGACCCTGACCTCTCCCTTTACTCCCATGCTGTTTATGGGTGAGGAATTCGGCGCCTCCACACCATGGCAGTTCTTTACCTCCCACCCGGAACCGGAGCTGGGCAAGGCGACGGCGGAAGGCAGGATCCGTGAGTTCGAACGGATGGGCTGGGATCCCGCCGTCGTGCCCGATCCACAGGATCCGGAAACGTTCCGGCGCTCAAAGCTGAACTGGGCGGAGGCTTCCGGGGGCCGGCACGCACGGCTTTTGGAGCTTTACCGATCCCTTACGGCCTTACGCCGCGGGAACCCGGATCTGGCAGGGCTGGGGTTCACCGACACCGAGGTGGCGTTCAGTAACGACGACGGCTGGCTGCGTTTTCGGCGCGGGGCCGTGGAAGTGCTGCTGAACTTCTCCGAGGAGGAGATCCGCCTTGAGGATGCATCCGGATTGATGCTCCTCGCCACGGATGACGCCACGAAACAGGAAGGCGGGGCGGTCACCTTGCCTGCCTGGAGTGCTGCCATCCTGAAGGGCTAGTTCCATGCCGCGGGCTGTCTTATCAGCCCGCGGCGTAACACTTCGCCATGGACGTGTAGCGCGGATCACAACTGGCAGGATAGAACGTATGACTTATTCTGCTGCGGAGAACCGCTATGAATCCATGCCCTACCGCCGCGTCGGCCGCAGCGGACTGAAGCTCCCGGCCATCTCGCTGGGCCTGTGGCACAACTTCGGAGATGACAAGCGCTTTGACGAACAGCGCGCCATTCTCCGGCGTGCCTTCGACCTGGGCGTCAACCACTTCGACCTCGCCAACAACTACGGTCCGCCGGACGGCTCCGCGGAGACCAACTTCGGCCGCCACCTCGCGGACGACTTCAAACCCTACCGCGACGAACTGGTCATCTCCACGAAGGCCGGCTACTACATGTGGCCGGGACCGTACGGTGAATGGGGCTCCCGAAAATACCTGATTTCAAGCCTGGACCAGTCCCTGCAGCGGATGGGCCTGGACTACGTGGACATCTTCTACAGCCACCGGCCGGACCCGGAAACGCCCATGGAGGAGACCATGGGAGCGTTGGACTATGCCGTGCGCTCCGGCAAGGCACTGTACGCAGGCATCTCGTCCTACACACCTGAGCAGACGCTCGAGGCCGCCCGGATCCTGAAGGAACTTGGCACCCCGCTGCTGATCCACCAGCCCAGCTACTCCATGCTGAACCGATGGACGGAAAATGGGACCCCTAACCTCTATGAAGCACTGGAGCAGGTGGGCGCCGGTTCCATCGCGTTCTCACCGCTTGCCCAAGGGATGCTCACGGACCGTTACCTGAACGGCATTCCGGCTGACTCCAGGGCAGCGAAGGCCCGCTTCCTGTCCGAAGACGCCATCACGGAGGAGAAGCTGGACCGGATCCGTGGACTGAACAAGATCGCGGCTGACCGCGGGCAGACGCTGGCCCAGATGGCCATCGCCTGGATCCTGCGCGACCAGCCGAAGGGTACCCCGGTTACGTCGGCACTGGTGGGCGCTTCCAGCGTCCGGCAGCTGGAAGACAGCCTGGCCGCCATCAACAATTTGGAGTTCACAGCTGAGGAACTCACAGCAATTGACGAGTTCGCGGTGGAGTCGGACATCAACCTCTGGGCGCAGCAGCCGTAACGTCTGTTCGCAGGGCCGCTGCGTGGGGGCGGGAACAATGCCCGCCCCCACGCAGTTGGGTACTATGAAAAGGCGCCGAGTGGCGCCGTGCCTGCTGTCCGCCGTCGTACTTTTCCCGTACAGGCTGTCCCGGCGGCTGAAGTTTGTCCTCAAAGGAGTTCCGTGTCTTCAAATCCGATTCGTGTTGCAATCGTCGGTGTGGGTAACTGCGCCGCCTCGCTCGTCCAGGGTGTGCACTACTACCGTGACGCCGATCCGAAGGCCACAATCCCCGGTCTGATGCACGTGGAGTTCGGCAAGTACCACGTTAACGACGTCCAGTTCGTTGCAGCGTTTGACGTTGACGGCAAGAAGGTCGGCGTTGACCTGGCGGACGCCATCCTGGCCAGCGAAAACAACACCATCAAGATCGCCGACGTTCCGCCCACCGGTGTCACCGTCCAGCGCGGCCACACCCTTGACGGGCTTGGCAAGTACTACCTTGAGACCATCGAGCAGTCCCCGGTAGAGCCGGTGGACGTCGTCCAGGCCCTCAAGGACGCCAAGGCTGACGTCATGGTCTGCTACCTCCCCGTCGGATCCCAGGAAGCCGCGGAGTTCTACGCGCAGGCAGCCATCGACGCCGGAGTTGCCTTCGTCAACGCCCTCCCGGTCTTCATCGCCGGCACCAAGGCGTGGGCTGACAAGTTCACCGCTGCCGGCGTGCCGATCGTGGGCGACGACATCAAGAGCCAGATCGGTGCCACCATCACACACCGGGTCATGGCCAAACTGTTCGAGGATCGCGGCGTCACCCTGGACCGCACGTACCAGCTGAACGTCGGCGGCAACATGGACTTCAAGAACATGCTGGAGCGGGACCGCCTGGAGTCCAAGAAGATTTCCAAGACGCAGGCCGTGACCTCCAACGTTGAGGCCGAGCTCGCAGCCAAGGACGTCCACATCGGCCCGTCCGATTACGTCCAGTGGCTCGATGACCGCAAGTGGGCGTTTGTGCGCCTCGAGGGCCGCAACTTCGGCGATGCCCCGGTGTCGCTGGAATACAAGCTGGAAGTCTGGGACTCACCCAACTCCGCCGGTGTGATCATCGACGCCATCCGTGCCGCCAAGATCGGCCTGGACCGCGGCGTCGGCGGCCCGCTGCTCTCCGCTTCGAGCTACTTCATGAAGTCCCCGCCGGAGCAGTTCAACGACGACCTCGCCCGTGAAAAGGTCGAGGCCTTCATCCGCGGCGACCTGGAGCGCTAACCCCGGACGCTCTCTCACTTGCTGCAGCTTTTGGCGTGACGCTCTCTCACTCTGGTGGGGGAGCGTCATGGCTTTAAGCGCCAACGATCCTCTCTCACTTAATGTCGCTTCAGGGCCGATCCTCTCTCACTTAATGTGGCTTTTTGACGAACCCTCTATCAGTCGATGCTGGCAAATCCGGAGGCCTGAGGATGGTCAATCCAGCCCGTGCGCAGGGCCCGCTTGATCTTCACAACTGCACCCGCGAAATCGTCCGCAAGATCGCTCTTGTCGAAGACCAGAACCGTCCAGCCGGCTGACTCGAAAGCCCTATTCCGTCTCCGGTCGCTGAGGATCTGCGCCTCGCCAAGGTGGTGCCCGCCGTCGTACTGGATTGCGAGCCTGCGATGACGGTAGGCGAGATCGGCCGACGGCGACCGCGGGTCTCCAGTGCGCAACGGCACCTGAAGTTCGGGCTCGGACAGCCCGGCGCTGCCAATAGCCAGCCGAAGCAGCGACTCGGGCGCGGAATCCGCACCTACGCGCATCAGATCCAGTGCTTCACGCGCCCGGACGATGCCCTGAAGATTCGGGTGTCGGCCCACCAGCGCACGTAGTCCCGCGATCGTGTCGTGAGGCTGTGAGCGTCCTTCGAAGTCCAGCCGGGGGATGCGGATCAGCTCGTCGCCCATGCTCACCAGGTCATGGAGCGGCAGGATCCGGGCCAAATCGAGCCACGTCCGAGACCGTGTGCTCATCCTGATGCCGTCCACCAGTTCGCTCTCGTCGTCCATTGTCAGGACGGTGTGGCCTACCACGCCCTTTCGACGGACCGATGGAAGCGAGCGGGGCTTGCTTAGATGAAGTTCCGTGGAATCGGCAAGCCAGGGAGGCAGTAGCTGGCACCGAAGCCGGGCAGCGGTGACGTGCGAGATCCAGGCTCCGGGCGATGCAGCCGACAGAGCCCTGGCGGCATCTTCCAGTTCAAAGTCCCAGTTGGTAGGCCGGTAGAGGCCGCGACCGACGTTGACCACATCCTTCCGGCGAAGCCTGGTCAGGCTAACGCCAGCGGCTAATGCGGAGCCAAAGGTGAAGGGAGCCGTCGCTAAGGGCTGGGGCAGATAATTTTGCTTTCGCATGACGGCATTGTTACCCGAAACGGCAAAAGGCTGCAGAAGTTATCCACAGGCGGTATGTGGCTTCGGTAGGTGCGAGAGGGTCGCTCGAAAACCGACATTGACTGAGAGAGGGTCGCTCAAAACCGACATTAGGTGAGAGAGGGTCGCTCGAAAACCGACATTAAGTGAGAGAGCGTCCCGGTCAGGAGAGGCCGACGGGGTTGCCGGCGTCGTCCACGTCCATCCGCATCGCCGCCGGGACAGGCGGCAGGCCTGGCATGGTCATCACGGCTCCGGTCAGGGCCACGATGAACCCGGCGCCGGTCTTGGGGATGAGGTCGCGCACATGGATGGTGAAGCCGCTGGGCGCACCAAGCCGGGAAGCGTCGTCGCTGAAGGAATACTGGGTCTTGGCCATGCAGACCGGCAGTCCGCCCCAGCCGTTTTTTCGGATGTCCGCCAGCCGTTTCTGAGCCGGGACCGAGAACTCCACCCCGTCCGCGCCGTATATCTCACGGGCAATTCGAGCAATCTTGTCCTCCACCGGCAGGTCCAGCGGGTACAGGTGTTTGAAGCCGTTGGGTTCGGCAACCACCTTGGCGACTATGGCTGCCAGTTCATCGCCGCCGTCCCCGCCGCCGCCGCGTCCCCACACATCCGCAACCGCCGCCAGGACACCCTCGGCGGCGCACCACTCGAGAAGCCAGTCGAGCTCCTCCTGTGTGTCCGTGGCGAACCTGTTGATGGCCACCACGGGTGTCACCCCGAACTTCGCCACGTTGTGGACATGGCGGCGAAGATTATCAATGCCGGCGAGAAGCGCCTCGAGGTCCGGTTCCTTGAGCCTGTCCGCAGCCACGCCGCCCTGCATCTTCAGAGCCCTCACGGTGGCCACCACCACGACGGCGGACGGCGCCACATCCGCTACGCGCGCCTTAATGTCCATGTACTTCTCCGCACCCAGGTCTGCGCCAAACCCGGCCTCGGTCACCACAATGTCGGCAAGCCGCCGTGCTGTCTGCGTGGCAATGAGGGAATTGCAGCCGTGCGCGATGTTGGCGAACGGCCCGCCGTGGACCAGCGCCGGGGTACCGGCGATGGTCTGCACCAGGTTGGGCTTGATGGCTTCCTTGAGGAGCAGCGCCAGCGCACCCTCGACGCCCAGGTCAGCTACCGTGACAGGCGAACGGTCATACGTGTAGCCGAACGTAATCAGGCCCAGGCGCCTGCGGAGGTCCGCCAGGTCGGTGGCCAGGCAGAACACCGCCATGATCTCCGAGGCTACGGTGATGTCGAACCCGTCCTGCCGGGGGACTCCCTGGGTTGGCCCGCCCAGCCCGATGATGATTTCCCGCAGCGACCTGTCGTTCATGTCCAGGACCCGCTTAAAAGTCATCCGCCGCGGATCTATGTTCAGCTCGTTGCCCTGGTAGATGTGGTTGTCCACGAGCGCCATCAGCGCATTGTTCGCGGAGGTCACGGCATGGAAGTCGCCCGTGAAGTGCAGGTTGATCTCATCCATGGGAAGAACCTGGGAATAGCCGCCGCCGGTGGCACCGCCCTTCATGCCCAGGATCGGCCCCAGTGACGGTTCCCGCAGCGCAATCATCACCTTGTGGCCGGCCCGCGCCAGCGAATCAGCCAAGCCAACCGTTGTGGTGGATTTCCCTTCGCCGGCGGGGGTAGGGGACATGGCCGAAACCAGCACCACCTTTCCTGCGGGGGCCGGGGCGTCCAGCCGTGCCGGGTCAATCTTTGCCTTGAACCTGCCATACAGCTCAAGCGCCCCGGAGTTGATGCCGGCAGCCGCCGCGATGTCTTCGATGGGCCTGATGCTGGCCTGCCTGGCAATGTCGAGGTCGCTGAGGGTCATCCGTTCAGACATCTTCGTCCTTTGTTCGGTATCTCTTCGGCCAGGCGGGCGCGCTGGCTTTCAGGGGGCCTGGACCGCCGGGATCAGCCGGCGGCCCAAATGGTTGTCGACGGCGGCATGGTAGCTTTCGAGCGTAATGGCGGCGGTGCGCTGCCAGCCTGAGTTCTCCGCCCTGATGGCGGCGGCCCGCCCCATGTCCTCACGGGTGGCCGGATCGTCGTACAGGGCTTCGAGTGCATCGGCCCAGTCCGCGGCGTGGTGGCCTTTCACCAGCAGGCCGGTCCGGCCGTGGCAGATAGCCCGCGAAAGTCCGCCCACCCGGGTGGCCACCACGGGCGTCCCGCAGGCCTGTGCCTCCAGCGCGACCAGCCCGAATGACTCGCTGTAGGACGGCATGACCACTACGTCTGCTGACCTGAACCAGGCCGCCAGCTCCGCTGCCCCCACAGGCGGAAGATGCGTCACAACGTCTTCCATTCCGGCGTCCGCGATCAGGTGCCGGAGGTTGAAATCCTTGTTGCCGCTCAGCGCGCCAAGGATGGTAAGCCGAAGATCGATCCCGGGGCGCCGGGACCGCAGCAGGGCAGCTGCCTTGAGCAGTATCTGCGGGCCCTTCAGCCTCTGGATGCGGCCGGCGAACACCAGGTGGAATGTTTCCGCCGGTACGCCGCGCTCTGCCCGCGACCGCGAACGGAACGCAGGCGTGAAGGTGCTCAGGTCCACTCCTGGCGGCGCGATGTCGATCTGCTCGAAATCCGCGTTGTAGTGCGACACCAGTTCGGCTGCCTCGGCACTGGTGTTGGCGATCAGCCGTTCGGAACCGTCCACGATACGCTGCTCGCCTACCTCACGGCGCCGCGGCTCCGGCTGTTCCCCCGACTCGAGCAACAGATTCTTGACCTTGGCCATGGTGTGCATGGTGTGGACCAGCGGCACGCCCCAGAGCTCGGACAGCTCCAGGCCCGCGATTCCGGACACCCAATAATGCGAGTGGATGACGTCGTACCGGCCGTGCAGCTGGCGCTGGCGGATCTGCTCGATCTCGGCAACGAAATGGTGCAGCAGCGCTGGGAGCTCCTCTTTCGGGATTTTCTGCCGCGGCCCGGCGAGAACGTTGTGGACGCATACGCCGGGGGCGGGATGTTCGACGGCGGGCTGCCGGGCTGACGTGGAGCGGGTGAAGATTTCCACCTCCACACCGAGCTCGGCAAGCGCTGATGCCAGCTCCCGGACATAGACGTTCATTCCACCGGCGTCCCCTGAGCCCGGCTGCTCCATGGGGGACGTGTGGAGGGAGAGCATCGCGACCCTGCGGATCAGTGTCATGAAATCTCCTTCCAACCGCCCGCATTGCCACCGGCACTGCACGGGCGGCGCCTGTGGTGGTGCATTCGATAAAACACTACTCCTCTGTTAACGGCCAGCTTCACGTCAGTTAAATTCCTCCTTCAGAGAGCCGTTCCGGCTGCTAGCGTGGGCGCTTGTGAGAGCAGCCCCAGATCCCAGTTCCAGTTCCACTTCTCCGGATTTTTCCGTGCGCCCGGCCACCGCCGGGGACTGGCCCGGTATGTGGGCCGTGCTGGAGCCGGTGATCAGGGCAGGCGAGACCTTCACCTGGGACCGGGACACGCCTGAGGATGATGCCAGGGAGCGCTGGTTCAAGGAGCCGCCGGGCCAGGCCTTTGTGGCGGTAACTCCCGACGGCGTGGTGATCGGTACCGGCGAGCTGCACCCCAACCAGGGCGGCCCCGGAAGCCATGTTGCCAATGCCGGGTACATGGTTCACGGCGATCACGGCGGCAAGGGGGTTGCGCGGGCTCTGTGCACCTACTCCCTGGAAGCAGCGCGGAGCGCCGGGTTCCGGGCCATGCAGTTCAACGCCGTGGTGGAAAGCAACGTCAGGGCCGTAGCCGCGTGGCAGGGGATGGGCTTCGAAATCCTGGCTACCATCCCCGAAGCCTTCCACCACCCCGCTTTGGGGTACGTCGGGCTGCATGTGATGTACCGCAGGCTTTAGGACTGCTGCCCATCAGGCCCACGGCGCCACAGCCGCTGCAGGGCCGGGAACTCGCTTTCATAGCCAGCCAGCAAGGCAGCCCCCAGCTCGGCTGAATCCACCAGCGGGTGCCGTGAGAATGCTTCGACGGCGGCAGTCCGGTCTCCACTCGCCGCCGCCTGGACGGTGAGCTGTTCCACCTCCTTGACCCGGCGAAGCAGCGCGAGTTGCTCCTCCGGCGGGGCAGACTGCGGAAGCGGCACCGCGCCGTCGGGCGTTATGGTGCAGGGGACCTCGACGACGGCGTCGGCAGGCAGTCCCGGAATGGCCGGTTCCGGAGCGGCCGGGCCAGTTCCTTCCGGACCGGGCGGCAGCGAGTTGCGTGTGTTGAGGATCAGCTGGGCCTGGCCCGCCTCGGGCGGGCCGCCGGCCAAGGCCCGCATGACCGCCAGCGCCACCCGTTCATACCCGCCGCCGGCGAGGTCGTCCTCGTCGCGCTGTTCGCCGTGCGTGCGGGCCTCGGCCAGGTACCCTTCCTCGCGGGACCGGCGGGCTTCGTCCCACAGACGGTAGGCGTCGGTGCCTGCTGCCGCGAGCCGTGGGTAAAGCCCGGACTGCTGGTCATGGATGGACTGGCCACGGGTCTGAGCCATGGCGCGCATGGCGGCGGTGGCACTTTCACGCTGGTAGTAGTAAAAGAGGTATTCGTTGGGGAGGGCGCCCAGCCCGGCCAGGAAAGGCTGCGGGAACAGGCGGCCTTCCTCGAACGAAGCGAGGGCGTTGGCGTCGGACAACAGCTCCGGAAGCACATCGCGCCCGCCCGACTCCAGCCGGTAAAGCCAGCCCAGGTGGTTCAGCCCGTAGTAGCCCACGCCGTCGAGATTTCCCTCCTGCAGGGTGATGCCGGCTGCACGGGCTGCGCGGTGGACCAGCCCGCCTGCCGAGTCGCAGATCCCGATGACTCTTGGGCCGAGGACAGGCAGCAGGGCCTCGGTGACCATACCGGCCGGGTTGGTGAAGTTGATGAGCCAGGCGTCCGGGCAATGTTCCTGCATCTGCCGGGCAAGGCTGAGCATCTCCGGAATGGTGCGCAGGGCGTAGGAGATGCCGCCCGCGCCGGTGGTCTCCTGCCCCAGCAGGCCAAGGTCCTGGGCCACGCGCTCATCGGCCACCCGGCCGGCCGTACCGCCGGGACGGATCGCGGCGAAGACCATCTGTGCTCCGGAGAGCGCCTCGGGGAGGGATGACGTTGTACGGACGGTAGGCCTCAAAGCCCCGTTGTCGGCGTCGGGCATGGACTTCAGAACGGCTGTGATGGCACTCAGTCGGGCAGGATCGACGTCGAACAGCACCAGTTCGCTGACCGTGCCCGCAAAGGCGGGGGAGGCCAGCGCCCGGTAGACCAGCGGGACGCGGAATCCACCGCCGCCGGCAATCATAAGCCGCATGGTCAGCAGTCTAGGCCCGGTGGCGGTGCGCCCCCTACCGCAGGGCCGCGGCAGGGCGTAGTGTGCCGGACATGGACGCGATCCCCGCCCGCAGATTCGATCCGCTCTCAGCCGTCCGCACGCCGTCGGACGGGCAGTTCGACCTGATCCTGGCCGGTACCGTCTTTCAGGACATCATCTTCACCGGGTTGCCGCACGCCCCGGAACCTGGCACCGAAATCTGGAGCGAGGGAATGGGCAGCTGCCCCGGCGGGGTAGCGAACCAGGCCATTGCCGCCGCCCGGCTGGGCCTCCGGACCGGTTTGGCGGCAGCTTTCGGGGACGACGGCTACGGCGACTACAACTGGAAAATCCTGGCCAGCCAGGAACACGTGGATCTCAGCCTGTCCCGCCGCATCCCGGGCTGGCACTCGCCTGTCACCGTGTCGCTCAGCGTCGAAAAGGACCGCTCGCTGGTGACCCATGGTCACCCCGCCCCCATCACCGCCTCGGACCTGATCGGCGTGCCGCCACCGGCGCTCGCGGGCATCGCCGAGCTGGGGCTTGAGATTGAGCCCTGGGCCAAGGAGGCCTACCAGGCCGGCGTTAAGCTTTTCGGCGACGTGGGATGGGACCCCAGCGGCGAATGGTCACCGGTCCGGCTGGAGAACCTGCAGTACTTCCACGCGTTCCTGCCCAACCAGCGCGAGGCCATGGCGTTCACGGGAAAGGACGACCCCTGGGCCGCGCTGTACTCCCTCGCTGACCGGGTGCCGGTGGCAGTGGTGACGCTCGGCGCCCAGGGGGCAATGGCCGTGGACTCCGAGACTGGGGAGGAGGAGTGGGTACCGTCTCTGCCTGTGGCCGCCTATGATCCCACCGGCGCCGGTGACTGCTTTGACGCCGCGTTCATCGTGGGCAGCCTCGCCGGCTGGCCATTGGGCAACAGGCTCCGTTTTGCGAACCTCTGCGCCTCGCTGGCCGTGCAGGAAGTGGGCGGTTCCTTGGCGGCCCCGGGATGGGGTGACATTGCTGACTGGTGGCAACGGGCCAACGCCAGGCGGGAACGCCAGAGCAGCCAGTGGCTGCGCCGTTTCAGCTTCCTCGCCGAGATCATCCAGGACGTCCCGCTCGCTGCGCAGCGCCGGGCCACGGCCACCATCGCGCATCTCTCCGACGCCTGATCTGCAAACATGGCCTGATCTGCATGCGGGCGCCGCGATTATCCGCCTGTGATTTGCCGCGGGGCCGCCCGCACTAGAATCACTAGGGTGACTTACCCCGTAACAACCGGTGACTTCAGCGCGGCCCCAGGATCGGATCCCCTGTCTGAGCGGTCCGCCGTCGTAGATCTGGAAGCCATCCGGCACAACGTCCGCCGGCTGGCCGCTGCCGCCTTGCCCGCCAAGGTCATGGCCGTGGTGAAGGCGGACGCCTACGGGCACGGCGCAGTCCCTGTGGCCAGGGCAGCCATGGAAGCCGGCGCGTCGTGGCTGGGGGTAGCCCACATCTCCGAGGCGCTTGCGCTCCGGGCCGCAGGAATCGACGCCCCCCTGCTGGCCTGGCTGCACACCACGGAAAGCAACTTTGGCGCCGCGGTGGCGGCCGGCGTCGACATCGGGTGTTCCGGCTGGGAGCTGGAGAGGATCGTGGCCGCCGCGCGTGAACAGGAGCGTCCTGCGCGGGTCCATTTGAAGGTGGACACGGGACTGGGACGGAACGGCGCCACCCTCGATTCCTGGGACCACCTCGTCGGAGAAGCCATGGAGTACCAGGACCAGGGGCTGCTGCGTGTCGTGGGAATCTTCTCCCACCTGTCCGTCGCCGATGAACCTGAGCGTCCCGAAACGGACCAGCAGCTCGCCGCGTTCCGTGACGTGCTTGCCGTGGCGGAGGACGCGGGCGTGGACCCTGAAGTGCGCCATCTCGCCAACACCCCGGCCACCTTGTCCCGGCCCGACACACACTTTGACCTGGTCCGCGTCGGACTGGGCATTTACGGCCTCTCGCCCTTCGAAGGCCAGACGTCCGCCGAACTGGGCCTCCGTCCGGCCATGACGCTGCGGACCCGGGTGTCCCAATGCAAGGACGTGCCGAAGGGGCAGGGCGTTTCCTACGGGCTCCGGTACCACACCAGCGGCCCCAGCACCCTGGCGCTCATCCCCATGGGCTACGCGGACGGCGTGCCCCGGGTGGCAACCGGCGGTCCGGTGCGGGTAGCCGGCAGGACCTATCCCGTTGTGGGCCGCATCGCCATGGACCAGATGGTTATCGACCTCGGCAACATCGGCCCGGCAGGGGCGGCGCTCCTGGGTGCCGAAGTGGAACTGTTCGGAAACGGTGCCGACGGCGGTCCGACGGCCGACGACTGGGCGCGGGCAGCAGGCACCAACAACTACGAAATCGTGACCAGGATCGGCCCCCGGGTGCCGCGGCGCTTCATCAACGAACGCGCGGCCGTGGAGCCTGCCAACGGCCAGACTAACGGGCAGGCGGCTCTGAACGGGCAGGCAACCGTGAACGGGCAGGCCAAGCCATGAGCGTGCCGGCGCCCGCTGACCAGCCCAACTGGGAACTGACATTGACCGTGACGACGGCGGACCAGACACATGCGCTCGGTGCTGGCTTGGCCACCGAGTTGGAAGCCGGGGACCTGCTGGTGCTCTCCGGCGAACTGGGTGCGGGGAAGACAACCTTTACGCAGGGGTTGGGGGAAGGGCTGGGGGTGCGTGCCGGGGTCATTTCGCCCACCTTTGTCCTGGTGCGCATCCATCCGAACCTGCCGGACGGTCCACGGCCCGGCGGCCCGGACCTGGTCCACGTGGACGCCTACCGGCTGGGGTCCGCCTCGGAGATTGATGACATTGACCTGGAGAACACCATGGATTCGGCCGTGACGGTGGTGGAGTGGGGACGCGGCCGGGTGGAGCACCTCAGTGATAACCGGCTGGAGATCGATCTCCAGCGCGCCATCGGCCTGCCGTCCCAGCCCAGCCAGGCCCAGGCCAGGGGTGCCGGCGCCGGTAGCGGCACTTTGGACTTTGATACCGAGGACAACGACGAGCCACGCACCATTGTGCTGCGCGGGTTCGGCGACCGCTGGAGTGCCGCGCCGGCCCTCGGCGGAGCCCTGGAAGGGACAGCCTGATGCTTCTTCTCGCCATCGACACCTCGGCCGTGGCAAGCGCGGCCCTTGTCTCGGACGACGCCCTCGAAGGCGTGGTGGCCAGCTTCTCCACCGAGGACACCCGCAGCCACGCAGAAGTGCTGGCCCCGGGAATTGAGGAGCTCCTCAGCTCGGCCGGAGTCTCCGGCCGTGACATCGACGCGATCGTGACGGGGGTGGGCCCAGGGCCGTTCACAGGCCTGAGGTCAGGCATTGCCACTGCCCGCACCCTCGCCTTCGTGTGGGACAAACCGCTGTACGGCCTGATGAGCCTGGACGCTGTTGCCTTGGAAGTGGCGGAATCCACTGACGCTGCTCCTGAATTCCTTGTGGTGACGGATGCCCGGCGGAAAGAGGTCTACTGGGCCCGCTACAGCCTGGCGGCAGGAAAGCTGCCGCAGCTGGAAGACGGCCCGCACGTGGGGTTCGCTGCCGACTTGCCGGACCTGCCTGCCTACGGGGCAGGGGCCGGCCTGTACGCCGACGTCCTGCGCGCGGACCCCGACTTCATCGCAGAGCAGCCTGATGCCCTCTACCTTGGCCAGTTTGCCCTGGCACGGCTGGCAGCGGGCGGGCAACTGCTCGATTCAACACCCCTGTACCTGAGGGAGTCCGACGCCCAGGTGCCCGGACCACGGAAGCGGGCGCTGTGAATTCCGGCGCGGGGCATCGCGCAGAAGATGTCATCCTCCGCGACATGACCCTCGACGACGTGCCCACCGTCAACGCCTTGGAACAGCGGCTGTTCCCGAACGACGCCTGGCCGCTGCAAATGTTCTTCGACGAGCTGTCCCAGACAACAACCCGGCGGTACCTCGTGGCGGAAACCACCACCGGAATCGTGGGCTATGCGGGCCTGATGTGCATTGAGCCCATCGCGGACGTGCAAACGATCGCCGTCGTCCCTGAGTTTGAGGGCCGGGGGATCGGCTCGGCGCTGCTGACCCGGCTCATCGACGAAGCGCGGCGCCGCGGTGCAGCCGACGTCCTGCTGGAGGTCAGGTCGGACAACCCACGCGCCCAGCAGCTTTACCTGCGGTTCGGTTTTGAGCAGATCCATCTCCGCCGGAAGTATTACCGGGACGGCGTCGACGCCCTGATCATGCGGCTCCAGCTCACGGAACCCGAGAACCACCGGTCAACGGAAGCAGGCCAGCCATGAACCGCTCAGAGCCCCTCGTGCTGGGCATCGAATCCTCCTGCGACGAGACCGGCGTCGGGATCGTACGGGGCACCAAACTCCTCACCAACACGGTGTCATCCTCAATGGACGAGCACGTCCGTTTTGGCGGGGTGATCCCGGAGATCGCTTCGCGGGCCCACCTTGATGCCTTTGTTCCCACCCTCCGCCAGGCGTTGTCCGACGCCCATGTGGAACTGGACGAGATTGACGCCATTGCCGTTACGTCCGGTCCCGGCCTGGCCGGCGCCCTGATGGTGGGGGTCTGCGCCGCGAAGGCGTTGGCTGTTGCCACCGGAAAGCCGCTTTACGCCATCAACCATCTGGTGGCTCACGTGGGCGTGGGGCTTTTGGACGGCGGAGTATCGGGGAACGGTGCCGAAGCCGCACCCCGGCTCCCGGAAAACGTCGGTGCCCTGCTGGTATCCGGCGGACACACCGAGATCCTGAAGATCAACAGCATTACCGATGACGTGCAGCTCCTTGGCTCCACCATCGACGACGCCGCCGGGGAAGCCTACGACAAAGTGGCGCGCATCCTGGGCCTTGGCTATCCGGGCGGCCCCGCCATCGACAAGCTGGCACGGACGGGCAATGCCAAAGCCATCCGCTTCCCGCGCGGGCTATCCCAGCCGAAGTACATGGGGACGGCCGAGGAGCCAGGACCGCACCGCTACGACTGGTCCTTCAGCGGACTGAAGACGGCAGTGGCGCGCTGCGTGGAGCAGTTCGAGGCCCGCGGGGAAGCCGTCCCGGTAGCCGACATTGCCGCCGCTTTCCAGGAAGCGGTGGTGGACGTCATCACCTCCAAGGCCGTGCTGGCCTGCCGCGAGAACGGAATCACGGACGTCCTGCTGGGCGGGGGAGTGGCCGCAAACTCCAGGCTGCGCGAGCTCACCGGACAGCGCTGCGCGTCGGCCGGGATCAGGCTGCACGTGCCCCCTCTGGACCTCTGCACGGATAACGGAGCCATGGTGGCCGCACTCGGCGCCCAGCTGGTCATGGCCGGGATCGCACCGAGCGGCATCCGCTTCGCGCCGGACTCCTCGATGCCTGTCACCGAGGTTTCACTTCCAGTCTGACTCCCGCCTGACTTCCGGCAGGTGGCCCTGTTGCCGCGATGCTTAGGCCGTGGGGCCGTTGCGCATCTGCTTGACCAGGTCCAGCACGACTGCCTGCAGGTCTCCGCCGTGTTCGGCCGCGACGCGGCGCTGTCGCTGGTAACCCGCACCGCGGCTGATGATCTTCTCGACGTCGGCCAGTTCGTCTGCGCAGCCCAGCTTTGCCGCCACAGGTTCAAGCCTGTTGAGGGTTTCGAGCAGGTGTTCGGTCACCAGCTGCTCTTTGCCCGCCGCATCCAGGATGATGATGGCATCCATGCCGTAGCGCGCGGCACGCCACTTGTTTTCCTGGATGTGCCACGGCGGCATGGTGGGAATGGTGCCGCCGTTGTCCAGTGTGGTGGAAAACTCATCCACGAGGCACTGGGTGAGGGCAGCGATGGCGCCTACTTCCTCCAGCGTGGCCAGGCCGTCGCAAATGCGCATTTCTATGGTGCCCAGATTTGGCACAGGCCGGATGTCCCACCGTATTTCAGACAGGGTGTCAATGACCCCGGTAGTGAACATGTCCTGGACGTAGGACTCATACTCCTCCCAGGACCGGAACTGGAAGGGCAGGCCTGCCGTGGGGAGCTGCTGGAACATCAGGGCCCGGTGCGAGGCATAGCCGGTGTCCTCGCCGCCCCAGAACGGGCTGGAGGCGGAAAGGGACTGGAAATGGGGGAAGTAATTGACCAGCCCATCCAGCACCGGCAGCGCCTTCTCACGGCGGTCCAGGCCCACGTGGACGTGGACACCGTAGATCACCATCTGCCGGCCCCACCACTGTGTCCGGTCGATCAGCTTGGCATAGCGGGCCTTGTCAGTCACCGGCTGGAGCTGCGGCGGGCTGAAGGGGTGGCTGCCGGCGCAGAACACCTCCACGCCCATGGGATCGGTGATTTCGCGGACTGCGGCGAGGGAGCGGCTCAGGTCTTCCTTGGCTTCGGCTGCCGTTTCGCAGATGCCGGTGACAAGTTCCACGGTGTTCAGCAGCAGTTCCTGCTTGATGTGCGGGTGCTCGTCGTCCTCGTTGAGCTCAGGGTGCTTGGAAGCCACTCCGCGCAACACCTCATTCGCTACCGAGGCGAGTTCACCTGTTTGGCCATTCACGAGCGCCAGTTCCCATTCCACACCAAGAGTTGATTGCCTCGATGAAGCGAAATCAATCTTCACGCGTTTCCCTAACTGTCCTGTTTGTCGCTGGCTCACGCCGCTACTGACAGGCAGCTGTGAAGGCTGCTGCCGGCAGGCGAACGGGTTTCTCAAGTCTAGTGCAGGGGTAGCATCGTATTGATGGCCTCGTTCCCCCGGACCCGTAACAGTACTCACCAATCCACCCTTGCCGTGGCCGCCGTGGCGGCAGTCGCTGCGCTCGCGTCCTGCAGCGTGGTGCCCGCACCGGCACCCACGTCCACCAGCCCTGCCGCCAGTGCTGCCCCGTCATCAGAGAGCCCGACGCCGGTGCCTCCCTCCGCTTCCGCCTCGCCTGACGCCTCCGCGGATGAGCGCAGTCAGCCACTGGGCTGGGGACCTGAGCAAAGGGACCAGGACGCGGCTGCTGCCGCCGTGGCGGCCATGACAGTGGAAGAAAAGGCAGGGCAGGTCCTGATGCCCTCTTACACCGGAACGGACGCCGAGTCCCAGGCCGCCACGATTGAACGCCTGCATCTTGCCGGCTCCATCATCATGGGCGACAACGTACCCCTGGACGCCCAGAATCAAGTGGATACTGCGGCCATGACAGCCGTGAACGCACGGCTCGCGCAGGCTGCCCGGGCGGATGGCAGGACCTGGCCCGGACTCATCGGCGTGGACCAGGAGGGTGGAATCGTGTCACGGCTTGGCGCGCCCCTGACCGAATGGCCCACGCCCATGAGCTACGGCGCCACAGCGAGTGCGCCACTCACGCAGGACTCAGGCCGTGCCCTGGCCTCCGAACTTGCCCCGCTGGGCTTCAACATTGACTTCGCCCCGGACATCGACGTCACCATCGGCCCTTCGGACCCCACCATCGGCGCACGTTCGCTGTCCGGGGATCCGGAGCTTTCGGCCCGATTGGGAGTGGCCTTTTCCCACGGTATCCAGGAAGCCGGACTCCTGCCTGCCGTGAAGCACTTTCCCGGACACGGCTCGGTCACCGTGGACTCGCACCAGGGTCTCCCGGTGCAGCCGGCCAGTGTCGCTGAACTCAACGCGCGCGACTGGAAGCCCTTCAAAGCGGCCATCGATGCCGGCACGCCGATGGTGATGACCGGGCACATCGCCGTACCGGCGCTGGAACCTGGCGTTCCGGCGTCGTTGTCGAAGCCGACGTACGCGGCGCTCCGCGCGATGGGATTCAATGGAGTGGCCGTGACGGACGCCCTCAACATGGGTGCCATCCAGCAGCAGTTCCCCGACGGCGGCGCGGCCCCCGCGGCGCTTGCCGCCGGAGCTGACCTCCTCCTCATGCCCACTGACGTAGGGCAGGCGCACGCGGCTATCGTCAGTGCCGTGGCCGCGGGAAGCCTGCCCGGCGCCCGGCTGGATGAAGCCGCCCGCCGCGTGGCCACCATGATGATTTGGCGGGGCCGGAGTACCCCGCCGCCCGCGCAGGCGCCGGGAAGCGGCAACGGGTTGTCCGCGCAGGTATCAGCCGCTGCCGTCACCGTGCTGTCCGGGCAGTGTGACGGGCCGCTGGTTCAGGGAAGCGTGCAGGTGGCCGGCGGGTCGCCGCAGGACAGGGCCCGGTTCGAGGCCGCCGCGACCCGCGCAGGGCTGTCGGTAGGGGCAGGCCCAGTGGTGAGCCTCATTGGTTACGGCGGCCTGCCTGCCGCGGGCGATATCGCCGTTGCGCTGGATGCTCCCTGGCCTTTGCAGGGTTCGCCCGCGCCGGTCAAGGTGGCTTTGTACGGGCGCAGCCCGGGAGCATTTGATGCCTTGGCGGCCGTCCTGGCCGGCAAGGCGAAGGCGCCGGGAAAGCTGCCTGCCGCCGTCGGGAGCTTTCCTGCCGGCACCGGCTGCCCCTGACCCAACTAATGTCGCACATAACGTCGTCATTCGTGCATTTCAGCGCGTTGTCTGTCAGTCAGACTGGTTGAAGCGTTTTTATGGGGGGAAGCGCGTTTAATGGACGGGTGCCAATTCTCAATAAAGACATGACCCTCTGCATTTCACTCTCGGCGCGGCCCAGCAACAACGGGACCCGCTTCCACAACCACCTGTACGGGCAACTGGGACTGAACTGGATCTACAAGGCCTTCGCGCCCACCGACCTGGCCCAGGCGGTTGCGGGCGTCCGCGGATTGGGAATCCGTGGCTGCGCCGTCTCCATGCCCTACAAGGAGGACGTGATTGCCCTCGTGGATGAGCTGGATCCTTCGGCCAAGGCAATCGACTCGGTGAATACGGTGGTGAACACCGACGGGCGCCTCGTGGCGTACAACACCGACTACACCGCGATCGAACAGTTGCTGGAGCGCAACGCCGTGCCCACCGGCCACTCCGTGTTGGTGCAGGGGTCAGGCGGCATGGCCAAGGCCACCATCGCGGCCTTGCGGGACGCCGGTTTTGCCAACGTCACCGTCATCGCCAGGAACGAAAAAACCGGCCGTGCCCTGGCGGAGCAGTATGGGTTCCGCTGGCAGGCGGAGCTCGACGGCGGGACTGCGGACATGATTGTTAACGTGACCCCCCTTGGTATGGAGGGAGGCAACGGCGCAGACGCGCTGTCCTTCCCCCAGGATGCCATCGACGCAGCCAAGGTGGTGTTCGACGTGGTGGCACTGCCCGCGGAGACGCCCCTGATCCGAGCCGCACGTGCGGCGGGGAAACACGTCATCACCGGAGCGGAGGTGGCCACTATCCAGGCCCTGGAACAGTTCGTGCTCTACACGGGCATCCGTCCCACGGACGAACAGGTGCGCGCCGCCGAAGAATTCATGCGCGACCAGTAGCATCACCGTGCCCTTCTTTCAGGGCACCAGATCTATTGAGGCATCAGGTCCAGGGCGTTACGCGGGCTCAACCGAGATGGCCACCCGTTCCTCCCCGATCCGGGTCAGGATGAGGGTGGCCGTCTTGCTCCCGGCCTTCTTCCCCAAGCCCTTGCCCCCTGTTTTCCCTGCAGGAAGCAGCTGCTTGCGCAGTTCCTCGGGGGTCACGGAGGTCCCGCGCTTTTTGATGTCCAGCACGCCGATGCCGTTCTCCTTCACCCAGGCCTTGAGCGCCTTGACGTTGTACGGCATCACTTCCAGGACCTTGTAGGCCCGCGCGAAAGGTGTGTCCACCAGCTCGGGCGCACAGATATACGCGATGTGCTCATCAAGCAGGTGCCCGCCCAGTTCAAGCGCGACGTCGGCCACCAGTCCTGCGCGGATGACGGCGCCGTCGGGCTCATAAAGGTAGCCCTCCGGTGCACCGACCGGGGCGGTGGGACCGCCGCCGAAGTCCTCAGCACTCGTCATTTCGGCGGCACCCTGGGGCCCCAGCAGCAAGGCGGCACGGCGGATTCCCGGCCTGCTCACCGAGTTGAACCACAGCGTCACTTCCGTGACATCGCCGCCGACCGAAACCCATTGGGCCTCGCACCCGGCGGGGACGGCCTCGTGCGGCATGCCCGGGCCCATCTTTACACCCACTGCCCGGCCGGTTGCCGCCACCGCTTCCACAAAGGAAAGCGGCGGGGAAAAGGCCTCCGGATCCCAGATCCGCTTGGTGCCGGAGCTGGAGGTCACGCGGCGCGTGGGATCCAGCCACACGCCGTCGATCCCGTCCAGGGATACTGAGGTGGCGTCCGAATGGACCACGGTGGCGTTGGAAAAAGGAATGAGGTTGACCGTGGCGCAGGCTGCGGTGGTCTCGTCCATCTCCACTGCCGTGACCGTGATGTCCATGGATGCCAACGCCAGTGAGTCCGCGGCGAGTCCGCAGCCGAGGTCGGCCACGTGGCGGATGCCGGCTTGGGCAAACCGCTCGGCATGCCGGGCGGCCACGTTGAGCCGGGTGGCCTGTTCAAGGCCCGCCTGGGTGAAAAGCATGCTTCGGGCGAACTCGCCGAACTTCGACTCCGCCTTGGTGCGCAGCCGGGACTGGGTCAGGACAGCGGAGACCAGTTCGGGGGAGTGGCCGGCCTTGCGCAGAGCGGAATTCAGCTCAAAGGCCTTATCCTCCTGGTACGGTCCCAGGGACGCCAGCAGCTCCCAACCTTCGCTCGTAAGCAGTGGGGCAATCTGGTCCTGCGGTGCTTGGGGCATGGGTTCAAGCGTAGTGGAGGAGCCCCCTGGTGAGTTCCGGATAGGGTTGAAGTCATGGAAGACAGTGCAGGCACCCAGCCGTCCGAACAGCCCCGATCCAGCAACCCGGGCATGGTGAAGTACGCGCGGCCAGCACTCATAGCCGGGGCAGCAGTGGCCACTGTGTGTATCGCGCTGCTGGTGATCATCTTCTTCCTGGACACCTTCAACGCCACCATTTATTCGGTGGGCGGCAAGGACATCCAGGACGCTACGGACGAGGCACAGGACATCAGGGGCCTCTATAACGGTGCCAGGGTTGGCGGCTTTATTGTCCTGCTGATTTCCTTGCTCGCCTTCGTGGGCGGTGCCCTGGTGCTCTACCTCAAGCGCGGCACCGGCCCCGACAACAGCGGTGACGAGGACGTGGATTTCGACGACCTCGCCGGCCGGTAAACCATCCGGACGCTGCCCGGATAATGGTTCGCCAAGGACGAAATGCTGGCACTCGCCTTGACCGAGTGCTAACCACTTACATAGAGTCATCATTAGCACTCTCCCTAGGAGGGTGCTAATACATGAAGAGCTGCCAGCCAGGCTGCTGCCGGCACCGCGACGACGGTTTGCCAGCCACGGCGAAACAGCTTTCCAGTCCATGAATTTGCTGACGTAGAAGGAGAGGTCCGAGTGTCGGTCTCTATTAAGCCTCTTGAGGATCGTATTGTTGTCCGCCCGCTCGAAGCCGAGCAGACCACGGCTTCCGGCCTGGTTATCCCGGACTCCGCACAGGAGAAGCCGCAGGAAGGCGAAGTTGTCGCAGTAGGCCCCGGCCGCTTTGACGACAACGGCAACCGCGTTCCGCTCGACGTTGCCGAGGGCGACGTCGTTATCTACTCGAAGTACGGCGGAACCGAAGTAAAGCACAACGGCACCGAGTACCTCGTGCTCTCCGCCCGCGACGTTCTGGCGATCGTCGTAAAGTAACTCTTTGGATCCCCGTGCCGCTGGTCATGCTCTTCGCTGGCCCGCGGCACGGGGTTCTGTCTTGAAAGGACACAACCATGGCAAAGCAGCTTGCGTTTAACGACGCTGCCCGCCGGTCGCTCGAAGCCGGCATCGATAAGCTCGCCAACACTGTCAAGGTGACGCTCGGCCCCCGCGGCCGCAACGTTGTCCTCGACAAAAAGTGGGGAGCACCCACCATCACCAACGACGGCGTCACCATTGCACGCGAAGTCGAACTGGACGACCCCTACGAGAACCTTGGCGCCCAGCTGGCCAAGGAAGTGGCCACCAAGACCAACGATGTTGCCGGTGACGGCACCACCACCGCCACCGTGCTGGCACAGGCACTGGTCAAGGAAGGCCTGCGCAACGTTGCAGCCGGCGCAGCTCCCGGCCAGATCAAGCGCGGCATCGAGGTTTCCGTTGAAGCCGTTGCTGCCCGCCTGCTCGAGAACGCACGTCCGGTTGAAGGCACCCAGGTTGCCAATGTGGCCGCCATCTCCGCCCAGAGCGACGAAATCGGCGAGCTCCTTGCCGAGGCATTCGGCAAGGTCGGCAAGGATGGTGTGATCACCATCGAGGAATCCTCCACCACGCAGACTGAACTGGTGCTCACCGAAGGCATGCAGTTCGACAAGGGCTACCTGTCCCCGTACTTCGTGACCGATTCCGAGCGTCAGGAAGCCGTCCTCGAAGACGCGCTCATCCTGATCAACCAGGGCAAGATCTCCACGGTTCAGGACTTCCTGCCCTTGCTGGAAAAGGCGCTGCAGAGCTCCAAGCCGCTCTTCATCATTGCCGAAGACATCGAAGGCGAAGCTCTCTCCACGCTGATCGTCAACCGCATCCGCGGCACCCTGAACGTGGTTGCCGTCAAGGCTCCGGGCTTCGGCGACCGCCGCAAGGCCATGCTGCAGGACATCGCCACCCTCACCGGTGCGCAGGTTGTCTCCGCGGAACTGGGCCTGAGCCTGGACACCGTTGGCCTTGAGGTGCTGGGCACAGCCCGCCGCATCACGGTCACCAAGGACAACACCACCATCGTTGACGGCGCCGGTTCCGCAGAAGACGTCGCAGCCCGGGTTTCCCAGCTGCGCGCCGAGCTGACCCGCACCGACTCCGACTGGGACAAGGAAAAGCTGCAGGAGCGACTGGCCAAGCTGGCCGGCGGCATCGGCGTCATCAAGGTTGGCGCAGCCACCGAGGTTGAGCTGAAGGAAAAGAAGCACCGCATCGAAGATGCTGTTTCCTCCACCCGTGCAGCCCTCGAAGAAGGCATCGTGGCCGGTGGCGGTTCCGCGCTGATCCACGCACTGAAGGCCCTCGACGAGGATCCCGCGGTCCAGGCGCTGGAAGGCGACGCAGCTGCCGCAGTGGGCATTGTCCGCCGCGCACTTGTTCAGCCGCTCCGCTGGATCGCCCAGAACGCCGGCTTCGACGGCTACGTTGTCACTGCCAAGGTTGCCGAACTCGAGACCAACAACGGCTTCAACGCCAAGTCGGGCGAGTACGAAGACCTGATCGGCGCCGGCGTCATCGACCCCGTCAAGGTCACCCGTGCTGCCCTGCGCAATGCGGCTTCCATCGCGGCGCTGGTCCTCACCACGGAAACCCTCGTGGTGGAGAAGCCTGCCGAAGAAGACGAGCACGCAGGCCACAGCCACTAAGCTGCAGTCCACGTAAAAGCACAAAAAGCCGGTCCAGCATCAGCTGGGCCGGTTTTTTGTGCTTTCGTTCCAGGCTACGCGGCCGCTATATCCCGGGTCTCGACGTCGCCCGCGCGCTCGTAGACCAGCGACACCGACCCCTTGGGGAATGTCCGCGCCGGCTCGGCAAGGCGGAAAGTGGCGGGAATGGTCCCGGCGTCGAAGAGCCGCTTTCCCTGCCCGAGGGTGACCGGATAGAGCCAGAAATGGAGTCGGTCGATCACGTCCGCAGCCAGCAGTGCTCGGATGAGGACCCCGCTGCCGAACATGTGCACCTGGTCGTACTCCTCACGGAGCCGGCCCGCGGCCGCGGCATCCGGCAGCACAGTGGTGCCCGCCCAGTCTGCAGCGGGCAGCGTGCTGGAGACCACAAACTTGGGCACCTGGTTGAATTTGGTGCCGACGTCGTCGGACTGGTGCGGCCAGAAGGAGGCGAAGATGTCGTAGGTCTTCCGGCCCAGGAGCAGGGCGTCGATGCGGTCGATCTCGGCACCGATGGCTTCGCCGGCCTCGTCATCGGACACCGGGGCCTGCCAGCCGCCGTAGGCGAAGCCGCCTTCAGTGTCCTCTTCGCGGCCGCCGGGCGCCTGGTAGACGCCGTCGAGGGTAATGAACAGGTTCGCGACGATGATTCCCATGCGTACAGTGTGGAACTGCGGTCCGGCGCTGTCCAGAGTGGGCCGGCGTGGCAGACTGGTGCCATGCTGCTCGAAGAGCTCGTGAGGACCACGGATGCTGTCGCGTCCACGCGCTCACGGCTCGCGAAAGTGGAAGCGCTGGCCGACCTGCTGGGCCGGCTCGAGCCATCGGAAATTCCTGCAGCCGTCGGCTTGCTCATCGCCAGGCCGCGTCAGGGGCGCGTGGGGATCGGCTGGCGCGGGATGACAGCAGCCATGGGGGACCCGGCTTCTGAACCGAGCCTTACTGTCGCCGACCTCGATGCCGCACTGGACCGCCTGCTCGTCACAGCAGGTGCCGGATCGGCCGCTGAACGGGCCGCAACCCTCCGGACGCTCACGGCGGCAGCCACCGAGCGTGAGCAGTCCTTCATCGCTGGAGTGCTGCTGGGTGAATTGCGCACCGGTGCGCTCGAGGGGGTGCTGACGGACGCCATTGGCCGAGCCGCGCACCGGCCCGTGGACGCAGTACGCCGCGCGGCGATGCTTTCAGGTGATCTCGGCGGGACCGCGCTCCTGGCGATCACCGGCACGCCCGCCGAGCTTGACGCCGTCGGCCTCGTCGTCGGCCGTCCCGTGCAGCCCATGCTTGCCGCCACTGCGCCCAGCGCCGCAGCGGCGCTTGAGGCCACGGGGGAGGCCTCCGTGGAGTACAAGCTCGACGGCGCCCGCATCCAGGTGCACCGAAAAGGCAATGAGGTGCGCATCTACACACGCACCCTGGCCGACGTGACCCACCGCCTGCCCGAGGTGGTGGACGTGGTGCGCGGACTGCCGGTGAGCGATGTGATCCTGGATGGCGAGACCCTCATGCTCGACGAGGATGGCGGCCCGCGGCCCTTCCAGGAGACCATGTCCCGGTTCGGGGCGGACGCCGTGCGCACCACATTGCTGCATCCGTGGTTCTTCGACGTGCTGCACATCGACGGACGCGATCTGCTTGAGGAGCCGCTGGCAACGCGCATAGCGGTGCTCGAGAACATCGCTCCCGGCTACCGGATCCCGGGGGAAATCACGGCGGATGCCGCGGTTGCCGAGAGAGTTTCCCGCGATGCCCTGGCCGCGGGCCACGAGGGCGTGGTGGTGAAGGCTGTCGGATCCGCCTATGCGGCCGGCAGGCGCGGTTCCAACTGGATCAAGGTGAAGCCCGTCCTCACTTACGACCTGGTGGTACTCGCCTGCGAATGGGGCTCGGGGCGGCGCACCGGGCTGTTGTCCAACCTGCACCTCGGAGCACTGGACCCCGCCGGTGAGTTCGGCGAACCCGGCGGCTACGTGATGGTGGGTAAGACATTCAAGGGCCTCACGGACGAGCTGCTGCGCTGGCAGACCGAGAAGTTCCAGGAGCTCGAGGTGCGGCGCACAGCTGGCACTGTCTGGGTGGAGCCGGTCACCGTCGTCGAAATCGCCATCGACGGCGTGCAAAGTTCCTCGCGCTATCCGGGTGGAATCGCCCTTCGGTTCGCCCGCGTCAAGCGTTACCGCGACGACAAGACCGCCGCAGAGGCCGACACCATCCAGGCCCTGCGAGCACTCCTGCGTTCCTAGCCGCATCAGGTCAGACGAGCCTGGCGACTGCTTGTGCCCCCTCACCAGCGGGCGTACCGTGGCGCTTAACTGCCCTGGCGTCCAGGGTGAGGCTGACGGCACGTGCTGGTTGGGCGGAATCCGAGGAGAGGCCAGATGACGGCTGAAACAGGCATCGACCAAGGCCGGTCCGCGTTCCGCGAGAACCGCTGGACCGAAGCCTTTGAGAACCTCCGCGATGCCGACCAGCACGGCGGGCTGCCGGCGCCGGATCTTGAGCGGCTTGCCACGGCGGAAATCCTGACCGGCAGCATCACCGCAGGGGTGGACACGCTCACCCGCGCCCACGAGGAGTTCCTGGTGGTTGGCGACGTCGAGGGTGCTGTGCGCTGCGCCGGCTGGCTGGCAGTGCACCTGATGAACATCCGGCAAGCGGCGCGCAGCGCCGGCTGGTTGGCGCGGGGCCAACGGCTTGTGAAGGAACTGGCTGAACCGTCCGCCGTCGAAGGTCTCTTGCTGCTCCCGGTGGCGCTGGGCAAGTTGTATGGAGGGGATCCCGCGGGGGCGTTCCAGGTTTTCGCCGAGATCGGGGCGTACGGACAGAGATTCCAGGACAACGACCTTGCCGCGTTGTCGCTGCTTGGCCAGGGCCAGTCAACCATCATGCTCGGCAATGTTGATGAGGGCCTGCGGATGCTGGACGAAGTGATGGTGGCAGTGACGGCCGGGGAAGTCTCGCCCGTTCCCTCCGGCATCAGCTACTGCGCCGTGGTGGGGTACTGCCACCTGACTTTTGACCTCCCACGCGCGCTCGAATGGACCGGCGCGCTGGATCACTGGTGCCGCGGACGTCCTGACATGGTGGCCTTCAGCGGACAGTGCCAGTCCTACCGGGCCGAACTGTTTCAATTGCATGGAGCCTGGGCTGAAGCCCTGAAGGCAGCGTCGGCAGCGCAGGCTTATGCGGTGAAAGGTGATGCCGAAGCGCTCTATGGCGGCTATTACCAGCAGGGCGAAATGGAGCGGCTCACCGGCAAGCTGGACGCCGCTGACGCCTCCTACCGGTTGGCTGCCAAAAGCGGTCACTCTGTCCAGCCTGGCCTTGCCCTCCTCTGCCTGGCCAAGGGAGACCCTGAACAGGCCCAGACCCTGATCCGAAGTGCGGTTGCGGCCTCGCGTCCGGCAATGCGCCGGCGCCTCCTGCCGGCGCTGGTTGAGATCGAGCTTGCAGTTCCGGACCTGGTGGCTGCGCGGAGCGCCTCCGACGAGCTGGAAGCCTTTTCCCTGGAGTGCCCCAAGCCGATGGTCCTTGCCCTCTCCTGGCAGGCCGACGGTGCCGTGTGCCTGGCTGAGGGCAACCCTGAGGGGGCGCTGGTTTCGCTCAGGAACGCCTGGATGGTGTGGCAGGAGCTGGGTGTTCCGTACGAAGCCGCGCGCTGCCGGGTTCTTGCCGCCTCTGCTTGCCGTGCCGTCGGGGACGAGGCATCCGCCCTGATGGATCTGGAGGCGGCGCATGCGGAATTCCTTGAAGTCGGGGCGGCTCCTGCGGCGGCCCGGGCAGCATCGCTCATCCGCGGGATCAACCAGGCAGAGCCGAGCCCGCTGACCCAGCGCGAGGTTGAAGTCCTGCGCCTGGTGGCATCGGGAAAAGCGAATCGTGCCATCGCCGCTGACCTGTTTCTTAGCGAGAAGACAGTGGCCAGGCACCTGAGCAACATCTTCCTGAAGCTGGGACTGTCCTCCCGGACGGCGGCCACCAGGTACGCGTACGAGCACCGGCTGGTCAGCTGAGCGCCATCTGCACATAAATACCCATTCCTGCGTCCGGCAATATTGCATAATTCGCCCGACGCGGCCTGCCTTGGCGCGGCCATAGCCTCAAAGCATGAACCTCCCACGCCGTGCAAAACACCTTGCAAAACCCTCACACCTTGCAAAACCGTCGGCGCTGGTCGCCGCTGGAGGAGGGCAAGGGCAGGGCCTGCGACGTTCAGCTCAAGGAATCATGATCAGCCAAGGAGGAGAGCAGCCATGAGCAAGGACGACATGACGGGAACGGTGCTGGACACACTGATTATTGGCGGTGGCCAGGCAGGCCTTGCCATGGGTTATTACCTGAAAAGGCAAAACCGGAAGTTCCTGATCCTGGATGAGAACCCTCGAACGGGCGACGCCTGGAGACAGCGGTGGGATTCACTCCGCGTCTTTACGCCTGCCAAATATGACGGACTGCCCGGCGCACCGTTCCCGGCGGATCCGCTGTCGTTTCCCCCCAAGGATCAGCTGGCAGACTACCTTGAACGCTACGCTGAGCAGTTCGAACTGCCGGTGCACCACGGCACCCGCGTCGAGCGGCTCTGGCGGGAAGGGGACCGCTACTACGCGGCGTCCAACGGCCGGCGCTGGGAAGCACGGAACGTCGTGGTGGCAACGGGCGCCGAACGCTCACCCAAGGTCCCGGATTTCGCTTTCCGGCTTGACCCCTCCATCGTTCAACTCCATTCCAGCGACTACCGGAATCCGGGTCAGCTCAAGGACGGGCCGGTCCTTGTTGTGGGAGTCGGAAACTCGGGCGCGGAGATCGGCATTGAGGTGTGCAGGACCCACCCCACCCTGGTAGCCGGGAAGGCGGGCGGTGAACTCCCTGTGAAGCATGGCAGGGCAGCGGCCCGTTTTGTCCTGCCCCTGGTCCGGTTTGCGGGGCTGCACGTGCTGAACGTCGCCACGCCCATCGGCCGCAAGGCCATTCCGGGCCTCAAGGCCCACGGGGCGCCGCTGATCAGGACCAAGACCAAGGATCTCGAAGCTGCCGGTGTGCGGTTCGTTCCCCGGGTCACCGGCGTGGACAACGGCCTGCCGGCGCTCGCGGACGGCAACCGGCTGGAGGTTCAGAATGTCATCTGGTGCACTGGTTTCCACGTGGAGTTCAGCTGGATGGATCCGGCCTTGCTCGATAACGGTGGAATGCCCCGGCAGTACCGTGGCGTTGCTTTGGACTCGCCCGGACTGTTCTTCCTGGGGCAGGACTTCATGTTTGCGGCCGCTTCGGCAACATTGCCCGGTGAGTGCCGCGATGCACGTTACCTGGCCGGAAAGATCCCCGTTCCGGTCAGCCGGGAATCCGCCAACGCCTCCATTTGAGCCGCCGTGCCCTGCCCGGCAACCGGGCGGACAGCAGCCGGGTAGGCCCGCCGATAGGTCTGCCCGGATTAGTAACAGGTATGACACATCGGTAAAATGGATGTTTTGGTTACCCGCTGCGAGAGGTTTTTTGTGCCGACTGCGAGAACCGCGCCCACTCCCGGCCGTGGAAATGACGCCACCCCCGACGGGCGGAAACCAACGTTCCGCCCGGAGGTCCAGGGGCTCCGGGCGCTCGCTGTCCTGATGGTGGTGACCTACCACGTGTGGCTGGGGCGGGTCTCCGGCGGCGTGGATATCTTCCTGCTGATCTCCGCGTTCCTCCTGACGCTTTCGTTCGTGCGGAAGGTCGAAGCAGGCAAACCCATGAACCTCATCCGGCACTGGCTGCACCTCTTCAAGAGGCTGCTGCCGGCCGCCGTCGTGGTCCTGCTTGGCATCCTGGCCGGCACCTGGCTGATTTTGCCGCAAAGCCGCTGGCCGGATGTCCTGGACCAGGCCTGGGCCTCCCTGCTCTACCGGCAGAACTGGCTCCTGGCCGACACCGCCGTCGACTACTACGCACAGGACCATTCAGGCGCCAGCCCGCTGCAGCACTTCTGGTCCCTGTCCATCCAGGGCCAGGTCTTCATCCTCTGGCCGCTCATCTTCGCCGGCGCGGCAGTGGCGTGGAAGCTGCTGACACGGTTCCCGGTCCAAGGGATAAGACTCAGCTATAGGCATGTCCTGCTGGTGGCCTTTGGTGGCATCTTTGCAGCCTCCCTCATCTTTTCGATCGACCAGACTTCCAGCAACCAGGCCTACGCCTACTTCGACACGCGCACGCGGCTGTGGGAGTTCGCCCTCGGCTCGCTCCTGGCACTGGGACTTCCGTACCTCAGGCCCGGCAAGGCACTCCGCGTTGTCCTCGGATGGGCCGGCCTTGCCGCCATGGTGTCCGTTGGCCTCGTCCTGACCGTGGACCGTTCCTTCCCAGGGTCCATCGCGCTCTGGCCCACGCTGGCGGCAGCCGCCATCATTGTGGCCGGGAAAAGCGGAAGCCGGTTCGGCGCGGACCGGCTCCTCGCCTGGAAGCCGCTGGTTGCCCTGGGTGACAACTCCTATGCCCTGTACCTGTGGCACTGGCCGGTGCTGGTCCTGGCGCTGGCCGCCGCCGGCATTGAGGCCCCAAGCCTCGGCCAGGGCCTGGGCGTTGTTGCCGCCTCCATTGCGTTGGCGGTGCTGACCACCCGCTTTGTGGAAAAGCCGCTGCGCGAATGGCACTGGCCGCAGAAGCGCTCCTGGCGGACCGCCGTCGTGATTGCCGCCTGCTGTACCCTACTGGCCGGTCCGGTAGCTGTCTGGCAGACCAGCCTGACGGCCGAAGAGGCCGCGGTTGCTGCACAGCCGCGGGAGCTGACTCCCGGTGCCGCGTCCCTGGCGCCCGAAAATGCGGGCAAGCCGACGCCGGAGGCCAGGATCATCCCGGCGCCGGCCGCCATGAAGAACGAATGGGCCGACATCGACGGCCTGTGCACGGACGCCAACGTGCCCTCCGATCCTTTGCTGGCCGGCTGCCTGCAGAACAACTCACCCGAGACCGTAACCAAACGGATCGTTGTGCTGGGGGATTCCCATGCCCAGCAGTACATGGCGGCCCTGGGTCCTATTGCCAGGGATCACGGCTGGGAGGTGGTGACGCTGCTTAAGGGTGACTGCCGCTTCGGCGCCGATTCACCGGAACGGGACGAGGACTGCAACGCCTTCAACAGGGCCAGTGCCGCGTACGTCATGGAGCACAGGCCCGACGCCGTCTTTACCGTCGCATCGCTGACGCACGTTCAAGCTCCCTTCGAAACGGAGGTTCCGGGCTACCTCGACGGCATCCGGCAGTTCACTGACGCAGGCATTGAGGTTGTGGGCGTGCGGGACAACCCCAGGTTCACCATCAACATGCCCGAGTGCGTCCAGAAGAACGGGGCGGCGGCCCCTGAATGCAACGTCCCGGTGAACGAATCCCTGGCCGAGTCCTCGCCGCTGGACGGCTACCGCGGCAAGGTGGACGGGCTCCACCTGATGGACCTGAGCGACTTCGTCTGTGCCGGTGGCAGCTGCCCGGCCGTGGTGGGCAATGTGTATGTGTACAAGGACGATAACCACCTCACCAAGACGTACGTCCAAAGCATGATTCCCATGTTCGAACAGCGCCTCCTGGCCGCTACCGGCTGGACCTGACTTGTTCTTGCCCTTCGTGCCGTTGCTCACATTGCCGCTGTGGAATAGGGGGATCGGCCGCAAGGTTCTAATATTTATTCAACACTTTCTGCACTGAACCCGTGCACCAAGCGCGAGCATCACAACCCTGCACGGACCAGTCCCGTAATGACGGGCTGGTCATCAGCTGCAACCCCTGCCAGCGAAACAATAACCAAGGTAAGAGGCGCACTCATGACCCAGCCTGAACACGATCCTTTCGGCTTTGTCGGCCTGACCTACGATGACGTCCTGCTCCTTCCGGGCCACACCGAGGTCATCCCCTCCGATGCCGACACATCCTCCCGGATTTCCAAGCGCATCACGGTCCAGACCCCGCTGCTGTCCGCTGCGATGGACACTGTCACGGAGTCCCGCATGGCCATCGCCATGGCCCGCCAGGGCGGCCTGGGCGTGGTCCACCGCAACCTCTCCATCCAGGACCAGGCGGACCAGGTGGACCGCGTGAAGCGCAGCGAATCGGGGATGATCACCAACCCGCTGACCATTGGCCCTGAAGCAACACTGGCGGAACTCGACGAGATCTGCTCCCAGTACCGCGTTTCCGGTCTCCCCGTCGTGGACGATGGCATGCGGCTCCTGGGAATCGTCACCAACCGCGATACCCGCTTTGTACCGGAGGCGGATTTCCCGCTGCGGCTCGTCAGCGACGTCATGACCAAGATGCCCTTGGTGACAGGGCACGTGGGCATCAGCAGGGAAGAAGCCTCCCACAAGCTGGCCACCAACAAGATCGAAAAGCTCCCGCTCGTTGACGAGCAGGGCCGGCTCAAGGGCCTCATCACCACGAAGGACTTCACCAAAGCTGAGCAGTACCCGCTGGCCACCAAGGACGAAGAGGGCCGCCTCCGCGTGGGCGCGGCCATCGGCTTCTTCGGTGACGGCTGGGAGCGCGCCATGGCCCTGGTGGACGCCGGGGTGGACGCGTTGTTCGTGGACACCGCCAATGGGCATTCCCAGGGTGTGCTGGACATGATCCGCCGGCTGAAGTCAGATCCGGTAGCGGCGCACGTTGACATCATCGGCGGCCAGGCCGCTACCCGTGAAGGCGCCCAGGCGCTGATCGACGCCGGCGCCGACGGCATCAAGGTGGGCGTGGGCCCCGGCTCCATCTGTACCACCCGCGTGGTGGCCGGCGTTGGCGTCCCGCAGATCACCGCCATCTACGAATCCGCCAAGGCAGCTATCCCGGCCGGCGTTCCGCTGATCGCCGACGGCGGGCTGCAGTACTCGGGCGACATCGGCAAGGCGCTGGTCGCCGGCGCCGACACCGTGATGCTGGGCTCCCTCCTGGCCGGCTGCGACGAATCGCCGGGCGAGCTGATTTTCGTGAACGGCAAGCAGTTCAAGAGCTACCGCGGCATGGGCTCACTGGGCGCGATGCAGTCACGCGGAAAGAACACGTCCTACTCGAAGGACCGCTACTTCCAGGCCGACGTCTCCGGGGACGACAAGCTGATCCCCGAGGGCATCGAAGGCCGGGTGGCCTACCGCGGGCCGCTGGCTTCCGTGGCCTACCAGTTGGTGGGCGGCCTGCGCCAGACCATGTTCTACGTCGGTTCCCCCACCATCCCGGAGCTGAAGGCGCGCGGCAAGTTTGTCCGCATCACCCCGGCTGGACTCAAGGAATCGCACCCGCACGACATCCAGATGACGGTGGAAGCACCCAACTACGGTTCGCGCTGATTTGCCGGCAGGGAATGACCTGACCTGATCTGGCCGGAAAAGGAGGTGGGGAGTTATCCCTGCCTCCTTTTTGCCGCCCGGCGCCTGGTCCGGAACTAGGCTGGGGACATGTCTGAACCACGCCATCCGGCAGAATTGGGGACCAAAAAGGAACCCGCAAGGAAGCTTGCACTTCGGCCCTACGCCCGTGCGGTGGCGCAGGTCCTTCGGGTCAGCTTCCGCGCCTCTCCTGCGGCGGTGGTGATGAAGGTACTGGGGTCGCTGATCTCGGCGCTCCTGCCGCTTGTCACCACGTACTTTGCCGCGCTGACCACCACGGCGCTGGCTGCTGCGTATGCCGGTGACACCGCTGCAGGCCAGCAGGCCATTGTCTACGTCATCATCACGGCGGCCCTGGGGCTGTTCTGGGGTGCGTTCAGCAGCGTGGACCGCTACATCCAGCAGCTCATGAGCTTCAAGGTGGGCGCCATTGTCGGGGACCAGATGTACGAGCGGTTCCTGGCATTGGAGTTCTGGCGTTACGACGACAAGGAAACCGTTGACCTGTACGACCGCGCCAAGCGGTTCTCGGATTCCTATGCCCGCGTGCTGGACCGTATCGCGGCCATCTTCACCCAGCTAGTGTCGGTGATACTCGCGGTGGGTGCCCTCCTGTTGGTCAGCTGGTGGATCGCCGTGATAGTTCTCGTGGCGATTGTGCCCAGCGTCTACCTTCAGTTCAAGCTGTCCAGGGAACAGATCGCCCACTGGAACACCCAGGTGGATTCGCGCCGCCAGCGGCGCATGATCGAGACTAACCTCCTGCGGCCGCAGCACATCGCCGAGATGCGCCTCTACGGCATTGTGGGGTACCTCATGGAGTTCCGGTCACGGCTGCGGGACGCGGACGAGCGCCGGCGCCTGGACTTCCAGAAGCGCTACATTCCCAAGCAGCTGATGGCCGACACCCTGCAGTACGGGGCAGAAGTTGTCTCACTGATCTGGGTGGTGGGCCAGATCATCGCCCGCGCCCAGCCGGTCGGACAGTTCCTGTACGTGCAACAGATCGTCAGCCGGGCGTTGTCCACCGCCAATAACCTGGTCTCCTCGCTCAGCTCGATCGACGAAGACCTTGCAAACCTGAAGGACTATGAGCTGTTCATGGCCCTGCCTGTCCATTCGGACCACTCCCCGCCGCTGCTCCAGGCGCCCAGAGCGGTGGAGTTGCGCGATATCCGCTTCACGTACACCGGAAGTGACATCGAGGTGATACGCGGCATCAGCCTGACCATCCGCGAGGGCCAGCACATCGCCATCGTGGGGGAGAACGGCGCCGGAAAGTCGACGCTGATCCGCATCCTCGCCGGGCTCTACCGGCCGGACACCGGGCAGGTAATGCTCGACGGCGTCGACCTCGCCGCCGTCGACGTCAAGTCCTGGCACCGCCACCTGGCGGTGCTGAGCCAGGAATTCCTGAAGTATGAATTCGCCACGGCTGCGGAGAACATCTACTTTGGCGACGTCGACTCACCCCGGGACGACGGGCGGATCCGCCGGGCAGCGGGCGACGCCGAAGCCCTGGACTTCATCAACAAGCTGCCGAACGGACTGGATAACCACGTCAGCAACTGGATGGAGGATCCACGCGGGCGCAAGGGCAGCGGGCTGTCAGGCGGCCAGTGGCAGCGGCTCGCCATGGCCCGCAACTTCTACCGGAAGGCTTCGTTTATGGTGATGGACGAACCCACCTCCGCCATCGACGCCCTGGCGGAGCACCGGATCTTCACCCGGCTCTTCGCTGACCGCAGCACCACGATCATTGCCATCAGCCACCGGCTCGCCACCATTGAGAAGGCTGACATTGTGTACATGCTGGAGGACGGCGAGATCGTGGAGCAGGGTACGCACAAGGAGTTGGTGGCACTGCGCGGCCGCTACTTCAGGATGTTTGAATCCCAGCTCAGCCTCGACGCTCAGAGCGGGCCATAAGCCGCGTCGCCGTAAGGGGCCCGCCACGTGGCCAGATCCTCTACCACCGCCGCCCGGAGAACAGGGTCGGACCGTACCCTTCGTCTGAAGGACGGGCGGGCACGGCCCATGACCACCGAAGGAACGAGGATGACGGCCACCAGGAACATCACGATTAGCAGATAGGTGCCGATCAGCGCGACGAGCGTGGCCGTTCCCCGGGAAGCAATCCCGGGCAATGCCGAGGCCAGGATCGCACCGATGACGATGGCCAGTCCGGCCACCATCGTGATGCCACCGCGGGCCGAGCCCGGGCCACGGCTGATCAGGAGCCTGTCTGTGTTCGGCAATGTGGCGCGGACCCGCGTCCAGGAAAACAGGCCCAGCAGGGATAAGGTAAGGCCCAGCAGACCCATAACCAGGACCCCGGCAAGGTTGATCGACATGACGGAGACGAAGCCGCCAGCCAGGACCAGGACAGGGCCGCCGCCGATCGCGCTGCTCCAGGCAGCTGCCAGGGCGCCTTGGGTGTCGGCCAGTTGCCGCAACCGGGAAGGGGCATTCGGCGGACTGATCCGGGCCAGTTCCGGGGAGAGCCAGTAATCGAGAGGATGCGCGGGCTGGACTGCGGGGAAAGGAATTGGAACCGTCATGCGGCGTCCTGCGTGGTCATGGCAGCCTTCGTATTCAATCGATGTCCGATACAGGCGGCGGCGCTAGCGGCGTGCAAGCCAGTCAGCGTACAGGCTGTCCCGGTTCAGGTGAAGGTGCCTGGAGTACAGAAGCGCAACAGCGATGGGCACCGGGAACACGGCCAGGAGGGCCAGCACAGGCAAGGCTTCAGGGGATGTTCCCTTCGGGGTGGCAACCATGAGCGCAACCACGATCAGCAACATGCCAATCACCGAGCTGATGGCAACTCCTGGCCCTATCCGGATGTACTGTTCCGTGCGGGCGAGATCCTCTGCAGGGCGGGGAGCTTTACGGGTATAGCGTGGACCCAGTGCTGCGAGCCAGCCGACGCCAGATAATCCCAGTCCCAGGCCTGCCAGGACCAGGCCATCCTCAGGGTTTTGGTCCGTAGCCGCCAGGATGGCTGCCTGCACGGCACCGGGAATGGCGAACACCATGCCCATCCACCAGAACATAAAGACCCGGGCACGCCGGTGGGCATACCCCAAAGCGTGGAGGGGCGACACGGCCGTAACGGAAGGGGCCGGACCGGTCATGCGGCGGCCGAGAGCAACGTCCGGACCGTCGCTCCGGGCTTCTCATCGGCTGCAAGATCGCGGACGCCCAGCTGGCCGTCTTCATCCAGCGGTGCGGATGCCAGCTGCAGGGCACCGGCATCGAGGACCTTGATGTTGGCGATCAGCGGCTTGTCCGAGCCGGCGCGGTACCGCCGGGAAGTGACGATTCCGCCGCCTTCGGCGCTCAGGGCGGCCACCGACTCATCCACCGTCATCTGCACGAAATCCAGCAGGTTCACGTCGTCCCGGAGCGGAAGGCACAAGTACTCGCTCAGGGGCCGCAGGAAGATCGCGGCGCGGCCGGCCGGGGAGTCCACCAGGTAGCTGGGGGAGACGGCTTCGGCCCCGATCCGGGTAACGTCGAACCACTCGGAAGAAGTGCTGAAGATCCGGGCCAGGATCCTTGCCTCGGCGAGCAGTGTGACCTCTTCACCGTTGATCTTCGCCGTGTCCCTGATGTTCAGGGTGCCAACGCCGGCCCGGACGAGATCGTGATCGTCCGGGAGCTCGGCAAGTCCCAGCACGCGGCGTGTCAGGGACGTCCCGGCACCGGGGTCGAAAGCGAGCAGCGCCAGAATCTCATGGCTGGTCATCCGGTAGGCTGCGTCAGGAATTGCGGAGCCGGTATCGGGCGTAGCCTCGTGTCCAGTGGGGTCGGTCATCATTTCCTCATGTCAATTGTTTGCGGGCTAAGGGTTGATCGGGCCATCTCTTAGCCGAATCCGAGCTTACCGCCGACCCATCCGACGGCGTCGCTCACGCCGCTGGCCACATCCTTGACGCCGCCCACAACACCTGCTCCGAAGTCCCAGATTCTCTTCGTGACCGGGACGTCGCCGGAGATCATTCCGAGGAGTCCCCAGCCCAAGGCCGCTCCGCCCAGCACCAGTCCGGCGGGGGCGCCAACAATCGTTCCAGTGGCAACCAGGGCAGCTACGGAAAGACCCCCGCCGATGACGCCGTCCGCGATCCTGAAGGGGTCCTTGCCCTCAATACCGGAAATGACGTCGAGGACTCCGATCGCGCCTCCGAGTACGCCAAGGACCTTGCCGGCGCCCTTCATGAAGTCAAAGAACTTGCTGACTCCGGACTGGACCTGGGCAAGCTCGAGGTTCCAATTGAATTTGTCGGCCACAAACATCAGGGCTGCGGTGATGTCTGAAGCCTTGCCGCCGTCACTGAGTCCGAGTTTCTCCAGAAGCCATTCAATGCCGCCGGGCGCGTGCTCGTAGTTGGGATCGGTGAAGGCATCTCCCCAGTTCCGCCCGGGCCCGGAGCCGTTGCCGGAATCGCCGGAGCCGTTTCCGGGATCGCCGGCGCCGGACGGCGTGGGGGAGGATGCGGCACCGCTGCCCGAGTTGCTGGCCTGGTCCTGCTCGTCCGCGTGCTTCAGCAGCAATTGGGACTGGCTTTCCAGTGACTCCGAGGTCTTGCTGAGCATCGGGCGCAGGGACGAGGTCCATTCGCTGCGGAATCTGTCCCCGTCCGCGCCTTTCCAGGCAGCGGACTGCACCAGTGAATTCACCGTGGATTCCACCGTCTTAAGACGCGACCCGGACTGACCCATGGTTTTCGAAAGTGCCCGGAGCTGCTCGATGTCCGCACCGTAGAGGCCTGGCGCCATATTTTCCCCCAGAGAAATTGTTCGTCAACGGTCCCGCGTTGATCCTGCGATTCAAGCTACGTCATTTCCGCGCCGGCTGCGATGGGGAGCCGTCCCCATCCTGCGCCTGGGATAACCTAGAGCAGTGACTTACGAGATTGAGATCGGCCGTGGCAAGCGTGGGCGTCGAGCCTACTCCCTGGATGACATTGCGATTGTCCCTAACCGTCGTACCCGCGATCCCAAGGACGTTTCCGTCTCGTGGCAGATCGATGCCTACAAGTTCGACATGCCGGTCATCGCCGCCCCCATGGACTCGGCCATGTCCCCGCAGACAGCCATCGCCCTTGGCCGGCTGGGTGGATTGGGCGTGCTGGACCTTGAGGGGCTGTGGACCCGCTACGAGGACCCGCAGCCAGTCCTGGATGAGATCGGCGCCCTGGAGGACGAGACCAACAGCCCCGCCGTGACAGGCCGGATGCAGGAGCTGTACCGCGCCCCCATCCAGCCTGAGCTCATCACCTCGCGCCTCGCCGAGATGAGGGCTGCAGGGGTGACGGTGGCGGGATCACTGACCCCGCAGCGCACCCAGGAGCACTACAAGACGGTAGTGGCTGCCGGCGTCGACATCTTTGTGATCCGCGGAACCACCGTGTCCGCGGAGCACGTTTCAAAGGACCACGAACCGCTGAACCTGAAGCAGTTCATCTATGAACTGGACGTTCCGGTGATTGTGGGCGGCGCGGCCGGCTACACACCGGCACTGCACCTTATGCGCACCGGCGCTGCCGGCGTACTGGTGGGCTTCGGCGGGGGAGCCACCAGCACCACGCGGAGGGCCCTGGGCATCCATTCGCCCATGGCGTCCGCCATCTCCGACGTCGCGGCCGCCCGCCGCGACTACATGGATGAGTCCGGCGGGCGGTACGTCCACGTGATTGCCGACGGCGGAATGGGCAGCTCCGGCGCCATCGTCAAGGCCATCGCCATGGGTGCGGACGCCGTGATGCTGGGCAGCGCACTGGCACGGGCAGAAGAAGCTCCGGGCAAGGGCTGGCACTGGGGCCAGGAAGCCCACCACCTCGAACTCCCGCGCGGGGACCGGGCGAACGTGGGTACCGTAGGGCCCCTCGAAGAAGTTCTCTTTGGGCCCGGCCACCACACCAACGGAACGTCCAACCTGATTGGTGCCTTGCGCCGGTCCATGGCCACCACCGGCTATTCGGACCTGAAGGAATTCCAACGGGTCGACGTCGTGGTGTCACCGTACGCCGGCAACTGAGACCCTGATCCTGCCGCCAAGAGCCAGCAGGCCCGACGCACCCCGTGCCCAGCCTGCGCAAGACTCCTGCAACGAAGTAGTCTGGGTTACTACCTGCACAAGCGGCTATGGAGGCGTTCGATGAAGAGTGGTGCCAACAACGGAGCCCTGGGACCCGCGGCCAGGGAAGCATCGATCGAGCAGCTCAGGGCAACCTCCCAACCGGGCCGTGAGCTGGACATCCTGATCGTGGGTGGCGGGATCGTTGGCACGGGCGCCGCCCTGGACGCAGTGACCCGAGGCCTCACAGTAGGCATCGTGGAGGCCAACGACTGGGCAGCAGGTACGTCCTCCCGGTCTTCCAAGCTGATCCACGGTGGCCTGCGCTACCTCGAAATGCTGGACTTCGCCCTGGTCAAGGAAGCCCTTCACGAACGTGGCCTGCTGTTGACCGAGCTCGCACCGCACCTCGCCCGTCCGGTCCCGTTCCTGTACCCGCTGACCAGGCCCTTCCTGGAACGGCCCTACGTGGGCGCGGGCATCGCCCTGTACGACGCCATGTCCATTTCCGGCGGCCACAGCAGGGGCGTTCCGTTCCATAAGCACCTCACCCGGCGCGGCACCCTCAGGGCTGCCCCCAGCCTCAAAGATGATGCCTTCGTCGGTTCCATCCGCTACTACGACGGCCAGGTCGATGACGCCAAGTACGTGGCCAACCTGATCCGGACGGCCGCCCACTACGGAGCCCATGCTGTGAATCAGATGGCTGTGGTGGATTTCCTGCGTGAAGGCGAACGCGTCGTTGGGGCCAAGGTGGTCAACCACGAAGACAACTCACAGTTCAATATCCGCGCCAAGCAGGTCATCAATGCCACGGGCGTATGGACCGATGAGACCCAGGCGATGGTCACAGAACGCGGACAGCTTAAGGTCCGGGCCTCCAAGGGCATCCACCTGGTGGTACCCCGCGACCGCTTCCAATCCACCGTGGGGCTGATCCTGCGCACGGAGAAGTCCGTGCTTTTTGTCATCCCCTGGGGGCGGCACTGGATCATCGGCACCACGGACACGGACTGGAACCTGGACAAGGCCCATCCGGCTGCCTCCAGCAAGGACATCGACTACATCCTGGAACACGTCAACCGGGTGCTGAAACGGCCGCTGACCCGGGAGGACGTCGAAGGCGTTTATGCCGGGCTCCGCCCCCTGCTGGCAGGGGAAAACGACACTACGGCCAAGCTCTCCCGCGAACACATCGTGGCCCACCCCGTGCCCGGGCTTGTTGTGGTGGCCGGGGGCAAATGGACCACCTACCGGGTGATGGCCAAAGACGCGGTTGACGAGGCCACCCGCACCATGGATGAGCGCGTCCCGCCCAGCTGCACCGAAACTATTCCGCTCCTGGGAGCCAACGGTTTCAAGGCTGCCTGGAACCGCAGGAACCGTACGGCCGAGGAATCCGGGGTGCATGTTGCCCGCGTGGAGCACCTGCTTAACCGGTATGGATCCATGACCCCCGAGGTGCTTTCCATCATCGAGGCAAACCCTGCCCTGGCTGAGCCGCTTCCCGGCGCTGACGACTACCTGCAGGCGGAAGCTGTGTACGCCGCCACCCATGAGGGAGCCCGCCACGTCCATGATGTCCTGACACGCAGGACCAGGATTTCCATTGAATCCTGGGACCGCGGTGTTTCAGCCGTTCCGGTAGTCGCTAAACTGATGGGCGAAGTCCTTGGCTGGAGCGATGCGCAGCGTGAAAGCGAAATCAAGAACTACATTGCACGGGTTGAAGCCGAACGCCTGAGCCAGCAGCAGCCGGATGATATTTCCGCCGACGCCGCCCGCCTGGGTGTGGAGGATATCGTTCCGTTGCGCTGAGGGGCTCCACGCAACACTTTTCTCTCGCCACATTTGAAGGGACACGCCTTGGCGGAACCACTTGACCGGTACGATGCCGAACTCACGACGCCGGACATGGTGATCCTGGAGCTGGAGGCAACGGACAAGGAAGACGCTGCCGCGCAGCTTGCGGAACGGCTTTTTTCGGCCGGGCGGGTCACCGACCTGCCGGGATTCCTCAAGCACGTCAACGCCCGGGAACACCAGCTGGCCACGGGCCTGCCGGGCGGGATCGGGCTCCCGCACGCCCGCAGTGAATTCGTGTCCCGTACGTCAATCGCCATAGGCATCACCAAATACGGGCACGCCTTGGATTTCGGCGCAACCGACGGTCCGGCCACTGTCATCCTCCTGATCGCCACGCCGGCCAGCTCATTCTCCGACCACCTTGAAGTCCTGGCCACACTGGCGCGCTCGCTCTCAAAGGAGTCTTTCCGGGAGTCATTGCGGCGTGCCTACGATCCCGAGGTTATTGCTGAACTCATCAACTCCAGCCTGGTGTTCTTCGACCACTGAGAAGGCAGCCGCGCATTCGGCCAGCAGGACGGGACCACCGCTTCATTTAGTTGTTCTACAGAGGAACGAAGTACGGTTAAGACGTGTGGAAAACTGCCCTTAAGCCCCGATGGATCGCCGGCCTGATCTTTGCGATCGCCGTTTCCGGGGTGTTCGTGCTGCTGAGCCAATGGCAGTTCGGACGGTCCACGCAGCCGGAAACCCCCGTGAATCCTGCCACGGAGAACGTGAAGGCCCTCACGGAGACGCTTCAGCCCGGTACTTTCTTCCATGGCTCGGTGGCGGACCAGATGGTCACGGCAGCAGGCACCTACGATCCTGCCAAACAGGTCCTTGTTCCCGGGCGGCTGTACAACGGTGAATCCGGCTACTGGGTGGTATCGGCCTTCGCCGTCAGCGGCGCCCCCGCACTGACTGGGGTAGCCGCCTCCCCGCAGACCTGGATCCCTGTTGCCCGGGGGTGGGTGGCGGATCCCGCGGATGCTGCAGCGCCGCCGTCGGGAACCCTGGAACTGACCGGACGGCTGCTGCCCTCCGAAGCGCCCCTGCCGGAAACAGCACCCGGTCCCGGGCGGGCCACCGCCGTATCCGTGGCCGAACTCATTAACTACTGGGACGTCAGCAGCTACCCCGGTTTTGTAGCCGCGACGGCGGAAATCTCCAACGGCTCCGACGTCAGTCCGGCTGCGGTAGCCGGACCGCTCAAACCCCTGCGCATCGGGCCGCAGCCGCCGGCCCAGCAGATCAACTGGCTCAACCTCTTCTACTCCCTGGAATGGGTTGTCTTTGCCGGCTTCGCCATCTTCATCTGGTGGCGTTTGGTCAAAGACGACCACCGCCGGGATCTCGAAGACGAATTCGACGACGGCCACCACCATTCGCCAGCATCTTCTGATCAGCTCCAACAAAAGGTACAACCATGATTGAACCCAAACCGGCCAGGCAGGCACAGCCGTCCGAAGGAACCAGCAGTGGCCAGAACAGCAGTGGCCAGAACGGCAGCGCCGCGGGGAAAACCGGCAGGAAGCGCCGCTTCGGCGGTACCGAACCTCAGATCCGCTCCGCACTGAAGTTCTACAAGGTGCTGGCGTACCTCACCGGCGCCATGCTCCTGCTGCTCTGCGCCGAGCTCATTGCACGCTACGCGTTCGGCCAATACCTGTTCGCCGGCGGAACGAATGCTGTGACGGGCGAGCCGTTTGGCCTCGGTTTTGCTGACGCCGAGCCCAAGGGTGTGGTGGGCGGCGTCAACATTTCCGTCACCGTGCTGATCGTCCACGGCTGGATGTACGTGGTGTACCTGATGTCCAACTTCCGCCTGTGGTCCCTGATGCGCTGGCCGTTCGCCAAGCTCATCCTGCTGGCCCTGGGCGGAGTGGTTCCGTTCCTGTCCTTCATCGTGGAGAAGAAGTTCCACGCCGAGGTCGAGGCGGAACTCGCGGACAATCCGCAGGCGCCACAGCGGTACTAGCCCGGAGCTGGCACGCCCAAGGCCGGTAGCCCGGCGCCACTGGCGCGGTGTAGCGGAGCGGACATGCCGCCGTCGGACGTTCACTCCGTCACACCCGGAGCCGTGAATGTGCGGCGAGGCAACGGCGCAAAGTAGGCTAGTACGGTGACTACTCCCACTGCATCCCAAACTTCCCAGAAGCCGGTGCTGGTTGTTGACTACGGTGCCCAGTACGCGCAGCTGATTGCCCGCCGCGTCCGGGAAGCGAACGTGTATTCGGAAGTGGTTCCGCATACCTACAGCACCGAGCAGCTCCTGGCCAAGAACCCCGCCGCCATCATCCTTTCCGGCGGCCCGTCCAGTGTCTACGCTGACGGTGCACCGTCCGTCGGGGCAGACCTTTTTGAAGCAGGGATCCCGGTCTTCGGGATCTGCTACGGGTTCCAGGCCATGGCCAATGCCCTGGGCGGGAAAGTGGACAAGACCGGCCTGCGCGAGTACGGCTCCACCCAGACCACCATCCTCGGCGAGGGCCGCTCCGTGCTCGAGGGGATGCCGCAGCACCAGAACACGTGGATGAGCCATGGCGACTCCGTCCACGAGGCCCCCGAAGGCTTCGAGGTGCTGGCCACCACCGCCGGCGCCGAAGTGGCCGCCTTCGCCAACGAAGAGAAGTGCCTGTACGGCGTGCAGTGGCATCCCGAGGTGAAGCACTCCGCCTATGGCCAGCAGGTCCTGGAAAACTTCCTGTTCAAGGGCGCCAAGCTGGAACCGAACTGGACCACCGGCAACATCCTTGAGGAGCAGGTGGAACGCATCCGCCGGCAGGTCGGCGATGCGAAGGTCATCTGTGGACTGTCCGGCGGCGTTGATTCCGCCGTCGCGGCAGCACTTGTCCAGCGCGCCGTCGGCGATCAGCTGACCTGTGTGTTCGTGGACCACGGGCTGCTGCGTGAAGGCGAGGCCGAGCAGGTTGAGCGCGACTTCGTCGCCGCCACCGGCGTCAAGCTTTACGTCGCCAACGAGCAGGAGCGGTTCCAGGCCGCCCTGGCCGGGGTCAGCGATCCGGAGACGAAGCGCAAGATCATCGGCCGCGAGTTCATCCGTGCGTTCGAGGAGGCCGAGCTGGCCATCATCGCCGAGGCGGCCGCCCACGGCGAAAAGATCAAGTTCCTGGTCCAGGGCACGCTGTACCCGGACGTCGTCGAGTCCGGGGGCGGCGAAGGCGCTGCCAACATCAAGAGCCATCACAACGTGGGCGGGCTTCCCGAGGACCTGCAGTTTGAACTTGTGGAGCCGCTGCGCGCGCTCTTCAAGGACGAAGTCCGTGCCGTCGGCGCCCAGTTGGGACTGCCCCAGGAAATCGTGGGCCGCCAGCCGTTCCCGGGCCCCGGCCTCGGTATCCGCATCGTCGGTGAGGTCACCAAGGAACGCCTGGACCTGCTGCGCAAAGCGGATGCCATTGCGCGTGCCGAACTCACCGCCGCCGGCCTGGACAACGACGTATGGCAGATGCCGGTGGTGCTGCTGGCCGACGTCCGCAGCGTTGGCGTTATGGGCGATGGCCGCACGTACGGCCACCCGATCGTCCTCCGTCCGGTTTCCTCGGAAGACGCCATGACCGCGGACTGGTCGCGGCTGCCCTACGATCTCCTGGCCCGGATCTCCAACCGGATCACCAACGAGGTGGAGGGTGTCAACCGGGTGGTCCTGGACGTCACGAGCAAACCGCCTGGAACCATTGAATGGGAATAGCGGAATGAGTGGCCGGTCTTCGTCAGGGAGACCGGCCATTCCCTTATCCGGGCGAAATCCTCCGCAATTTGGCATCATCCAGTGTTGCGTCTCTTACTAAGCCTTCTTACCGGCTACGCTCGAAAGCATGCCGGTATGGTCCAAGGCGTCACGTGCAAACGCAGAAAAGAAGGCAGTAGTGTCAGTTGGTCAAGGCCACCCCGAGGGCTCGGAGGAGCTCAGGAAATGGCTGTCCGGGCTCAAACCCGTTACCGGGGCAGACACCATGCTGCGTTTCACCAAGACCCCGGAAGGCTCCATTGACCTGACCCACGCTCACCCTTCCGGCCTGGCCCAGCTCATGGCCGGCCGCAGGACACGCCTCTCCACCCTGATCCGTGACCACCAGCAATACCTGATTGCAGCCCGGGCATCGCGGAACATCCGCTCCAAGATCTTCGAGCTTGCCAATGACCGCGGCATTGACGCCGGATACCTGTCCGCAGGAACCGTGGTGTGGACGTCCGCCGTCGGAGGCAAGCCACAGCGGATTTCGGCCCCCGTGATGCTGACCGCCATTTCGTTGACTGTCCGTCCGGGCGAAGACGACTATGAGCTCCAGCTCACGGAACAGGCGCACATCAACCCGGCGCTGGTCCGGCATCTGAAGAACATCCACGGCATTATCTTTGACGTCAACGCCGTGACCCGGCTGGCCTACAGCACGGCCAGGTTTGATCCCCAGCCCGTCCTGGACCGGCTGGCCGCGCTGATCAGGCCCATCCACGGCGCAGAGGCCCAGCACAACCTGCTGGTGTCCACCTTTGCCGATCTCTCCGGCAACCTCGATGACCCCTGGATCAATGACGGCAACCCGCTGGTGGCTGCCCTGGCGCGCGCCGGCGGCGGCGAAGTGGTGGACGTTGAGGAGCCGGACCCCTCACGTTTTCCCAGCGTGGACAAACGGCATCCTGCCGATGAACTGCTCCTGCTGGACGCCGACTCAGACCAGCAGTACGTCATTGATGCCGCACGCGCCGGTGAATCACTCGTGGTGAGCAGCCCCCCTGGTACGGGGCAAACGCAAACGGCCATCAACACCATCGGTGCGCTGGTGGATGCGGGCAAAACGGTGCTGGTGGTCGGGGACCGCCGGGCCAGCCTGAATGAAGTGTCGGGCCAGCTTGAATCGCTGGGCCTGGAGTCCATTCTGTTCCAGCTCTCCGGCGCGGCCAGTCCGCAGCAGCTGAAGGCGCAGTTGGTCCGGGCCATTATCCGGAACGAAAAATCCCTCGAACCGCAGTTGGGCAACCTCCATAAGACGCTGACTGAACATCGTCACGCTCTGACGGATCATGTTGCTTCGCTGCATAACGTGCGCAAGCGCTGGGGGTGCTCGCCATACCAGGCCATGCAGTCACTCGCTTCGCTGACTTCCATCCAGCCTGCCCCGGCCACTACTGTCCGCCTCAAACGGAGTGTGCTGGACAACATCCGTGACCGCAACGAGCTCGCCGGAAGGCTTCGCCGCGCCGCCGAACTTGGCAGCTTCAGCCGGGCGTCCACCACCAGCCCCTGGCACGGGGCAAGGCTGCTGACGCGCAAGGAGACCGAAGAGGCCCAGGAGCTGGCCCGTTCCGTGGCGAAGAACCTGCCGCTCTTGCGGGAGCGGATGAGCGGCGTTGCCGAACACGCCGAGATCCGCCTGGGTTCGTCGTTCGAAGAGTGGGGGGCGCAGCTTGAACTGCTGATGGCGGTCCGGGGCAGCCTGGACAAGTTCACACCCGACATCTTTGACCGTCCCGTGCACGATCTCATCTCCGCCACAGCATCCTCCGCCTGGCGCCGCGAGCGGAACATCGACATGGCCTCCATGCAACGGTCGCGCCTCCGCCGTGTGGCCAAGGAGTATGTACGCCCCGGTGTGCATATTGCCGATCTGCACAGTTCGCTGGTGCTTGTCCAGGAGCAGCGGGCCCTGTGGTCCGGCTACGCAACCACCCAGCGCCACCCCGCCGTACCCTCCGGCCTCGCGGAGATGAACGTGATGTACCGGTCTCTGGACCGGGAGCTCACACAGCTGGGGGAGGCCCTGCGGTACACCGAAGCCGGCGGGTCCCTGGCCACTTCGCCCTATCCGGAACTGATGGAACGCCTCGAGCGGCTGGTCGCGGACACCCACACACTCAAAACCCTGCCTGAACGCACCTTGCTCGTGGAAAACATGCGCGAGCACGGGTTGGGGGAACTCCTCGCTGACCTCGCGGAGCGGGAAGTCCCTGCGGATTCGGTGGCCGCCGAACTCGAGCTGGCCTGGTGGCAGTCCGCGCTTGAAGCGATGATCAGCGGGGACGACTACCTCGCGATGTCCGACGGCGACGCCCTGCGGCAGCTGGAGGCAGAGTACCGGCTCGCCGACAACGCCCACATCGCCAGCGGCGCCGCAAGGCTGCGGTGGGACCTTTCCGAGAGGTGGCGCGCAGCCATCGGCCAGCACCCGCGCCAGGCTGATCTCCTCCGGAGCCTGTTGAAGGACGGCAGGGTTTCCCTTGCGGCGCTGACCGCCCAGGCCCCGGAACTTGTCCCCATGCTCGTGCCGGTCTGGTCAGTGAGCCCCTACCTGATGACGGGTCTCCTTCCGGCCGAAAAGCGCTTTGATGCGGTGGTCATCCTGGACGCCGACGCGACGTCGCTGCAGGCAGTCCTGCCCTCCATCGCCCGTGCCCAACAGGTCATAGCGTTTGGTGATGCCAAAATAGCCAGCCCCCGTAGTTTCACTGTTGGCGTCGAGCGACTGGCTGTCGGCGAATCAGCACACCAGCGTGTGGACAGCGCCTTTTCCGCGCTGTCCTCCGTCCTGCCTGTTTGGCGGTTGAACTTTGTCTACCGGGCGGTGGATGAGGACCTGGTGCTGCAGCTCAGCAAGAGCTTTTACGACGGCGGCCTGCGCCGCCTGCCGGAGGGCCAGTCAGCAACGGGGCTGGACAGGGCGCTGCTGGTTGAATACCTGCCGGACGGAACAGGCCTGCCCAGCGCCGACCACGAGGGTGTGGAATCCGTGGTGGCGGAAGTCAACCGTGTGGTCCAGCTGGTCTTTGAACATGCCAGGCAACGTCCGCGGACCTCACTGGCTGTTGTAACCGCCAGCCTTCGCCATGCTGCCAGGATCGGTGAATCCATCCGGCTCCAGCTGCCCAACCATCCAGGGCTGGCCGGATTCTTTAGCGCGGGGCCGGAGTCGTTCCGCGTGGTGGACCTTGAGCGGGCCCAGGGCCTGGTCAGGGACCACGTGATTTTTTCACCCGGCTTCGGACGCACTCCGCATGGCCGTGCCCTCCATAACTTTGGTCCACTCTCCGCTGAGGGCGGCAGGGAAAAATTCGCGTTGGCGATGTCCCGTGCGCGCAGGTCCCTGCACGTATTAACCTGCTTCCGCCCCGAGGACCTGGACCATACGCGCCTGGCCCACGGCGCCGTGGACCTCTATGAACTGCTGGACCGGGAGATTTCGGGCAACACCAACCTGGGTACTCCGGCATCCCGCGCCGCTGCCAGCGAGCAGGCGCTCGGGGCTGACCCCCTGGTGGCTGACCTGGGGGACCGGCTGCGCGCCCGAGGAGCGCGCGTTTGGCACCAGTACGACGGCGTTATCGACGTTGTTGCTGCGGCGGACCCGCTCAGCACCATGGGCCAGGACGACGCCGAGATTCCCCGCCCTGTGGCCATCGAGTCGGATGGTACGGAGCAGTACCGGACCATGAGCGTCCGCGAGCGGAGCAGGCTCCGTCCGCAGCTGCTTGAACGCCTGGGCTGGCGGTACATGCCCTTGTGGACCATTGAAGTATTCACCGACCCCTCAGCCTGCGCGGACCGCATTGCCGGCTACCTGGGCCTTGAGAACGTTGTGTTGCCCGGACGGGCCACGGCGTCTGCGGGTTTCTTCGACGCTGATATGGACCCGCTGACCCTGGCAAGCCTGGAAAACCAGGCCCAGGAACCCCAACAGGACGAAGCCGAGGACCAGAAACGCGGTTACGTAGACCACCACAACCACAGCCGGACCACAGCCCAGGAGGGCCAGGAGGCACAAGACATGACCACAGAGAACCCAGCCAAGGGCCAGGCCAGGAGCGACAACCCTGCCGAAGGGCAGCCGGAGGAGAAAAGCGGAACGGACGCAGTTCTTCCCAATAAGGCTTCCGAAGATGACCCGCGGCGCTGGGGCGATGAGCCCGATGATGACCACGATGCCTGGCTGAAGGAACAGAAGCCCCCTCACTGGGGCTAACCGCCTGCAGCCCTCTGGGGCAGCTGGTGGCTGGCCGCGCATGTCGGTTGCAGGCTAGGCCCCCACGAGGACAAAGAACAGTTTTCCCTGGGTGGAGGCCCCGGCCAGCCGCGCTGCCTGATCCGGATCTGCTGCCACCACGATCAGCCCGTCCGTCTCCCCTGTACCCAGCCACTCTCCGGTCTTGCCCTCTTGGCCGGACGTCCAAAGTACCGGAACGGCTGACGCAAGCACTTCAGGAGGAGATCGCTGGTCGTAGCCGTTGGCGCCCGTCAGCACCACATTGACCAGCTGCCCCGGAGATACCAGCTGGATGGACGACGGATCCGCCATCCTCAGCGGCACGGCCGCTGAACCCGGCGGAGTTCCGGCCAACAGGCCGGGACCCAAAAGCTGGGAGTCAGCCACCAGTTGCCCCTTCCGCAGGGGCGCTGCCAACTGTTTGCCTTCAAGATCGCTGCTTTTTTGCGGGGCACCGGAAATCGCCAGGCGTGGCGGTATCCGGACTTCCTCCAGATCAGGCAGTGTCAATGCCGCGCCTGCAGGGAGATCACGTGCGGCGGCGAGGGCTGTGACGGAATCGGCCGGCGCCGGCGTGAGCTGATGAACGGCGATTCCGGCGGAAAGACAGAGCAGGAGAGCTACGGCCAAGCGGCGGTTACGGCTGAGCCAGGAACCCATCCGGGGGCGCGACCGACGCCTGGGTGCAGGCGAATGAGGGCCTCGACTGGTGCGTCTGGGCTGGACGGTGCGCCGGGAGCGGAGGAGGGTAACGGGCATGCAGCCACGCTACGTTTGGCAGGCCCAGCCACGACAGGGGGAGCGCCGCTTATGTGGACAACCGGGGTGACGGCGTCGAAGGCTATCGCCTGACGATGCACGCGCCGGCAGTCCTGAGGAGATCAACAGGCGCTAGAAAGCCTGGTGGTTTAGCTGGCTGCGGCTGCGGGAGCAGGCGCCGGGGCGGCAGGAGCCGGGGTGGCAGGAGCCGCCGCAACCGAGTTGCCCTTGGCATCCCGGGAATCCGTCCGGTAGAAACCGGAGCCCTTGAAAACCACGCCCACGCTGTTGAATTTCTTGCGCAGGGTCCCCTGGCATTCAGGGCAGGACGTCAGAGTGCTGTCCGTGAATGACTGGACAATGTCAAAGGCGTGGCCGCAATCCTTGCAGGCGTAGGCATACGTTGGCACTGGTGCTCCTCCTCTTGGGCAAAACGAGAGGTCCCGTGCTGCATGTCCGGAACGAGCCGTTCATTAGCAGTCGCAGGGCCTGAGTGCTAATTCTATCATCCCCGCCGCTGGGCCGCTCAGGATGCTGCGTCGGCCAGTCTGACCAGCCCGGATGGCATTAAAGCTGCCGGCACTTTCCTGTCGAACTCCTCACTGGGAATGGAGCCGGCCGGGAGCAGTTCCTCGTCGTAAATCATGGCCGCCAGTGGCATTTGCGGAACTCTGGTGGCAAGGGAGGCCAGGAAGACATCGTAGTAACCGCCGCCTTGGCCAATCCTGTTTCCGCTCATGTCCAGGGCTGTGGCTGGAATGACGAGGGCCGTCACGCCGGCCACGACGTCAAGGCCATGCCGGACGCCGTCGGGTTCCAGGATGGGGGCATACCGGCTCCGCACGAATTCCACCGCCGGAGTCCAGTACACCCAGCTCAGGTGTCGGTCAGGTTCACAGACGGGGAGCAGGACCTTGTGGCCCTGCCCGTGGAGGGCGGTAATGAGGGGCACGGTGGGCGGTTCGGAGCCAACCCCCAGGTACACGCAAAACGTCGATGCCTTCCCCGCCGCCATTCTTTGAGCCCATTCGAGGCCGTTGACGGCCAGGCGGGCGCCTGCCTCTTCACGCTCATCGGACGCCATGCGGGCCCGCCTCTGGCGGTGACGTGCACGGATCATTTCCTTTGCTTCTTTGCTGTCTCCAGGCACTGCTGCTCCTCTGTCCGGCCCGCTCCGAATACCCTTACCAGGCCCCTGCCTACGTGGGGCCGGCACCCCTCGCCGGAGCTCTGACAATTACTGAATGATTGGCCCCTCCGTTAGATTAGTCCAGTGACTACCACTCATCAGACAGTACGCAAGGCCGTTATTCCCGCTGCGGGACTCGGCACCAGGTTCCTGCCTGCCACGAAGGCCATGCCGAAGGAAATGCTTCCAGTGGTGGATAAGCCCGCCATCCAGTACGTGGTTGAGGAAGCCGTCAAGGTTGGCCTTAACGACGTGCTGATGATCACCGGCCGCAACAAGCGGGCGCTGGAAGACCACTTTGACCGCGTCCCGGCCCTGGAAGCCACGTTGGCGGCCAAAGGCGACACCGCCAAGCTTGAGTCCATCCAGGCCGCCAGCAACCTGGGCGACATCCACTATGTGAGGCAGGGCGATCCTAACGGCCTGGGCCACGCGGTCCTGCGTGCAAGGCAGCACGTAGGCAACGAGCCATTTGCCGTGCTCCTCGGGGACGATCTGATCGATGCCCGGGACGAACTGCTCAGCACCATGATCGAGGTTCAGGCTAAGACTGGAGGCTCGGTAGTAGCCCTGATCGAGGTAGAACCAGATCAGATCAGCGCCTACGGCTGCGCCGACGTCGAGGAGATCGAGGGCGAGAGCTACGTCCGGATCAAAAAACTGGTGGAGAAGCCTGATATCGATGAGGCACCCTCCAATCTTGCAGTGATCGGGCGGTACGTGCTTCACCCGTCGGTCTTTGACGTGCTGGAGCGCACCGGCCCGGGCCGCGGCGGCGAAATCCAGCTCACGGATGCGCTGCAGGATCTGGCGGCCGGAGACGGCGCCGGCGACGGCGTTTATGGAGTTGTCTTCCGCGGGCGGCGCTACGACACCGGTGACAAGCTCAGCTACCTCAAGGCCTGCGTCCAGCTGGCCATCGACAGCGATGACCTGGGTCCCGGCTTGCGGGAATGGCTGCCGGGCTTCACCGCCGGTCTTTCCAAGTAAAGCCCATGCGCGCCGGTCCAATCTGGCCCGTCACCCTTGAGTGCGGAGACCTGGTCCTGCGCCCGATCCGCTATCGGGATAAAAAGGAGTGGACAGCGGTCCGTGCCCGCAACAGCGAATGGCTGGCGCCGTGGGAAGCCTCCAATCCTGTCCCGGGCGGAGGCCTGCCGGATTACCGGCACATGGTGAGGTCCCTCAACATCCAGGCCGCGCAGGCAACCGCCTTGCCCTTCCTGATTACCGAACGCACGCCTGGCGCACGGTCCCCGGTTATCGTGGGCCAGCTCACGGTCTCCTCCATTGTGTGGGGCTCGGCCCTCATGGCAACGCTCGGCTACTGGGTCGACCAGGCCAGGGCGGGCCAAGGGATTGCCCCCACGGCAGTGGCGATGGCCACCGACCACTGTTTCCAAACGCTGGGGCTCCACCGGATGGAAATCAACATCCGGCCGGAGAATGGCCCCAGCCTGCGTGTGGTTGAAAAGCTGGGCTTCAGGGATGAGGGGTTCCGGCCGCGTTACCTGCACATCAACGGTGAGTGGGCAGACCACCGGACGTTCGCTTTGACGTCGGAAGAAGTTCCGGACGGACTGCTGCGCCGCTGGCTGGCGTCCCGCCCGTCATAAATCCATTGATTCGCCGTTCCACCTGCGACACACCGGGGCTAATGCGGCAGCCATCGCGCTAATGCTCATACGGTTTTGAGTGTGGACTTCCCTCTTAGCAGCTCAGTGATCCTGGTGGTCGCCGTTGTGCTCTGGATTGTGTGGGTTGCCCCTTACGTTCTCCGGAACCGCCGGCCCCAGTTCCAGGTTGCCGCCGAGATTCCGGCGGAAACACCAGCCACTGAATCATTGGACCCGAGAGCCGGGATGCTCATGAATGTCAGCGCCCCTCAGGAGAAAGCCATGGACACCAGGAAGAGCCCCGTATCCGAACGGGACGCAACCCGAACCGCGACGCCGGGTGCTTTCCGGATCCGCTACGGCAGGACGGGCCTTGCACTCCTCGGCCTCGCGGCGCTACTGACTGGTTTTGTTTCCGGGGCGCTGCTGCTGTTCGGACTGGGTACGCCCCTGCTGCCGGTGTGGTGCCTGGCGGCGTTTGTAACCTCAGTTGTGGTACTGCGGTGGCTGGCTGTCCGGGATCGGAAGGCGAAAGTCAACGCTGCCTTCTCCGCGGCCATGGCAGCACCTTCGCGCCGGCCGGAACCTGCCTCAGCTACGCCTGCCCGGCCGGCGATCCCAAGCCGCAAGCCCGAAAGTCCCTTGTTTGACGCGGAAGCAGACCGGCCCAAAGTCAAGCCTTTAACTGCTGTGGAGCTGCGGGAGGCTGCCCTCGCTGTGGCAGTAGCGGCAGGAGACACCAGTGTCAGGTCCGCTGCCGCATCTCCGGCAGGCGAGACCTGGCAGCCCGTGGATGTGCCAAAGCCGGTCTACGTTGAAGCCGCAAAAGCTGAGCGGCCGGCACCGGAGCCCCTCGACCTGCCCGAGGCCCCCAAAGCCGTGGGGAAACCGTCCCTTAAGCAGGGTGTTCCGGCTGCTCCGGCGGCCGCCCCCGCAAAGCCGCTCACGAAGGCCCAGAGTGCGCTGAGCAACCTCGATGATGTCCTGCAGCGTCGTCGGGCCTGAGCTGTGGCAGGCGAATGCTCTGTACGGCGGGCGTGAGGCCACTACTGCGTGCCGGTTGGTAATACGGCCGGAATATTTGTAGCCTAGGGTCACCGGCGCTGCCGCTCTTTGGCGGGGCTGTTCCGGGGCTATAGCTCAGTTGGTAGAGCGCTTCGTTCGCATCGAAGAGGTCAGGGGTTCGAATCCCCTTAGCTCCACAACAAACGAGTACGGGCCCCGTCCAATGGACGGGGCCCGTACTCGTTTTACACTTTCCGGAGCTCTGCGCTCCTAACCGATCGGTGCCGGCGGCCGTTCCCCGCAGAGCACGGCGAGCGCGTTGTCGGCGGCCAGCATTGCCATCGCGGTGCGCGTCTCCACCGTGGCGGAGCCCAGATGCGGCACGAGCACCACGTTCTCGAGTTCGAGCAAACCTGGGTGCACGCTGGGCTCGTTCTCAAAAACGTCAAGCCCGGCGCCAGCGATCTGCCCGTCGCGAAGAGCAGACGCGAGAGCCGCTTCGTCGACAATCGGTCCGCGCGCAGTGTTGACGAGGTACGCCGAGCTCTTCATCGCCGCGAGTTGCTCGGCACCGATCAGGTGATGGGTGGCAGGCCCGTAGGGGCAGTGCAACGAGACGATGTCGGAGATGGCCAGCAACTCATCGAGCTCGACCCGGCGGGCGCCCAGTTCCGCTGCGATCCCGGGATCGATCTCACTGCGCGACTGGTAGACGATCTCCATGCCGAAGGCCTTGGCGCGGCGCGCGGTTGCCTGGCCGATGCCGCCCATGCCAACGACACCGAGGGTCTTGCCCTGCAGACTGCTGCCGAGCAGGAAGAACATGCCCCACTTCCAGGCCTGGCCGGAGCGGATGAGCCGTTCCCCCTCACCGAGCCGTCGCGTGGCCGCGAGGATGAGCCCGAGCGCGATGTCGGCTGTGGCCTCCGTAAGCACGCCGGGTGTGTTGGTGGCCACGATGCCCCGTTCGGTGCAGGCCGGCACGTCGATGTTGTCATAGCCGACGGCGACGTTCGCGACCACTTTGAGCTGCGGGCCCGCAGCGTCGAGCAGCTCGGCGTCGATGCGTTCGGTGAGCAGGCTCACCACGGCATCGGCGCCGGCTACCCGGCGCAGGAGCTCCTCGCGGCCAATTGACTCCGGACCGGACCAGGCATCGACCTCGTGCTCGGCGCGCAGCTTCTCCAGTGCGGTTTCGGGTACACGTCCCGTGACGACAACCCGGCTCATGCGGTCTCGATCCACTTGCGCAGGCGGCCGAGGCCGTCGTTGATATCGGCGACGTCGATGCCCGAGTAAGCGAGGCGGATGTACTGCCGCTCTTCGCCGGGCTGACGGCGGCCGAAGTGCTCACGTGTGCAGAAGGAGACGCCGGTTTCGTGCAGGGCTGCGGAAGCGAAATCGCCAACCGCTGTGTAACCCATGCGTTCCATGACCTCGGTGACGTCCGGGAACAGGTAGAACGTCGACTGCGGCACGGCGACGTGCATGCCGGCGATGTCGTTAATGAGTTCGCACGCGGCATCCCGTCGGACGCGAAGGATGTCGAGCATTTGCTGTACGGGTTCCTGGGTGCCGCGGAGCGCTTCGATACCGGCCCATTGCACATAGTGCGTGGTGCACGACTCATCGTTCGTGTTGAGTGTGCTGAGAATTTTAGCGATCTCAATAGGGGCCACGGCGCAGCCCAGGCGGGATCCGGTCATGGCGAACTTCTTGCTGAAGGTGTAGAGGATCACGGTGCGCTCCGCCATGCCGGGAAGCGACGCGATGGAGCTCGAGGCACCCTCATAGCGTGTTTCGAAGTACGCCTCATCGGAGAGCACCCAGAGGTCGTGCTCCTGAGCGAGCTGCGCGATGGCCTCCCGCTCTGCGGCCGTTGACTCGGCCGAGATGGGGTTCTGCAGGTCGTTGTAGATGATGGCGACAGTGTTCGGGGTGATCGAGGCACGGACCCGGTCGAGGTCGATGGCGAAGCCCGTGCTGGTGGGGACGTAGTTGTACGGCATGGCCGTGCCGCCGAGGTACTCGATCTGCGATTCGTAGATCGGGAAGCCGGGATTGGGATAAAGCACTTCCTGGCCGGGGTTCATGACGGCCTGCAGGAACTTGGTGATGACGGGCTTGCCGCCCGTCATCACCACGACGTTGTCCGGGGAAAACTGGAGACCCCGGCGGGCCCCGAGATCGTCGGCCAGGGCCTCACGCAGCTGCGGGATGCCGGGTCCGGGGCAGTAGCCGGTGTAGCCGTTGGCGATGGCCCTGGTCATCGCCTCGACGATATGAGGGGCCGTCGGGATGTTGATGTCGCCGAGGTGGAAGGGGTATACCCGGTTCCCCTTCGCCTTCCAGGCGGCCGCGGCCTGGGCCACGCTGAAGGCGGTTTCGGTGCCCAGCCGTTCGAGCCGGTGCGCGAGTTGCTGCATGCTGTTCCACTCCTCATCGAGTTGCGATCCATCCTCTGCGGATTCACCTCTAGTATAGGACTAATATATTAGACTTGGAAGTGTGATCGTCATAACAAATATCAGGAGAGCAGAAGCGGGAGTTGGACCCGTCGCTGGAGTATTGGCAGACAGCGGGTGGGCTAGCTTCCGGAAATTTCCTCAACAATGATGTCTCCGGCGGACTCCACATACTCGAGGAAGGAAAGGGGCGGGGCAATCCTGGCCATATCCGGCGGCAGCCTGGTGCCGATCAAAAACAGGGTGATGTCCCGTTCGTAGAGAATTCCCACCAGAGTGCCGAAGCGCTCCCAAGCGGCGGATTTTTGCGGTGATTGATCCGTGTCCGGGGCGGGAACGCCGTCGATGACCCAGGCAGCGTGTTGGCCGGCCAGGGCGTGGTAATCGGCCTCGGGCACCGTCCCTGCGCATAGCTCGGCAAAGCTGGTCCACAGAAGATCGGGTTCGGCGTTCTTGGCGGCGAGCGGCCCTCCGGCGGTCATCAGCGTGCGATGCTGCATCGACGACGGCGGGAACAAGCCATAGGTGCCCAGCTGGTGCTCTGTTCCCGGCGTGATGATGCGTCCCCGGGCAAAGTCCGCCCCGGCCGCCGGATGATTGGTATTGTCCATTTCTTAGAGCCAGCCCTTCTTTTTGAAAATGCCGTACATGAGGGCTGCCGTGCCGCCCATCAGGGCAATCGCCAACGGATAGCCAAAGGTCCAGTGAAGCTCGGGCATGTGGTCAAAGTTCATTCCGTAGACGCCGGCCACAATAGAAGGCGCAAAGAAGATCGCCGCCCAGGAGGATATTTTCTTGACCTGTTCGTTCTGCTCGGCACTGGCCTCATTCTGGCGGTTTGCGGTCAGCGTCCCGTCCAGGGTGAGGGCGTTCTGCAGCAGGTCCCGAAATGAGTCGGCGCGGGAAATGACCCGCTCCACGTGGTCCTCCACGTCGCGCAGGCTGTGCTGCAGTTCCGTTTCCACTCCGTACTTCTCGAACCCGCGCTTGAGCTGCTGCATCATGCCTGGCAGCGGGTGGATGGCGCGCTGGAACTGGATCACTTCGCGGGCGAGCTCATAGATTCGGCGTGAGACCGTGGTGTCCCCGCCGAAGAGCTGGTCCTCGATCTCGTCAATGTCGTTTTCAAGTCCTGCCACCACCGGCGCATAATCGTCCACTACGCGGTCCAGGAGGGCGTACAGGACTGCCTCCGGGCCGTGCCGGAGGAGGTCAGGGCGGGCTTCCAGCCGGCGGCGGACCCTTGCAACACCGGCCATCTCCGCATGGCGGACGGTGACAACAAAGTTGCTGCCGGTAAAGATGTGGAGCTCACCGAATTCAACGGTTTCGGTGGCGTCGAGGTACCTGGCGGGCCGAAGCACGGTAAAGAGGTTGTCGTCGTAGCGTTCCAGCTTGGGCCGCTGGTGGGCCGAGATGGCGTCCTCCACGGCCAGTTCATGGAGCCCGAATTCGCTGGCCACTGCCGACATCTCTGCTTTCGTTGGCCGGTACAGTCCGATCCAGGCCATGCCACCGTGCTCGGCAAGGGTCTCAAAGGTCTGCTCCAGGCTTTCCGGCTCAGCACTGCGGACACCGTCAACGTACACGGCGTTGTCGATGATCGTCACAAGGACGGCCCTCCAGCCGGCGCATACTGGCTCAGCCGCGTCAGGACATGGCCCCGATGATTGCGCCGGCGACCGTCATGGCAACCAGATCGTGGCCGGAATCGATGAGCGTTACAGCTGCCGGACGTCCTGCAAAGCCGTTGTGGATCACGTGGCCGCCGGCGCGGAATACGAGTGCCAGGACCAGTGCGAACCAGGCACCGGCCAAGGCGTTATCCAGGCCGAGTTTGCTGATCAGGACAGCCAGCAGGATGGCAGTCAGGGCGGCGGCCACCATCATGGGAACCCAGATCCCGGCGCCGCCGCTGATGTTCTTTAGGTCCTCTTCAGTTTTTCCGATCGCCGCCATCCACCTGTTGCCCAGCACGGCGGGCATGTACCAAACAAAGCCGATGGCCATGCTGGCGATGAAGGCCAGCAGCACGGCCAGCCAGTTGATCTGCGAAATATATGAGAGCCAGTCCATGCTCGAATCCTAGTCGCTTCCCCCGCGTCCGGGCTGGGTGGACAACGTCATTGTCCCCGTGTTGGCTGGCTGGCACCAGCTTGCGCAAGACGGCTGATGAGCGGCTCGGTCCGGTAGGGAATATGAGTGTGCAGGGCCAGGACTGTTTCTGTCCTAATGACGCCCTTGATGCGAAGAATCTGCCGCAGGGCAGCCTGAAGGTTGTGGGTATCCATGGCCACCACGCGGCACCAGACGTCGCCCCGGCCCGAGATCTCATGCACCTCCAGTACCTGGGGCAGGAGCCTGAGTGCGCCCACCACGCCGTCCAGTTCACGGTGCGTCACTTCGATCGTCACAAAGGCCACCACGTCGTAGCCGACTGCCTCGAGATCGATCTCCCTGCCGCCGTCGTGCAGAATGCCGGTGCGGAGCATCCGCCGAACCCGCGACTGTGCGGTATTCCGGGCGATCCCCAATGCCTCGCTGAGCTCGCCGATCTGGATACGTGGATCGCGGATGAGTTCCAGCAGGATCTTCAGATCGGTGGGGTCCAGATTGTTCAAAATGTCACTTTCGGTTAGCTAAGGGATGAGAACTTGATGATCTTGATCAACTATTCCACTGTTGTCCGCTCAATGGGGCAGTCTTGCTGCATTCTTTAGATATCAGTTGCCACCCGGGGCGGCGTCCCACAAGGGCATCCCGTTTCGGTCGAGACAAAGGCCCACTCATGACAGTCTTCAGTGAGCTCCGCATGCGACCGGCTACAGCCGCGCAATGGGGCTGGAATGCCTCCACCACGTCACGCCTGGTGATGGCGGGATCCGTCATCTTCACTTTGCTCGTGGGAGCAAACCTCGCCACACCCCTGTATCCGTTGCTGCAGGCAAACCTTGGACTCTCGCCACTGGCCATTACCACGGTTTTTGCCAGCTACGTCCTGGCTCTCGTGACAACATTGATGGTCGCCGGACACTGGTCGGACCACATCGGCCGGAGGGCCGCCCTCATTCTGGCAGTCCTCGCCGGGCTGGCGGGAGGCTGGGTCTTTGCCCAGGCTGACAGCGTGGCCGCGCTGGCTGCTGGGCGTGCCCTGCAGGGCGTGGCAGTGGCACTTGCCACGGGTGCAAGTGCTGCGGCGCTGCGTGAGCTGCTCCCGTCCCGCCCCGAGTGGGCGTCCCGGTTCACGCTGCTCGCCTCGGCGGGTGGGGTGGCTTTAGGGCCCGTTATCGGTGGCGCCCTGTCCATGCTGCCGGACCCCACCACCGCACCGTACGTTGTGCATTCAGCAGTCCTTGCCGGGATGCTCGTTCCGCTGTACCTCCTCCGTGCCCGCCCTGCCATCCACCCACCCGCCGCTCGGAGGCCGATCACGGCACTGGCGCCACGCAGGCCGACGGTATCCGTTGAAGCGAGGGGCGCCTTCTGGCTTGCGTCCGCCGTCGGGTTCCTAAGTTTTGCCGTTTTTGGCTTTAGCCTGTCCCTGGCGCCTGGCTATTTTGCCCAGATCGTGCAGGTTGACTCCCGCCCGCTGCTCGGTGCAATTGCAGGTCTTACCTTGGGCGCCTCGGCCCTCAGCCAGTTGTTTGCTGTACGGGGGCGCTATGTGGCCCCCGCCGGCCTCGCCGTACTGGGTGTGTCCCTGCTGTTCCTGGCGGCCGCAGCGGCATGGACCAGCCCCCCGTTGCTTGTTGCGGCCAGCATCTTTGCAGGCTTCGGCCAGGGAGTGGCCTTCAACAAGGTCTTCAACGACGTTGCCGGCAAAGTGGAATCTTCCCGGCATGCGCAGATCATCAGCACCGTGTACATGATCACGTACCTCGGGAGCGCCGTGCCGGTACTTGGCTTGGGGTGGGCCACAGCCGCCTTCGGTTTCCAGACCCCGGCCACCGCTTTTGTGGTGCTGTGCAGCGCTGCAGCCCTGGTGCTCTCCGCCGTGACGTTTCGGACCGCCATTCGGGGTCGGACCGTCATTGGACGGGGTGGTGCCGGGAACGGACGGCTGCCGGTTCAGGGACGCCCTTAGTCCGGCAAGGGGCCGTGGTTTCCCTGGATGTGGTCGAAGACCAGGGTGGTTTCCGTGTGACCCACTACGGGGTCCGTGGCCAGGTTGTCCAGGACCCAGTCCCGGAGGTCCTCGGTGCTGGCCACCGCGATGTGCAGCAGGTAATCAACCGAGCCTGACGTGTGGAAAGTGGACAGCACAGCCGGCAGGTGAGGTACGCGTGCGGTAAAGCGGTCGATCTGGTCCCGGTCATGGGCCCTGAGCCGGACAGCCACCAGCGCCTGGACCGACCTGCCAATCGCCGAGAGGCTGAGTTTGGCTTCGAACCCCTGGACAATTCCGCGTTCGGACAGCGCCCGGGTCCGCATCAGCGCCGTGGACGGGGCGATGCCAACGAGTTCGGCAAGCTGCTTGTTGGAGATCCTGGCGTCGTCCACGAGAGCTGCCAGGAGCCGCTCGTCAATGGCATCCAGGGGCTCAAGGTGCGTGCCCGGCCGGACGTTCTTCGCGTTGGTGCTCATGGAATCTCCTCAAAGTGTTCTGAGTTCATCCTAGACGGCCGTTTCCGGCCATTCACCCCTGATCAACCCTGTTCCTCCGAATTATCACGTCAGATGCAGCCCTTTGCAGGCAGATCGTTCAGCTCTCCATACCGCCGCTTCCTGGTGCGCCATCGGCCAAATCCACGCTGTCCCTCCTGCCGGGGATGGACGACGGCGACGGTCACCCCAGCCAGGCAGGCCAGCACCATGACGGCCAGGGCCATCGGCGTCCACCCCAGCGACTGGAACACCAGGCCTCCTGCCCAGCCGATAACGCTTGAACCGACGTAGTAGGCCAGGTTGTACAGCGACGCCGCCTGGGCCCTGCCCGTGGCGGGAATGTTGCCCGTCCAGCCGGCGCCGATGCTGTGGGCGGCAAAGAAGCCGGCAGTGAAAACCAGCAGGCCAGCCAGGATGACTGCCAGCAGTTGGGTCAGCGTCAGCGCGAGCCCCAAGACCATGAGCAGGATTCCTGCCAGTAGGACGTTCCTCCGGCCAAAACGCTGTGTCAGTCCCGCCGCCCAGCGCGAGGAGACGGTTCCGGAGAGGTAGGCCAGGAAGATCAGGCTGATAAACGTGGCAGGCAAACTGAAGGGCTCAGCAGAGAGGTGGAAGCCCAGGTAGTTGTAGACGGCCACAAATCCGCCCATCATCAGGAAGGCCTGGACATAGAGTGCCAGCAGCTTTGGCGTCCGCACATGGCTGGTAATAATTGCAACGGCGCCGCGCAGTCCCGTGGCTGTTGCAGGGGTGAAGCCTCTGGCCTTGGGCACCAATATGAGGAACAGCAGCGCTGCTGTGGTAGCCAGCAAAGATACGGCCAGGGCGGCGGCCCGCCATCCCCACAGCTCGCCTGCCGGCCCGGCCACCAGCCGGCCTGCGAGACCGCCCAGGGTGGTCCCGGCAATGTAGCTGCCGGCTGCCAGGGCGGTGTGCGCCTTATTAACCTCCTCGTTAAGGTAGGCAATGGCGACGGCCGGGATGCCGCCCAGTGCCATGCCTTCCAGAAGCCGGAGGCCCAGCAGCATTCCGAAGCTGCCCGCCAGTGGCACGATGAGGCCAAGGACGGTGGCTGCTGAAATCGCCAGGGCCATGGCCCGCACCCTGCCGATCCGGTCAGCCAGGAAAGACCACGGGAGGACGGTAACGGCCAGCCCCACGGTTGCCAGCGAAATTGTCAGCGCCGCTTCGGCCGCAGTGATCTCCAGATCGGCTGCCATGAGGGGCAGGATTGCCTGGGTTGAGTACAGCTGGGCAAATGTTGCCACACCGGCAAAGCCCAGCCCGGCGATGATCTTTCCGTACGCCCGTGAGCCCTTCGAGTGGCCCGTCCAGGGCGGATGGGCCGTGGCGGGCAACCCCGGGAGTGGCGGATTCTTTGGCATGGCTCCAGAGTAGGCATTGCCGGATGTATGCTTCCAATGCATGGTTTGCCTCAAACTTATGGCAAATATGGAACAGTCATGCGGAGGGGCCGGAATCATGGATGCCGATCACAAGCAACTGGTGCAACTGCTCCCGCTGTTGCCGTTGCTCGCCGAACTGGGCCGCACACAGCACGTCACTGAAACTGCTGAACTTCTGGGAGTACCACAGTCCACGGTCAGCAGGGCACTCACCCGGGCCAGCGCCGTGGTTGGAACCGAACTGCTGATCCGGGATGGAAGGGGTGTCCGCCTCACCACCGCGGCAAAGACATTGCTGCCGTACATCGAGTCGGCCCTCGCCGAGTTCCAGGCGGGACTGGACCTGGTCCGGCACGAGTCTGACGTGGTGCGCGGGAAGGTTGCCATCTCCTTCCAGCACACCTTCGGCGAGGCCACCCTGCCCTTGCTGATCAGTGCTTTCCGAAGCCGCCACCCGGAGGCAGGTTTTACCTTGAGCCAGGGATCACGCGACGGTTGCCTGGCAGAGCTGGCAACAGGCCAGGCGGATCTGGCGCTTACGGCTCCGGTGGCCATGGCAACAGGCACCGTTTTATCAGCTGCCCTGTACCGTGAACCCCTCCGCCTGGTGGTGCACCATCAGCATCCGCTGGCGGGCAGGCGCAGCGCAGGGCTGCAGGATATCCGCAGGGACCCCTTCGTTGCACTTGGCCCCGGCTATGGCTTGCGGTCACTGACCGATGCAATATTCCGCGACGCCGGTTTCCGGCCACGGATCGCCTTCGAAAGCCAGGATTCCCACACTGTCCGCGGGCTGGTGTCTGCAGGGCTGGGCGTCAGTATCCTGCCGCCGGGAGGGAACGCACCCGGTCGGCACGTGAGCCCGGAAACCGGCGATCTGGGATGGGTTGAACTTGCCCTCGAATCCGCACTCGCGTACCGGGAGATCGGGCTGGCATGGCGGCGCCGCAAGCCGGGTCCCGGCGCTGAATCTGATCCTGTCCGGCTTTTCCGGGAGATGGTGCTTGAAGAGGGTCCGCGGCTGCTCGCCGGGCTGGTCCGGGAACGTTCACAAAGCGACTGAAACATACCGACGGCGCCACGTCCTTCCGGAAAGGCTTCAGTAGGCTGGTGACGTGACTAACACCCAACTTCCCCCCTCCTCTGCCGCAGCTAATTCCCCTGAAGGCGGGATGCGGCCAGCGGCTGCGCCCGGCCCCTTGGCGGGAACAATCATCGGCCTTGATATCGGCGGGACCAAAACCCACGGTGTCCGGTTCGAGGATGGCGCCACGGTTGCCGATGCGTCTGCCGGAAGTTCGAATGTCCAGAACGTCAGCCGCGAAGCCGCGGCCGTCAATCTCGCCGAGCTGTTTGCGAAAATAGGTGGCGGCCAGGTGTCACAGGTGTATGCAGGTGCCGGCGGGATAGACACAGACGACGACGCCGCCGCGCTCGCCGCGCTGATCGAACCGCACGTGCCGGGTGCGAGGATCCGCGTGGTCCACGACTCGCGGCTGCTGCTGGCCGCAGGCCGTGTCAGCACCGGAGTGGCCGTGATAGCCGGAACGGGATCGGCGGCCTGGGGTAAGAACGCAGCCGGGGACGAGGCCCGGGCCGGCGGCTGGGGGTATCTGCTGGGCGACGAGGGCAGCGGTTACTGGCTGGGACGGGAAGCCGTCCGTCACAGCCTGCGCAGGATGAACCAGGGGCTGCCTGCCGATCAGCTCACCGAAGCCTTGCTGGAGTCATGCGGTGTTGATGATCCGAACTGGCTGATCGCCATGTTCCATTCCCCTGATACCGGCCGCCGCTTCTGGGCCCAGCAGGCGCGCCTGGTGGTGGAAGGTGCTGCGGCGGGGCATGCTGTTAGCCAGCAGTTGCTCGACCAGGCGGGCAACGACCTTGCTGCGCTGGCTGCCCAGGCACTCCGGAAGCTCGGCATAGATGGCCCTGTCATTCTTGGAGGAGGCCTCGGTATGAACGTAGCCGCACTCCAGGACGCCTTCCGTAAGTATCTTGCCGCAGCCGGAATTACCGATGTCCGTGTGCTGGACCAGGAGCCCGTGTTCGGCGTCCTGCAGCTTGTAGCTGAGGACGACTAAGCCGGCGCCCCGCGATTGCGTCCGGCCTCGGTGACCCTCAGGGCCGGGCGGCGCGCTTTCGAGGGGTCAGCCTGACCGCCGGAAGCGGGGGAGCAGGAATACGGCCTGCCTCTGCCCCCGCCTCCGGCCCATGTCCTTCCACCAATCCAAACCGGGCGCCGCGGGCCTGGCCGTCAGGGAGCTGCCCTTGGGCCTCCCAGTCTTCACGTGCCCGTTCCACTTCGTCGTGGGTACGGCCCACAAAGTTCCACCACATCAGGAGTTCTTCCTGGAAGGGTTCCCCGCCGATGAGCAGGAACCGCGTGCCGGGCAGCGCCTGCACCTCAAGCGCCGGACGGCCGGTGCCAAGGTAGCCCAAGGGCCCGGGCAGGATCTCCTGGCCGTCCAGCGTCAGACCGCCGTCGAGCACCAGGAGGGCATGTTCGTAGTCCGCATTGAGCGGCAAGATCGCGCGCCCGGCACACGATACGTCAGCGCCAACGATGGGCGAGTACATCGTGGCGGGGGAAACCGCGCCGGCGAATTCGCCCACCATCACGGTGGCGGTGAAGCCCTCTCCCGTGACGGAAGGCAGCTCCCGGTATTGCTCAAAGGCAGGTTCCCTGTGCCGTTGCCCGTCCGGAAGCGCTACCCAAAGCTGCAGTCCGCGCTGGATGGGCAGCGGGCCGTCGGGATCAGCCAGGACGGCGAACTCCGAGTGGGAGACTCCATGGCCTGCCGTCATGATGTTCAGCTCACCCGGGCGGACTACGACGTCACTGCCCACGCTGTCCCGGTGCCGTATGTTCCCGGCGAGGGGCCAGGTGACGGTCTGCAGCCCGATGTGCGGGTGCGGAAGTACGGACATGGCTGTCCGGTCCGGACCGAAGTTGTCCAGGAAGCACCAGGCACCCACGGTGGGCAGGCCGCGCTGCGGAAGCGTACGCTGCACGTTCATTGCACGCACGCCACCCAGTGGTACTTCCCGCTCGGGCCACAGCTGCAGGCATGGGCCGGAAGTACCTTCGGGACCAGCGGGCGGACAAAGTTCCTGTTGGGGAGACACTTCCAAGTTCGTCACAGTCCAACTTTAGGCCGGGAGGGGCGTTCAAGGGGGATCTCGTGGGAAGTCAGGCCGGACGGGCCAGACCGGGCCCTGTGCATCCATTCGGTTCAAGCATGTTGTTGCCGCCGAAACATACCCATTCATTGGAGTAACGTGGCGATAGTATGACTGCGGCCAGGACACCGCCGACGAGGCCCATATCGACTTGGTCCATCAAGAGCTGTTGGAGTTAGTGACTTAATGCGAAAACCCCTCTGGGCCGGACTGGCCGCCGCCACGCTGCTGGTCTCGGCCGCTTGCACAGGAGCGCCCGAAGAAACTCCCACCGGCAGCAGCAGTTCGCCTGCTGCTGCCCTGACGGTTGGCAGCCCCACCCTGGACTCGGCCACCTCGGCGGAAAGCCAGATCGTTGCCGAAATATATGCCGGCGCCCTGGTGGCTGCCGGCGTTCCTGCCACAACCACGCCGAACGTCGGACCCCGCGAAACGTATCTTAAGGCACTCAAAGACGGCACCGCTGATGTGGTGCCAGACTACTCAGGAAGCCTCCTTGCGCATGTCGATCCGCAGGCGTCAGAAGATTCGGCTGATGACATCTACAAGGCACTGACTGGCAGGCTGCCCGAGGGGCTGGCCGTGCTGGAAGCGTCCAAGGCGGAGTCGAAAGACGCCATGGTGGTCACCAAGCTCACGGCCGAGAAATACCAGCTGAAGTCCATCGAGGATCTGGCAAAGGTGTGCAAGGACCTGGCCATGGCGGCACCGAACACCTTCGAAGCACGCCCCGATGGCCTTCGCGGGCTCAAGGCGGACTACGGCTGCGAATTCAAGGCCTTCAAGCCCTCTGCTGACGGTGGCGGCAATCAAACCCTGCTCGCGCTGCTCACCGACGACGTCCAGGTTGCCGATATCTACACCACCATGCCCTCCATCGCGGACAATGACCTGGTGGTGCTGGAGGATCCCAAAAACAACTTCAAGGCGCAACAGGTCCTGCCGGTTTACAACAAGGAAAAGCTGACAGACAAGGCGAAAGATGCGCTCAATGCCGTCTCCCGGCTCCTGACCACAGAGGACCTCGTGGACCTCAACAGGGCAGTCAGCGGCAGCCAGAAACAGAACCCGAAGGACGCTGCCGCCGCGTGGCTGAAGGACGAAGGAATCGTCACGTAGCGCCCTGGGGGCCTCAGCAGCTCCCGACGGCGGTGCCCGGCTTCCGGAAGCCGGGCACCGCCATCGGGATCATCACCAGAGTGATCGTCACTGCGATTGCATGTGTCCGACGTCTCAACGGAAGTACATCCTCCCTGTGGCATATTTGATGAATGGCAGAATTCAAGCAGTCCACCAAGCTTCATAACGTCCTTTACGACATTCGTGGACCGATTCTTCAGGCAGCCCAGCAAATGGAGGCGGAGGGTCACCGGATCCTCAAACTGAACATCGGAAACCCCGCGCCGTTTGGGTTTGAAGCGCCGGACGCCATCCTGGTGGACATGATCCGCCACCTGCCCCACGCCCAGGGATACAGCGACTCCCGGGGCATCTTCTCCGCACGCACCGCCGTCTCGCAGTACTACCAGACCCGCGGCATCCAGAACATCCATGTGGACGACATCTACCTGGGCAACGGCGTCAGTGAACTGATCACCATGTCACTCATGGCTTTGCTGGACGACGGCGACGAGGTCCTGATTCCCACGCCCGACTACCCGCTGTGGACGGCGTCAGTTGCTCTCGCCACCGGCAAGCCGGTGCACTACCTCTGTGACGAAGAGTCAGGCTGGCAGCCGGACCTTGAAGACCTGGAAGCCAAGATCACGCCGCGCACCAAGGGAATCGTGGTCATTAACCCGAACAACCCCACGGGGGCGGTGTACCCCGAGCAGACCTTGAAAAAGATCGTGGCGCTGGCGGAGAAGCACGGGCTGGTGCTTTTCGCCGACGAAATTTACGAAAAGATCCTCTACGAGGACGCCGAGCACATCAACCTCGCGTCGCTGACGGGTGACCACGTGCTCTGCCTGACGTTCAGCGGACTGTCGAAGGCCTACCGGGTGTGCGGGTACCGCGCCGGCTGGATGGCCATCTCGGGCCCGAAGAAGGACGCGGCCGATTATCTGGAGGGCATCAGCCTGCTCGCCAACATGCGGCTCTGCGCCAACGTTCCCGCCCAGCATGCCATCCAGACGGCGCTGGGCGGCTACCAGAGCATCAACGACCTTATCCTGCCCGGGGGACGGCTGCTTGAACAGCGCAACAAGGCGTACGACATGCTCAACGCCATCCCTGGTGTGAGCACCCAGCAGGCCAGGGGCGCGCTGTATCTGTTCCCCCGCCTTGATCCTGAGGTTTTCCATATCCGGGATGACGAGAAGTTCGTCCTGGACCTGCTCAGGGAACAGAAAATCCTGGTCTCGCACGGCCGGGCCTTCAACTGGGTTCGTCCGGACCACTTCCGGATGGTCACCCTGCCCAACGTCAAGGACATTGAAGAAGCCGTAGGGCGCATGGGGGACTTCCTTAGCAGGTATCAGGGGAACTAGCCTGTGGGGACGGGTCCTTCCGCCCGTGGAACCTCGGACAAAGGATGCCCATGGCCCGCCTGGTTGACTTCACCAAACACCCTTCCAAGACCCTGAAGGTTGGCAACGGATTTGCCCTGGCGGACACAGACCCCGATGCCACACCCGGGTTCAGCGGGATGAAGGCGGACGGGAAAGCTCTCCTGGCCGATCTGGACGGGAAATTGGCTGAATACCAGGAAAAGCTGTTTGCGGAATCAAGATTTGGCGGGACTAAACGGCTCCTGCTGATCCTGCAGGGAATGGATACCGCGGGCAAGGGCGGAATCGTCAATCATGTGATGGCCCCAATGGATCCGCAGGGCGTCCAGTTCAAGGCGTTCAAGGCCCCCACTCCGGAAGAAAAGTCCTATGACTTCCTCTGGCGGATCGAGAAGGAGGTGCCGGCAGCCGGAATGGTGGGCATCTTCGACCGTTCCCAGTATGAGGACGTCCTGATTCACCGGGTCCATGGCTGGACACCTCCTGAAGAGCTGAAGCGCCGGTATGTAGCCATCAACGAATTCGAGGCCCGGCTCACGGACTCGGGAACGAAGATTGTTAAGGTCATGCTTTACATCAGCCGGGATGAGCAGAAGGAGCGGCTCCTGGCCCGGTTGGACAACCCGGCCAAGCACTGGAAGTACAGCCGCGGTGACTTGGACGAGCGGGCCTTTTGGGCCGACTACATGGCGGCGTACCAGGTTGCCATCGACGAGACAAACACCGAGGTGGCACCGTGGCACGTGGTGCCGGCCAACAAAAAATGGTTTGCCAGGATCGCCGTCCAGCAACTGGTGCTCGGCGCGTTCGCAGACCTGCACCTGGAGTGGCCCAAGGCCGATTTCGACGTCGCCGTCGAGCGGGAGATCGTGGAACGGTCCTGAGCTTAACCTGCTGACTGGTGTTGCGCGCTACAGAGGCTGGTCCCGGGCAGCTGCCAGTCGTTTCCGGGCTCCCTCGAGCCACTCTTCGCAGCGCTTGGCAAGTGCTTCGCCCCGTTCCCACAGAGCCAGCGATTCTTCCAGGCTCGCGCCCCCGGCCTCAAGTTTCGCGACTACGTCAATAAGCCTTTCCCTGGCCTCCTCATAGCTCAGCTCATCAATATCGGAAGCGGGGGTTGCTTCAGTCATGTGCTTCTCCTTCTTTCATTCCTTGCTGAACGGTGCCTGTGGATGCGGCTCCGAATTGTCCGAGGGCAACCCGCACCTTGAGCGGCGTTCCGGCCGGTGCCTCGGAGGGGTCCCGGACCACGGAGTGGCCGGAAGGGTTGTCTTTCGTTGCCGCGCGCGGGCCGGCGAGCTCCACCACCGCATAACCCCGGTCCAGGGTATTTTGCGGTGACAGCGACCGCACCTGGGTCTGCAGGTGGACCAGCTGGTCCGCCGCCCTGACCACCGTGGAACTCACTGCGGCGGATGCCCGGCGCAGGAGCCGCTCCACCTCTTCGGCACGGAGCGTAATCATCCCCTCGGGTGCAGCCATGACCGGCCGCGAATGAAGCGAGGACAAACGGTCCGTCTCCCTGTCAACGAGCCGGCCGATTGATCGCCGCAAATGATCCCGGGCCTGGCGCACTCCGGCCAGTTCCTCCGCCACATCCGGTACGATCCGCTTGGCAGCATCGGTGGGGGTGGAAGCCCTCAGGTCCGCCACGTCGTCGAGCAGCGGGCGGTCGGCTTCGTGCCCGATGGCGCTGACAATTGGAGTGGCCGCAGCGGCAACCGCCCGGACCAGTTCTTCGCTGTTGAATGGCAGAAGGTCCTCCAGGGCGCCCCCGCCGCGCGCTATGACGATGACATCAACGTCGGGGTGGCCGTCAAGGTCCCGAAGAGCCCTGATGATCTGCGATACCGCCGCATTGCCCTGGACGGCCACTTCCCGGAGCTCAAATTCAACGGCGGGCCAGCGCAGCGCAGCGTTGCGCAGGATGTCCTTCTTAGCGTCCGAATCACGTCCGGTAATCAGCCCGATGCGGTGGGGGAGCAGCGGCAGCGGCTTCTTGCGGGAATCGGCAAAGAGACCTTCGGCGGAGAGGGCCTGGCGCAGCCGCTCGATCCGTGCCAGGAGGTCACCCAATCCAACGGGCCTGATGTCCCGGACCAGCATGTTCAGGCGGCCTGTTTTCAGCCAAAACTCCGGCTTGAGCAGGGCGACTACGCGGGATCCGCGCTCCAAGGGCATGTTCTGCCGGTCCAGGATCTTGGACCATACCGATGCGGGCAGCGAAACTTCCGCATCAACATCCCGCAGCGTCAGGTAGGCGTTGGTGCCGCGCCGGCTCAGTTCGATGACCTGGCCCTCCACCCAGGCCGAAGGGGTCCGGTCGATGTGCGCTTTCAGCTTCTGGGACAGCAGCTGCAACGGCCAGGGATTGTCCGGGCTTGTTTCGGCGGCTGTGGCGGGCAGCGTGGTGGCCGCCATGCCCGGCAAGGCTGCGGGGTCAGACATACACACGCCGCCCCGGGAAAGCTGTGGCTGGTGGCATGGGCGTTCCTCTATCTGGTATTTGCGGTGGTGTCGGCTGGGGCGGGGCTCTACTTCAACCTTATCCATAAGCTGTACCACCGCAGGCTGACATTCTTTGCCCAGCAAGCACCCCTAGGATGGCAGGACCGCCGTCGACCACAAGGGGTTTGCCTTGCGAACTTTTGTTTCCGCCATTGCCCTTATCCTGGGCGCGCTGCTGGCTGCCGTGGCAGTGCCGTCGATATGGCTTGACCGCAACATCGTCCAGGAGGATGGGTTTGTGGCGCTGGCCGCTCCGCTCGGCAGGGACGAAGCGTTCCAGCAACGGCTTGCTGCCGCCGCCGTTGGGGCCGTGGACACCAGCAGCATTCCGGACGCGCTGGCCGACGCCGTCCAGCCGGTGCTCGAATCGGCCGCCACGTCTATGGCCGGGCTGCCCGGTTACCTTGCCGCGTGGGAGGAGACGCTGCGCAGGAGCCATCGCCTGAGCTTCTCGACCAGCGGTTCGCGGACGCCCGAGGCGGGCGCAGCAGCATCCCTCACGCTGGACGTGGCACCGCTGGTGGCGTTGGGAATTGAAGAAATCTCAAGCACCTCCGGATTGCCGTTGGAAGCGCCCGCGGAGACACTGATCGACGTCGGACAGCCCAGCCAGCGCCAGCTGGTGGACGCCCTGCGGGGCTACGCTCCCATGGGGTACGGGCTGGCGGCAGGCGCCGGCATCGCCTTTTTGCTGGCGTTGGTGGCCGCCCGACGCCGCTGGGCCGTGATCGTCTCGATTGGCGTTGCCGGCCTGCTGCTGGCCGGCCTGTGGACGGCAGGACTGCAGGTGGGCATCGACGCTGTGCTTAGCACAGGTAGCGGCAATGAACTTGCCGACATGTTCCGGAACGAGCTTGTCGCCGCGTCCGCCGGTGACTTCCGGTCCTGGATTCTGGGGACCGCCATCGCCGGCAGCGCCCTGTTGGTCGCGGGACTTGTGATCCGGATCGCCTCGCCGGGGCGCCGGCCCGCAACCCGGTAGCATGGACAGATGACCTCCACAGCAGTTTCCCTCTCGATGCCGACCGTCCCACGAAGGCGGCGCACCCCCGAGGAAGTATTCGCCGCGGCACCGGTAACCGGTCCCAAGAAGGTCCTGCTGGCCGCGCCCCGCGGGTATTGCGCGGGTGTGGACAGGGCCGTGATCGCCGTGGAAAAGGCGCTTGAGCACTACGGGCCCCCGGTATACGTCCGGAAACAGATCGTGCACAACGTTCACGTGGTCAGCTCGCTCGAGGCCCAGGGGGCCATCTTCGTTGACGAAACCGACGAAGTTCCTGAGGGCGCACTGGTGATCTTCTCCGCACACGGTGTATCGCCTGCCGTTGTTCAGTCCGCAGAAGACCGCGGGCTGCGGACCATCGACGCCACCTGCCCCCTGGTCACCAAAGTGCACAAGGAAGCCGTGCGGTTCGCCAAGGACGACTTCGACATCCTGCTGATCGGCCACGACGGCCATGAGGAAGTTGAAGGAACCGCCGGCGAAGCCCCGGAACACATCCAGATCATTAATGGTCCCCACGAAGTGGACAAAGTCACCGTCAGGGACCCGGAAAAGGTCATTTGGCTCTCGCAGACCACCCTCAGCGTGGACGAAACCATGGAAACAGTCCGGTTGCTCAAGGAACGCTTTCCCACCCTGCAGGATCCGCCCAGCGACGACATCTGCTACGCCACCACCAATCGGCAGGTGGCCATCAAGAAGATCTCGCCGCAGGCTGACCTGGTCATTGTGGTGGGTTCAGCCAATTCCTCGAACTCCGTCCGGCTTGTAGAAGTTGCACTGGAGTACGGCGCCAAGGCCTCGTACCGCGTGGACTTCGCCAACGAGGTGGATGAGGCCTGGTTCGAAGGCGTTGGCACCGTGGGCGTGACATCCGGGGCGTCCGTCCCCGAGGTACTGGTCAAGGACGTGCTGCGGCTGCTGGCCGATTACGGCTACGGTTCCGTGGAAGAAGTTGTCACCGCCGAAGAAGATCTTCTCTTCTCGTTGCCCAAGGAACTTCGGGCAACCCTGAAAGAGGCTGGCGACGTCAGCCGCGCCCTCGGCGGCCGCCGGTCCCGCGACCAGTCCTAAGGATGGCCCGGTAACCAAGCTGCGCACCAACCAACCGGCGCGCCGCCCAGCCGGCTGCCGCCTAGGCGGCAGTATCGCGCAGCTGGAGCTCTGGAGCAGCGACGGACCGGGGCGTCACCTCCAGCGCCGGGGGTGTCAGCAGGCCCGTTTCATCAAGCGCGTTGAGTTTCCGTGCCGTCGGCAGCACCCGGGCCTCAAGGGTGCCGATCATTGAGTTGTAGCGATCCACCGAGGACTTCAGTGACGACCCCAGCTTGCTGACGTTCTCGCCGAGGGTTCCCATGCGCTCATACAGCTGCCTGGCCAGGTCAAAGAGCTCCCGGGCGCTGTCCGTCAGAACATCCTGGCGCCACGTAAACGCCACGGATTTGAGCACGGCGAGCAAGGTGCTGGGCGATGCCAGCACTACGTTCCGGGACAACGCATGGTCCAGCAGGGTGGCATCCGCCATCAGGGCCGCCGCCAAAATTGATTCGGCGGGGATAAAGCAGATCACCAGTTCGGGGGAGTTGCCGGGAATGTCCCAGTACTTCTTGGTGCTGAGCGCGTCCACGTGGGAACGCAGCGCTTTGGCGTGGGCGGCCAGCAGTGTCTGCTGGGACCGGTGGTTCGGCCCCTGATCCGTGGGCGAACCGGTCACTGCCCCGAGTTCCTGGGCTTCAAGGTATGAAGACAATGGCACCTTGGCATCCACCACCAGCTGCTTTTCCCCAGGAAGCTGCACCACCAGGTCGGGGCGGACCGCTGAATCTCCTCCGGCGCTGTGGACCTGCTCGAGGAAGTCAACGTGCCGCAGCATGCCCGAGGCCTCAACCACGCGGCGGAGCTGGACCTCGCCCCACTGCCCGCGGGCGCTGTTGGAGCGCAAGGCCGATTCGAGGGCATGGGTGGAGCGGATCAGTTGCTCATCGGACAACCTGGCTTCCTGCAATTGCTGGGCAAGCTGCCCGTACTGTTCCAGCCTGTCCCGTTCCAGCAAAGCGACCTGCTGCTGTACCGCTGTCAGCTTTTCCGCGACGGGCGCCAATGCCCTGAGCACGCTGCCGTCCTGGCTGCGGGCTTCACCGAGCTCCCGGTTCTGCAGGGACAGGAGCCGCCGCTCCGCGTCAGCTGCGGCGAACTGGGCGCTCACGTCCGAAAGGCGGGCCGAGACGGCGTCGAAATCTTCTTCCAGGGCGGAACTGCGCCGGCGCAAGGAAAGAAAGGTAACGGCGGCGCCGGCAAGCGCGCCAAGCAGCAGCATGAACAGGGCAAGAATCAGGGCGAATGCATCCATATCCAAACTGTTGCATGCCCCTGCGACATTTTAGGGAAGCGACATTTTGCGGCACCCATCCAGCTGGGCAAGCGGAGTGACTGAGAGGTTCAGGCTCTGCTGCGGGTAGAATCTATGCTCGTGGCTCTTACTATTGGCATCGTCGGCCTGCCCAACGTCGGCAAATCAACGCTCTTCAACGCACTGACCCGGAACCAGGTCCTGGCGGCGAACTATCCGTTCGCCACCATCGAACCAAATATCGGCGTCGTGAACCTTCCGGATCCCCGGCTGAAGCAGCTCGCGGAGATCTTCGGCTCCCAGCGGCTGCTGCCCGCCCCGGTGTCCTTCGTGGACATCGCCGGCATCGTCAAGGGCGCCAGCGAAGGTGAGGGCCTGGGCAACAAGTTCCTCGCCAACATCCGCGAGGCCGAGGCCATCGCCCAGGTTGTCCGCGTGTTCGATGACCCCGATGTCATCCACGTCGACGGCAAGGTTGATCCGCGCTCGGACATGGAAACCATCAACACCGAGCTGATCCTGGCTGACCTTCAGACCATCGAAAACGCCATTCCGCGGATCGAAAAAGAAGTGAAGATCAAAAAGCGTGAGGCCGCCGAATTGGCAGCCATCAAGGCGGCCCAAGCGGTGCTGGAACGTGGCGACACCATCTTTGCCTCGATCAAGAGCGACAAACTGGAGATGGAGCACCTCAAGGAGCTCAGCCTCCTGACGGCCAAGCCGTTCATCTACGTCTTCAACGCGGACGAAGGCATCCTGGGTAGCCCGGACAAGCAGGATGAGCTGCGGGCCATGGTCGCCCCGGCGGATGCCATCTTCCTCGACGCAAAACTCGAGTCCGACCTCGTGGAGCTGGACGAGGAGGAGGCCCGGGAAATGCTTGAGATGAACGGCCAGGACGAATCCGGCCTCGACCAGCTGGCACGCGTCGGGTTCCATACCCTCGGCCTGCAGACCTACCTCACTGCCGGACCCAAGGAAACACGCGCGTGGACCATCCACCGCGGTGACACCGCACCGCAGGCCGCCGGCGTTATCCATACCGACTTCCAGCGCGGCTTTATCAAGGCCGAGGTGGTGTCCTTCACCGACCTCATCGAGGCGGGATCCATGGCGGAGGCAAAGTCCCGCGGCAAGGTCCGCATCGAAGGCAAGGAATACGTCATGGCCGACGGCGACGTGGTGGAGTTCCGCTTCAACGTCTAGAAGTGCCTCCTTTCCCTTGCAAACACAGGAATTAGGCGCCGGCAGTCCGCACAGGGTCCGCAGAAATGCTTAGAGCTTCGTTCATCATGGCTCCAGCAGCAGACCTTGTGCGGTCTTCCGCAGTCGGCCAGAGGTGCGAATACGTGTTGAGGGTCGTTGTAGCCTTGGAGTGTCCCAACGCTCTTTGTACTGTCACAACGTCACAGCCGGCCGCAATCAGACCAGAAGCGTAGAAATGCCTTAGGTCATGCAATCGGACGTTAGAGAGCCCGGCAGCGGCCACTGTCTTACGCCACCAGTAGCCACTCGTGTTCTGATGGGGCGGCAGTCCGCCATCTCCAACGAATAACCACTGATGAACGCTGTGCACACCGACATGCTGAACATGGTGGGCGAGCATTTGAACCAGCGCATCCGGAATGTGCACAAGCCGCTCTGAACCATATTTGGGCAGAGTTATTGCAACCTCGCCCTTACCGGCCCTCTGCACCTGCCGCTGAACCTTCAGGGTACGGCGAAGGAAATCAATATCCGTGAGCTGGATCGCCGCTGCCTCTCCCAGCCGCAGGCCGGCAAAGGCACACATTGCAACGAACGGCCGAAACTGGACCTCGGCAGCCTCCAGAAGCTTTCCCACGTCGCAGGGGGAGGGGATGGCCATCGCGTGCTCAGCTTTCCTTGCACGCGGCAGCGAGACGCCGTCAGCGGGGTCCACGGCGAGGAGCCGGTCATTCCGAGCCCCACGCAGCACTGAGCGCACGTTGTTGAAGCGCGTTTTCACCGTTCCTGGCGCCAGTCCTCTCACGGTCATCTGCTTCACCCAAGACTCAACGTGCGAGCGTCTGAGGTTGCGGAATTCCACGTCTCCAAACGTGCACGAGCGCACGGCCAAGCTCATAGCCTTGGCCGTGCCTGCCGCCCATATCTGCCGCTGCGACCACTCCGCAAAGAAGGAATTGAGGGTAACCCGGCCCAGTTTAGGATCCACGTAGGAACCAGTGACCACGGATGACGTTACTTCATCAAGCCACTTCTGGGCATCGATCTTGCGTGGGAAATGTCGGGCGTGTTCCTTGCCAGAGTCATCTCGGTACCGGGCACGCCACGAACCATTGTCACGCTTCTGGATCGATGCCATCTGATACGTCCATCCCTTCGGTCAAAATGGATTGAGCGGACCATTTCTGCATGTGGCTGGCCTGAACAACTAGTTCTGCAATCGTCTCCCACAGGCCCAAGCGCTCCCATTCCGCCTTAGGAATCGTTTCGACCTGAGCAATTTCTGTCATCAAGCTCGTTTTGAGCCTGTCGATGACATCAACCTCGGCCCAGATCCGGGACCGTGAGCGCCGCATAAGACCAATGCTCGTGGCGAGGTTTTCCAGAATGGAAGACTCCAGTGGGGGAGCCATCATGACGCCGACCTGGCTTCCCAGAACCTTGGCCAGTGCCCGCGCCTCAGCCAACCTGACGGGCCGCTGGCCTTTTTCGATTCGGCTGATAGTCGTCTGATGGAAGCCGTCCCACCCGTCTGCTGCCATGCGCCGGGCAAGCTCTCCTTGTGACCAACCCTTGGCCTCACGAAGGCGTTGCACGTTTTCTACGAACTGAGCCTCTTCGGCCTGATGTACCTGCTGCTGTGCCGTCATTTCTCAACCATAAACCAAACTGTTGCACTTTGACCAACAAACCTGCATACTGAGATTAGGCCAGGATGATGGTCGAACGGCAACAATTTGTATTAGAGGGGGAAAGATGAGCAAAGCAACCATCCTGCTCACACTGACAGAAACGGCGGATCATTTGCGCAAGTCGCCGGCTCAACTTCGCTGGATGATCCACAGTGGCACGGCGCCGAAATCGGCCCTAATAGGGGGACGCCGGATGTTTCGGGAGTCTGACGTACTCGACTACATCAACCGGGCGTTCGGGGACGCGGCCTGATGAGTCACAAAACGCTGGCCTTCGAGCGGGGTACTTACGGGCCACAGGGCGACCAGACGGGCTACGCGGCGCGCTGCGAAACGTGCGGCGCCGTGACGTTCGGTGGGTTTCGCACCAAAACGGACGCGAAAGCCGCACTGCTCCACATCGAGCAACAGTAGGTTGACCGCTAAGAGCAAAGAAAAAGGGCCAAATCCTGCAATTTGCACTTGCAGAACCTGACCCTCGAAACAAAACCAACCAAAAAGATAGGTCTCGTTTACATTATGTCTACTTCAACTCTAACCCGCGGAACAGCAAATGTCACGGCAGCCGAACTTGAACGCTTCCGTGCTGGGGTCACGACTGCGGAATACGCCACCACCGTCCTTCACCTGGCCCGCGCCCAGAGGCTGCGACCCAAAGTCCTGGCTGACGCGGCCTACACCGCATGGCTAAAGAGTGAAAACCCCAAAAAGATCATGCCCGGTTCCTCGTGGACCGAGCTGTTCCGTCTCAGCTACACCGCAGACCACGAACTGTTCGAGGAAATGGGATAACCAATCAACCGCCGGCCTGGAGATGAGCGCCCAGGCCGGCACTCCCGGAACAGCCAACGTCCACCACAAAACTTGAGGAAAATCCTTCATGCTCACGAACCCCGTGTTCCGCATCGACCTCGCCGACTACTCCACCAACGATCGTCCACACACACGCAGCTATGACTGCTTCGAGTTGGAACGGCAAATGCTCCATCTACTACCACTGGTCCCGCCAGGCACAAATGTCCGGCTGATGGTCCACAACTACAAGCCGGTAAGCGACCGGGCCGAATGGTGCAGGCCAGACCTCATTGTTCAGGTCGAAGCGACTGACCCGTCCGTAATTGCCGCGTGGATGGTTGTTCTCAGTCCGGAAGGAGCCGCGGCATGAACCAAATTCCTGACTACTTTCGGGCTGATGCTTTCGACGACGAGAACAACTCAAAACTCAAGGGCTCCTTCACTGGTTCCTGGCTGCTGGAGCAGGTGTTTCCGCTACTCGTGTACGTGGTGGAAGGGATCATCCCCGAGGGCCTCACCCTGTTGGTTGCTGCGCCTAAGATCGGTAAATCCTGGCTGGTTCTCGGCATCGCTATCGCCATCAGTACAGGGCAACGAGTTCTCGGGTGCGTGCCAACCAAGGCGGCGCCGGTACTGTACCTCGCCCTTGAAGACGGCCCCCGCCGACTACAAGCGCGGCTGCGCACGCTCGGGGTTACTTCCCTCAGCGGAAAGCTCACGTTCATGACTGATGTGCCCCGTGGAGACATGGTCGCGACTATCCGGGAGTTCATGGAACTCCATCCAGGGAAAAACCCTGTAGTCATCCTGGACACCCTTGGAAAAGCAATGCCATCGGCTGGCGGCGGCGAGACACAGTACGACAGGGATTACCGAGTTATGGGGGCCCTGAAAAAGCTCGCAGACGACAACCCTGGATCCAGTGTCATCATCGTTCACCACACCCGCAAAATGGATGGCGCAGACTTCCTAGACGCTGTCAGCGGCACCCAAGGCATAGCTGGAGCCGCGGACACCATCCTTCTCCTCAAGCGGTCACGACACGAGACTCAGGCTCAGTTGCAGGTGACGAGCCGCGACGCGGCAGAAGGGGAATACATTCTCGAACAGGCTGGCACGGGCAAGTGGATCCTGGCTGGCGGATCCCGCGCTGAGGCAGCGAAAGCGGCCGTTGATGCACGAACTACGGATGGCGTAAATGACCGGATGGCTGAGGTTATAGCTCAGGTCAACAAGTACCCCGAAGGGTCGAAGGCTAAGGACATTGCAACTCTCCTTCATCTAGACGATTCCCAGACACGCGTGTATCTGCGGCGGGCAGTAGAAGCGGGTCGTATCTCGAATCCATCTAGAGGCGTCTATGCCCCTGTTACGAGTGTTACAAGTGTTACTTCTCTATTGGACGAGGACGAAAGTAACACAAATAACACTTGTAACACTCCCTCTGAATGGGACGGGGAAGCGGCTTGACTGACGCCGAACTCGCTGAGTACTGGAAGCACCAAACCATCCACTACCGCAATCTCGCAGACGCTTACCTTCAGCAGCTTTTGGCGCTGAAGAACAACCCTGAACGGCATTACGGCAAGACCACACTGCACCGTGACCCAACGGGAACGGCCGCTGTAAATGCTGTTGAAAAAGAACGCAAGAATCAGAAAGGCCGAGCATGAGTTACGACTACTCCCCGAAAGTCCTACAGCAGTGGGACTGGCCCGCGCAGGCCGAAACTTACCGGCTCAAATTTGAGCACGCCCAGCAAGAGGCCACGCATTGGATGCGGAGAGCAACGACCGCGGAAGCTCAGCTGGTCATGTACCAGGAACGAGAGAAGGCGGCATGAGCGTCCACAGGCCCCTATATGAGCACCTGTTGGACTTGAAGCCGCGGGACACCATCCTTGCCGCCCGACTGATGCAGGCCTCACTGAACGTGGACACCCCGGCCTACAAAAAAGTCATGTGGGAAATCGAGCAGCAGGTACCGAAGGACCCACACGTTCTGGCACGGGTTCTCATGGCTACGGCGAATGCTGCCGGCGACTACATCCGGGAACTACGCGGCGCCAAAGTCGGATCCGACATGCTCACCCTCACTATCTCCGAGTACGAACTTAAAGAGTTCCTCACCCCGAAAGACACCAAATGATCAACAACATCTTTATTAGCCGGCCGCACACCTACAACATGAACGTGGAGGACGGCAGGCTGGCCTCTGCCGGCCCCGCGAAGCTCACGTCACCAACAGGGGTAGAACCAGGCGTCATCATTCGCCGCGGCTCTCAGATCAACCTCGTAATCCCCGAGCATGATGCGATCAGGCTTGCAAATGAGATAGCCGACGCCCTGGACGAACTGCATCACTCAGCGCCATGAGCGCGAGTGATAAGGCGGGGGGATTAGCCGTCGAGCTACTTAGAGGTGTTGAAGCCTACGACCCGCAGACAGTGGTTCGGTCGCTGAAGCGGATCTTCCCGAACCACGCCAGGCGGGTGATGGTTGCCCTCGCCGTTATCGCCCTCGTGAACGTCAAGAAGCAGCACGGCGAAGGCTGGCCCGAGCAGCTCATCCCCTCACTGGAAGCTTACGAAAAGGAGGCCCCGTGACAGCCCCGGAACGCCCACCAGCGGCTTATGTTCACGGCATCGGCGCCCCGGTCGTCATTGTGCCGGCGCGGGTCTGTGCATGGCTGGAACGGCACGCCAGCCTCAACGAGGTGCGTGTGGAGAACCGCGGCGTGGATCCCGAAGTTGACGCCGTCCTCGTCGCCCTCCGCGTAGCCGCACTCACCTGGCGGACTTCCGCCACCGGAACACCCGTAGCGGCAAAACCGGAAGCAGCCACAGACTTAAATCAATGGCTCAGCACCACACAAGCCGCTGACATCCTCTACATCACAGACAGGGCAGTCCGCCTCGCAATCAGCGACAAACGGCTCCCCGCCACCTCCGTCAACGGGCGGTGGCGCATCACCCGAGAAGACGTTCAACACTTCGCCGCGGCCAAAGCCGCCCAAGCAGCATAAGGGAATGACATGACCTACAACCTCCGCGACACCGAACAAGGCCGCAAAGCCGAAACAGTCCAGGCAGGACTACGCCAACAGATTGACTACATCCGGGCAGATCGGACGCTCACCCGGGAAGGGAAGCGCCAGCAGATCGCAGCCGTCTACCTCCAGTCGAAAAGGGAAATCGACGCGCTCAAGGCTGACGAAGCCAACAAACGAGCAAACGAAATTGGCTCCCTACGCCGCACCCTGTTCGGGTCTGCCGGCACTTCTGACGCTCAGACGGCCATCAGCTACCGCGACGCCCAGGAACGTGTTGGAGCCCTCGGTATCGAAGACGAGGGCAAAGCCGCGAAGCTCCTTGATCAGGCCATGCTCTCTGGCGATGACGTGCTCGTGAAGGCTGTTATCCAGCGGGCACTTGATGTGCAGTGGGTGAACGTCGCGAACAAGTACATCGACAACCACCCGTACTATGGCGAAAAGCTGGAGCAGCTCTGGTACCTCGACAGCGCATCATCCGAAGAAGTAAACGCTGCCACCTTCACGAACTCCCTGACGTTCCACATCGAAAAGCCCAGCGAACTCGGCAACACCCACATGGAAGCGCAAATCGAAGCCGTAGCCAACGGCGCGGCCTAGAGAACACTCGAACTCCTCGATAGGGCAGCGACACTCAGGATGGCATCACATGTCGTGTCCGGGTCACTTATAGTAGCCCCATCGTTCGGCACACTTGACCCGGTTCATAGCCGGCGGCTGGTATCCTTCTGGCCACTTAGTGTTCTCGTCATAGCAAACGCTTTCACCATCACTGTTTATGAGTTCAGCAGATTCGATTCCACTGACCCGAAAATCCGTTCCATTCATAGCCGCCAAAACAAAATTAGCCCCGCTGACATCGGCTCCCCACATCACCGCATCAGTAAGGTCCGACCCTCTGGCTTGGGCACTTCGTAGGTCCGTTGTGACCAGACTTGCCCTTTCCAAACCGGCTGCCTCCAGCTTTGTCCTGGACATATCTGCGCCTGACAGGATGCTTCCCTGCAAGCTGGTGGCTTGAAGATCAGCCCCACTCAGGTCGCTGTTGATCAGATCAGAGTTTTGCAACTCCAAGCCAGACAGGTTCTGACCAGCAAGGTCCATCCCGTTAAAGGGTCTATCTAGCGGCTGAGTGGATGATCTGTCACGAAGAAACTGAAGGTTGTTTTGACGACCTTCCCTGGCTGAACGCAGGTCTTCCTGCCCTGCTTCCCTGTCAGATCGAAGGTCGTCAAAATAAAGCTGCACAAGCAATGTCCCAAAGGCGACCACGATTCCGGAGACAAGTCCGACCACAAGATCGTGCCGCCAGCTTGATGTCCTCGCTGCAGGAAGCTGCCCTTGAGGGGTTGCTTCTTGTCGTGGCGTGGCAGATTCATCCGTCACAGCAGTGCCTGACTTAGGAAATGGCATGGGTTTGGTCGTCTTCACAGGTCCGACATTACGACACCCCTGACAACTCAATATCAGCAACACACTCAGCCCGCTTATGGCGGGTTTTTTCATACCCAAATCCAGGAGAAAACACTTATGGGATTCCTCGACGTTAAAGTCAACCCCGCCACCATCGACCCGCTCGTAGCAGGGAAAATCACCACACCCGGCACCGCAGTAGCAACAGCCCTTAACGCTGGTTATGGCCCTGCTGCTCAGGCGGAATCGGTGGAGCTAAAGTCTGCCTTTCAGCCGTCCATTACCCTCAGCTCCTACTACGGGAACTACGGCAATGGCGATGACCAGGCCGCGGTAACGAACGCTCTCGATGACGCAAAGCAACGAGGTGGGGCAAAGGTTGTAATCCCGTCCGGGTACAACCCTGTAGTACAGCAGCTAGTTCTTGCACGTGGAATCGAGTTCTGCTCAAACGGGAACTTCCAGACATTCGGGCGTGACGGCAACGTCTCACGCATCATCCAGGCATCTGGCGTGAACGATGCAACCATCGTGTTCGATAACGACGTGCTAACCCAGTACGGTGCCGCCCGTCCGTTCATCGGGCCGTTGGCAATCCACGACCTTGTGTTCTCCAAGCCTGCCGGTGCCGGCGGCCACCACATCGCCGTCCGCACCCAGGACGGCAGGGAAGCCAAAATTCAGGATTACTCGACTTTTGAGAGGCTTGGATTCCGTGGCGGTTCCGGGTCGGGTATCTATATCAACGGTGGTTCCCCGGTTGTCCTGAAAAATATGGCTGGAATCGGCCTCGGTGGATATGTGGTGGAAATGGTTGACCTTGGACGGGACACCATTCACGGCGATATCCATCAAGTCAGCATTTCCAACATCTCAGGGGATGCTTGCATGGGTTACGCGCTAGATAACTACGGCGCCGTGATCCTGCTAAAGGGCACCATGGCGCACACTGTCCAGACCTTCAGGGACATCAAATCAGAGTTCCGCGTTCGCTACCCATCTGACGGCGGGGATCCTGCCGAGACTCCGCAGGCTGAGAAGAAGATGGGTAACTACCACGCGCTCATCCTGGACAACTGCCAAAGCTCCGTTATCGCTTCTGGCGTCGGACATATCGCTACCGGCGACACAGTAACAACACCACAAACGCGGCGCCCTGGTGCAGCCATCCTGATCAAGGGTGCGAACCGTCCAAAGCTCTCCTTTGAGGGTGTAAAAATCAGGGTTACGGCCGCGCAGACGGTTGGTGCTATGCCGGGGTCTGTCCGGGATGAAGTCAGTGCATCACCAATCGACATTCCTATTGACTCGTCCGCAGGCTCCTACGCTACGACACTGGACCGTCGTGACATTGCTGCCAGCAGCTCCGGGACCCGATGGGTCAAAGGCACCCCTGGGCAGGCGTTCCCCTCAGTGGCATCTCCATTGGAATCACTCGGTGGCACAACACCATCCCGCTCATGGTGGGAATCAGACGCAGACGCGGACGAAAAGCTTTGGAGCGCCACTGCATCCAGCGGCAACTATTCGATTCGCACCCACACGGATACTGGATCAGCCGGCGTACTTGCTATGGAAATGCTGCGAACCGGAACCGACGTAACCGAAACGAGGTTCGCCAAAAAGGTTTCCGGGCAAGAGTTCGAAGCACTGTCGGCGGTTGGTGGGCTGGTCCTCAAATCAGCAAACGGGACGCGTTATCGCGTCCAGGTATCCGACGCTGGCGCCCTCACAATAACGGCTGCATAAGACAGGAACCGTTCTCCATCCGCACCCTGCTTGGTATAGGCATGCAGGGCGTGACGTTGTGCCCGTAGCTACGTAACCACGGCTACGGGCACAAACGTGGCTGCACTATTTCGATCCGGACAGAACCTCTCGAATTATCTCGATCTTCCAGACGATACCTAAGTCTGATTCCTTGTTGATGCGGCCGGAGTACACGCCTAGGAGCTGAATGATGGGCTCACTAAAGTACGCTGTCGTCCCACTCTTGAGCAGGACGGCACCTCCTGGTGAATAGAACATCACTGGGGAACCAGATTGCCCAGGCCTGGTTCGGCTGTCGATCAAGAACCGAGGCCAGTCGCGATAGTCCAAATCCATTTCTGACGCAATCGTTCCCCTAGCCCAAATGCCGATTCCTGCGTGCGAGCTCTCAGCAAAAGGGAAACCAATGATGTTGACCGAGCTAGACGGTCCCAACATCACTTGGTCTTCCATGTTGTTTTCAAGCGCGTAGGGATAAAAAGTGACGCCGTCCGTATCCGTCAACGAGAGAGCAACCACGTCCACCTCTTTGCCCCAGTCGTGTTCGACCCACAACGGATTCTCAGCTGCATCGAGGAGGGGCTCCGACTTGAAAATCCAGCTCCCTACCTTGCGGGCATCGTTGTGCAGAATCCGAACCTCGTCAGGCGTAACCCCGCGACTGCTCTTTATCTCATTGGTTTCCGGATCGCGACCCGCCAAGTTATGCCAGTTAGTGATCAAGAACGGACGCTGTTCATGCATGACAACGAACCCGGTGCCCGTAGCTAGGTGATTCCCACTCCAGTACATCTCAATCCGCAAGGACATCAGAGAAGGGAGCGCGATCTTTACTATTTGCATGGGGTCCATTCAACCGTAGGCGCGAGGCTCCATATGTTCATCAGTTGTTACTCGACCGAATCTTCATCAGGTACTTCGCCGGCTGCTATCCGTTCAGCAGTAACCCGGTAAGCCTGCTCGATGTAGTCCTCAAGATCCTTGGTAGCTACACGCCACATCCCGCGGCCGCCGATCTGCAACCCACGCAACTCACCCGACTTCAACAACTGACGGACAGTAGGCAAACCAACAGCTAGCTCCTCGGCAACCTGCTCAACAGTCAAGAACCTCGGACGCTTCGGCACTACATCATCAGGAACAGTCACCGCACCACACTAACCCGCAAGCAACACCCCCAAGGGGAGCAACATCAGAAAGAAGAAGAGGTGGGGGGACCCACCCCCTCCCCACCCTGCCTGTGCCTCCTCCGGCATAGGCACAAAATATCCCCCCGCGACTTTTTTTCCACGCGGGATAGTCGAAATTCCGCTTGTTCTAGCGGTTTTTGCCCCTTTTGAGGCCCTTTTACGGGGTCTTTTTTCGTATCTGAGAGTTGGTGCTTTTTTGGTGTGAAGACGTACAGAAATGACCGGCGCTATGTGGCCCAACGAGAAGCGCTGAAACGTCACTACCGCGCCCGTGATCTGCCGTGCGCTGACTGTGGAGAGCCGTTCCTGTGGGAGTTCGAGGACCGCAAGCTGTACCCGGACTTCTGGAAAGACGCCCGCAGCTTTACCGCTGACCACAAGCACGCCGTGAACCTCGGCGGGAGGATGGCACCCGGTTTGGAGGGGCTAGAGGGCATGCACCGGGCTTGTAACAGCAGCAAGGGGGACGGCAGCAAGGGCAGGCGTTCCAAGCCCTCAGATGAGCCGCCAGCACCCCCGTTACGCACTAGCCGGCAGTGGTGAGGCCGTGTGGAAAAAAGCCCATGAGTGAGAACAGCCCTATGCCGGAGGCGGGCTAAATGGGGCAGTGGGAGGGGTAGCACCCCCAGGTTTCATGTGGGCGCAGTGGCGCCATTCGTAATGAGTCAGCACCGTAACCGGTTGCTGGCTCTTTGACTTTAAGGAGTCAAACATGGCCACAGAATTAGGCGCGGCCTTCGTGTCCGTCTCATTGGAGACATCAAAATTGGCGGGCCAGATCAAGTCCGCCTTCGGGAGCGCGGAATCGTCGGGCGCTGACGCTGGCAAGTCTGCCGGCAGGGGCTTCGGTGGGGCATTTGGTATTGCCGCCGCTGCCCTCGGTGCTCTGGGTATTGGTTCGTTCTTCAAGTCCGCCATTAGTGGGGCTGGCGAGTTGGAGCAGAGCGTCGGCGCTATCAACGCGATCTTCAAGGGCTCCGCGGGGCAGATGAATGAGTGGTCGAAGTCCGCGGCGATGGATGTCGGCCTGACCTCGAATGAGTTCAACGAGCTGGGTACGTTGATTGGTTCGCAGTTGAAAAACGGCGGAACGGCGATGGATCAGCTCGCGCCGAAGACGAAGGAACTGATCGGGACCGGCGCGGATCTTGCGTCGATGTTCGGCGGGACCACCTCTGAGGCTGTTGAGGCCCTGTCCTCGGCCCTCAAGGGCGAGCGTGACCCCATTGAGAAGTACGGCGTTAGCCTGTCGCAGGCGAAGATTGATGCTGAGGCTGCTGCGCTGGGGTTCGCGAAAGTCGGCGGGTCCCTGTCCGCTGAGGCTACCCAGGCCGCTACCCTATCGCTGATCATGAAGCAGACCGCGGACGCTCACGGTAACTTCGCTTCTGAGGCTGACACCCTGGCTGGTAAGCAGCAGCGGTTGAATGCTGTGTGGGAGAACGGTAAGACGCAGATCGGCGCGGCTCTCCTCCCGGCTGTTAGTTCGTTGACGGGTGCGTTGCTGACTGGTTTGGGCCCTGCGTTGGTGGGAGCTCAGGTGGTTATACGTGAGGTCATTGGCGGGTTTACCGCTATGGGGGCGGCGTTCAAGGCTGGTGATGGTGACATAACTTCAAGCGGTTTCGCTGGGGTTATGGAGCGCATCGGTGCCGTTGCCCGTCCGGTGTTTGACACCATGAAGGAAGTCGGCGCGTCGCTTGGCGCGTCGTTCGGACCACTGATCCCCCAGATTGTTGCGTTGGCGTCTTCCTTCTCTCCGCTGGGACTGATCTTCAAGGTCATTCAGCCGATCCTTCCGCAACTGGTGGGGACGTTCACGCAGCTTGGGTCCGTGGTTGCCGGGGTTCTCGGTGTGGCGATGGCTGCATTGATGCCGATTGTGCAGATCCTTGTGCAGCATCTGTCTGGGCTGGCCATCTCGTTGATGCCGGCGCTGTCACAGATCGTTGGGACGCTGGGCACGGCTATGGCTACCCTAGCGCCGGTCATTGGCGGTGTGATTTCCTCGCTTGCGCCGCTGATCACTTCGTTGATGACGCAGCTTTCGCCGATCATCACCAGCCTGGTAACAGCAATCTTGCCGCCTCTAATCTCGATTCTTAGTGACGTGATCGCCGCGATTGCCCCGCTGATCACCATTCTTATGGCGGCGCTGATTCCGGCTATTGAGGCTCTGATGCCGGTCGTGGTGACGGTGTTCAGCTTCATCGCTGAACTCATCAAGAACGTGATGCAGGCTGTGCAGGGTGTGATTCAGGTTGTCACTGGCATCATCACTGGTGACTGGGACAAGGTCTGGACCGGGATACAGAACATCTTTGGCGCCGTGTGGGCCAACATCCAGACGATTGTCACAGGCGCGATTGCCATTGTGGGATCCCTGATCACTATGGGCATGAGTAATGTGTCCAGGATCGTGGGCGGTGTCCTTGAGAACATTGGCCGGTTCTTCGCGGATACGTGGAACAACGTGGTCAATGGTGTTTCGGGGATGATCGGTAGCGTTGTCGGCTTCTTCACTGGCCTTGGCGGGAAGATCCTGGGCGCGATGGGGAACATCGGTTCGACCCTGTTCAACACGGGTAAGAACATCATCCAGGGGCTCATTGACGGTATCGGGTCGATGATGGGTTCCATCGGTCGGGCTGTCCTGTCGATTGTTCCTGAGGCGATCCGTGGACCGTTCGAACAGTTACTCGGCATTCACTCCCCGTCGCGGGTGTTCCGTGGCTATGGCGTCAATATTGGTCAGGGTCTAATCCTTGGCCTCGATGATATGCACGGCGACATTTCGCGGGCCGTGACGGGGATGGTTTCCGTCCCCGCGGTCCCGTCAATGTCAGCCGGCGCTTACACGTCAGCGCTCGCGAATGGCGCGGCGGGCGGGAACACGTACAACACCACTATCAATCAGGTGGATGACCCGATTGGGACTTCCCACGCGGTACAGCGGCGCCTCGGCGCTCTGGCGGTCTAGGAAAGAAGAAACCCCCGTCAGCCAGTACGGTGACGGGGGTTTCGTGGGAGTTTTAGAGGGCGCCCTTGAAGATAGCTGCTTTGTCCGTGAACGCGCTCGGTCCGGTTACTTCAACGCGAACCGTTCCGGCCTCCGCTGCGGGGATAGCCGCGGCTACCTTAGCCTGCTGAGTCTCGCCTGGAAGGATGGTGCTCAGCATGTTCATCCCAAGGCCAGCGCCGCTGTCAATTACAGATTCAGCCTTCGCGTTGGATGCACCATAGGTCACCTTCGGCAAGGACATGAGTGCTGCGTTGAGTTCCTCTTTGCCGCCGTTTTCAACCGTCAGTTCAAACACGGCAGCTTGGCCTTCAACGGCCCCTACCGCATATTGCCCGACTGGCTGGAAGCCCAGCGACTTTACCGTTACTTTAACCCCGCTGTCATAGGTAACAGTTTCTCCAATTGCTGCTGAGCGATCGCTCGCTGCTGCTGTGTTTGCTGCGGCGGCAGCCTGGGTTTCGCCTGCCGGCGCCACCGTTGGCGCGGGTGACGAACATCCTGCGAGTAGCAGCGCTGCGACAGGCAGGATGAGTAGTGTCTTTTTCAATTGTTGCCCCCAGTATGTGAGATTTAGAACGAGTTCGCTCAGCCTATTTCAGGGGTGCGACAAATTGAGTTGTTTTGGCGTCACGGCTAAGTAACGTTGCTTTAGTAAACGATAGGAGTGTCAGACTTAGATGCCGAAAACTCACCGCAGGGCTCCGGATCCCGAATGGGTGGAAATGTATCGCCGCGGGATCAGTGCGGCGAGGATTGCGGAATTGTCTGGCTCGCCAGGGAGCACAGTCCGATATCACCTGCGGCTTGCTGTCCTGGCGGAACCGGATCTACGGCCATCGCATCAGGCCTCGCTATCCCCAGCGCCTAAGGGGAGCAAGTCGGGATTGGCGAACCTGTTTGACGTTGTGGCTCTCTACCAGCGTGAGCGTCGGCTACCCTCGACCAAATCCAAGCATCCGCGTGAGCGGGCCTTGGCCGTGTGGGTGTCGAGACGCCGTCAGGACGTAGACAGGGGAACTCTGGATCCTGTTTATGCGAGAGGTTTGAAGATCATCCCTGGCTGGGAGCAACGGACGCGCAGGAGTGAGGACGAAGCCCAGTGGAATGACCGCCTGAGTGGGTTAATGGCATACCTGGCTACAGCCGAGGACTGGCCTCGGCACAAGAACACTGATTCCGACGAGGAGAAAGTCCTCGGCGTCTGGCTTCAGTACCAGCGAACCAAACTAGCCGCTGGACAGTTGGATGCAGGCAAGACATCTCAGCTCGATGACTCACTCCCTGGCTGGCGTGAAGGGCGGTCCAAGGGCCGCAAGAAAGCAATGTCCTAGCCTCCCGTTAGCCTCGCCTGCATGGTGAAGTTCGACCCGGAGGGTTTCAAGGCGATGATGGGCCGGATAGACGAGGAAAGCATCCGCAGCCCTTACGAGGATCTGGAGCCCGACTACGAATACATGCCGGCGCCGTGGTGCAACTGTGCCTGCCACTAGGCGATTAAACTCGTCGCCATGACGAACCCACCAAGCACCAATATCCCCCCGAGGTATTTCAAGATCCAAGAGGTAGCTGACATGCTCCAAGTCAGCCGCTCCACCGTTTTTCGCCTCAAGAAATCTCAGCAGTGGCCGCATCTCAAAGTGGGCAGCGAGATACGGTTCTCACCGGCTCACATTGCAGCTATTGAGGCCCTTTTGGAGCAAGCACCGCCTGCACCGAAAGTGGTCCCGAACGTAGGGATCCGCGCGAATCGACGCAACGCTAGAAGCAGCAGGTAGTAATAGCTGGACCGCCGTAAACCTGACGCAGTCCGCAGAAAGTCCGCAAGAGGTCCGTAAAACAGCGGACTTCGACAGTAACCGCCAACGCGCAAAACCCCTAGAATCCAACGGAAACTGTTACAGCCCACTCGTTACGGATACATAAGGTACGTTCCGCTTCAACGTTTAGTCATAACTGCTGACAGCACCTGCAATAGCCTCGTTTTAAGCTAGCAGGCCGGACGACGGCGGGAGCTTCCCGCGCCGTCGTCCGGCCAGCTGCCGGCCCCGGTTCAGCGGCTGCGGCGGCGCAGGGACGGGTCAGTCAACGACGGCGGCCGGTAGCCGGCGTCGGCCTGGTTCAGGGTGGTGCCGGGCGGGACGATCTCGTCGATCCGGTCCAGCACGTCCTTTGACAGGCCCACCTTGTCCGCGCCGAGTGCCCCCTCCAGGTGATCCAGCGTCCGCGGCCCGATGATCGCGGAGGTGACCGCCGGGTGCTCCAGCACGAAGCCGAGGGCCAGATGGACGAGTGACAGTCCGGCCTGGTCCGCGAGCTCCGTGAGCTCCAGCACCGCCTGCGTCTTGCGGGCATTTTCTGCCGACGACGGATCGTGCCGCTCCGGCTGCCGGGCAGCCCTGCTGGAGGTGGTGTGCTCGCCGTCGGCCTTGATCCGGCCGCTGAGCCAGCCGCCGGCCAACGGACTCCACGGAAGCACGCCGAGCCTGTGGCGCTGGGCAAGCGGCAGCACTTCGCGTTCCACCCCGCGCGCCAGGATCGAGTACGGCGGCTGTTCCGTCACGGGCCGCTCACGGTGCCGTTCGCGGGCCACATATTGGGCCTCGACGATCTGGCCCGGATCGAACGTGGACGTTCCGATGTACCGGATCTTGCCCTGCCGCACCAGGTCCGTGAGCGCCCCCAGCGTCTCGTCGATGTCCGTGTCCGGTTCCGGCCGGTGCACCTGGTAGAGGTCGATCCAGTCCGTCTGGAGCCGGCGCAGGCTGTCCTCTACCTCGCGGATGATCCAGCGGCGCGAATTGCCGGCCTGGTTCACATCCTCACCGAGGCGTCCGTGGACTTTGGTGGCCAGCACGACGTCGTCCCGGCGGCCCTTCAGCGCCTTCCCCACGATGACCTCGGACTCACCCTTGGAATAGACGTCGGCGGTGTCCACGAGGTTGATTCCGGATTCGAGGGCCCGGTGGATGATCCGGATGGAATCCTCGTGGTCCGGGTTGCCAATGGCCCCGAACATCATGGTGCCCAACGTCAGGGGGCTGACCCTGAGGCCGGTGGACCCCAGGTTGCGGTATTCGGTCATGCGGATGCTCCTAGTAGTTCCTCGTTATGCTGGTTTTCAGGCCGGTATTGGCTCTCAGGACGGTCGAGCCCGAAGTGCTCGCGCAGGGTCCGTCCGGTGTACTCGGTGCGGAACAGGCCGCGGGACTGCAGGATGGGGACCACCTCATCGGCGAAGGCCTCGAAGCCGCCCGGCAGCCACGGCGGCATGATGTTGAACCCGTCGGCGGCACCATCCTCGAACCAGCGCTGGATCTCGTCCGCCACCTGCACCGGGGTTCCGGCCACGGCGTAATGGCCGCGCGCGCCGGCGAAGCGGTGCAGTGTCTGGCGCACGCTGAGGCGTTCCCGGCGGATGACATCCAGGAGCAACTGGGTCCGGCTGCCCTGACGGCCGGCGGAGGCCAGCAGTTCATCCGGGAAAGTGTCATCCAGCCGGAGTCCGTCGAGGTCCACGCCCAGCAGCTTGCGCAGGATGCCGAGCCCGTATTCGGGCTGCGTGAGTTCGTCGAGCTCCTGCCGCAGCGTACGTGCCTCAGTTTCCGTGGAGCCCAGGTAGGGGCTGATGCCGGGGAGCACCAGGAACTTGTCCGGATCCCGGCCTGCCGCGGAGGCCCGTGCCTTGATGTCGGCATAGAAGCCCTGGGCGCTCTGCAGCGTCTGGTGTGCCGTGAAGACGGCTTCGGCATGTAGTGCCGCGAACGCCCTGCCGTCGGCGGAGGAACCCGCCTGCACGTAGACCGGCCGGCCCTGCGGGGACCGCGGCGTGTTCAGTGGCCCTTCCACCCGGAAGTGTTCGCCCTCGTGCCCGATCGGGTGGATCCGTGAGGTGTCGGCGAAAACCCCCGTGCCGGCGTCGGACACCACCGCACCGTCCTCCCAGCTGTCCCAGAGCTTGCCCACGACGCGGACGAACTCGTCCGCCCGGGAGTAGCGCTCGGCGTGGGGTGGGTGCTCGTCCAGCCCGAAGTTCCGGGCGGCCCGTTCAGCGCCGGTGGTCACGATGTTCCAGCCTGCGCGGCCACCGCTGAGGTGGTCCAGCGACGCGAACAGGCGGGCCGCGTTGTATGGCTCCAGGTACGTGGTGCTGGCGGTGCCGATGAGGCCGACCCGTTCCGTGGCCACGGCAATCGCGGACAGCCAGGTGAAGGGCTCCAGCCGGAACCTGCTGGCGTACTGCACGTTGCTTTCCAGGGCCGGCCCGTCCGCGAAGAACACCGCATCGAACTTGGACTGTTCTGCCCGTTGGGCCAGTTCCTGGTAGAAGCGGATGTCCAGGAGCCGTTCCGGCTGGGACTGCGGGTGCCGCCACGCGGCCTCGTGGTGGCCGCCGGGGTAGATGAACAGGTTGAGTTTCAGTTGCCGGCCCACTAGAACGCCGATCCGATGGAAGCCAGTTCCGCCGTGCCGGATCCGGCGTAACGGTTCCCGGGGCGCTCCAGGCCGTAGTGCTCACGCAGCGTGCGCCCGGTGTATTCGGTGCGGAACAGGCCACGGTCCTGCAGGATGGGCACCACCTGGTCCACGAAGGCCTCCAGGCCCGAGGGCAGCACCGGCGGCATGATGTTGAAGCCGTCCGCCGCCCCGCCATCGAACCATTCCTGGATGGCATCGGCCACCTGCACGGGCGTGCCGGTAAACGTGCGGTGCCCGCGGCCGCCGCCCAGCCGTCCGATCAGTTCGCGGACCGTGAGCTTCTCGCGGCGGGCCAGCTGCACGATCAGCGTGTAGCGGCTTTTGGCGCCCTCGATCTCGTCCTCGCTGGGCAGGTTGTCCGGCAGCTGGCGGTCCAGCGGCAGGTCCTCCGGCGCAACGCGCAGCGTCTTGGCGAGCTGGATCCGGGCGTACTCCGGCTTGATCAGCCGGTCCAGTTCACGTTCCAGCGCCTGGGCCTCCTCCTCCGTGGCGCCGATGACGGGAACGATGCCCGGCAGGATCTTGATGGTCTCCGGATCACGGCCGACGGCGGCGGTCCGGGCTTTGAGGTCCCGGTAGAAGTCCTGCGCGTCGGCGAGGGTCTGGTGGGCGGTGAAGACGGCGTCCGCGTACCGGGCCGCGAGGTCCTTGCCGTCCTCGGAGGAGCCGGCCTGCACGATCAGCGGGTGGCCCTGAGGTGAACGGGGGACGTTAAGCGGCCCGCGGACCTTGAAGTGCTTGCCTTCATGGTCTACGGTGCGGATCCGCGCGGAATCTGCCCAGACGCCGTCGGCCTTGTCGGCAAGCACGGCGTCGTCGTCCCAGCTGTCCCACAGCTTCTGGGCCACCTCGATGAACTCGGCAGCGCGCTCATACCGGACCGCGTGGGCCGGCTGGTCGTCCACACCGAAGTTGCGGGCGGCGTCGGGACCGGCGGTGGTGACCACGTTCCAGCCCGCGCGTCCGCCGCTGACCCAGTCCACCGATGAGAAGCGGCGGGCAAGGTTGAACGGTTCGTTGTAGGTGGTGGAGGCTGTGGCGATCAGTCCGATGCGTTCCGTGGCGCCGGCAATGGCGGTGAGGAGAACGGTGGGTTCCAGCTTGCCTGCGGGGCGGCGGCCCACCTCACCGAACAGCACGGGGGAGTCGGCGAAAAAGATGGAGTCCAGCTTGCCGCGTTCGGCCGTACGGGCCAGCTGCTGGTAGTGCTCCACGTTGGTGCTTGACTGCGGATCGCTTTCAGGCAGGCGCCAGGAGGCCTCGTGGTGGCCCGTGCTCATCAGGAAGGCGTTGAGGTGGAGCTCGCGCTGGCTGGAATTGGACGAGTCGGAAGTCATGGTGTGCTCCTATGGATGTCAGGTGGGGGATGTCAGTTTTGGTTAGTTAGCATCGACGACGACGCCGAGGGCCGTCAGCAGGTCGCGGCGCAGTGCTTCGTGCCCGGCGGTGTCCGTGGCGGTTCCGGCGGCGGAAATTCCGATCTCCGGCGGCACCGTGCGCACTGTGGACACACGGCCGTTGTCCAGGACCACGATCCGGTCAGCAAGCGCGATGGCTTCGTCCACGTCGTGGGTGACCAGCAGGACGGCGGGCCGGTGCGCGGACACGAGGTCGCGGAGCAGGCCGTGCATCTTGATCCGGGTCAGGGCGTCGAGGGCGCCAAACGGTTCGTCGGCCAGCAGCAGCTGGGGTTCGCGGACCAGGGAGCGGGCCAGCGCAACACGCTGCTGCTCACCGCCGGACAGCTCGTGCGGCCAGGACTTTTCGCGGCCCGCCAGCCCCACTTCGGCGAGGGCACCGCGTGCCCTGGCATCGGCGTCGCGATCCGTGAGTCCCAGGGTCACGTTCCCCAGAACGGTGTCCCAGGGCAGGAGCCTGGAGTCCTGGAACACCACCGATACCCGGTCCGGGACGTTGATGACGCCGCTGCCTTTGACGTCGTGGTCGAGCCCGGCGAGGGCACGCAACAGGGTGCTCTTGCCGCAGCCGCTGGGTCCCAACAGGGCCACGAACTCGCCCGGGGCGATGTCCAGGTCCACTCCATTGAGCACGCCTTTTGGCCCGAAGCCGCGGATCAGTCCGTGCACGGAAACAGCGGAAACAGCGGATAACGCGCGCGCTCCAGCAGGCCCTTTGGCATGCGTGGAAGGTGCGACGGCGGTCAGCCCGCCAGGGTTCGCTGCCATAACAGTGCCTTTCGTTCGATGAAGCGGACGATGCCGTCGGAGAGGAGGCCGAGGATGCCGTAGACGGCGAGTCCGAGGACGATGATGTTGGTCTGGCCGTAGGTGCGGGCGAGCTCCATCATGTAGCCGATGCCGCTGGTGGAGTTGATCTGTTCCACCACCACGAGGGACACCCAGGCCCCGGTAACCGCGAAGCGCAGGCCGAGGAAGAAGCCCGGCAGCGCGCCGGGGAGCACCACCTTGCGGATGAAACCGGTCCGGCTCAGCCCCACGGTCTGCGCCAGTTCGACGTAGCGCAGGTCAATGCCGCGCAGGCCCGCGTGCGTCTGCAGGTAGATCGGGACGAAGACGCCGAGGGTGATGGTGATGACCTTCATGGTTTCGTCGATCCCGAACCAGAGGATGAGGAGTGGGATCAGGGCCAGCCCGGGAATGGCGCGCTTGATCTGGACCGGCCCGTCAATGAACGCTTCGCCCGCCCGGCTGAGGCCGGAAACGAGTGCCAGGACCACACCGACGACGATGCCGAAGAACAGCCCCAGCCCGGCGCGCTGCGCGGAAACGGCGAGGTTCTCTTGCAGCCGGCCGTCGGCGATCAGCTCCCCTGCCGTGGCCACCACGGTCCAAGGTTCGGAAAGGATCCGGGGGTCCAGGAGACCGGTTGCCGAACTGACCGTCCAGAGCAGCAGCAGAGCCGAGGGGCCCAGCAGCCAGGCGAGCCGCCGTCGTGCTCCGGGTCCGAGGCGGCGGCCGGTGGGCCGCACGTCGTCACGGCCGGCGAGTGCCGGGTCCTGGTGGGGAGCGACGGCGGTGCGCTCCACTACCGCTGCGGCGCTCATGCGGCACCTGGCTTTGCAGCGCCGGCGAAGGCCGTGCCGGCGATGGCTTCGTAGCGGGTGTCGTAGAGGTCACCGGCCACCAGGACAGGCTTTTTCTGTTCCCTGGCCAGCAGGTCGATGGTCTGCTGGTGCCGTTCGATGGCTTCCGCCCAGGACAGTGGGAGGTCCGCCTTGCCCGCGGCGTCGATCAGGTACTGGCCGTCCTCGCGGGAGAGGCCCTGGTTCTTGACGTAGTAGCCTTCGAGCCATTCCTTCGGATGGTCCTCGATCCAGCGCTTGGCTTTGCCCCACACTTCGACGTACTTGGCCAGGGCCGCAGCCTTGGCGGGGTCGTCCAGGACCTTGGCGGGGGAGTACAGGTGGCTGGGATCGTCGCGCAGTCCGTGGCGGATGGTGGTGCCGCCGTCGGAGCCGTACTTGGAGAGGTAGCGCTTGATCTGCACCCCGCCCAGCGGCGCGGCGTCCACCTGGTTGCTGGCCAGAGCCGTGGAGTAGGTGTCGCCGGTGCTGGGCAGTTCCACCAGCTTGACGTCCTCCTGCTTGAGTCCGGCCTTCTCCAGGATCCGCAGCACCAGGGCGCCCTGGGCCTGGCCCGGGCTGTAGGCGATCTTCTTGCCGCGGAGGTCCTCCAGGGACGCGATTCCGGCGCCGGGCGCGATGCCGAGTTCGTAGAGCGGGTGGTTCACGGCGTCCTGCCGGTAGGCGCTGGCGATGATCCGCACGTCCAGGCCGGTCCAGGTGGCGTGGATCGGCGGGATGTCCGCCACCGAGCCGACGTCCAGGGCGTTGGCGCGGAACGCCTCAGTAGTCTGCGGGCCGCCGGAGATGTTGGCGAACTCCACGGTGAAGTCCAGTTCCTTGTCCAGCCCGGACAGCTCCAGCGCTACTTTCACGGTGGGGTCGCCCACGGTGATGGTGGTCCCGGCGGGGACCGTGGTGGCGAGCGGGGCTGTTGCCTGGGTTGGCTGGGCGTTGCCGGCCGTGGCGCTTCCGGCGCAGGCAGTCAGGAACCCGAGCGCGGGCAGCGCCAGCAGTGCGCCCAGGGCACGGCGCCGGGTGAACGCCTGGCTGGAGGGCTGCCGGGGTGGGGAGGATCCAGCGAAGGACATGCTGTGCCTTTCAAATGGAAGGTTCAGGCGGAATCTGGGCGCGACGAAGCGCCGAGGAACCAGGGAAGCTGGGAAAGAGATAAAAGATGCGTGCCGCCGACGGCTGTAATGGCGTTGGGTGCTGTGGCCGTCGGATCAGGATGGCGGGTGCAGGACGTTACTGCTCCGGGCTGCACATTCGGCGGTGGCAACAGGGCGGGCCGAAAGTGTGGGTGCCTTGCGGGCGGCGTGACGTGTTCGGCATCGGTCCTCCTGTTCACTGCGGATGCTTTGCGCTTGGCTGGCGTGTGCCGTGGAAACACCTAAGCACGGGCTGCAAGCCGATGGCCAGCACCACGCAACGGAAGCGCAACGGGAAGAAACGGCGCTACTTATGGCGCATTCGGGAGACAAATGGGGCAACCTGGCGCCATGGTCCGCAACGTCAGTTAACGTAGCGTCGGTTCTGGGGCGGGTACCATACGCCGTATCCTTACTGAAGGACCAGGAGGTGATCCTGGCGACTCCAGGGGTACCCCTCAAAGGGAAAAAGGAGACGGTATGCCTCTCAGGCGCCTGATTCAGATCATCACCGGGGCTCTGGCTGCAGCCTTGGTTGTTTCCGGTTGCTCGGGCACCGGGGGAACGGCTCCAGTCACCCTGGGCCAGGCCAAACGCGGCGGCAGCGCCGTCGTCGCTGAGGTCAACGCCCTTTCGTCCTTTAACCCGTTCAGCACCAACGGAAATACGGACATCAACTCCAAAGTCGGTTACATCACCCATTCAGGGTTCTATTACGTGGACGACTCAGCCCGGGTGGTCCGCAACGAGAAGTTCGGCAGGTACGAGAAGGTTTCGGACGAGCCCCTGAAGGTAAAGTACACCGTCAATGAAGGCGTCAAGTGGTCAGACGGCGAGGCCATCGACGCGGGCGACCTCCTGCTTGCCTGGGCGGCAGGCTCCGGATATTTTGACGACGCAGATCCAATGACCGGCTTAGGCACCAAGTATTTCTCTGTGGCGTCGGATACAAGTGGCCTCGCTACGACTGTTTTTCCAGAGATGGGCGCGGATGGACGTTCCATCACACTGGAGTACGCAGCGCCGTATGCCGACTGGGAAGTTGCGTTCGACGTCGGTCTTCCGGCCCATGTGGTGGCAGCAAAAAGCGGGCTCAACGACGAGGAAGACCTTACTGAGTTGCTCACGGACGCACCCCGCGGCGACAGGGAAAAGCCGGTCCTGAACACCGCGCTTAAGGCGGTCAGCGACTTCTGGAACTCGGGCTTCGATACCACCGCGCTGCCTGATGACCCGGCGATCTACCTCTCCAGCGGGCCCTACATCGTCAACGACATCGTTCCCGGCACCTCCGTCAGGCTTGTCAGGAACCGCGACTACGTCTGGGGACCTGAGCCTCATCTTGACGAAATCACCATCCGCTTTACGGGGGCCGTGCAGGCAGCTGTTGAGGCCCTGCGCAACGGCCAGGCCGATGTCATCTCGCCCCAGCCCTCGGCCGGCACGGAGGCCCTTTTCAGTGGGCTGGAGAGCCAGGGCGCCACTGTGCAGCGGTACAGCCAGTCCGGATACGACCACCTTGACCTGAACTTTTCCGGCCCGTTTGCTGAGGAGAACGTCCGGCGGGCCTTCCTCAAGACGGTGCCGCGGCAGGCCATTGTCGACGCGATCGTCGGTTCACTCATCCCCGACGCAAAGCCCCTGGATTCCCATGTATTCCTGCCGTCGCAGCCCAAATACCAGGACACGGTGAAGGACAACGGCTCATCCGAATACTCCAAGGTCGACATTGAGGGCGCCAAGTCCCTGTTGGCCGGAAGCACCCCGACCGTCCGGATTCTGTACAACCGCGACAACCCCAACCGTGCACGGGCCTTCACCCTCATCCGTGATTCAGCCGGTCTTGCAGGCTTCCAGGTTGTCGACGGAGGGCTCGGCAACGCCGAGTGGGCCAGGGCGCTGGGTGGCGGGGGCCACGATGCAGCAATCCTCGGCTGGATCAGTACCGGAGTGGGGGTCAGCCGCGTTCCGCAGATTTTCCGGACCGCTGCCGGCAGCAACTTCAACGGATTCTCCGACGGCGATGCGGACAAGGCGATGGACCAGTTGGCCATCACTACTGACCTGGCCAAGCAGGATGACCTGATGGCGGAGATTGACAAGCAGGTGTGGGAGAGCGCGTATGGGCTTCCCCTTTACCAGACCACGGGAACCACGGCGTTCAACAGCCGGATCGCTGGTGTGAAGTCCAGCCCTGGCCCCTTGGGCGTCTGGTGGAGTGTTTGGGACTGGCACGCTCTTTAGCCCGTCCGGGAGAGTTCGACGGTGTTTACCCGGCCCAGATGGAGTCCCTGAACTCCTGCAATAAACCGTGTTCCGGGCCTCCGCCTGCCGATTCGCCGGAAAACGTACCAGCGAGTAACATGTGACTTGCACTACGGTCTGGCGCTGGCTGCCTTCCGCGAGTACGACCGGTCACGGTTTGGCAACGGAGTACCAGTATTTGGACATTGTGCGGTTAGGCTACTCGTATATGTAGGCTGCGTCACAGTGAAAATGCTGGGCTGGCCTGCGGGGAAGCAAAAAATCCCCTGACTATCTCCCACAACTCATAGGAGGCGGAATGCGTTTCACGCGCACTTCCAAAGCACTGGGCATAGTGGCTATCGCCGCGCTTGCCCTCACCGGGTGCGGCGCTGGAGGCGGCACCGATGACGGTGGCACCCAGGCCGGCGGCGACCCGAACAAGGTCATCACCGCGTACAGCAACGAACCACAGAATCCGTTGCTCCCGGCAAACACTAACGAAGTGTATGGCGGCCGTGTTGTCGAGTTGCTGTTCGAAGGTCTTCGGGCCTACGACGCCGACGGCAAGCCGGTCAATGCCCTCGCCGAGTCGATCGAAACGACGGATTCCCAGAACTGGACCATTAAGGTCAAGCAGGGCCAGAAGTTCACGAACGGCGAAGAGATCACGGCCAAGACTTTCGTTGACTCCTGGAACTTCGCTGCGAACTCCAAGAACCTGCAGAACAACGGCTTCTTCTTCGAGTCCATCGCGGGCTACCAGGATGTCTCTGCCGTCACCACCGAGAAGTCTGCCGATGGCAAGACGACTTCAACTCCTGCCCCTACCGCGGAAACCATGTCCGGTCTTGTGGCCAAGGACGACTCCACGATCACCGTTGAGCTGGCCCAGCCGGAGGCTGACTGGTCCCTGCGCCTCGGCTATTCCGCGTTCTTCCCGATCCCCTCTGCAGCGATTGCAGATCCGAAGGCCTTCGGTGAGAACCCGGTCGGCAACGGCCCGTACAAGATGGAAAAAGAGGGCGCCTGGGTTCATGACCAGTCGATCTCGCTGGTCAAGAACCCTGATTACAGCGGACCCCGCGAAGCCCAAAACGGCGGCGTGACCTTCAAGTTCTACACCGACCCGGGCCCCGCCTACACGGACCTGCAGTCCGACAACCTTGACGTCACCGATGTCCTGCCGTCGAACGCACTGAAGACCTATGTCACGGATTTCCCGGACCGGAACGCCACCAAGCCCGTTGCCACCAACTCCACCCTGAACATCCCGGGTTACAACCCGAACTTCCAGGGTGAAGCAGGCAAGCTCCGCCGCCAGGCGCTGTCGTACGCGATCAACCGCGAGGAAATCTGCAAGGTCATCTTCAGCGGAACCCGCACTCCGGCCAAGGCGTACGCCCCACCGGTGATTGATGGCTTCAAGGAAGGCCTCAAGGGTAGCGAAACCTTGAAGTTTGATGCCGCTAAGGCCAAGGACCTCTGGGCACAGGCTGAAAAGATCCAGCCGTACGATTCGTCCAAGCCGCTCCTCATTGCCTCCAATACAGATGGCGGCAACAAGGAATGGATTGACGCTGTTGCCAACGGCTTCAAGAACAACCTGGGGATCCAGGCGGAAATCCAGCCCTTCGCCAAGTTCGCGGAAGTCCTGGACCTGCGCAAGTCCCAGTCCCTCCCGGGCCTGACCCGCGCCGGCTGGCAGGGCGACTACCCGTCCCTGTACAACTTCCTCGGGCCTGTCTGGGCAACGAATGCATCCTCCAACTACGAGAAGTACTCGAACCCTGAGTTCGACAAGCTCCTTAAGGAGGGCCTGGCAGCCAAGACCACCGAAGATGCAAACGCGAAGTTCAACGCGGCACAGGAGATCCTTTTCGAGGACCTCCCCGGCTTGGCCCTCTGGGATCAGGCAAAGCCGATTGTGTGGAGCAACAACGTTGTGAAGGCCGAAACCGGCTGGAATGGCGGCATCCGCTACTTCGACATCACGGCCAAGTAGTCCACAGGATCTAACTTGCCGCCAGGCACATGGGGGTCCGGTTTCACGGCCGGGCCCCCATTTGCCTGCGCAGCAGGAAGGCAAACATGAATCCGATATCTTCCATTCCGGAAGGCCGGTGATCCTGTGGTCCGCTTTATTCTGCGCCGACTCCTTCAAGTGATCCCCGTCTTCCTTGGCACCACGCTCTTGGTCTATTACATGGTGTTCGCCCTTCCCGGCGATCCCATTGCGGCGCTCTTTGGCGACCGCCAGCCCCCGCAGGCAGTCATCGACACCCTGCGCAGCCAGTACCACCTCGATGAACCCTTCTGGGTCCAGTACGGACTCTTTCTGAAGAACCTTTTCACCTTTAACCTGGGCAACGACTTCACGGGCCAACCCATCGCCGCCTCTTTGGCCCGGATCTTTCCCGTGACGGCAATGCTCGCTGTTGAAGCGCTCGTTATTGAGGCAGTTTTTGGAATAGCTTTCGGCGTCTTCGCCGGCCTTCGCCGTGGCAAGTGGTTTGACTCCACCGTTCTGGTGGCGTCCCTGGTGGTCATCGCGGTGCCTACCTTTGTCCTTGGCTTCGTTTTCCAACTGGTTTTCGGCGTCCAGCTAGGGTGGGCAAAACCCACGGTTGGGGCCAATGCTGACTGGGGCAACCTGCTGCTGCCAGCCACGGTGCTGGGTCTGGTCTCCTTTGCGTATGTGCTCCGGCTGACCCGTGCCTCCGTTAGCGAGAGCATGAATGCTGACTATGTGCGCACCGCCACCGCCAAGGGCCTTTCCCGGCCACGGGTTGTCATGACGCACATCCTGCGAAACTCGCTCATCCCGGTGGTGACGTTCCTGGGTGCAGACCTGGGTGGCCTGATGGGCGGCGCCATTGTCACGGAAGGCATCTTTAACGTTCCTGGCGTTGGGAACAAGCTTTACCAGGCAACCTTGCGAAGCGAGGGCCCAACCGTTGTTGCCATCGTCAGCGTGCTGGTGTTGGTCTTTGTGGTGGCCAACCTGCTCGTTGATCTCCTGTACGCCTGGCTGGACCCGAGGATTCGCTATGACCAGTAAAACCAATCACTTCGTAGCACCAGTCGACGAGACGCCGCTGCTGGCAACAGATACCCTGAAAACGGATCAGGCGCCGCTGAGTCTCTGGGCGGATGCCTGGCGCAAGCTTCGCCGCCGTCCTTTGTTTATCATTTCGTCGCTGCTGATCCTGGCACTGATTGTCGTTGCCTTGTTCCCTGGGTTGATTTCAACGGTGCCGCCAAATGATGACTGCCAGCTGGCAAATTCGGAAGGTGGCCCCACCGCCGGGCATCCCTTCGGCTTCACCTTCCAAGGCTGCGACATCTATTCGCGCGTGGTCCACGGAACGCAGGCCTCGCTCTCCGTCGGTGTGTTGTCTGTGCTTTGCGTCCTGATCATTGGGGTAACCCTCGGCGCGCTCGCGGGCTACTACGGCGGATGGGTGGACTCGGTCCTGGCACGGCTTGGAGACATTTTCTTTGCCTTGCCACTGGTCCTTGGCGCGCTGGTCATCACCCAGCTGCCGGCATTACGCGAAAACAAGAGCGTGTGGACCGCAGTCCTGGTGATTTCCTTGCTGGCGTGGCCACAAATGGCACGCATTACCCGCGGCGCCGTAATAGAAGTTCGGAACGCGGATTTCGTCACCGCTGCCCGTGCCTTGGGCGTTTCAAAGTTCGGTGCGCTGGTTAAGCATGTCCTCCCCAATGCTTTGGCTCCCATCATTGTGCTCGCCACCTTGAACCTGGGCATTTTTATTGTGGCTGAGGCCACACTGTCATTCCTTGGCATCGGGTTGCCGCCCAGCATCATGTCCTGGGGTAATGACATCGCTGGAGCACAGGCGTCGATTCGAACCAAGCCGGAGATTTTGCTCTATCCCGCCGCGGCGTTGTCCATCACCGTCCTGAGTTTCATCATGCTCGGCGATGCAGTGCGTGATGCCCTTGATCCGAAGAGCCGTCAGCGATGAGAGAAACAGCCATGACAACTCCAGATATTCGCATCGATGAGGCAGACCGCACGGAACCCACGCCGCTCCTGGAAATCCGTGACCTGGCCATCACCTTCAAAACCGACAGTGGGGAGGTTCAGGCTGTCCGCAACGCGCACCTCACCATCATGCCCGGCGAGACGGTTGCCATCGTCGGCGAGTCGGGCTCTGGTAAGTCCACCACCGCCCTTGCCGCTATTGGCCTCCTGCCGCCCAACGGCCGAGTATCAGCGGGGCAAATCCTGCTCGACGGCGAGGACATTGCCCATGCGGCCGAGCCGCGGATGATCGAACTTCGCGGGAACACCATTGGCATGGTTCCGCAGGATCCGATGTCCAACCTGAACCCCGTGTGGAAGATCGGCTACCAGGTTCGCGAGACACTGAAGGCCAATGGGAGGCCAGACAAACCCGACGACGTCGCCAAAGTGCTCTCCCAGGCGGGGTTGCCGGACGCGCACCGGCGGGCGAAGCAGTATCCGCACGAGTTTTCCGGCGGTATGCGTCAGCGCGCCCTGATCGCTATCGGGCTGTCCTGCCAGCCGCGGTTGCTGATTGCGGATGAGCCGACGTCGGCCCTTGACGTGACAGTGCAGCGGCAGATTCTGGACCACCTGGACACGATGACGTCTGACCTCGGCACGGCCGTGCTGCTTATTACCCATGATCTGGGACTGGCAGCCGAGCGCGCTGACAAGGTGGTGGTTATGTACCAGGGGCAGGTGGTGGAGTCCGGCCCGTCGCTGGAGTTGCTGCAAAATCCGCAACATCCATACACCAAGCGCCTGGTCGAATCCGCGCCGTCACTGGCCAGCAGGCGTATCCAGGCAGCGAAGGAACTCGGGGTGGAGGCCACTGACCTCCTTGCGCCGGCAGCAGAAGCGGCCGCAAAGGACAACGTCCTGCAGATCAAGGACCTTCGCAAGGTCTACAAGCTGCGTCAGGGGCTGGGAAAGTCTTCAGACTTTGCCGCCGTCGACGGCGTGAGCTTTGACGTCACGAGGGGCACCACAACGGCGATCGTGGGGGAGTCCGGTTCAGGCAAATCGACGGTTGCCAAAATGGTGTTGCAGCTTGAAAAGCCGACTGATGGCACCATCCTTTTTGACGGCGTCGACACCTCGCTGTTGAAGGGCACGGAACTTTTCAAGTTCCGTCGGCGTGTGCAGCCCATCTTCCAGGATCCGTACGGTTCGCTCGATCCGATGTACAACATCTTCCGCACCATCGAAGAACCCTTACGGATCCATAAGATCGGGGACAAGGCCAGCCGGGAGAAAAAGGTCCGCGAGCTCCTGGACCAGGTGGCGCTGCCGCAGTCCAGCATGCAGCGTTTTCCGAATGAGCTCTCCGGTGGCCAGCGGCAGCGTGTGGCCATTGCGCGCGCGCTGGCTTTGGACCCGGAAGTGATCATTTGTGACGAAGCGGTGTCAGCGCTGGATGTTTTGGTCCAGGCGCAGGTGCTTAATCTCCTGGCCGACCTGCAGTCCAACCTGGGTCTCACGTACCTGTTCATCACCCACGACCTGGCAGTCGTCCGGCAGATTGCCGATCACGTGTGCGTGATGGAGAAGGGGCTTTTGGTGGAGACCGGTTCCACGGATGAAGTCTTCGATTCGCCGCAGCAGGAATACACCAGGGCCCTGCTCAATGCCATCCCCGGAGCCCGTCTGATGCTTCCGCCGGAAGTCGCCTGACAGCAGGATCCGGGAGCGTTTGGGACAGGAAGCCGGTTCCGGCATGGCACCGGCTTCCTGTCTGCTTAACGCAATTCAGCGCAGGACGCTATTCCGTCCAGGAGGACTCAGGGGCCCCCGCAAGCAGCGAACCTGTTTTGCCATTCAGCTGGGCATCCAGCCGCAGCTCCCGCAGCCGGGCTTCCAACAAAGCGCCGAGGGATTTCCGGCCGGCAGCATTCATGTGGACGGCGTCCGCAAGGTCCTTGGCGAGGCCGTACTTGGTGAGCCAATCGCCCACCCCCACAAACGGCATCCCATGCCTGGCCGCCACCGTTCCCAGAAGTGCGTCCACCTCGTGGCGGCGGCCGCCGCCGTCGTGGGCATCCCGTGCCAGGGTCCCGATCATCGCCATCCGGGCATCGGGGTACCGCTCGCGCAGGACTGCAATCAGGCGGTCGGTATGTGCCACGATCTGGGCATCAGTGGCTCCACGTGCCGCGTCATTTCCGCCACCTTGCAGAATGATCAGCGGGGGAGACCCATAGGGAAGCTTCCAGTCGCCCCTTAGTAGAGCCTCGACGTAGTTCCCTGTCTTGCCGTTGGAGGTTGCAAAGCCTGTTCCGCCCAGTCCGCAAAAATGCACCTTATAGCCAACCGCGGCCAGCCCCAGTCGCGGCCAGCCATCAGCCGGCTCCGACTGGGAGTCACCAATAAGGAGGGCGGTGTTCCCGATGTCCGGAACCACCACCTCGTCACGGCCGCTTTCCGGATTTCTGTAAACAGAGCCAGCCTGGAGCTTGGCAGTGCCGGCGCCCGGCGCAGCATACTTCCCCTGTCCAGGCCCGTGCATTTCTGTAGAGCTGCCGGAGACGGCGATTCCGGAGGCTGGAGGTCCGGATGCAAGGGGTCCGCCGGCGGCGAGTGGTTCCAGGGGCTGCCCGCAGCCGCTGAGGAGGGCGCAGGCGGCGATTCCAGATGCAACAAAGCGGGCAATAGCCGAGGCTTTTCGCATCTATATACTCCGGAGCTTGCACTAGTAGTCACAGCAATGATGGGGCATCAGGTTCAGAAAAACCAGTGACTTTGCTCACGCTTTGAGCCGGCCGGTCCGGAATGGGCCTCCGGAGCCGCACAGCTGATCTGGGATTTTTAGGCCAATAAATGGCTCAGCGGCTAGAATGGGGGAAGGTGCCCTGTGCTAAGGGACTAATCCGTCGTGCGTTCCAGTTGGAAATGTCGCGATACAACAGCTGACTTCACCACTGAATCGAGCCATTACGCATGTCTGAAACCACCACCAACACCGCGGTAGCCACTGCATCGCGCAGTGACCTGCGCAACGTCGCGATTGTGGCCCACGTTGACCACGGCAAGACCACGCTGGTCGATGCCATGCTCAAGCAGACCAACTCCTTTGCCGAGCACAACCACCTCGAGGACCGCGTGATGGACTCCGGTGACCTGGAGCGCGAAAAGGGCATCACCATCCTGGCCAAGAACACCACCGTGGCCTACAACGGACCGTCCTCCAAGGGCGAAACCATCACCATCAACGTGATCGACACCCCCGGCCACGCCGACTTCGGCGGCGAGGTGGAGCGCGGCCTGTCCATGGTCGACGGTGTCGTCCTCCTGGTTGACGCTTCCGAGGGCCCGCTGCCCCAGACCCGGTTTGTGCTGCGCAAGGCCCTGGCCGCGCACCTGCCCGTCATCCTGCTGGTCAACAAGACTGACCGTCCTGACGCGCGCATCGAGGAAGTCGTCCACGAGTCCATGGACCTGCTCCTGGGCCTCGCCTCTGACCTTGCCGACGAAGTTCCGGACCTTGACCTGGACAAGATCCTCGAAGTTCCGGTCGTCTACGCAGCCGCCAAGGTAGGCCGCGCCTCCCTCGAGCAGCCAGCCGATGGCACCGCGCCCGAGAATGAGGACCTGGAACCGCTGTTCCAGACCATCATCGAGCACATCCCGGCGCCCACTTACAACCCGAACGGCGTCCTCCAGGCGCACGTCACCAACCTGGACGCGTCACCGTTCCTGGGCCGCCTCGCCCTGCTGCGCATCTACAACGGCACCCTGCGCAAGGGCCAGACCGTTGCCTGGGCGCGCGCCAACGGTGAACTCAAGAACGTCAAGATCACCGAACTCCTTGCCACCAAGGCACTGGACCGTGTGCCCACTGAGTCTGCCGGTCCTGGTGAGATCGTGGCTGTTGCCGGTATCGAGGAAATCACCATTGGTGAGACCCTGACCGACGCCGACAACCCGCAGCCGCTGCCGCTCATTACCGTTGACGATCCCGCGATCTCGATGACCATCGGTATCAACACCTCGCCGCTGGCCGGCAAGGTCAAGGGAGCCAAGGTCACCGCACGCCAGGTGAAGGACCGTCTGGACAAGGAACTGATCGGTAACGTCTCCATCAAGGTTCTGCCCACCGAGCGTCCGGACGCCTGGGAAGTCCAGGGCCGTGGCGAACTCGCCCTGGCCATCCTGGTTGAGCAGATGCGCCGCGAAGGCTTCGAGCTGACCGTGGGCAAGCCGCAGGTTGTCACCAAGACCATCGACGGCAAGGTCCACGAGCCGATGGAGCACATGACCATCGACGTGCCGGAAGAGTACCTCGGCGCCGTGACCCAGCTGATGGCTGCCCGCAAGGGCCGTATGACCAACATGGCCAACCACGGCACCGGCTGGTGCCGGATGGAATTCATCGTTCCGGCCCGCGGCCTGATTGGTTTCCGCACCAAGTTCCTCACCGACACCCGTGGCGCTGGCATCGCGGCTTCCATCTCCGAGGGCTACGAGCCCTGGGCCGGTCCGATCGAGTACCGCACCAACGGATCCATGATTGCTGACCGTGCGGGTGTAGTAACGCCGTTCGCCATGATCAACCTGCAGGAGCGGGGGTCCTTCTTCGTGAAGCCCACATCCGAGGTCTACGAAGGCATGATCGTCGGCGAGAACTCCCGCGCCGACGACATGGACGTGAACATCACTAAGGAAAAGAAGCTCACCAACATGCGTGCCGCTTCCTCCGACACCTTCGAGAACCTGACGCCGCCGCGCGACCTCACGCTCGAAGAGTCCCTCGAATTCGCCCGCGAAGACGAGTGTGTAGAAGTGACCCCTGAGTCGATCCGTATCCGCAAGCTCATCCTGGACACGAACGAGCGCGCCAAGGCCAACCGGGCACGCGCCAAGGTCTAGTTCCACACCATGTACTGAGACTGCCGGCACGGCAGGCGGGATTCCCGCCGTCGTGCCGGCAGTTTTGTTTTCCCGGAGACGGGACGGGGCTACGTTGTCACTCGCGCCCTGGATGCGCAGAGACGGTCCGGGCGCACTCAGCCCCGCCGTCGGTGCGCCCGGACGTTGTCCACATGGCCGCTCTTTGCCGGTGCGCCGGTATCCCGGGAGAGGCACCATCTACCCATGCGAACAGTTACTGACGTGCTGACCGGCCTCGGTGGAGCCGCCAGCATCAACTCCCTCAGGCAGGCGGGCGTATCCCGACGGTTGGTTGAAGCCGGTCTGTTGGACACCTCCATTCAGAGGGTGGCCAGGGGTGTTTATGCGCTGCCCGGGGCCCTGGGTGGTTCATGCCGGCCGCCACCATGCAGTTCCCGGATGTGTCACGGCTGCCTTCGAGGCGGGGCTTTGGGTGGTGAAAAGGCCGGACAAGCCGCATCTTGCCGCCACGCATGGCAGGCAAATTGAGGGTTGTGTGGTGCATCGAAGCAACCTACCGCTGACCCATCTGGACATCGTGTGCCAATCGCTGCGCTGCCTGCCGCCGCTCGAGGGCTTGACCATTGCAGAATCTGCGGTCAAACAGGGCCTGGTGCAACTTTCGGATCTGCGTGGCCGCTTTCCTGCTGCACGGGAAAAGGCCCTGCAGGTCCTGGTGGCAAGGATCCGGCCACAGTCCGGCTCCATCATTGAGATCATGTCCAGAGATTTGCGGGAAGAGGCCGGGCACCGGGAGAGTTTGTGAGGATGGTGCACCAGGCCCTTGGCACGTACCGGACTGCACAGTGAAGTCCGGCCTCGGTCCGCACGGACAGCCTCTGCGAAGTGACGGGAGCCCTCAGTGCGCGGGCCGGCGGCGCTCGGGCGCTGGCGGCACTTCCTTCGCGGCGGTCACCAGATCGAGCGGAATAACGACGTCGGACTGCCGGGTGCGGACGGTGCAGTCGCCGTCGGAGGTGCCCAGCAGGTAACCCAGCGCGTCGGTCAGTCCGCCATCGATCCGGTAGCGAACCACCACCCTGGTACCGGGTGCGGCCGCTGCCAGGAACTCCCGGGGCGAAGGCGTGCTCAGACTCACCAGTTCATACTAGGCGGCCCGCTAGGTTCGCAGGAATGGGCTGGGAGATAATAGGCTCAGAAATCAACAGTCCGGGCATAGTGCCGGAAGCAAGAGCCGGCGGGTCGCCGGAAACGAAGTGGAGAGGCAAGGGACGTGACGTACGTAATCGCGCAGCCGTGTGTAGATGTCAAGGACAAGGCATGTATTGAAGAGTGCCCGGTCGACTGCATCTACGAGGGTGAGCGTTCGCTGTACATCCATCCGGATGAGTGCGTCGACTGCGGTGCCTGTGAACCGGTGTGCCCGGTGGAGGCCATCTACTACGAGGACGACACCCCCGACGAGTGGGCGGACTACTACAAAGCCAACGTGGAATTCTTCGACGATCTGGGATCCCCGGGCGGTGCCGCCAAGGTGGGCAACACGGGCAAGGACCACCCGATGATTGCCGCCCTGCCGCCGCAGAACCAAGACCACTGAGCCGGACGTCCTGGTGACCGCCGCGTTGAGTAGTTTTGGCCTCAGCCTGCCCGATTACCCTTGGGAGGCATTGGCGCCCTATCTGGCCAAGGCTTCGGAACACCCGGGCGGGGCAGTGAACCTCTCCATTGGTACGCCCGTGGATCCCACGCCCACCGTGATCCAGGAAGCGCTCCAGGCCGCAGCCAACGCTGCCGGCTACCCCACAGTCCACGGCACCGCACCACTGCGGGAAGCCATCGCGGCCTGGTTTGGGCGCCGGCGTGGCGTTCCTGGCCTGGATCCAAAAAACGTCATGCCCACGGTGGGTTCAAAGGAACTGGTTGCCTGGCTGCCGCTCCTGCTGGGGCTCAAGCCCGGCGACGTCGTGGTACGCCCGCAAGTCGCCTACCCCACCTATGACATCGGTGCCACCCTTGCCGGCGTAACCTCCGTGGCCACGGACAACCTCGACGAACTCGACGCCGCCACCCTTTCCAGCGTGCGCCTGATCTGGGTGAATTCGCCCGGAAACCCCACCGGAAGCGTCAGGGACGTGGAGTCCTTGAGGTTGTTGGTGGCGCAGGCGCGGGAGCTGGGCGCCGTGGTGGCCTCTGACGAGTGCTACGCCGAACTGGGCTGGGGCGCCTGGGATGTCCAGCGCGGCGGCGAGCCGGTACCCAGCATTCTGGATCCGCGGATCGCAGGCGGCTCCCATGAGGGACTTCTGGCGGTGTATTCGCTGAGCAAGCAGTCCAATTTGGCGGGGTACCGTGCGGCCTTCGTCGCCGGGGATCCGGTCATCATGGCCAATCTGGTCAACAGCCGAAAGCACGCCGGCATGATTGTGCCCTACCCCGTCCAGGAAGCGATGCGGGTGGCATTGGGTGACGACCTTCATGTCCAGGTCCAGAAGGACCTCTACCGCGGCCGCCGGGAGCGGCTCCTGCCGGCATTGCGGAATTTTGGACTGGAGATCAAAGACTCCGACGCCGGCCTTTACCTCTGGTCCACCGCCGGCGAGGACACGTGGGATACCGTGGGCCGCCTTGCCGAGCGTGGCATCGTGGTGGGGCCTGGCGTCTTTTACGGCGAGGCAGGCAACGGATTCATCCGGGTGGCGTTGACCGGTTCGGATGAACGGATTGATGCTGCGGTGGCGCGGCTGGCTACGGCACCGTAACAATCATGTGACTCGCGCCACAACCAGCCTATTTTAGGGCATGTTTGAAGGACACCGATTAGTGACACCCGCCAAGGAGCGGGTACTTTTTAAGTGACTATCGATGGTGGCTTTCTACAAGAAGGCAGCCCGGGTGTTGGAATCCTGTGCTTACAGGGTCAGTGCGCGGCTCACCGGATGTTGGATCAAGCTTTCGACAGAGGCCCAGACGCCTCATGAAGGGGACTCCATGACTGAGACCAACAGCGCAACCCTGCTCCATGCAGGAGGCGAGCTCAAGCTCCCGCGCATCCAGGTTATTGAAGGAAACGAAGGTTACGACGTTTCCAAGCTGCTGAAGCAGACGGGTGCAGTCGCCTTTGACCCCGGCTTTATGAACACAGCGGCAACAACCTCTGCTATCACCTACATCGACGGCGATGCGGGCATCCTGCGTTACCGGGGATACCCCATCGAGCAGTTGGCGCAGCACTCCAGCTTTCTCGAAGTTTCCTACCTGCTGATCTACGGCAACCTTCCCACCACCGTGGAACTGGAAGCGTTCGACCAGAAGATCCGCCGTCACACGCTGCTGCACGAAGAACTCAAGGGCTTCTTCGGCGGGTTCCCGCGCGATGCGCACCCCATGCCTGTCCTTTCGTCGGCTGTATCGGCGCTGTCCACGTTCTACCAGGACTCGCTTGACCCGTTCAACGCCGATCAGGTGGAGGTTTCCACCATCCGCCTGATGGCCAAGATGCCGGTCATCGCTGCCTACGCGCTCAAGAAGAGCATCGGCCAGCCCATGCTCTACCCGGACAACTCGCACAACCTGGTGGAAAACTTCCTGCGCCTCAGCTTCGGCCTTCCCGCAGAGCATTACGAGGTTGATCCGGTCATCGCCAAGGCGTTGGATCTCCTGCTGATCCTGCATGCTGACCACGAACAGAACTGTTCCACCTCCACGGTGCGCCTGGTGGGCTCCTCCAACGCCAACCTGTTTGCTTCGGTGTCAGCCGGCATCAACGCGCTCTTCGGTCCCGCACACGGCGGCGCGAACGAAGCCGTGCTCAAGATGCTCCGCCAGATCCAGGCCGACGGCACCAAGCCCGAGGACTACATGGAGAAGGTCAAGAACAAAGAAGACGGTGTCCGCCTGATGGGCTTCGGACACCGCGTGTACAAGAACTACGATCCGCGGGCCAAGATCGTCAAGGCCACGGCCCACGAAATCCTCACGAAGCTCGGCGGCAACGACGAACTCCTGGACATCGCCATGCGGCTTGAGGAGAAGGCGCTCAATGACGACTACTTCATCCAGCGCAAGCTTTACCCCAACGTCGACTTCTACACGGGACTGATCTACAAGGCCATGGGCTTCCCGGAGAAGATGTTCACCGTGCTGTTCGCCATCGGCCGCCTGCCGGGCTGGATTGCCCAGTGGCGTGAAATGATCAGCGATCCCAACACCAAGATCGGCCGCCCGCGCCAGCTGTACATCGGTGAGCCGGAGCGCGACTACCCCGTCCGCTAATCCCCACCGGCTCCCGTAAGCCAGCCAGTACGACGGCGTCCGCCCACCTTCCACAGGTGGGCGGACGCCGTCGTTATGTCCTCCTGAGTTGTTGTCAGTCAGGAGCCATAGCCGAGGGGGTTGTTCTTCTGCCAGCGCCAGTGGTCCTCGCACATCTGGTCCACCGTTTTGGTGGTGGACCAGCTCAGGTCGGCGAGTGCGGAGGCGGCGTCGGCCCAGAATGCCGGCAGGTCGCCGGCGCGGCGGCCGGTTACTTCATAGGGGATGGGCTTTCCGACAGCCTTCTCAAAGGAGCGCAGCACCTCCAGCACGGAGGAGCCCTTGCCGGAGCCGAGGTTCCAGCGGAACACACCGCTCCGGTCAGCTACATGATTCAGGGCTGCCACGTGGCCGTCGGCGAGGTCCACGACGTGGATGTAGTCGCGCAGGCAGGTGCCGTCGGGGGTATCGTAGTCGCCGCCGAACACCATCAGCTTTTCGCGCCGGCCCACGGCCACCTGTGCAATGAACGGGACCAGGTTGTTCGGGATGCCCTGCGGATCCTCGCCGATCCTGCCGGAGGGGTGGGCGCCCACCGGGTTGAAGTACCTGAGCAGGGCGATGTGCCAACGGGTGTCCGCGGCGCCAAGGTCCGCGAGGATGTCTTCGATCTGTTCCTTGGTCCGGCCGTAAGGATTGTTGGCCCCGATTTCCATCTTCTCGACGTAGGGGACCGGGTTGTGTTCGCCGTAAACCGTGGCCGAGGAGCTGAAGACGATCGACCGGACGTCGTGGCGGTCCATGACCCGGATCAGGTTCAGGGTGCCCACCAGGTTGTTGTAGTAGTACTTCAGCGGCTCACGCACGGACTCGCCCACCGCCTTCAGGCCGGCAAAGTGGATGACCGCGTCAATGGCATTGGCCGAAAAAACTCCGTCCACCGCGGCCTCGTCCACGAGGTCCACGTTATGGAATTCGGCCGTTTTCCCGGTGAGTTCGGCAACACGCCGCAGCGACTCCTCGCTGGAGTTCACCAGGTTATCGATGACCACCACGTCATGGCCGGCTTCCTGCAGGGACAAAACTGTGTGCGAGCCGATATACCCGGTGCCACCAGTGACCAAAATTTTCATGATCTCAACGCTATCCCACTTAGGGGCCGGGGTGTCCGGTGTTCCGAATGCCGGATAGGGGAGGGCATCTGCCTGAAGCGTCGAAAAGCGGGAACACGCCGCCGCCACACCGGCGGGATAGAGCACAGCTGTGCTAAAAAAAGGAGTGCCAAAAATCGTGGATGCCGAAGCCCGGCGCAGTGAAGTCGTAGAGGCTGTCTTCAGGATCATCGCAGTGGACGGTTTGGAGCGTGTTTCACTCCGTGAGGTGGCGGACGAGGCAGGCCTGGCGGTGGGATCGGTCAGGCACTACTTTGCCGGCAGCGAAGAGCTCCTCACCTACTCGTTTGCGACAGTGGTGGACCGCATCCTTTTCCGTTTGGGGGAGGCCCTGCCAGCCGTCCTCGCGAGTGCTCACGGAGCGGTGCAGCAAAACGAAGCTGTTTTAACCCTGCTGGGTGAATTACTGCCGGTCGATGAAAGTCGGGCGGTGGAGGCGTGCGCCTGGATGGCGTTCAAGAACGCAGCCAGAATCCGGCCCTTCCTCGCGGCGGAAGCGGACCGAAGCCACCGGGAGGTGGCCGTCATCATCGGCCAGGTGATTATTGCCGTGATGGCGGACGACGGCGGCGGGCGGGAGAGCCTCGTCATTGAGGCCGAGCGGCTCCTGGCAACCCTCGACGGCCTGTGCATGCATGCCCTGCTCCAACCCGAGTGGATGACCGCCGGGATGTGCCGGGACGTCCTGGAGCGGCACGTTGAAGCACTCGCTGCCGCCCCGGCCATTACCGTCCGGGGGCTTCGGGAATAGACTGGGAGCCGGGGGACGGGATCCGGACAAGCAAGCCCGGTGCAGGCACGCCACGGGAGGAATTGGAATGCATCAAGCAGGCGGTTCAGGCTGGAAGATCACCATGGACACATCCGGCCCGATGATGATCGCGCTGTACGTGCGTGACGCCGCCGGTCTCGACGGCGCCGGCCGTCCGGCGCTGTCACATGCGGCCCCGAAAGTACACCACGCTGACCATAGCCATCTCACCGCCGAAGTGGGCGGACTCGCCGCCTTGAAGACCGAGTGGGAAGCCTGGTGGGATCAACTGCTCAAGGCCCATCCAAAGATGTCCCCCGAGTTATCTCCGCCGGAATTTGCCGCGTTCGGTAATTCCCCTGCCCTGCAGCGGGTCCTGCAGGCGCATTTCGGCTCTGCCCTGACCTGGGTACGGGAGCGCCGCAGTGAATATGCGGAACTGGAAGCGGAACGTGTTGCCAGTGGATCGGACTTGCTGCTGGATGACCTGGTGGATGACCGGCTGATGGAGGTGGGGCGGAGTTCCCGGGACTTCAGCCTGACCATCATCGAACTGCCGCTCAACGAACAGCGGGCCTGGTACCTGGAACCGGACAAGATCATTATGAGCCATGACCTGATCTCACAGCCTGACCTTTTCCGTAGCTACGTCCAGCCTGTCGTGGAAATGTTGGTCTAGCCGGCACTGACCACGGCGTTAGTTTTCGGAGGCCACCGGCGACACGGTGATCCTGACTTGGCCTGGCGCCGCGTCCGAATCCTGCCAGCCGTCCTTGGCATTACGGTTCCAGCTGTGCCCCTCGACATCCACCTGGGTTACTTCAAAGTCCTTGGCATTGGCCACAGCCCATTGTGCCAGGGACCAGGCCTGGCTGCCGCTGGCTTCCACCAGCAGGCTCTGCCCATCCGTGGCCGTCCCCAGCGTCCCATAGGCCAGTTCCAGCTCCGAAGCTACTGCGGCCGGATCGCCTGCATCGATGGGCGCCCGCAGCGTGCAGTGCACAGCACCCGGCGTTTGGCCGGTGAAGCCGGAGGCGAACGAGCGGCCCATGCCCTCATGTTCGGCATAAGCGCGCGGGTAGGCGGAACGCTGTACCCGCTGGGCAGCGTCGGTAATTTCCAGGGACTGATAGTCCGGGATCTTCTCCAGCGCGTCGTAGAAAGCGTTGGCTGCATAGTAGGGATCCATGACCTGGGCTTCCGTTCCCCACCCTTGGGATGGCCGCTGCTGGAAGAGCCCCCGGGAATCGGGCCCGGCCTGGTCGCCGTGGTTGATGTTACGCAGCTTTGACTCCTGCATGGCCGTAGCCAGGGCGATGCTGGCGGCGCGTGGCGGAAGGCCCCGTTGTACGGCAACGGCAGTGATCAGCGAGGCGTTGACGGCCTGGTCCGTGGCCAGTTCCGCGGACTGTGAACCCACCACGGCCGTGCAGCGCTCCGAAACCAAGGTCTCGGAGCGCTGCAGGAAAGTGACAGCTGTGTACACCCCGCCGCCCACCAGGGTCAGCGTGAGGAGCAGCACCACAGGCCGCCGGAGGCCCCGTCCCTGAGTCACCGAGCTGTCAGTTGGCGTGCAGGGCGGTGTTGAGTTCCACCGTCTGGCCCTTGCGCGGCAGGGCCTCCACAGCGCCGGTGGTGGAGTTGCGGCGGAACAGCAGGTTGGGGACCCCTGAGAGCTCGATGGCTTTGACGATCTTGGTGGTATCCTCGCCCACCTCGTCCTTGGGGCCCGGCACACGAACGCGTGTTCCTGCCGTGACGTAGAGTCCGGCCTCGACCACCGAGTCATCGCCGATGCTGATGCCGACGCCGGAGTTGGCACCCAGGAGGACGCGCTCACCGATGGCGATTTTCTCCTTGCCGCCGCCGGAAAGAGTGCCCATGATCGAGGCGCCGCCGCCAACGTCGCTGCCGTCACCGGCCACCACACCTGCAGAGATGCGGCCTTCCACCATGGAGGTTCCCAGGGTTCCCGCGTTGAAGTTCACAAACCCTTCGTGCATAACGGTGGTCCCCTCGGCCAGGTGGGCACCCAGACGGACACGGTCGGCGTCGGCGATCCGTACACCTGAGGGGACAACGTAGTCCACCATGCGCGGGAATTTGTCGATCCCATAGACGGTGACGGCGCCACGGCGGCGCAAGCGTGCCCGGGTGAGTTCAAAGCCCTCCACAGCGGCGGGGCCAAAGTTGGTCCATACAACATTCGGGAGCTTGCCGAACACGCCGTCGAGGTTGATGCTGTTGGGCCGGACCAGGCGGTGGGAGAGAAGGTGCAGCCTGAGGTAGGCGTCCGCGGTGTCGGCCGGGGCTTCGTCGAGGTTGATCTGGACGAAGACGACTTTCTGCTCGGTGCCGCGGTCGGCGTCGGCGCCGCTCTCTGCAAGCTGGGCCAGGTTTTCATCAGCGTTTTCCACGGCGCGCAGCTTTTCTGCGGCAACCCCGAGGGCAGGTGCCGGGAACCAGACATCAAGGACAGTGGCCTGGCTATTTTCTTTGCCTGTGGCGGTCGCGATGGTGGCCAGCCCGAAGCCGTAGGCGGAACGGGCCTCAAGGGTTGGGTTCTGGTTTTCGGGCACAGCGGAGGTAGCGGTCTCAGTCATTGCCCCAGTCTATCGAGAGCCCGGGCCCGGGTTCGAACTAGACTGTCATGGTGACTGCCGAAACCGCCTCCGAGCCCGCCACCAAGCCCCTGAACCTCCGTCAGGATGTAGCCCTGCTGACCGCAGCCGTGATGGACATGAACAGTGTGTCCGGAAACGAAACTGAGCTGGCTGACGCCGTCGAAACCGCACTGCGGGGCATCCCGCAGCTCCACGTGGTGCGTGATGGTGATTCGTTGATCGCGCGGACAGAGCTGGGCCGGAGCGAACGGGTCATCCTTGCCGGCCACCTGGACACGGTGCCCTTGCCGGTCACATTCGGTGCGCGGGGCACGGTTCCCTCCACCTGGGACTCCGGCATTCCCGGCGAGGGCGTCCTGTACGGACGTGGGGCCACAGACATGAAGGGCGGCGTTGCAGTGCAGTTAGCCCTGGCTGCCACCCTGTTCGACGGCGGGGCGGAACCGAAACGGGATGTCACGTTTGTTTTCTATGACCACGAGGAAGTGGAGGCGGTGAAGAGCGGTCTGGGCCGCCTTGTCCGTAACCACGGCGGGCTGCTGAACGGCGACTTCGCCATACTGTTGGAGCCCACCGACGGCACGGTGGAGGGCGGGTGTAACGGCACCATGCGGCTGGAAGCAACCACCATCGGCGAAGCCGCGCATTCTGCCCGGGCCTGGATGGGAAGCAATGCCATCCACGCCGCGGCGCCCATCCTTGACCGGTTGGCTGAATACCAGCCGGCCACCATCAATGTTGACGGGCTCGATTACCGTGAGAGCCTCAATGCCGTGAAAATCCACGGCGGCACTGCAGGCAACGTGATTCCGGACCGGTGTGTGGTGGTGATCAACTACCGCTTCGCCCCGGACAAATCCCCGGACCAGGCTGAGGCCCATGTGCGGAACCTCCTGGAAGGTTTTGACGTAGTACGGACGGACAGCGCTGCAGGCGCACGTCCCGGACTGAACCACCCGGCAGCCGCATCCTTCGTGGCAGCCGTCGGAGCCGAGCCGAAACCGAAATACGGCTGGACCGACGTCGCGCGGTTCAGTGCACTGGGCATTCCAGCGGTGAACTTTGGTCCGGGCGACCCGCTGCTGGCCCACAAGGACAACGAGCACGTGGACGCCGACGCAATCCGGAAATGCCTGCGGGCGTTGCGGACCTGGCTGACAGCCTGAACGACTGATCCCTTTTATACGTGGGAGGGGCCGGATCCTGGATGGATCCGGCCCCTCCCATATTGAATGACTGCTTACGGAACTGCGGCTTCGATGGGCTCAGGCTCAGCCTTTGCCACGCCGCCGGCTGCCTTCTTGGTGCCACGGTGTTCGATCCACACGGCGATCCGTGAAACGCAGATGTTGATCGCGATGTAGATGGCTGCTGCCACGAAGAAGATCGGGAACAGGAATGCCGTTCCCAGGAAGTCCGCCATGACCTGCACGGCCCGGAGCAGTTCGCCATAGGCCACGATGTACCCAAGGGACGTGTCCTTCAGGAGCACCACCAGCTGGGCCACCAGCGATGGCATCATCCGGCGGACAGCCTGCGGCAGTTCGATGAGCATGCGTGACTGGAAGCTGGTCAGTCCGATGGTCAGGCCTGCCTCACGCTGGCCCTTGGGCAGTGACTGAATGCCGGCACGGATGATCTCCGAGAAGACGGCGGCGTTGTAGAGGACCAGGCCGGACACCACGGCGATGAACGGGTTGGTGCCAAAGACCAGCAAAACGAAGAACATCATCAGCACAACGGGCATACCACGCAGGAACTCCAGCACAACACGTGTGGGAATGCGGACAGCTGCGGCGTCCGAGATCCTCAGGAGGCAGAGCATCAGACCCAGGGGAAATGCGATGATCGCTGCGATGGCGGCGGCGCTGAGGGTTGCTCCGATACCGTTCCCGAGCAACATCCAGACATCTGCACGGGTGAAAATGGCCCAACGCCGGCCTTCGAAAATTCCTTGCTGGGCGAGGGTGGTGATGATCAAGGCGAGCAGGCCAAGGATCAGCAGCGAGCCCACGATTGACCCGATGAGGGAAACCCTGCGTGCCTTGGGGCCCGGGACGTCATAAAGAACTGAGCTCATCGGGAAATCGCCACCTTTTTTTCGACGGTGCTGGCCAGGATACCGAGCGGAACGGTAAGCAGGAGGTAGAAGAACGCAACGCCGAGCAGTACGGCCAGCACCTGGTCACCATAGGTGTTGGCAAGCTGCCTGCCGTAGCCGAACAGCTCCAGCACAAAGAAGGCACCGGCAACGGACGAGTTCTTTACGAGGGCGATCAGGATGTTGATCAATGGTGGAATGACGGTGCGAAGTGCCTGCGGCAGGATGATGAGGGACAGCACCTGGCTGAACTTCATTCCGATGCTGCGGGCAGCCTCGGCCTGCCCAACAGGAACGCTGTTAACACCGGAGCGGACAGCTTCAGCGATGAAGGCTGCGGTGTAGGCACTGAGGGCGATGATTGCTGCCACTTCAAACTGCTCGAACGTCACTCCAAGACGGGGGAGCACAATAGCGGCAAAGAAAAAGGCAATGGTCAGGGGGGTGTTTCGGAGGACTTCAACATAGGTCATGCTGAAGCCACGCAGGGCGGCGACAGGAGAAACCCTGGCTGCGGCCAGCAACGTCCCCAACACGAGGGCGATCACTCCGGACACAGTAGACAGGAACAGGGTCCGGAGAAGGCCCTCCCAGTAAAGCGGCAGGTTTTCGAGAATAGCGTCCATGGGGTCCTTCGGCTGGTGTCGTGGACGGAGCGAAGATGGCAGCGGCGGTTGCCGGAGCCGCGGGGAGCGGACTCCGGCAACCGCCTGCTGTTAGTTAGTAGCGGTTGATCTCAGGAAGCTCCGGGGCAGTCTTGATGACCTCGCCGGCAGTTGCTTCCCAGGCCTTCTTGTACGACCCGTCCTTTGCGAACTCCTCCAGCTGGTCGTTGATCCAGTTGCGGAATTCGGTGTCTTCCTTCTTCAGGCCAATGCCGTAGGGCTCCTTGGTGAACGTCTCATCCGAGGCAAGCTTGAACGCCTCGGGCTCCTTGTCTACAAACCCGGCCAGGATCACGTTGTCAGTAGTGATGGCCTCGACCTGCTTGTTGCGGAGGGGTTCCAGGCAAGCTGAATAGGTGGCGGCCGGAACAAGCTCTGCTCCGTACTTCTCAACGATGGTGGCAGCGGGGGTGGAGCCGGTCACAGAACAAACCTTCTTGCCCTTGACGTCCTCCGGCTTCTTGATGGCGTCGTTGTCCTTGTTGACCATCAGGGCCTGGCCGGCTTCGTAATACGGGCCGGCGAAGCTGACGACTTCCTTGCGCCTGTCATTGATGGTGTACGTGGCGATGACCAGGTCAACGCGGCCCTGCTGGATGAACGGTTCGCGGTTGGCCGATACGGTTTCGGACCATTCAATCTTGTCTGCGGCAATTCCGAGCTTCGCAGCGATCAGCTTTCCGATCTCGACGTCAAAGCCAATGGGCTTTCCGTCCAGGCCCACCTGGCCGAACAGCGGCTGGTCGTACTTGGTGCCGATCTTGATGGTTCCGGCCTTGGAGAGCTTTTCCATGGTGCTCCCTGCCGCGAACGTCGGAGTCGCGGCGACGGTGGGGTCGCTGGTGGTGCCGGTTCCGCCGCCGCATGCGCTCAGTGACAGCGCCAGGGCTGCGGATGCTGCTACCAGGAGGGATTTCCTCCGGGTCAAAAATGCCTTCATGACATTCCTTTCATTGGGCGGCCGCCTGGGACGGCCTGGGTGCGAACTCTGACTGCGTCAGTGCGTAAGAAGCTTGGACAGGAAGTCCTTGGCCCGGCTGCTCTGGGGATTGGTGAAGAACTCTTCGGGCGTTGCGTCCTCGACGATCTGGCCGTCTGCCATAAACACCACGCGGTCCGCTGCCTTGCGGGCGAAGCCCATCTCGTGGGTGACCACGATCATGGTCATGCCCTCCTTGGCCAGCTGGATCATGACGTCGAGCACTTCATTGATCATTTCCGGGTCAAGGGCGGAGGTGGGCTCGTCAAAAAGCATGACCTTGGGCTTCATGGCCAATGCACGGGCAATGGCAACACGCTGCTGCTGGCCGCCGGACAGCTGGGCGGGCAGCTTAGGGGCCTGGTGGCCTACGCCGACCCGCTCAAGGAGAGCCATGGCTTCCTTGTCAGCCTGGGCCTTGGGAACACCCTTGACCTTGATCGGGCCCAGGGTCACGTTCTCCAGGATGGTTTTATGGGCAAACAGGTTGAACGACTGGAACACCATGCCGACGTCGGCCCGGAGGCGGGCGAGTTCCTTTCCTTCCTCCGGAAGGACTTTTCCATCAATACTGATGGTTCCGCCTTCAATCGTTTCGAGGCGGTTGATGGCGCGGCACAGAGTCGACTTGCCCGAACCGGAAGGGCCAATAACAACAACCACTTCGCCCTTGCGGACGTGGAGATCGATGTCCTTCAACACGTGAAGCTGACCGTAATGTTTGTTGACACCATTCAGGGAGACGAGCGCATCGCCGGGCACATGAGTAGTCATAAGAAGAATCTAGCGAACAAACCCCGCCTATGACGGGAATCACGCCAAGTTGCCGCGGATCGTGATTCAAGAGATACCTGCCGCCAGCGTGCCGCCTTGGCGTTAGCCTTGGGTGATGAGCATCAACGCAGACCCGGCCAAAACTGCCCAGCCACGCCGCAAGGGGCCCCTTGAACTTCGCCGCAAACAGGCAGCGGTGGAAATGTCGGACCAGCATTTGCTGGACAGCAAGGGTCCCGGGCAGTTCGTCCATACGGATCCATGGCGCGTGATGCGGATCCAGAGCGAATTCGTTGAAGGATTCGGGGCGCTCGCGGACCTGGGGCCGGCGGTCAGCGTCTTCGGTTCAGCAAGGACCAAACCCGGCAGCCCGTACTACGAAATGGGTGTCGAGGTGGGCCGGAAACTGGCGGCTGCCGGTGTAGCGGTGATCACGGGCGGCGGTCCGGGGTCCATGGAGGCAGCCAACAGGGGCACCGTGGAAGGTAACGGTGTATCTGTGGGCCTGGGCATCGAATTGCCCTTCGAGCAGGGACTCAACCAATGGGTGGACCTGGGCATCAACTTCCGGTACTTTTTCGCCCGGAAGACCATGTTCGTCAAATACGCCCAAGGGTTCATCGTCCTCCCCGGAGGCCTGGGGACGCTGGATGAACTCTTTGAAGCCATGGTGCTCGTCCAGACGCGGAAAGTGACCTCGTTCCCGATTGTCCTCCTCGGCGTCGCATTTTGGGGGCCGATGATCGAGTGGATCAGGGGCACCCTGGTGGCGGAAGGAATGGTTTCCGAGAAGGACCTGGACCTGATCCAACTCGTTGATGATCCGGCCGAAGCGGTGGACCTGGTGTTGCACGGCACGGTCCTCGCGCCGTCAACCAATGGGGAACAGCGGCCCGAATAGCCAAGTGAGCTCTGGCGTCAAAGCAATCTGGCACGATGGATCATGTGAGCTATTTTCTGGTTTTTCTTGCCATCGTGCTGATCGGTGTGGCCGCCTGGGCCGGTGCCGGCGGCAAGGCCGGCACATTGTTCAGCCGTACCCGGACCGGGACCGGTGGAAGCACCGGGCTGCCTGACGAAGGACATTCTGACCGTGGACTTCTTGACGGCGGGTTCGAACAGCCGGTGGCGAACCTTCCGCCGGTCCTGTTGCCGGCAGAAGCGAACCCGGCCGACGTCGACAGGGTCCGGTTTTCCCTTGGCCTGCGGGGCTACCGCATGGACCAGGTGGACCAGGTACTGGATGAGTTGAGGGACCAGCTGGCAGCCAAGGAAGCGGAACTGGAACGGCTCCGGACTCGGCTGCTTGAGGCCGAGCAGTCCCAGCGGGCCTCCGCGGGGGCCGCTGATGAGGCCGAAGCCGTGGCACTGGAGGCTCACGGCGATCGGCCTCCAACCATGTCCCGGCCTGAGCGGGAAAAGGCCGAGGGCACACTTTGAGTGCAGCCACGGGTACCCGGGCGGGCCTGACAACAAGGATCAGCCAGGCGGCGGGGCGCGCGGGCGATGTGTTCCGTGGGTGGCCGTGGTGGTTGCAGGTTGTTGCGCTCTATTGCGGCTCACGGCTGGCCGGCGCGTTTATCTTTATGGCGGCCGCCCTGCACCAGGGGCCAAACCCCTGGTTCCCTGCAAAGCCCGACTACTGGAACTTCGTCAACATCTGGGACGCCCGCTGGTATGGCGAAATCGTTATCAACGGCTACCCGTCCGAACTCCCCACCGATGACTCCGGCAACGTCCAGGAGAACGCCTGGGCGTTCTATCCCTTGTTTCCAGCCCTGGCCCGTGGACTCGGGGCAATAACAGGCCTCAGCCCCGCAGCTTCGCTCACCCTGGTAGCCATGTTGTCGGGTGTGGGGGCAGCCCTGGTTGCCTACGCCCTCTTTAGGCGCAAAGCTGCGCATGCCGCTGCCTTGTGGGGTGTGGTTTTCTTCGCGACTTTCCCGGTGTCCGCGATTCTCCAGGTTCCGTACGCGGAGCCTCTGACCCTCCTGCTCCTGGCGGCAGCTTTGCTGCTGGTGGTCCGCCGCCGGTACCTCTGGGCGATGCCTGTGGTCCTGCTGATGTGCCTTTCCCGGCCCGTTGGTGTTCCGTTTGCCGCCATGGTGGGACTGCTTCTCATTTATCGGCTGATCCAACGCCTCCGCAGGGCCGCCAGCATGGCAAGCGCTCCTGGCGGCCACACGTCACGAGAGCTTGCCGGCCTGGCAGCCCTCACAGCCGTCAGCGGCGCCTCCGCCCTCATCTGGCCGGCTGCTGCATGGGCGGCCACCGGAGACATTCAGGCGTACACCAAAACGGAGACTGTCTGGAGGGGGCATGACCTGGTGCCCTTCAAGCCATGGTTCGACACCGGCGTCCAGCTCTTTGGTCCAGTACTCGGAGTGATGGCCCCATTCATCTTTGCGGGCCTTTTTGCGCTGCTGCTGTTCTCGCCGCCGGTGGTACAGCTTGGCGTCGAACTTCGCCTCTGGTGCGCCTGCTACATGGGCTACCTCCTGATGTTCCTGCACCCGCAGACCAGCACGTTCCGCATGCTGCTCCCGCTCTTTCCGCTGGCGCTCAGCGCTGCACTTCTGTCCCGGTCACGGGCCTACCGCGGGACGGTTCTCGTGATGTTTGTCCTGCTCCAGATCGTTTGGATCGTTTGGCTCTGGGCCTGGGCCCAGCTGCCGGGCGGAGGGGATTACCCACCCTAAGCCGTGACGGTCGTGGGCATCGCCGTCGGGGAATACGACCCGGCCGGAAATGTCCATCGATTAGCTACGTACGGGTAATTACGGGATAATAGTAAGTAAGCAAGGACAAAAGCATTCAGAATACGTTCAGCCATGGCGGTGTCCACACGGGCCGCCATAGCGGCTTGATGACCATGCGGACACAGCCCGTCCGGGCTGATAAGTCCTGGGACTAAATGGAGGGGAAATTCCTCATGGCGGCTATGAAACCACGCACCGGCGACGGCCCTATGGAAGTCACCAAAGAGGGCCGCAGCCTGATCATGCGTGTGCCGCTCGAAGGCGGCGGACGGCTTGTGGTCGAACTCAATGCAGCGGAAGCGGCCAACCTCAAGGAATGCCTCGTCGGCGTTACCGAATAAACCCGCTGGCTCAGGCCCGCAGCCCTCGGGCTGCGGGCCTGTCCCGTTTATGGGGGTTACGCATTATTTCTTGACGGCTACCAGGAGGCCGTCGCCGGTGGGGAGCATGGCTGAGGCCAGCCGGTCGTCGTCGCGGATGGTCTTGCCCACCTGGCGGAGCACCACCGTACTGGCCTCCCGGTCCGCAGGGTTGGCTACCCGGTCTTTGTCCAGGGCGTCATTGATGATGAGCAGGCCGCCGGCCTTGAGGAGCCGGATGGCCTGTTCCACATAGCCAGGCAAGCCAGGCTTGTCGGCGTCGATGAACACCAGGTCATAGGCCGCGTCCGTGAGGCGGGGCAGGACATCGCCGGCCCGGCCGGAAATGGTCCGGGTGCGGTTGGCTGGACTTCCTGCCTCTGAGAACGCTTCGCGGGCGGCCTTCAGGTGCTCAACGTCCACGTCGATGGTGGTCAGTACAGCCTGCGTTCCCAGGCCGCGGAGGATGCAGACGCCGGAGACCCCCGCTCCTGTGCCGATTTCGACGGCGGTCTGGGCCTTTGATGCTGCCGCCAGGACCGTCAGGACCGCACCGACGCCGGGACCGACAGGCGTCACGCCGAGCTCGAAGGAGCGCTCGCGCGCCCGCAGCATAACTTCATCCTCTGCGGGCAGATCTTCTGCATAGGACCAGCTCGTGGACTTGTCGGCGCTCATGGGGATTCGCTTTCTGGGCGGCAGGGGAGTGTTTCATACAGCGTACTGTGTCAGGAGGCGCCCTCCGCGGAAGGTGCGGTGTTGCGCCTTTGGCTGAAGAGGGTCCCCGGTCAGGTAATTCCCAGACAAATTTGAAATGATGGATATCCGGTCATCCATAGGGGGATCGGCGCCGAACCAGAGATGTCAAAAGTATCCGGGCGTTAGCAATCCACGAGGGGAGTGGACGATGTCATCATCAGTTGTGGCACCTGTCCCTGCAGTAGAAGATTCCACGGTTGAATGGGTCAGGCCCACGTGGGAAGAGGTCGTGTCCAACCACTCGGCCAAGGTCTACCGGCTTGCCTACCGTCTCACGGGTAACAAGTTCGACGCTGAGGATCTCACCCAGGAAGTCTTTGTTCGCGTTTTCCGGTCACTTGATAACTTCAAGCCGGGAACCCTCGACGGATGGCTGCACCGGATCACCACCAACCTGTTCCTTGACCAGGCCCGGCGCAAGAGCAGGATCCGTTTTGACGCGCTGGCAGAAGATGCGGAATCCAGGATCCCGGGACGGGAACCCGGACCCGAGCAAAGCTTCGAGTTCAACAACCTTGACCTAGACGTCCAGGCTGCCCTTGAGGAGCTGCCGCCGGACTTCCGGGCAGCCGTGGTCCTGTGTGACCTTGAGGGGCTGTCCTACGATGAGGTTGCGGCCGCCTTGGGTGTCAAGCTGGGCACGGTCCGGTCACGCATCCATCGCGGGCGGACCATGCTGCGTGAAAAGCTGGCCCACCGGGATCCCCGGCCCCAGCAGTCGCGCAAACCAAAGCTCTCGATGCCGCGCATCGCCGGCATCCTCTGATCGGCCCCATGTCGCCCCAGAGCCTCTTTGGCCGCAGGCATCACCGCGGCGGCAACCACGTGAGTTCCTGCGCCCAGTGTGCCGCCGCTATGCACCGGGAACGTCAGTACATTGAACGGTTGCGTCAGTCAGCGGTGCCTCCGGCAAGTCAAGACCTCACGGCCCGGCTGCTGGCGCAAACCCAGCTCTTGGCCGCAGCCACTCCAGAACCCGCACCGGCGCAGCACCTGGCAGTTAAAGTCCTTGCGTTTACGGCAGGCGGAACAGCCGCCGCTGCAGGTGTGCTGGCTGTCGGCGCCTTTGCCATGGCGGGAGACAGCTTCCCGGTGGCCGGAAACGGACTCGAGGGCAGCTTGGCGCAGCAGACCGCCCAAGTTCCTGCCGACGGCCGCCAGCTGAGTGAGGCGCAATTGGCAGGGCTTCGTTCTCAAGGCTGGGTCTGTCCGGAGCTGGAGTCCCTCGGGTTCCACCTTCAGTCAGCAAGGGCAACCACGCTGGACGGGCATCCGGCCGTGGAGATGCAGCTGTGGGACGGCAAGCATTACGCCCGGATACTGGAACAGCATGATGCGGCTGAACAACCGGGAATGGGCAGCGGATACGGTGTGGCAGACCAGGATCCGTCTCAGCTGCGGGCCGGCAGCACCTCGCCGTGGACTTTCACCTACCAGACCCCGGCAGGCAGATTCACCTATGAGTCCGACCTCCCGGCGGACCAGGCGGACGATGCCCTCCCCGTGCTGCAGAAGCTCAGCGCCACCGCCGCCGCAGGCATCAATGTCCGGGTTGCGCCGGAGCCGGCAACCGCGGTTGCCGGTGGCCGGGAGGAATCCATCAGCGACAGGCTGCAGCGGGGATTCCGCAAAATAACGGAAATGCTTACCCGTTGATCACGTCGGATTCCGTGGCCGCGGAGAGCGAATCGTCACCGGGACCCAGGAGAGGGTAATCTTCCTAAAGTGTTTGGAATCAACGGCCCGGAATTCTTCCTTCTGCTGATCATCGGCATCATGGTGATCGGTCCCAAACGCCTGCCTGAATACACCCAGAAACTTGCGAATCTGGTGAAGGAAGTCCGGCGTATGGCCTCGGGTGCCCGCGAGCAGATCAAGGAGGAAGTGGGGATCGATATCGACGACGTCGATTGGAAGAAATACGATCCCCGCCAGTACGATCCCCGCCGCATCATCAAGGAAGCGCTGCTCGACGACGACTCCAAGCCTGTCAGCGCTGGTGCTCCTGCCGCCGTCGCCGCCGCTTCAGGTGCCGCCGCGGTTGCCGCCGGCGCGTCAGCCGGTTCGTCCCGGCCCGTGCGTACCGTCGAACGCCTTCCTGCCGGTGAAGTGGCACCGTTCGATACCGAATCGACGTAACCCTACCTTTTTGCAGGGGCCAGCGTGGTCAGCGCGGCTGTAGCCCCAGCTTCATTTCTGTCAGGCCCCGCGGTTTGGCTGCCAACTTGCCGGCAATCGCCGTGAGCGCAACCGCTGCCGGCGTTTCTGGCCGGCCAAGGACAATTGGGGAACCGGCGTCGCCACCCTCACGCAGCAGGATGTCCAATGGAATCTGCCCCAGCAGCGGCACGTCAGTGCCTACGGTCGTTGTGAGGCGGTCTGCCAGGACAGCCCCGCCGCCGCTTCCGAACAGCTCCATCCGTCCGCCGTCGGGCATTTCGAGGTAGGACATATTTTCGATAACGCCCGCCACTGACTGACCCGTCTGGGTGGCAATCGCACCGGCCCGTTCGGCGACGTCTGTTGCCGCTGCCTGTGGCGTGGTCACCACCAGGATCTCCGCCTTTGGCAGCAGTTGGGCCACCGAGATGGCGATATCCCCTGTTCCTGGCGGCAGGTCCAGGAACAGGGCATCGAGGTCGCCAAAGTAAACGTCCGTCAGGAACTGTTCCAATGCCCGGTGCAGCATGGGTCCCCGCCAGGCCACGGGCTGGTTGGCGGACACGAACATGCCAATGGAGATAACTTTTACGCCGTAGGCAACGGGAGGCAGAATCATGTCGTCCACGCGGGTTGGCGCCTGGGTGATGCCCATCAGCGCGGGGACGGAGAAGCCATAGACGTCGGCATCAACGATGCCCACCCGCAGCCCCTGGGCGGCCAGCGAGCAGGCAAGATTAACGGTGACCGAGGACTTTCCCACGCCGCCCTTGCCGCTGGCGACTGCAAAGACCTTGGTCAGCGAGCCCGGCTGATTGAAGGGGATGCCGCGTTGCCCGCCGGCGCCACGGAGCTGCTCTTTCAGGGCGTCCCGCTGGGATTGGTTCATCACCTTCAGTTCAACCTCCACCGCGGTGACCCCTTGGACTGCGGATAGGGCCGCTTCGGAGTCGGCGGTGATGGTTTCACGCAGGGGACACCCTGCGATGGTAAGGAGCACTGCCAGCCGGACGCGGCCGTCGTCGGAAATTTCCACGGAGTCCACCATGCCCAGCTCGGTGATGGGACGGCGGAGCTCCGGATCGATAACGGTGGCCAGTGCAGCACGGACTGCCTGGTCCAGGGAGTCATTCATACAGGCCGGGCTCAGCTTTCGGGGGTTGGGGGCTTCGGGGGGACGGCGGGGTCCTTGAGGGAGTGCCCGGGTTTGACCCGGGGGATCTGCTGCGTTCGGGGGCTGCGTTGCCGGTCGCGCTTTTCCTTCAGCCTTTCCTTCACCTTGTCACGGGGGGATTCGTGGCTCCCGGTTCCCGAGGGGTCGTGGGTACGCAGTTCCTCCTGCGCTTCAAGCATGTCCTCCAGGAGGGAGCGCAGCTCTGCCCTGACGTAGTCGCGGGTGGCAACTTCGCGGAGGGCAATCCGTAGCGAGGCCAGTTCCCGGGTCAGGTATTCGGTGTCGGAGAGGTTCCGTTCTGCCCGCTGGCGGTCCTGCTGGAGTGACACGCGGTCACGGTCGTCCTGCCGGTTTTGGGCAAGGAGCAGCAGCGGCGCGGCATAGGACGCCTGCAGGGACAGCATCAGGGTCAGCAGTGTGTAGCCAAGGGCCCGGGAATCGAACTGCCATTCCACCGGCGCCCACGTGTTCCACGCCAGCCAGATGACAACGAACACCGTCATATAGACGAGGAACTGCGGCGTGCCCATAAAGCGGGCGAAGCCTTCGGTGGCGTGCCCGAAGGCATCCGGATCCGGGGAGAACTTGGGCAGGATGCGTTGGCGGCCGCTCAAAGGCGTGTCAAGGCTGCCTGTGGCTGCGGCCTTGGACGAGGTCCGGTGGGTGGGGTTTTTAGGGGCGCTGTTGTCAGCCAATGCGGCCTCCGAGCCTTCTTATCGGGGCTTCGCCATCGTGGGCGCGCCAATCATCCGGCAACAGATGATCCAAAACGTCATCAACAGTCACCGCCCCCACAAGCCGGCCGGCCTCATTGACTACCGGAAGGGAGTTCAGGTTGTAGGTCGCCAGGGTCCGGGCCACTTCGCTGATGTGGGCTTGGTCGGACAGCGGCTCAAGATTCTTGTCCACCAGGTTCCCGAGCGGCTCAAACGGAGGGAACCGCAGCAACTGCTGGATGTGGACCACACCGAGGAAACGGCCGGTGGGGGTCTCCAGCGGTGGCCTGGTGATAAAGATCGAGGAGGCGAGGGCGGGAGAAAGTTCCTCCCGCCGGACATGCGCCAAAGCCTCGGCGACGGTGGCTTCCGGGGGCAGGATCACGGGAACCGGCGTCATGAGGCCGCCGGCAGTGTCGGCGTCGTATTCCAGGAGCCGGCGGACGTCCTCGGCGCCTTCGGGCTCCATCAGTTGCAGGAGTTCCTCAGCCTGCGCGGAGGGAAGCTCCCCCAGGAGGTCTGCGGCGTCGTCGGGATCCATCTCTTCCAGGACGTCCGCGGCCCGTTGAACGTCCAGGGCGGAGAGGATTTCCACCTGGTCATCCTCCGGGAGTTCCTGCAGGACGTCGGCGAGCCGCTCATCCTGAAGTTCACTGGCCACCTCAAAGCGGCGTTTGTCGCTCATCTCCTGGAGGGCTTCAGCGAAGTCGGCGGGCTTGAGGTCCTCGTGGTTGGCCACGAACTGGGTGGCTGCCTGCGGTTCTGTCCGGGCGCCCTGGAGCGCGTCTGCCCAGTCGATGATCAGGGTTTCGTTGCGGCGGAGCCGGCTCAGGGGCGACAGCGAATGGCCACGGCGGACAAACAGTTTGCTCACGAACCAGTCGCCGGAGCGGTGCTGGTCCATGGCGATGTCTTCGATCGTGGCGTCGCCGCTTCCGTCACGGAGGGTAACGCGGCGGTCGAACATCTCGGCGACCACCAAGGTCTCGGCCCCGCGCTGTTCAAAGCGGCGGAGGTTGACCAGGCCGGTGCAGATGATCTGCGTCTGGTCTATCGAGGTGATGCGCGTCATGGGCACAAAGACACGCTTTTTCCCGGGAACCTCGACGACGATACCCACCACGTGCGGGGCGCCACGGCTTCCGCGGGAGAGCACAACAACATCACGCAACCGGCCCAGCCGGTCGCCCAGCGGGTCGAAGACGTCGAGACCCAGGAGGCGCGCCACGAAGACGCGCGTAACGTTTGTGCTCACGTCTACAGGCTACCCAGTCTGCTCTCTTTTAGCTGAATTTACAGGCGCTACACATGCTGATGGGCAAGAATGGAGGTATGTCAAACATTTTTGGTGCTCCCAGGGCCGGCGGCCCGAACGCGGCGGACGAGGCCCGCACCGTTCCCACCGGTGACACCGTCGGTTCATATACCTCCTATCTGGATGCCCAGAAGGCGGTGGACTATCTCGCTGACCAGCAGTTTCCGGTTCAGATGGTTTCCATCGTTGGCAACGAACTGAAAATGGTGGAGCGGGTGACCGGCCGCCTCAGCTACCCGCGGGTGGCACTGTCAGGGGCACTCAGTGGCATGTGGTTCGGCCTGTTTGTCGGCGTGCTGCTGTCCTTTTTCGCGCCCTCGCCGGGCTACTTCTCGATCCTGACCTCCGTACTGATGGGTGCGGCGTTCTTTATGCTCTTTGGCATTGTCACGTACGCGATGCAGCGGGGAAAGCGCGACTTCACGTCCACCAGCCAGGTGGTTGCCACCACCTATGACGTGGTGGTCTCCGTGGAAGCGGCCCATGAGGCACGGCGGCTGCTCCAGCAACTGCCGATGACCCGTACTGACGCTGCCGCGGGCCCCCAGGCCTATACCCAGCGCGACTACCAGAACCAGCCCTACAACCAGCCGGGGCAGCAGCAGGGGCAGGGTCCTGTTCGTCCTTCCGGCTGGACTGACCCCTATGGCCAGCAGGGTTCAGGGACAACCGGGCAGGGCGAACCCGCTGCGGCCCAGCCCGGCCAGCAGCCGGAGGGAGCGGCACAGGAGCCTGCAGCACCAGTCACAGGGGTGCGGTATCCGGACCTGCCCGACGGCCGGCCGCAGTATGGGGTACGCGTTTCAACCAGCCCGGCTCCTGGTGCACCTGCCACCGGCCAGTCGAACCAGGTCCAGGGCGCTCCGCGCCAAGACAGCGCTGCCGCGGACGGCGGAAACCCGGACAAGACGCAAACGCCGCCATCACATAACCGGGACGAACGCCAGCCCTAGCCTCTTCGGCAGGATCGTTTGGCGCGAACGGACACTTAAGCACCAAGCGCGAACGGACACTTAGTCACCCAAGGGGGCTTAAGTGTCCGTTCGCGCTTTAACGCGTGGCCAAGGGAACCTAGGAGGCCTCGCCGTCGGCTTCGCGGTAAATGCCCGCCATCCAGGACTCGACGTCGTCCGCCTTGCGGGGCAGCGCTGCGCTCAGGTTGACGGGGCCGTCGGTCGTCATCAGGATGTCGTCCTCGATCCGGACGCCGATGCCGCGGTATTCCTCCGGGATGGCGAGATCTTCGTTCTTGAAGTAGAGGCCAGGTTCGATGGTGAACACCATGCCCGCCGTCAGCACACCGTCCAGGTACAGTTCGCGCCTTGCCTGCGCGCAGTCGTGGACATCCAGGCCAAGGTGGTGGCTGGTGCCGTGGGGCATCCAGCGCCGGTGCTGCTGGCCCTCCGGGCTGATGGCTTCCCCTACGCTGACCGGGAGGATGCCCCAGTCGGCAAGGCGTTCGGCGAGCACAGTGGTTGCGGCGGTGTGGATGTCCCGGAACTTGGCGCCCGGCTGGGCGGCAGCGAATCCGGCGTCGGCAGCGTCCAGGACCGCTTCGTAAACTTTGCGCTGGACCTCGGAGAACAGGCCGTTGGCAGGGAGAGTCCGGGTGATGTCGGCGGTGTACAGGGAATCAACTTCCACACCGGCGTCCAGCAGGAGCAGTTCGCCGGCGTTGATTTTTCCGGTGTTGCGTGTCCAGTGCAGCACGGTGGCGTTGTTGCCGGAGGCCGCGATGGTGTCGTAGCCAAGTTCGTTGCCCACTTCACGGGCGCGGGCAAAAAAGGCGCCCTCCACAACCCGCTCGCCGCGCGCGTGGGTCAGGGCGCGGGGGAGCGCCTTGACCACTTCCGTGAAGCCCTCAACGGTGGCAGCCACCGCGATCTTCATCTGTTCGATCTCCCACTCATCCTTGAGGAGCCGGAGTTCGGAGAGCGCTTCGGTGAGTTTCTCATCGAGGGCATCCAGTACGGCAAGGTCCAGGTTCTCCGGGTCCTTGGCCGTGTTGTAGCGGGCGGTGTCCACCAAAGCGTCGATGTTTTCATCCACTTTTCGGACCAGGCGAATGGAGATGCCGCCAATCTCGGGGGCGCCCACATTCTTGGTGATGGCCGCCTCGAGCTGATCGATGTGCGCGGTGGCCAGGCCCAGGCTGGCTTCGAACTCGGCAAGGGTGGGGCGGGCGCCGATCCAAAACTCGCCCGACCGCGAATCGGCGTAAAAGCGTTCAGTGTCCCGTCCGGCCAAGGGGCGGAAGTAGAGTGTGGCGCGGTGGTGGCCGCCGTCGTCGCCCGTTCCCTCAGCTACCGGTTCGAGGATCAGGACGGCATCGGGCTCATGGTCCAGGCCCAGGCCTGTGAGGTGGGCGAAGCCGGAGTGCGGCCGGAAGCGGTAGTCACAGTCGTTGGAGCGGACTTTCAGCGGCCCGGCAGGAATGACCAGGCGTTCGCCTTTGAACTGGTCCGAAATGGCCTTGCGCCGGTGAGCTGCGTGTCCGGCAACGTCGTCGCGTGCGGGAAGCTCGTTGCTGGAGGGCGCCCAGTTGCTGGCCATAAAAGCCTTGAAGGCGTCGGAACTTGGCCGCTGCGAGCGGTTGTTGACGCGCTCGTCGAGGGGCTGGGAAGGTGTGTTGTCGGCGTTTGGGGTGTTTTCGGCATCGTTCACGGCACCATCGTCTCACCAGCAGCGGGCTGGGACCAACGCCAGGACCCAGCGCAGCGGTGAACCTACAAGTATGAACACAGCGGGGAACGCACCACGTTGAACTAGGCTGGGCGGGTGAGGATTGACCTGCATACCCACTCCAATATCTCTGACGGCACGGAAAAGCCCGCCGATGTCGTCGGCTCTGCCGTCCGTGCGGGCCTGGACGTGGTGGCGCTGACAGACCACGATTCCACCGATGGCTGGGCTGAGGCTGCACGCGCCGCTCTGGACACCGGGGTGGCGCTGGTCCCCGGCATGGAGGTTTCCTGCCGGACAGAGCAGGGAATCAGCGTGCACCTACTGAGCTACCTTCATGATCCCGCCCACCCGGGCCTGCTGGAAGAGATCACCAAGGCCAAGGACGCCCGGCTCACCCGTGCCGAACGCATGGTTACCCTGCTGGCGGAGGACTACCCGCTGACGTGGGACGATGTGATCCACCATGTCGCGCCCGGCGCTACGCTGGGGCGCCCGCATATCGCCGACGCCCTGGTGGCTGCCGGTGTGGTGTCGGACCGGTCCGAGGCCTTCACCTCCATCCTGACCTCACACTCGCGCTACTTCGTCCAGCACTACGCACCGGACCCGGCAACCGCCGTCGAACTTGTGCGGGCCGCCGGCGGCGTCCCGGTCTTTGCGCACCCGGTGGCTTCGGCACGTGGCCGGATCGTGGGGGAGCGGACCTACCGGGAGATGATCGACGCCGGACTGGCTGGCCTGGAGATCGACCACCGGGACAACCCGGAGGAGGGCCGGGAATTCCTTCGCGGGCTGGCGGCCAAGCATGGGCTGCTGGTCACCGGCTCCTCGGATTACCACGGGACCGGCAAGCCGAACCTGCTGGGTGAGAACCTCACTGCTCCTGAGGTGCTGGCGCGCATCGAGGAGTTGGCCACCGGCACCGCCGTCGTCCGCCCCTAGGCCCCGCCGCCATCCCATCTGACTGGCAGCAGACGCTCCGAAACACGTTTTGAGGACGTTAAGTGCGGGTTAGTTGGGCGGGAAGGACGTGAGGGTCGCGTGTGCGCCCAGCCGCTTGGCCATGACGTCGATGGCTGGCTGGTTCTGGTCCACGCAGACGAACTTCCGGTCCAGCTTTGCCGCGACGGCGCCCAGGGTTCCGGAGCCGGCAAAAAAATCCAGGCACCAGTCACCCGGCCGGCTTGATGCGGCTACCACCCGTCGGACCAGGCCCTCGGGCTTCTGCGTGGGGTAGCCGGTTTTTTCCTTGCCCGTGGGGGAGACGATGGTGTGCCACCAGACGTCGGTGGGCAGCTTCCCGAGTTCCCGCTTGGCAGGCGTGACAAGCCCCGGCGCCATGTACGGTTCGCGGTCCACCTCGGCGCTGTCGAAATGGTATTTCGCCGGATTTTTGACGTACACAAGGATGTTGTCGTGCTTGGTGGGCCAGCGGAATTTGGCCCGGGCGCCGTAGTCGTAGGCCCAGATGATCTCGTTCAGGAAGCACTCACGGCCGAAGATGGCATCGAGCATCACCTTGGCGTAGTGGACTTCCCGGTAATCAAGGTGCAGGTACAGCGTTCCGTCGTCGGCAAGCAGGCGCCACGCCTCTACGAGCCGGGGTTCCAGGAAGGACCAGTAATCGCTGAAGGCGTCGTCGTACCGGTGCAGGGCGCCCTTGATGGTGTCGTACGAGCGCCCCTTGAAGCCCACCCGGTCTCCGGCGCCGTCGGCGTTGGCCACCATCCTGGTTTCCTGGCGCCGCTGGACCCGGCCGGTGTTGAACGGCGGGTCCACATAAATGAGTGTGAAGGCGCCGTCCGGCAGCGAGGGGAGGAAGTCCGCGTTATCCGCGTGAACCACCAGGTTGCTGCCGTCCGGCGCCCAGACAAAGTCAGTCATTGAGGCGGTTAGGCCTCGGTGCTGCCCGCGGCGGTGTCGCCACCGGCAACCACTTCGCCGTTGCGGCGGCGCGTGCGGGTCCGGCTGCGGCGCGTCCGGGACTGGTCGCCGTCGGCCGGAGCGGAAGCCGCCGGTTCCGCGGCGGGACCCGTGCCGGCTGTCGCTGCATCTGACGTACGACGGCGGCGCTCACCTGAGCGGCCGGCTGTTTCAGTTCCGCTGCGGCGGCTGGATGACCGCGTGCGGTCGCGACTGCTGTCTTTCGCGCTGTCCCGGGCACCGTCCCGAGCAGTGTCACGTCCACTGTCCCGTCCGCTGCTGCGGGAGTTCTTTTTGCCGGTTTCGCCGAGGTCCTCAAGGACTTCGGCGTCAACGCCGGCCAGCGTGCGCTTGTTGCGGGGAAGCCGGCCCTTGGTGCCTTCGGGGATGTCCAGATCCTCAAACAGGTGCGGCGAGGAGGAGTAGGTTTCCACCGGCTCCGGCACGCTCAGGCCCAGGGCCTTGTTGATCAGGCCCCAGCGGGGCATGTCGTCCCAGTCCACAAAGGTGACGGCGGTGCCCTTGTTTCCGGCACGTCCGGTCCGGCCGACGCGGTGCAGGTAGATCTTCTCGTCTTCGACGCACTGGTAGTTGATGACGTGGGTGACGTCGTCCACGTCGATGCCGCGGGCGGCAACGTCAGTGGCCACCAGGACATCCACCTTGTTGTTACGGAAGGCGCGGAGGGCCTGCTCGCGGGCGCCCTGGCCCAGATCCCCGTGGATGGCGGCGGCGGCGAAGCCACGGTCCACGAGTTCCTCAGCAACCTTGGCGGCCGTGCGTTTGGTCTTGGTGAAGATGATGGTCCGGCCGCGGCCGCGTGCCTGCAGGATGCGGGCAACCACTTCGATCTTGTCCATGCTGTGGGCACGGTAGATGAGCTGGCGGATGTCGCGCTTGGTGAGGCCCTCGTCGTCAGGATCGGCGGCGCGGATGTGCGTGGGCTGCGTCATGTAGCGGCGTGCCATGGCGATGACCGGGCCTGGCATGGTGGCCGAGAAGAGGAGCGTCTGGCGGACCGGCGGGGTGCCCGCGATGAGGGTTTCCACGTCCGGGAGGAAGCCAAGGTCAAGCATCTCGTCGGCCTCGTCAAGAATGACTATTTTCACGTTCTTCAGGCTGAGGTGCTTTTGCTTGTAGAGGTCGATGAGCCGGCCGGGAGTTCCCACCACGATCTCAACGCCCTTCTGGAGGGCTTCCACCTGGGGCTCGTAGGCGCGGCCGCCGTAGATGGTGGTGATGCGGGCGTTGCGCTTGCGCGAGGCATTCTGCAGGTCATTGGCTACCTGGACGGCCAGCTCACGGGTGGGCACGATGACCAGGGCCTGCGGCGCGCCGGGTACGGCGAGCTTGTCGAATCCGGCGTCGTCCGGTCCCACCACGCGCTGCAGCGCGGGGATGCCGAAGCCCAGCGTTTTGCCGGTGCCTGTCTTGGCCTGGCCGATGATGTCGTGGCCTGAGAGGGCAACCGGAAGTGTCATGGCCTGGATGGGGAACGGATGGGTGATCCCGGCATCGGCCAGGGACTCGACGATATCCGCCCGGACGTTGTAGTCCGCGAAGGATTTCTCCTCGATTTCGTGCGGCTTCTCATCGGAGATGATGGTTTCTTCAGGCTCAAGAATCTCAAGGCCGGAATCGTCGATCAGAAGCTGGTGGGTATGCAATTCACTCACGGGGGAGTTTCCTTATTCATTTGGGCGTTGGCGCCGACTGCTCAACGGGCCGGCCAACAAGGCCGATCCGGAGCACGCTCAGCGCGCAAGCAAATCCAGTGGAAGCCGATCGCGGGCTATCTAAATGCTGGCACTGGTGACCAACGGGTGTGTCTCAAGATCGCGTAGGGGCGGGCTTGTTGAATTCAAAATCAAACGAAATCAACGACCGGGCATCCATATCTACTTCTTCAGTCTAGCCGTACGGAACCCGAATGCTGGCCTTGGCCCCCATCGTGGCGTTCACACCACGCGCAAAGCGGGGATGCTGGGAGGCTTGGCGGTAAAGGTTTTAGCCCACCAGTTCGAAGTGGACTTCCCTGCTGGCTATGTCTGAGGAGATCAGCCGGACCCTGACTTTTGTGCCCGATTCGAGGTCGCCGCCGCACCGCGCCGTCACTGCGGGTTCGGCGATCTGGATGATTCCGGAGGCGCCGTTCCCATTCTTTCCGTTGCCGTTGCGGCCGTTACCGTTACCGTTTCCGGCGGAGTCGTTGCCGTTGCGGTCGTTGCCGTTGCGGGGCTTGGACCCGGAGATCACAATGGCATCGAATTCCTGGCCCACGTGGTTGACCAGCAGGGCGGCCTCCACCGTGTCCAACGCCATGCGCTCCATCCGCGACGCCAGCTGGTCGGACCCGGCCATGATGACCGGCAGTGACGGCAGTGCCTCCCGGGCCCAGTCCGGCACAGGCCTGCCGTTGCTCAGGGCTTCGCAGATCACCAGGACAAAGCGGTCGATCAGCCGGCGCAGGGGAGCAGTAGTGTGGGCATACGCCGCTCCGATGGCGGCCTGCCTGGCGTCTTCGGGGACGCTGCCGTCGAACGCCGTGTAACTCGCGCCGCGGAAGAGCATGCCCGCAGAGTGCAGGATTGCGAGCTGCCGCGGATCGGTGGGGTCCAGGGTACGGAGGAATTCGCCGTACGTGATTTCTCCGTCCCAGGGCCTTCCCAGCGCTTCCGTCTGGAGTTTGAAATGGTTCAGGGAGCGCTCATCCGGGGCCGCCATGGTGCGCAGGATGCCCACTTTCCCTTCCAGCATCAGAGCGGCGGCGGCCATTCCTGTCATGAGTGAAATCTGGGCGTTCCAATCCTCCACGGGAAGCTGCGGCGCCGCGGCAATCCGGTAGCCGCCGTCGGGCAACTGCACGATTTCCTGCTCGGGCATGTTCAGGCTGGCTCCGCCGCGCATGCGCTCCAACTCAACCCGCTTGAGCCCCACCTCCTTGAGGAGCTGCAGGACGGGGGAGGCCGTTCCGGCGTCGATCTCCGCCTGGGCGCCCTTGTAACTGAGTTTGGCGCGGCTGCGCATCCGGGCCCGGCGCAAACCCACCGAAACGACATTGGCTGCGTGATCAAGCTCGAAGTCCCATACGAAGGCGGCACACAGCTGGCCCGCGAGGAGGCTGCCGGCCTGTTCGCTGATGATCTCCGGGTGCAGCGGAATCCGCCCGTCCGGGGCATAGAACGTCTGCCCCCGGCGGCGGGTCTCGGCATCCAGGGGGCCGCCCGGGATCACAAAGGCAGGAACGTCAGCGATCGCGTACAGGACCCGGTAGCCATCACCGGCGCGCTCGATGAACAGTGCCTGGTCAAGGTCCGTGGACGACTCCGGATCAACGGTCAGGAACTCCACGTCGGTCAGGTCAACTGCCGGCAGCTCCAGTGCAGCCACGGCCGCCTCCGCGTCCCGCACTGCTTCCTCGGGGTAGGGACCAGGCAGTTCCAGCTCGGTCCGCAGCGCGCTCAGGGCCTCCGCGAGGGCGTTTGTCAGCTCGTGGACGTTGGGAGCCAGGCGATGATGTGACACGAAATTCAGGTTAGCCCGATTTTGGCCTTGAGTGCACGCAACAGGCCCTCAACGGGTGGTGACGGCGCGGACGATGCGCCGATAAAGGCCCAGGCAGGGCTCAAACGGGGCTCAGGACACCCCTGCATCCAAGGCGCGAACCAGGGCACCCGCAGCCTCAGCCGGGTCCGGGGCATCGGTGATGGCGCGGACCACCACCACCCTGCTGGCGCCGGCCTGGACAACCTGTTCAACATTGCCAAGGTCAATGCCGCCAATGGCGAACCAGGGCACCGGCCGGGCACCAGGGACGGAGCCGGCGTCGCTGACGGCACGCGCTGCGTAAGACACAAGGTCAAGGCCGACGGCGGCCCTGCCGGGTTTGGTGGGAGTGGCCCAGACGGGTCCTACGCAGAAATAATCCAGCCCCGCCGCAAAGGGGGCTTCGGTGCCTGCCTGCTGGACTGCCGTCTCTTTGCCTGTGCCCGCGGCGGCGGCGCCAGCGCTGATGGCGGCGTCAATCTGCCCGGTGCTGTGGGTGGACAGTCCGATGACCCGGTCCCCGAGGAGCAGGCGCGCTGATGCCAGCGGGAGGTCCTTCTGCCCGATGTGGAAAACGGGGGCTTCGGACAGCAGGGCGACGTCCGCACGGTCGTTGACTGCCCAGAGCCGGCCGTGGCGGCGGGCCGCCGCCTTCAGCACCTCCAGGAGTTCCAGTTCCTCCGCCGCCTCGATGGACTTGTCTCGAAGCTGGATGATGTCAACGCCGCCGGAAAACGCCGCATCCACAAAATCGGCGAAATCGCCCTTGTCCCGGCGTGCGTCCGTGCACAGGTACAGCCGCGCGCTGCTGAAGCCGCCGGCGGTGTCTGCGGCGGGTGCGGTGCCTGGTGCGCTGGAAATTGCCGTGCTGTTGGAGGCAGTGCTGTTGGAAAGGGCGGTATTCATGGAAACCAGCGTAGTTCCTCTAAACTGGCCTGGTACTGCGGGAGCCCGCGGCAGCTGTCATAAAGCGCCGGGCTGAGAGGGCGTCAGAGCCGACCGCTTGACCTGATCCGGCTAGTACCGGCGTAGGGAAGGAAACCATGATCCCCCCATCCCGAACTGCCCGGGGTCCTGCACCCGCTGCACCGCCTGCTGTGCTGCGTGCAGATGTTGCAGTGATCGGTGGCGGAGTCATAGGCCACGGCATCGCGTGGGAAGCGAGGCGCTCCGGCCGGTCCGTGGTGGTCATCGACGACGCCCCCGGATCGGGGGCCAGCTGGGCGGCTGCCGGCATGCTGGCGCCGGTGAGCGAACTGCATTACCAGGAGGAGGACCTCCTGGAGCTGATGCTTGAATCGTCAGCCCTGTGGCCCGCCTTTGCGGCGGATCTCGCCCGGTTGGCGGCCCTGGACCCGGGCTATATGCCGACGCCGACCATCGCCGTCGGCGCGGATGCGGCGGACCGCCGGGCACTGATGGACCTCCGAACGGTCCAGCAGGCCAGCGGACTGCACGTGGAACCCCTCACCGTCCGGGAGGCGAGGACCCGGGAGGCCTTCCTCAGCCCGGCCATTTCCTGCGCACTGGACATCCCCGCCGACCACCAGGTTGATCCACGGAAGCTCCTGGCGTGCCTGCGGCTAGTCCTGGCTGCACACCGGCCAGGTTCCGGAACCGCCGTCGAAGGGGCGGGCGAAGGGTTCGCGGTTGCCCAAAAGGCCACATCGCTCCTCTGGAAGGACGGGAACGTCAGCGGAGTGCTGCTGGCGGATGGCGGCACGGTGCTGGCCGGCGAAACCGTAGTGGCGAACGGGCTGCAGGCTGGATCCCTGTCAAACCTGCCCCAGGGCCTGCGCCTGCCCCTCCGGCCGGTGTATGGCGACATCCTCAGGCTTGCCGTCCCCCCACATGTCCGGCCGCTGGTGACGTCCACCATCCGCGGGCTGGTCCGGGGCGTGCCCGTGTACATCGTCCCGCGGCAGGATGGCACAGTGGTGATCGGGGCAACCCAGCGCGAGGATTCCCTGTCCGATGCCGGCGATGGCGCTGTCTCCGCCGGCGGCGTCTACCAGTTGCTGCGTGACGCCCAGGTCCTGGTGCCGGCGGTGGCCGAGCTGGAACTTGTGGAAATGACAGCCAGGGCCCGCCCCGCGACACCGGACAATGCTCCGCTGCTGGGCCGGGTCAACGTACCGGGACGCCCAGAACACATCGGTGGGCTGATCATCGCCACCGGTTTCTTCCGGCATGGAGTACTCCTAGCCCCCGCCGCTGCCGTGATCTGCCGGGACCTGATGGACGGCACATCGGATCCGCGCTGGCTGCCCTTCAGCCCGGCCAGGTTTTCCGCGCCCGTTTCCGTTGCCGCGCAGGTTCACGCGAATGACGCGATCGGCCCAGAAGCTGCCATCGACCAAGAAAAGGAATCAGTATGAACATCACCCTCAACGGCTTGCAGCACGCCGTGTCCGACGGCGCATCCATCACCACCCTTGTCAGCCAAATCACCGGCCGGCCGCTGGCGGCCGACGGCCAGGCGACGGACGGTAAGAAGCTCGGCGTGGCCGTGGCGCACAATTCAGAAGTAGTACCCCGAAGCCAGTGGTACGTCACGGCGCTCGCCGACGGTGATGACGTGGAACTGGTCACAGCAGTCCAGGGAGGCTGACACCATGACAGAAACCAGCAGCATCAGCACGCTGAACCACCAACCAGGGCGCGCGGACAGACTGATCATTGACGGCGTCGCGCTGGGATCCCGCCTCATCATGGGAACCGGCGGCGCGCCCAGCCTGGACGGGCTGGGCGCTGCCCTGCTTGCGTCCGGGACCGAGCTGACCACCGTGGCGATGCGCCGCTATTCACCTGCCGAGTCGGGATCGCTGTTCCAGCTGCTGGTGGACCACGGCATCCGTGTCCTGCCCAACACGGCGGGCTGCTTCACCGCACGCGATGCCGTCATGACCGCCGAACTGGCCCGCGAAGCCCTGGAGACCGACTGGGTCAAGCTCGAAGTCATCGCCGACGAACAGACGCTCCTCCCTGATGCTGTTGAACTGGTGGACGCCACGGAGCAGCTCGTCAACCGCGGGTTTAAAGTGTTCGCGTACACCAACGACGACCCCGTCTTGGCCCTGCGCCTCGAGAACCTGGGAGCCACAGCCGTCATGCCGCTGGGAGCGCCGATCGGTACCGGCCTGGGGATCCTCAATCCGCACAACATTGAGCTGATCGTTTCCCGCGCTTCGGTTCCTGTGGTTCTCGACGCCGGCATCGGCACCGCTTCTGACGCGGCGCTCGCGATGGAGCTGGGCTGTGACGCCGTGCTTCTGGCCACCGCCGTGACCCGGGCGCAGAACCCGGCGCTGATGGGGGAGGCCTTCAAACACGCCGTTATCGCAGGTAGGCTGGCCAAAGCGGCCGGCAGGATTCCGCGCCGTGAGCACGCCCTGGCGTCGTCGGCCATGGAAGGCCGGGCGGAGTTCCTCTAGGTCGTTCCCTAGGCAGGGGGCGGCCAGCGCCGGGGCCGGGCTGACAGGACGAGCCTAGGAGTCAGCAGTGGCCGGCAAGGAAGACTTACTCACCAGGGCGCAGGTTGATGAGGCCCTTACCGGGCTCCCGGATTGGCGTTACTGCCAGGGGGCACTGGTCACCGTCTACAAAGCGCCGACGGCGGCCGCCGCACTGGAGCTGATTGCCGCCGTCGGACGCATTGCCGAAGAGCAGAACCACCACCCGGACCTTGACTGGCGGTACAACCGGGTGTTCATCCGCTTCACGTCCCACGACGCCGGCGGAGACGTGACAGAGCGTGACGCCAGGGCTGCCGCGGCAGTGAGTTCCGCGGCTGAGGACGTGGGGGCAGAGGCGGAGCCGGCCCTCTACAGGACTGTAGAACTGGCGATCGACACCGTGGATGCAACAGAAATCTCAGAGGTGTGGCGGGTGGCCCTGGGCTATAAAAAGACCCCAGGAAACGATTTGGTGGATCCCTACGGGCGCGGGCCCAGTGTGTGGTTCCAGGAGACTCCCACGCCGAACAGCAGCCGGATCCATGTTGATGTCTACCGGAGCAAGGCCGAATCGGGACCCGTCCTGGAGAAAACCGCGGCCACCGGAGCCTTAATGAACCGTGACTACGCACCCGAATGGGTGGTAGTCACGGACAGGCAGGGAAACAGGCTGTGCCTGTGTACCGAGGAAGGCTACCAGCCCGACATCCCAGGCCAGGCCTGAAATCGGCATCCCCGGCCAAGCCTGATCTCAGGCCAGGCCGGGAAATGCCGGCGAGATTGTCAGCGGGAACCGCACCGTTACAGCTTGAGCGCCGCCGTCAGCCTCATGGTGTCGTGCCGGGCGCGGGTCCTGCCGAGGTATACGGCCACCGCTACTGCTGCCGCGGTGCCAAGCGCGACGGGCATGACCCACGGGATCCAGGTCAGGCCCGGCTGGTAGCCAAAGCCCGCTGTCATGAAGATGATCCAACTCAGTGCACCAACGGTAACGGCAACCCCGGCGGGCAGCCCCATCCCATACTTGGCATGGCGCTTGTCATTGGCCCAGACAATAAAGCCTGCGGCCGTAGTGGCCAGGACAACGATGGTGAGCGAAAGCATGGATCTCCTCGTCAAAAATGCAACTGGCGCCTTGAAAGGCTTTTCTGGCCGGACAGGCTGCTAGAACTGGCCGAATCCCACCCGGCGGGACTCTTCAGCGCCGATCTCCACATACCCGAGGGCATTGCCGGGGACGATGATGACGCGGCCCTTGTCATCCTTGAGGCGAAGCTCGCTGCCCTTGCTGATGGCTTCTTCGACGACCTTGGCCACAGCATCAGCATCCTGGGCTGACTCAAGCACAATTTCGCGGCCAATGTTCTGTACGCCGATCTTAATTTCCAAAGCGGGGCCTCCCAGCCAATCAAAGTTTCAGGGTGTTCTCTTATTTGTAGTCTAGGTTTCCTTGGGGAAGCGAGAGATTCCGCGCCAAGCTAAACGGTAGATCAGGTCACTGGCGACGTCGAGGTCAAGGTTTCCGTTCGTTTCCAGCCAGTAACGGGCACTCACCTGCGCCATGCCGGCCAGGCCGCGGCCCAGCAGCTGCGCTTCCAGATGAGGCAGTTTGGTGTCTTCGGCGATGACCCGGGCCACGGCATCCGCGAACGTCTTGTTGAAAGTCTCCAGCCTGGAGCTGACATCGGGGTCGTTGATGAGGTCCGATTCAAAGACCAGGCGGTGGGCCTGGTCATCGCTGGCGATGAAGCGGTAGTAGGCCCGCATCACGGCCTGCACGCGTTCATCGTTGTCCGTGGTGGAGTTGAGGGCTCCCAGCATGAGGTCGGTCAGGGCCGATAAGTGACTGTCCAGGAGCGCCAGGTACAGTTCCCGTTTCGACGGAAAATGCTGATAAAGCACCGGTTTGCTGACGTGCGCCGTCTCGGCTATCTCGTCCATCGCCGCGCCGTGGTAGCCATTGGCCACAAAGACTTCCTGGGCGGCTGTCAGGAGCTGCGCGCGGCGCTCATCACGGGGAAGCCTGGCGGACCGCTGACCGGCGCTGCGCACCGGGGCGGACGGTTCGACGCCGGGCGATCGGTCAGCCCGTGCTTCAGGGACCACAGTTGTCCTACTTTCCATTGCAGTTACCTCCACTTTACTGCGCGGTAATATGACCCGGCGGTATCTAGGGCATACATTGAAGTATGGCTTCGACATTCACGGCAAATGCTCCGTCTGTTTCGCTGGAACCCTTGGTGGAGCCAGCTGGCGATTTGACTCCGGCGGAGGTTGAGCGCTATTCACGGCACCTCATCATTCCCGAGATTGGCGCCCTGGGTCAGCGCCGGCTCAAGAACGCCAAGGTATTGGTGATAGGCGCCGGAGGGCTGGGATCACCGGCCCTGTTGTACCTTGCGGCTGCGGGAGTTGGCACCCTGGGCATCATTGACGATGACGCAGTGGACCTCAGCAACCTGCAGCGGCAGGTGATCCATGGCGTCGCGGATGTGGGACGGCCAAAGATTGAGTCCGCCCGTGATGCGATCGCCGCGCTCAATCCACTAGTGGACGTCAGGCTGCACCATGTCAGGCTGGATGAGACAAACGCCCTTGAAATTTTCGCAGAGTACGATCTCATCCTTGATGGCGCGGACAACTTCTCTACGCGCTACCTTGTCAACGACGCCGCCGCGATCCTGGGCAAGCCGTATGTCTGGGGCTCCATTTTCCGCTTCGACGGCCAGGTCAGCGTCTTCTGGGAGAAGCATGGACCCACCTACCGCGATCTTTACCCGGAGGCTCCGCCGGCCGGGTCGGTGCCTTCCTGCGGCGAAGGCGGGGTGTTTGGGATGCTCTGCGCAGCGGTTGGTTCCCTGATGGTGACCGAAGCAGTGAAGCTGATCACCGGCGTCGGGCGTTCGCTCCTGGGCCGTGTGGCCCTGTTTGATGCCCTGGGCGGCAGCTGGCGCGAGATCAGGGTGTCGAAGGATCCGGCGGCGCCGCCCATCACCGAGCTCACCGACTATGACGCTTTCTGCGGCATCGAGCCCGCGCATCAGGCTGACATCGAACACACGGTGACCGCAACCCAGTTGGCCACCATGCTGGCGTCCCGGAAGGCCGGGCTGAAGGATTTCGACCTCGTGGACGTCCGGGAATCAGGTGAGCATGACATTGTCAGGATTGAGGGATCGGTGCTGATTCCGCAGGGTCGGATCCTGGCGGGGGAGGCGTGGTCCGAGCTTCCCCAGGACAAGGACATCGTGTTCCACTGCAAAGCCGGAACCCGGTCAGCCACTGTCCTTGAAGCGGCCCGGAAGGCCGGCTACCAGCGGGTCAGCCACCTCGACGGCGGGATCCTCGCCTGGGTCCGGGACGTGGAGCCGCAGAAACCCGTCTACTGACCGCTTGCGCTATCACTTATGGTCCCTAACCGGGCCGTTTGGCGACCCTAAGTGATAGGGCAACGCGGGGGTCAGGCGCTTTCGAGGCCCTTGTGGTCCACGGGGCATTCGGCCTGCGCAGCAGCGGCAGGCTGCTCCACGGTAATGCCGTAGAGGGTCTCGAGGGCCGCAACGTAATCGTCCTGCTGGCCGTTGGCGGCAAGTTCACGGGCACGGACCGTGGGCACGTGCAGCAGCTGCTTCACCATCCGGCGGAGGGCAAACTCCACTTCCTCGGCCGCTGCGGTGCAGCCGTGGCGGGCGCGCACTTTTTCCATTTCGGCGTCGAGGACGTTCATGGTGTGCCGGCGCAGGGCAACAATGGCGGAGTCCATGGAACGGGCCTCACGCTCCTGCTCGAAAGCCTGGGCGGCGCCGGAAACGATGCCGCTGGCCTGGATCAGGGACTCAGCCTGTTCCTGCGGCGCTGCCAGGCGTACGGATTCCAGCGTGAGCAGCTCAACGCCGTCGAGCTGTCCCACTTCCGGGTCAAAGTCGTGGGTGAGCGCCAGGTCGATGGCAATCAGCGGCTGAGGCGACTCCGCCCTGACCTCTGCGAGTTCATCGGCCTCAACCCTGATATCCGAACCGCTGCAGCCGATCATGACATCGGCCGCGGCGACGGCGGGATGGAGTGATTCGCTGTCCAGTGCGGTGCCGCCACGGGTGGCAACAAAGGCCTCGGCGCGGCCGGAGGAGGAGAAAACGGAAATGTCCGTGCAGCCGCGTTCGCGCAGCAGCGCCATGGTGGCGCCGGCGTAGGCGCCCGTGCCGAACACCACGACTTTCTTGGTGGACCAGTCCGGGTTCTCGGACAGGTCCGTGGCAAGGTCCAGCGCTACCGACACGATGGACAGGCCGCGGGAACCGAGGGCGGTCTGGGCGCCAACGTCCTTGGCGGTCTTGGAAGCGGCCTGGAACAGCCGGACCAGGCCGGAGCTTGCAGTGCCTTCATGTTGGGCAGTGATGAGGGCCCGCCGCACCTGGCCGGCGATCTCACGTTCGCCCACCACCGCGGAATCGAGTCCTGCGCTTACGGCGAAAAGGTGCTGGCTGACTTCCGGTCCCGTCCTGGTGCTAAAGGACCGGGATACGAGCTGCTCGTTCAGGCCACTGAGGCCGCTGATCTGGGACACCAGCGCGGCGCGTGCCGCCTCGACGTCATCAGCATGGGGCGCTTCACCGTAGATTTCGTAGCGGTTGCAGGTGGCAAGCACCACCGCACCCGTCACTGCCGGCGATCCGGAGAGTGCGGATGTGGCAACCCCGGAAGAACCGTTGCTCAATTGAGCAACGGTCTCAAGGTCGATGTCGGCGTGTGTAGCCACCAATGAAAAAAGAACCACAGCACCACAATCATAGCTTTTTCGTGAGTCGGTAGAACAACCCGTCCCGCCAGGACCGGATGAGGCGGGCTGTGATTTGTGCCACGGGGTCCTGCCGGCCGCATGGGATGACAGGCTGTCGTTATCTTTTGCGCCGGATTTTGGGCACAATCAAAAGCATGACTCCTAGCCCCGCCGTGTCCAAAGCCATGTCCAGTGACGGCGCCCTTGCTGCAGACCATCCGCTGGTGGATGGCCGCACCGCAGACTCCCCGCTGATCACTGCCTACCGCGGCGGCAAGCCCTCCCGCCGTCCGGTGTGGTTCATGCGGCAGGCCGGACGTTCGTTGCCGGAGTACCTGAAAGTCCGTGAAGGCGTCGCCATGCTGGACTCCTGCCTGCGCCCTGACCTTGCCTCCGAGATCACCCTTCAGCCGGTGCGCCGCCACGACGTGGACGCCGCCATTTTCTTCTCCGACATTGTGATTCCGCTTAAGCTCGCAGGCGTGGGCGTGGATATTGTCCCGGGGGTTGGCCCGGTGCTGGACAATCCCGTGCGTACCGCCGCCGACGTTGCCGCATTGCCCGAGCTCACGTGGGAGGCCCTGGAGCCGATCAGGGAAGCGGTGCGGCTGACGGTGGCCGAGTTGGGCAGGACCCCGCTGATCGGCTTCGCCGGCGCGCCGTTTACGCTCGCCGCCTACATGGTGGAAGGCAAGCCCTCCCGGGACCACCTCGGTCCGCGGACGATGATGCACGCCGACCCGGAAACCTGGACGGCGCTGGCCAACTGGGCAGCCGATGCCTCCGGCCTCTTCCTCCGGGCCCAGCTCGAAGCGGGAGCCTCCGCCGGGCAGCTCTTTGATTCCTGGGCGGGCTCGCTGGGACTGGCCGACTACACCAAGTACGTCGCGCCGGCGTCGGCCCGGGCCCTGGACCACGTGCGGCATCTTGGCGCACCGCTCATCCACTTCGGCACAGGAACGTCGGAGCTGCTGGTAGCCATGCGCGACGTCGGCGTCGATGTGGTGGGCGTGGACTACCGCCTGCCGCTCGATGAGGCGAACCGGCGACTTGGCGGGACGGTGCCGCTGCAGGGAAATATCGATCCCGCGCTGCTGTCAGCGCCCTGGGACGTCCTCGAGGCCCACGTTCGGGAGGTAATCGCCGCCGGTTCGGCCGCCCCCGGTCACGTGCTCAACCTCGGCCACGGCGTCCCCCCGGAGACTGATCCTGCCGTTCTCACCCGGGTTGTTCAGCTCATCCACTCCATCTCCCCGGAGTAGGCCCGTGAAGGAGGGCAGGGCCGCCGTGGTGGTGGGCGGCGGGATCTCGGGCCTGCTGGCTGCGAGGGAGCTGTCCGCGGCCGGATACACGGTTACTGTCCTGGAGGCCGGCGGCACCTGGGGCGGCTGCGTTGGCAGCCACGTGGTGGCCGGGCTCACGCTGGACAGCGGCGCGGAATCCTTTGCCACGCGTTCCACCGCGGTGGCTGACCTTGCCGCGGAGCTGGGCCTGGCGGACAAAATTGTTGCGCCGCGGCCGGGCGGTGCCTGGGTCCAGCTGCCGGACGGTCCCCGTGAACTGCCGAAAACCGGCGTCCTGGGCATTCCCGCCAACCCGTGGGATCCGGAGGTGCGGCGCTCCCTTGGCTTCCTCGGTTCGCTGCGGGCGTCGCTGGATAAGCTCCTCCCCGCTTCGCTGGGGTCATCTGCTGCTGTCACCAGCGTGTCATCCCTGGTGCGGATGCGGATGGGGCGCCGCGTGCTTGAAAGACTGGTGGCCCCGGTGGTGGGGGGAGTGCACTCCGCCGATCCGGGCCTCCTGGATGTGGACATGGTGGCGCCGGGCCTGCGCGCGGGCCTGCGCACGCACGGTTCACTCGCCGCTGCCGTCGCCGCGCAGCGTGGAGGCGCACGTTCGCAGGACGCTGTATCGCCCGCCGGTGCGGACTCGCCCGTGTCCGCGCCGCCTGCCAAGGCGGGGTCCGCGGTTGCCGGGCTCGTGGGCGGCATGCACACACTGATCACCGCCCTGGTCAGCGACCTTACGGACCGCGGCGTGAACCTGCTGACGGCTGTCCCAGCCAGGAGTGTCGCACGTACGGACGGCGGCTGGCGTGTTGCGGCAGCGGACAAAGAGTACGACGCCGGCCTGCTGGTGGTGGCGCTGGACGGTCCGGCCGCCGTCGGACTGCTGGAGCAGTCCGTTCCGGAACTGGCGGGTAAAAGCCCGGAAAGCGGACCTGACGTCAAACTGGTCACCTTGGTGGTGGACCTTCCGGAACTGGACACCAGGCCACGCGGCACCGGCGTTCTGGTAGCCCCGCAGACCCTGGGCATCGAGGCAAAAGCGCTCACCCACGCAACAGCCAAATGGGACTGGCTCGCAGCCGCCGCCGGTCCGGGCACCCACGTCCTCCGGCTCTCCTACGGGCGGATCGATGGTTCACCCTCGGGCGGCGCCGGGCCAACGAGTGACAGCGAGCTTCTGGCTTCCTCGCTCCGGGACGCGTCGGCATTGCTGGACGTACCTGTCGAACGGGAAGACGTCATCGGCTGGAATGTGGTCAGGTGGCAGGGGGCCTTGCCGTTCGCCGCCGTCGGCCACAAAGCCAGGGTGGCCGAGATCAGGAACCTTTGTGCCCGGGAGGGTGGCCTGGTGGTGGTGGGCGGCTGGGTGGCGGGCAACGGATTGGCTGCCGTGGTGGCGGACACGCGCCTGCAGATCCGCGGCATCCCGGGCTGAGCATCGTTCCTGCTCAGACTCCTGGTGGGCAGTCAAATGGACGCCCGCGGAGATGTCACCGACTTTCCATCCGCCTGCGGATGTGGCTAGGGTCGATGACTATGGTTAAGTACAGGTCCGAACTTTCACGTTCCCGGGCCGGTATCCATGGGGGACTTCGACGGGGCGCTGCGGGAGCGGCAGTCGGGGCGGTACTGGTCCTGTCAGCGGGGGTGACATCGTCCCAGGCGGACGAAGTCAGCCCTGATTCCGGCGAGTCCGGTGTCCAAATAACAGGGACGGTGCAGCTGTCTGCGCTGACCAGCCTGGCGGGCGGGCTCCTCGATTCCGGCGGAACCGCGGGCAGTCAGCCTTCGCGCCCGGCAACCACTACGGCTCCCGCGCCGACAGGGACCGTGTCCCCCTCCCAGGTTCCATCCACGCCCATTGCTCCGGCGACCTCTCCAGCCCCGTCAACAAGCAGTGTCCCGCCCTTGACGTCAGGGGCACAGCAGGGCACTGCTGCAGGGACGGGGGCAGTCCTGCAACCGCCGCTTCCACAGTCCGGAGCTGTGGTTTCCGCGCCCGAGCAGGCGCCTGCGCAGCCCGAAGCAGCCCAACCGGAAGTTCCAGCGGAAGCCGGGGCGGGACAGGCCTCGACCGCGCCGTCACCCACTGCCGGACAGGCGGCCCGCAGCGGCACCCTGCAGGCCGCAGGCTCACCCGCTGTCAGCCGGCAGGCAATGACCCAGGCGCCGGAGAACCTGCCCGAGACCGCCAAGGTGTGGCTCGGCCTGGGCCTGGTAGGTTCCGCGGGTGCCGCGGGACTCGTCTTCGCTAAAATCCGCCGGCTCTGAGACCCCTGGTTCCACCCGCCCGCGGGCGGGGGATAGACCGACTTTGTGATTTACAACACTTCTACGTCTTGTAGAAGTCATCGGTTTCGACTTGACGGTGAGGAAGGGGCAAACTGGTAAGCATGAGCCACACTTCTGCCGAATCTGTCACTAAAACCGAAGAATCAGCCGAGCAGTTTTTTACTCTCTGGACTGTTTTCAAGCGGTCTGCAGAGATCCTGCGCAGCCCTGACGCCGCCGAGGACTTCGACGCGCTGCTGTTCCGCCTTGCCGCGGCAGGTGTCACCCACCGCGGAAGCTATGACGTCTCCGCCATGCGCGCGGATGCTGACGTGATGGTGTGGCTCCACGGACCCAAGCCCGAAGCGTTGCAGCAGGCCATCCGCGATATCCGCCGCAGCAAGCTCTTCGCCGGAACGGAGATCGTCTGGTCGGCCATGGGTGTGCACCGGGAGGCAGAGTTTGCCAAGAACCACACGCCGGCATATTCCCGCGGCGTGGAGCCGGCCGACTGGCTGTGCGTCTACCCGTTCGTGCGCTCCTACGAGTGGTACATCCTGCCCGAGGTCGAACGCGGGAAGATGCTGCGCGACCACGGCATGCTGGGCCGCGACTTTCCCCAGGTCATTTCCAACACGGTGTCCTCCTTCGCGTTGGGGGACTGGGAATGGATCCTAGGCCTTGAGGCTCCCGAGCTGGTTGACCTGGTGGACCTGATGCGGCACCTGCGCGCCACGGAAGCCCGCAACCACGTCCGGGAGGAGATCCCGTTCTTTACAGGCCGCCGCATCTCGGCTGCGGAGATCGCGGAGGTCCTCGCATGAGCCCACTGGACCGCCAGGAAGCCCTGGCAGCAGGAACCGTGAATCCCGTAACCGAAGCCGGGCGGATGGCACCCAAGGACTACGACGCCGTCCTGCTCGCCTCCTTCGGCGGCCCTGAGGGCCAGGAGGACGTCATTCCGTTCCTCCGCAACGTCACGCGCGGCCGCGGGATCCCGGACGAGCGGCTGGAAGAGGTCTCCCACCACTACCGCGCCAACGGCGGCATCAGCCCCATCAACCGGCAGAACCGCGAGCTCAAGGCCGCCCTGGAATCGGAACTCGCGGCGCGGGGCATTGAGCTGCCGGTGCTGTGGGGAAACCGCAACTGGGCCCCGTACATTCCGCAGACCCTGCAGGACGCGTACGACGCCGGCCACCGCCGCCTGCTGATGATCACCACCAGTGCCTACTCCTGTTACTCCAGCTGCCGCCAGTACCGCGAGGACATCGGCATGGCGCTGACCGAGACCGGCCTGGACGGGCGGCTTGAGGTGGACAAGGTGCGTCAGTACTTCGACCACCCGGGTTTTGTGGAGCCGTTTATCGAAGGCACGGCGGCAGGCCTGGCCGACGTCCGTGCCCGGCTGGCAGCTGCCGGAAGCCCGGATGCGCCGGTGCACATCCTGTTCGCAACGCACTCCATCCCTACCCGTGATGCCGAGGCAGCCGGACGCTCCGAGGCAGAGCCCCGCGAGTTTGAGGAAGGCTCGGCGTACGTGGCCCAGCACCTCGCCACCGGTGCAGCGGTCATGGACCGCGTCGAGGCAGAATCAGGGCAAACTGCTCCCTGGTCACTGGTTTACCAGTCCCGCTCGGGCGCCCCGCACGTGCCGTGGCTTGAACCGGACATCAACGATGCCATCGAGGAACTGGCCGGCCAGGGTGTCAAGGGAATCGTGATTGTGCCGCTGGGATTTGTCAGCGACCACATGGAGGTTGTCTGGGACCTGGACACCGAGGCTCTGGAGACCTGCCGCAACCTTGGCCTGACCGCCACCCGCGTGCCCACCCCGGGAACCCACCGCACCTTTGTGAAGGGGCTGGTGGACCTGATCCTGGAGCGGACACTGACCGGCAACATCGCTGACCGTCCGGCAGTGACCGGCCTGGGGCCTTGGTACGACGTCTGCCGGCCGGGATGCTGCGCAAACTTCCGCGGCGAGAAGCCAACCATCGCGGGGGCTGACACCACCGTCGGTAAGGGTTATGACCCTTACCCAGACGCGTCCGGTGTACGGGCCGGGGGAGAAGGCGTCCAGTGACCGTCCGGATCGGAACCAGGGCCAGCAAGCTTGCCCTCACGCAGACACAACAGACCGCGGACCAGCTGGCCGCCGTCGGAGGCTTTCCAGTTGAGCTGGTGCGTATCCGCACGGACGGCGACGTCCTGACCGGTTCCTTGTCCCAAATGGGCGGCACTGGAGTTTTTGTGACCGCCCTGCGCGATGCGCTGCTGCGGAACGAGTGCGACGTCGCCGTCCATTCGCTCAAGGACCTCCCCACCGGCGCGCCGGTTGGCTTGGCCCTGGCCGCCACTCCGCGGCGCGTCGACGTGCGCGACGTCCTCTGCGCACGGGACGGCCTGAAGCTGGCTGACCTGCCCTCCGGGGCAACGGTCGGAACGGGATCGCCCCGGCGCGCGGCACAGCTGCGCGCAGCCCGGCCGGACCTCCAGATCGTCGACATCCGCGGCAACGTGGATACCCGCCTTGGCAGGGTTCCCGGGCTGTCGGGTAACACCACGGACCAGATTGTTCCGGGCAAATCCTGCGACCTTGACGCCGTAGTTCTTGCGGCAGCGGGGCTGGAGCGGATCAGCAGGCTGGATGCTGTCAGCGAATTCCTGGAAACTGACGTGATGCTTCCTGCCGCCGGGCAGGGGTCATTGGCGATTGAATGCCGGGCCGCCGACGCGCCGCGCAAGGCGGGTTCCACCGAAGGCTCCCAGGGTGTTCTTGCCCAGGCCCTCGCCGCACTGGACGATCCGGACACCAGGCTCGCCGTCACCGCGGAGCGTGCGCTCCTGGCGCGGCTCGAAGCCGGCTGCGCGGCCCCGGTGGGCGCCTACGCCTACCGCAAGGGCAGCCTCCTTCACCTCGAAGCAGTGGTTTGTGCCGTGGACGGGACGGCCTCTGTCCGAGACAGGCGGGCCACCGACGGATTGACCGAGGTAGGCGCCACCCTGCTGGGCATTGAACTGGCCGAGGTACTCCTTGCCGGCGGCGCCGCCGACATCGCAGACCTCCAGGCGTCCTGAGCCGCCCCGTGCGCATCCGGCGCCGGGCGGTGTGAGATGGGGCGGTTTGAGACGGGACGGTTTGAAATGGGCAGCGGAGCCGGCACACCACCATCCGGCAGGCAGCCGCTGGCCCATGCGCGCGTCCTGATTACGCGCAGTCCTGAGCGCTCGGTTTCCCTGCTCTCAGCGCTGGAGAGGGCAGGCGCAGAAGCCCTGCTGCTTCCGCTCATCGACTTTGAACGGGCCTCCGACCAGCACGCCCTGGATGTGGCCTGCGACGCCCTGGGCGCGGGTGCCTTCGACTGGCTGGTGGTCAGCAGCGCCACCACCGTCCATGTCCTCAGGGACAAGGCAGCCGAACGTGGCCTGACCCTCGGCGGCTGGGTGCCTGCGTCTACCCGGGTGGCCGCCATAGGGCCTGCCTGCAGGGACCTGCTCGAAGCAGAAGGCCTCACCGTGGCGCTGACTCCCCGGGACTCCCAGTCCGCTGCAGGCCTGCTGGCCGTGTGGCCGGAAGGATCCGCAAGGGTGTTCCTGCCGCAGGCTGACATTGCCGCTCCCCGCCTCGCTGACGGGCTGTCGGCTTTCGGGGCATCGGTGACTGCCGTTCCGGCTTACCGGACAGTGGATTATCCGGCGGATGAGGAACGCAGGCTGTCCCTTGAAACGGCGGCCACCGCGCCGCCGTCGTACAGAATGGTGAGTCCTGAAGCCGCCCGGGCAGAGCTGGCGGCCGGCCGGCTGGATGCGGTGGTGGCCGCTTCGCCCAGCGCCGTACGGCGCATCCACGGCAAACTCTCGCCCCTGGGCAGCTGCCGCCTGGTAGCGATCGGACGTTCGACGGCGGACCAGGCCACAGCGCTCGGCCTCGAGGTGGCGGCCGTCGCGGCAGAACCCACGCCGGAAGGGCTGGTCGCGGCCGTATCCGAAGCCCTCAAACCCCAGGACGGGAAGGCTCCGCCGTGAATCACGGCAACGGAAGACCCGCCGGCAGCGCGCCCGGCCACGCATCCCTGAGACAAAGTGAAGGACAAGACATGAGTTTTCCGAACCAACGCCCGCGCCGCCTGCGCACCACGGCGGCCATGCGCCGGCTCACTGCCGAAACCAGGTTGGCGCCGCCGGAACTGATCCTGCCGGCATTCATCAGGGAAGGCCTTTCGGAGCCACATCCAATCACCTCCATGCCCGGTGTGGTACAGCACACCACGGACACGCTCAAAAAGGCGGCAGCGGAGGCAGTCGGACTGGGCCTCGGCGGCATCATGCTCTTCGGCATTCCGGCCGTCCGGGACGCCGAAGGCACTGCATCGCTGGATCCGGACGGTGTGCTTAACAGGGCAATCCGTGATGTCCGGTCCGAGGTGGGCGATGAACTGGTCATCATGAGTGACGTCTGCCTGGACGAATTCACCGATCACGGACACTGCGGGGTCCTTGACGCTAACGGCTATGTGGACAACGACCGCACGGTGGAAATTTACGCCAGGATGGCCGTGGCGCAGGCCGACGCCGGCGCCCACATGCTGGGCCCCTCCGGCATGATGGACGGCCAGGTGCGCGCCATCCGGCAGGCCCTCGACGAGGCCGGACACACCGAAACCTCGGTGGTGGCCTATGCGGCCAAGTACGCGTCCGCGTTCTACGGCCCGTTCCGGGAGGCAGTGGATTCGCAGCTGACGGGCGATCGCCGGACGTATCAGATGGACGCCGGAAACCGGACGGAGGCCATCCGCGAGGTGGAGCTGGACCTGGCGGAAGGCGCCGACGTTGTGATGGTCAAGCCGGCCATGAGCTACATGGACATTCTGGCTGACGTTGCCGCGATGAGCCCGGTCCCGGTTGCCGCCTACCAGATCTCGGGTGAGTACGCGATGATCGAAGCCGCGGCGGCCAACGGGTGGATCGACCGCCGCGCAGCAATTACCGAGTCTGTGCTTGGCATCAGGAGGGCCGGGGCGGACATGGTGCTGACGTATTGGGCGGCTGAGCTGGCAGGCTGGCTGAGGGAATCGCGATGAACCCCACGTCCTTGCCCGATCCGGCGTCAGCGGCGAACCCGACAACGCCCGTTGGCCCGGACCGGATCCTGCTGGGACTGAACTCCTTCGGCGACGTCGGAGTCTTCCCTGACGGGCACCCCGTCCCGCACGCCCAGGTGCTGCGCCAGCTCCTCGAGCAGGCTGAACTCGCCGACGAGGCAGGACTCCATGCCTTCGCCGTGGGAGAGCACCACCGCCGTGACTTCGCGGTATCGGCCCCGGAGGTTTTCCTGGCCGCCGCTGCGGCACGGACCAAAAACATCCGGCTGGGCTCGGCCGTGACGGTGCTCAGCTCCGATGACCCCATCCGGGTGTTCCAGCGCTTCGCCACAGTGGATGCCATCGCCAACGGACGGGCGGAGGTCATGCTGGGGCGCGGATCCTTCATCGAGTCCTTTCCGCTCTTCGGCCTCGACCTGGCCTACTACGACGTCCTGTTTGAGGAGAAGCTCGAGCTCTTCGACAAGGTCCGCCGGCAAAAACCGGTGCACTGGGAGGGCCGGACCCGGCCCGCGATCAACGGGCTGAGCGTCTATCCGCCGCTGGAACACCACCTGCTTCCGGCCTGGATAGGCGTCGGCGGGACCCCGGAATCCGTGCTGCGCTGTGCCCAGTACGGATACCCCATCATTTTCGCCATCATTGGCGGACAGCCCCGGTCGTTCGCGCCCCTTGCCAATCTCTACCGCGAAGCGATGGCGAAATACGGCCATCCGATGCAGCAGATCGCCACGCATTCCCCCGGCCATGTTGCCGCAACCGATGAGGAGGCGCGGGACGAGTTCTTCCCGCACTGGCTCGAGCAGCGGAACCGCATCGGCTCCGAGCGCGGCTGGGGACCGGCCAGCCGGGGCGAATTCGAGGCAATGTGCACCCCGGAGGGCGCCCTCTACGTCGGTTCACCGGAAACCGTCGCCGCCAAGATCGCCCTGCTCAAGAAGAACCTGGGCGTGGACAGGTTTGACCTCAAATACAGCAACGGCACCCTGCCGCACGCCGCCATGATGCGCTCGATCGAGCTGTTCGGCACCGAGGTGGCGCCGCGCGTCGCCGCCCTGCTGGCGGAGGCTGCCTGGCCCGTTGAAAGCAACTGAAAGAATAGGAACCATGACTTCCAGCAACCCTCGTAACGAGGCACTCTTTGACCGTGCCCGCCAGCTGATGCCGGGCGGCGTGAACTCGCCTGTCCGTGCCTTCGGATCAGTTGGCGGAACCCCGCGCTTTATGGTCTCAGCGAAGGGACCATACCTGACCGATGCCGACGGCCAGGAATACGTCGACCTCGTTTGCTCCTGGGGCCCGGCGCTCCTGGGGCACGCCCACCCCGCCGTCCTCGATGCTGTCCACGCCGCGGTGGACCGGGGACTGTCCTTTGGCGCCTCAACCCCGGATGAGGCCAACCTCGCCGCCATCGTCCAGGAGCGGGTTCCCGCAGCGGAGCGCGTCCGTATGGTGTCCACCGGCACCGAAGCCACCATGACGGCCGTCCGGCTGGCCCGCGGCTTCACCGGCCGCAACCTCATCATCAAGTTCGCCGGCTGCTACCACGGCCATCTGGACGGCCTGCTCGCCGCCGCCGGATCCGGCGTGGCCACCCTGGCCCTGCCGGGATCGGCCGGTGTCACCGAAGCCACGGCAGCCGAAACCCTGGTGCTGCCGTACAACGACCTCGCCGCCGTCGAGGCCGCTTTTGCCACGCACGGTCCCAACATTGCTGCCGTCATCACCGAGGCAGCCCCGGCCAACATGGGCGTGGTAACGCCCGGCGAGGGCTTCAACCTGGGGCTGTCCCGGATCACGCGGGAACACGGCGCCCTGCTGATCGTGGATGAAGTCCTCACCGGCTTCCGCACGGGCTACTCCGGCTACTGGGGACTGACCGGCGGGGCGCCGGACGCCGCTGAACCGTGGACCCCGGACCTGCTCACCTTTGGAAAAGTCATCGGCGGCGGAATGCCGACGGCGGCCCTGGCCGGACGTGCCGACGTGATGGATTACCTCGCCCCGCTGGGCCCGGTCTACCAGGCGGGGACGCTGTCCGGAAACCCGGTGGCGATGGCAGCGGGCGTGGCGACCCTGACGCACGCCACCCGCGACGTGTACTCGTTCATTGATGCCAGGTCGCTGGAGCTGTCCTCCGCGTTGTCCTCGGCGCTGGACGCCGCGGGCGTGGACCACTCCATCCAGTTCGCCGGAAACCTGTTCTCCGTTGCCTTTGGAACCTCTGCCACCGGGGTCCACAACTACGCGGACGCGCAGGGCCAGGAAACGTTCCGCTATGCGCCGTTCTTCCATTCCATGCTCGACGCCGGTGTGTACCTGCCGCCGTCGGTCTTCGAAGCCTGGTTCCTCTCAGCGGCCCATGACGACGCGGCCATGAACCGGATCTTTGATGCCCTGCCCGCCGCAGCGCAGGCCGCGGCGGCGGCGACGGTGAGTCCCGGCGTCGGGCGTTCCGCTGCGGTCAGCTGAACCGCCTGTTGAACTGCGCTTAAACGAGGAATCCCCGGTTGCGGTGCAACCGGGGATTCCTTTTTAAGTCCTGCTGGACGCGATTTAGAAGTTCAGCAGGTATTGCTCAGCTGGGATTACAGGACGTCGGAGAGGAAGCCCTTGAGGCGGTCTGTCTGCGGCGCGGTGAAGATCTGGTCGGGGTGGCCCGATTCGACCACCACACCGGCGTCCATAAACGTTACGGTATCCGAGACATTGCGGGAGAAGCCCATTTCGTGGGTCACCACCACCATGGTCATGCCGCCCTTGGCGAGGTCAGCCATCAGCGCCAGGACACCTTTGACAAGCTCCGGGTCCAGGGCCGACGTGGCCTCATCGAAGAACATCACCTCGGGCTTCATGGCAAGCGCCCGGGCGATGGCTACACGCTGCTGCTGGCCGCCGGAGAGGTTGGCGGGGCGTACGTCGGCCTTGTGCTTCAGGCCCACCAGGTCCAACTGCTCGAGGGCTTCAGCACGGGCCCGCTCAGCAGGAAGCTTCCGGAGCTTCCGCAGTGCCAGCGAAACGTTCTCCACCACTGTCTTGTGCGGGAACAGGTTGAACTGCTGGAACACCATGCCGATCCGCTGGCGGAGCTCATCAGGGTTGTCCTTGAGGACAGAGCGGCCGTCCAGCAGGATGTCTCCCTGATCGGGCTCAATCAGCCGGTTCATGACCCGCAGCAGCGTGGACTTCCCGGAGCCCGACGGACCGATCACCGAAGCCGTGGTGCCTTTCTCCACATGGAGATCGATGCCGCGGAGCACATGGTTGTGGCCGAACGAGAGGTGCAGGTTCTTGCCGGTCAGGGTGCCGGAAGTAAAATCCGTCATGCCTGTGCCCCCTTGCCGATAGGTGCAGCCAATTCGTCGGGTTCCTTTTTCTCCGGCTTGCCGGTGCGGAGCCGGTTATCGATGAAGTTCACGAAGTGTGTCAGCGGCACGGTGAGGATGAGGTACAGGATGCCGGCCGCCACCAACGGAGAAAGGTTTCCCGTGTTGGCCATGGCGTCGTTTCCGATCCGGAATATTTCCCGGTCGGAGGCTGCCAGCCCCAGCATGAACACCAGCGAGGAATCCTTGAGCAGGGAAATGAACTGGTTCACCAGCGCGGGAAGGACCCGGCGGATGCCTTGTGGGACCACGACCAGGCGCATGGAACTGCCGTAACTGAATCCGAGCGCCCTGGAGGCCTCCAGCTGGCCCTTCTCAACGCTCTGGATGCCCGACCGGAAGATCTCGCCGATGTAGGCGGCCGCGATCAGCGTCAAGGCCAGGATCCCCAAGGGGTAGGGGTTCCTGTTGCCTGTGATTTCCCGGGCTATCGGGCTCAAACCGATGCCGATGACCAGGATCACCAGGATAGCGGGGAGGCCCCGGAAAATGTCGGTGTAGATGCGGGCTGCCCAGCGGGCTCCCGCGTTGCGGGAGATTGCCATCATGGCCAGCAGCAACCCCAACAGGGAACCGAGAATGCCGGAAGTTACTGCCAGAATCAGTGTGTTGGGCAGACCCACCATGAGCAGGGCAGGAATGACTTTTGCCATTTCCTCCCAGTTGAAGAACGTGTCAGCGAGCTGGTCCAGGAGATCCATAAAGGTCCCGGCTCAATCAGCTTTGGGGAACCGTGGCGGCCTTGCTGCCCGGCTTCCAGTCACTCGGCATTTCCCGTGTCGGGTACCACTCCTTGGTCAGCTTGGACCAGGTCCCGTCCTCGATAACGGCGTCAAGGCCGGCGTTGAGGGCGTCAATCAGAGGCTGGTTGTCTTTGGCCACGGCGTAGGCGGTGAAGTTCTCCGTGTTGACCTTGGATTCAACGATGGCAGTACCGTCGCCGTCCTTGACCTGGCCCTCAGCCTGCTGGGACGGGGCTACCCAGGCATCCACCTGGCCGTTGCGTACGTTGGCGTAAACGGTGGCGTAGTCCGGGAAACGGATCGGTTCCATTTTCAGCGTGTTGGTGACGTAGTCGTCCTGGACGGTGCCCTGGACAACGCCGATACGCAGGTCGGCGGTCAGGTTATCGAAGCCCTTGACGTCGCCGTCAGTCTTGGCCACGACGGCCATGAAGCCGAAGTCGTAGCCGTTGGTGAAGCCTACATTCTGGCGGCGGGCCTCCGTGGTGGAAATGGAGGAGGAACCGACGTCGAACTGCTTGGTCTGGACCTGCGAGAGCAGGGCCGAGAAATCGGTGGCGACGAACTCGACCTCAAGGCCGAGCTTGCCGGCGACGGCACGCAGCAGCTCGTTGTCGTAGCCGGTGAATTTGCCCGCGGGATCGATGAAGATATTGGGCGGGGCATCCGAGAGCGTGCCCACCTCGAGCTTGCCTTCAGTGTTCAGGCCAAGCTTCGTCTTGTCGATCTGGTCGATCGGGGTGACGTCGGCGGTGGTGTATTTGTCCAGCGTCTGCTGGTCGCTGCCGGCCAGGGCATCAGTTGGGCTGCCGGTCGGAGCTGCTGTCCCGCCGCCGCAGGCAGCCAGTGAGGCGGCCACGGCGATTGCCACAGGAACGCTGGTCAGCCACTTCAGGGCTTTGCTTTTCATCAGGTAGTCACTTTCGTCTGAGTCATAAGTCGAACGGGGCCGCAGGCTGCGCAGTGCGCCTGGCGCCTGCCCGGGGTTGATCGGAACGACCGGGGCAGGGGTGACCGCAAAACTTAATCATCTCACTTCCCTTAAATTCGGAAGTTAGAAGAACAAAAGACTACTGTTTCAGTGAACTCGGAATTTTGTTCGATGGAGCGGCTATATTGACCTTGCGCTGCTCCGCCGACCGCGCATAGAGCCGAATCCTCGGGAGTCTCGCCGGCCCGGCCCGGGCGTATAGCGGAGTGTGAGTTACCTCGCAGCTAGAAGTCGCCCCGGCTGGCGTCCTCGGGGGGAAGGACGGGCCAGTCACCTTCAATAACAGCTGCCGGCTTGGTTTTGCGGAGGTACCCCTGGAAATCCGCCGCCTGACTCACAGCCCAGTCCACCTGGAGCTGGTGAAGCTGGCTCGCCGGCATCCTGAGCTTGGGGAACTTTATGGCCATGGCGTCCAGCATCTTCAGAGTGGCGAGGGCGTCAGCCGCGGATGTGTGGGCATTGTCCAGGCTCACCCCGTACTCCTCGCAGAGCGCGGTGAGGGTGCGCTTGCCTTTGCGGTACCTGTCCACCTGCTTGTTCATGATGTAGGGGTCAAGGACAGGAAACCGGCTCAGTTGCCGCACCCCATGGCGGGCAGATTCCGCCGCGAGGACGGTGAAGTCGTAGCTGGCGTTGAAGGCAATCACGGGGACGCCCGCATCAAAAAGTTCCTGGAGCACCGTGGCAAGCTCCCGCGTGACCTCGTGGGCAGGCCTGCCGTCCCGCCGTGCCTGTTCCGTGGTGACGCCGTGGACGTCGCTGGCTTCGGTGGGAATTTCAACCCCCGGATCTGCCAGCCATTCATGTTCCTTGATGACATCACCTTTGTGGTCAACAACAGTCACGGACGCCGTGACGATCCGTGCCGCCCGGGAGTTCCGGCCCGTGGTTTCGAGGTCAAAGGCGGCGCGGGGGAGGGTGTTCCAAGTACTCATGCTGCAACGCTACCGGCCGGCACCGACAGTATCCGGGAGCGCCACTGCGGCTAATCTGGATCCATGCGGATTGAGTATGTCGAGGCGGTGCTGGCCATTGTTGAGCTGGTGCCACCCGGTACCGCGGTTGCCTATGGCGATGTTGCGGAGATTCTCGGATCCGGGGGTCCACGGCAGGTTGGCTCCGTGATGAGCCACTACGGGAGCGGTGTGCCCTGGTGGCGCGTCCTCAAAGCCAGCGGTTACGCCCCTGAAGGCCACGAGGCCCAGGCTCTCCGCCACTATCTGGACGAAGGGACGCCCCTGGCCGGCCACTGGCTTGATTTCCTTCGCACCGGTGAGGGCAGATGGCGCGTGGACCTGATGGCAGCACGATGGGCTCCCGGGGACGAACAGCTCGACAGGATGGACGCCATCGCAGAGCAGCTGGAACGGCGGCTGCCAAGATTGTCGGTGGCTGATGATGGAATGTCTGTGTGACGGTAACAATCCCCCAGACGGACCCCTCCTTTGTTTCAGACACTGAATCAGAGACTGATTCAGACACCGATTCAGGCACCGATTCAGATACTGATTCAGGCACTGCTTCTGCCAGCGTCGCCGCCCAGGGCTTCCGCACTGCCCCTGGGGCCGGTGGTTCCGCAGCAAGGCACCCCGGAACAGGGCTGCGGCTCCTCCCGCCACGCCAGATCCACACGGACGTTCCAGTGCTGTCAGCGGACCAGCGGGACGCCGTCGAGGTTCCGCATGGCTCCGGGCCCATCCTGGTGCCCGGAGCCCCCGGAACAGGAAAATCGACTGTCCTGATCGAAGCCGCGGTGCGCAGGGCCCGCCACGATGGCGTGGATCCGGAACGGATCCTGATCCTCGCTCCAGGCCGGCTGGCTGCCGATTCGCTCCGGGACCGGTTCACCGCACGGCTGGACCGAAGCTTGAGTACAACCCCCGCGCGGACGTGGGCATCGTACGCCTTTGATCTGATCCGCCGTGCGAAGGCCGAAGGAGTCCTGCCGCTTCCGCGCCCGCCGCGTCTCCTCTCAGGCCCCGAACAGGATCTCATCATCAAGGAATTGCTGGAAGGCCACGCCATGCCGGGACTGGAGCTGCCCTGGCCAGCGGACCTGGAAGCGGCCCTCGAAACCCGCGGATTCCGCCACGAGGTGCGCCAGCTCTTTGACCGCATTATCGAATCAGGCAGGACAGCGGAGGATCTTGAGGACCTCGGAAGGCAATGCGGCCGGCCGGACTGGGTGGCTGCAGCGTCGTTGTACGCCGAGTACAGGGACGTCCTTGACCTCCGTATGCCTGAAGCCTTCGACCCTGCCGGAATCATCACCGCCGCGCGGCAGATCTTCCAGGATTCGCCCGGATTCCTGGCCGCTGAGCGGGAGCGCCTGCAGCTGATCCTGGTGGACGACATCCAGGAAGCTAACCCCGCAGTATTTGAACTCCTCGCTGACATTGCCGCGGGGAAGGACTGCTACGTGGCGTCCTCGCCGGACACTGTGGTGCAGGGATTCCGAGGGGCCCGTCCTGATCTTGTCGCGGAGCTCCCGCGGCTCCTGTCTGCCGGCGAGGATGTGCTGGAGCGGCCGTTGTGGCAGAGCCACCGGCATACGCCCGCCGTAGCCGAGGCCTGGCTCGGGGTGGCCGGCCGGATCTCGCAACGGGCCGGAGGCCGGCTTGCCCGGCGGCTCGAGCAGCCTGAGGCCGGCCGCAGCCAGGCCACTGCGGCAGGGCACCAGACGGTGACCGACGGCGCGGTGGAGGCGCACCTTGTCCCTTCGGCTGTCCATGAGCTGAGATACGTAGCCCAGCGCATCCTTGACCAGCACATCCGCCATCACCGGGACCTCAGCCACATCGCCGTTATCGTTCGCAACGGCGGGCAGCTCAGTGAGCTCCAGCGTTATTTGTCGGGCCAGGGAATCCCCGTGCGGGTGCCGGTGGCTGAATCCGCCGTACGCGATGAAGTGGCTGTACGGCCGCTGCTGGATGCTTATGCGATCGCCCTGGATCCGATGCTGCTAACGCCCGAGGCCGCCGTCTCACTGCTCACCTCCCGGATCGGCGGAGCCACGTCGCTGGAACTGCGCAGGCTAAGGCAGGCCCTCCGGCGGGAAGAACTGCTGGGCGGCGGCGGGCGGACCAGTGACGCCCTCCTCGTCGAAGCACTTTTGGAGCCGGGTGCCCTGTCCACGCTCGGCATGGAGGGCCGTGCTGCCCGTCGGACAGCACGCATGATCCACGCTGGCCGGGCCGCCATGTCAGAACCGGGAGCCAATGCTGAAACAGTCCTGTGGGCGCTCTGGCACTCCACTGGCCTGGCAAACGCCTGGACCGAATCTGCTTTGGCAGGCGGCAACCACGGAGCCAGGGCTGACCGGGACCTTGATGCCATGATGGCACTGTTCCACACCGCGGAACGCTACGTGGACCAGATGCCAGGTGCGGGGCCGGAACAGTTCCTTGAATACCTGCTGAATCAGGAACTCCCCATGGATACGCTGGCCGCCAGGGCACAGCTGGAGGACGCCGTCGAACTGATGACGCCGGCAAGCGCTGCCGGACGGGAGTGGCCGGTAGTCATTGTGGCAGGGCTGCAGGAAGGCGTCTGGCCCAATACACGGCTCCGGGGTGAACTGCTGGGCAGCACCCTGTTCGCCGATGCGGTGGAGCACGGCGTCGGTTATGCCCTGCAATTGGACCCCCTGAGCCGGCTGCGGGAGATCCGCTACGACGAACTGCGCAGTTTCTCCACGGCCATATCCCGTGCACGCGAACTCCTGATCTGCACCGCGGTCTCCTCCGAGGATGATCAGCCCTCATCTTTCCTCGACTATGTGGCGCCGCTGGGGCCAGGCGAGGAAGGACGGGTGTTTACGCCGGTGGAGCGGCCGCTGACACTCCGCGCCCTGGTGGCCGAGCTCCGCCAGTACACCCAATTGGGCGGAAAATACGCCCCGGAGGCAGCTGAAGCCACCAGGGTACTGGCCGAACTGGCCGCGGCGGAACCTCCGGTTCCGGGTGCCCACCCGGACAGCTGGTGGGGCTTGGCGCCCCTGACCACCACGGAGGCGGTGGTGCCTCCCGGAGGGACCGTCTACGTATCGCCGTCCAAGGTGGAGTCCGTGCAGAAGTCCCCCCTGGACTGGTTCGTCCAGGCGGCAGGAGGCGAAGCCGCCACTGACTTCGCCCGCAGCCTCGGGACCTTGGTCCATGCCATCGCCCAGGATCTGCCGGATGCCTCCGGCTCCGAGTACGTTGCCGAATTGGTCCGCCGGTGGCCGGCCCTGGGCATGAAGGACACCTGGGAAAGTAAACTCGATTTCCGGCGCGCCGAGACCATGGTCCGTAAGCTGGCCCAGTACATCCTGGTGATGAGGAGTGAGGGCCGGAGCCTGCTTGGAGTGGAACAGGACTTTGACGTTGAACTCCCTGACGTGGTGGTGGATGTTGGCGCTTCAGAACCAGAAGCTGGAGGCCCTGGCCTGCTGGCGGACGCGGACGAGAGCGCCAACCCGTCCCGTTCCGCTGTCCTCCGTGGCCAGGTGGACCGGCTGGAGATCGATTCTGAAGGCAGGCTGGTCATCGTGGACCTCAAAACAGGCAAGCGCCAGCCGGGCAAGACTGATTTGGCACGTCATCCGCAGCTTGGCGCTTATCAGGCGGCTGTGCTGGCCGGAGGATTCAGGGATGAAGCTGGCAGGCCCCTCGCTGCCCAGCCCGGCGGTGCCGTTTTGGCACAGCTGGGCACTGGTACAAAAAATCCGGGGGTCCAGCAGCAGGAACCCCTGGACCCCCAGGAAAACTGGGCGCTGGAGATGGTCACGGACGCTGCCGCCATTATGGCAGGCAGCAACTTCGAGGCCCGGCACGATCCCTCCAAGGGAAGCCACGGTGGCCACGGCTGCCGGCTGCCGGAAGTTTGTCCATTGTGTGTCCGGGGAAAACAGGTGACCGAATGAGCAACCAGCCCCAGGGTGGCCGTCCTCGTTTTAGCCCGGAGGAATTGGCGGGGATGCTGGGGGAAAAGAACACGCCCACGCCGGAACAGTCCGCCATTATTTCCTCACCGCTGGCCCCCAGGCTCGTGATAGCCGGGGCCGGTTCCGGCAAGACCGCCACCATGGCCGACCGTGTGGTGTGGCTGGTAGCAAACGGGTGGGTCAGGCCCGAGGAAGTCCTTGGCGTCACGTTCACCAGGAAGGCTGCCGGTGAGCTCGCCACCAGGATCAGGGCCAAGCTCGCGGCACTGCAGCGCATCGCCGCGCAGGACAGTGGGAACCAGGTGTTCCCGCCAGGACTGCTCAGCACCGACGCGTTGGAGCCGAAAGTCTCCACGTATCATTCGTTCGCCAGCGGAATTGTGTCTGACTACGGGCTGCGGCTCGGAGTGGAACGCGATGTGGTGCTGCTGGGCGGAGCACAGACGTGGCAGCTGGCCACCGAGGTTGTTGAGGCCTTCGACGGCGAATACGGCCATTTCAATGCCGCAAAATCCACGCTGGTGAAGGCGGTCATCCAGCTGGCTGGCGAATGCGCCGAACACCTGCAGGAGCCGGCAGATGTCGAGGCGTGGCTGATGGCCAGGCTCGCGGAATTCGAGGGCCTGCCATATGTGGCGGGGGCGAAGAAGAACCGTCCGCAGGCTGCCGCGGATCTTGCGGCCATGCTGCGGACCAGGGCAAGTGTCGCTGAAATGGTCAGCCGTTATTCCGCAGCGAAGCGTTCCCGGGGATCCCTTGATTTCGGTGACCTCGTCGCCTTGGCTGCCAGGGTGGCAAGGCAGGTTCCGCTGGCTGCCGAGATGGAACGGCAGCGGTACAAGGTTGTTCTCCTGGATGAGTTCCAGGACACCTCCTATGCCCAGCTGGTGCTGTTTTCGAGGCTCTTTGGCGGCGGCCACGCTGTCACGGCGGTGGGCGATCCAAACCAGTCGATCTATGGCTTTCGTGGTGCTTCCGCAGGGCAGCTGTTCCATTTTGTCCGCGAGTTCCCTGTCCTCATGCCCGGCTCGGACGGGCGAGAAAAGTTTGTACCCGCTCCAACGTCGTATCTGACCACCGCGTGGCGCAACGGCCGTTCCATCCTGGCCGCAGCCAACGTCATGTCCGAGGCCCTGGGCAGGGAAGCGGGGGCAAAAGCGCCGGCCGGGGCCGGCGCCGGCACCCATGCCGCAGCCAACGTCCCGCCCCTGCAGCCCAGCCCGTTCGCGGTGGAAGGACGTGTGGTGCTCGGGCGTTTCGGGACGGACGTGGAGGAAGCGTCCGCCCTGGCACATGATGTCCTGCAATATCGCGTCACCGACTTCGAGCACCAGGCCGACGGCACTCCCGTGCCTCCTGCCCTGGCCGTCCTGTGCCGGCGCCGTGCACAGATGGAGCCCATTCGGAAGGAGTTTGAGGCCCGCGGGATTGCCTACGAGATCATCGGCCTGGGCGGCTTGCTGGACACTCCCGAAATCGTTGACCTGGTGGCCACGCTGAGGGTCCTGGCAGATCCCGGGCGTTCGGATGCGCTGATGCGCCTCCTCGCAGGCGCACGCTGGCGGATTGGTCCTGCAGACCTCATGGCCTTCCGTGACTGGTCCAGCCAGCTGGCACGCAGGCGGGCGCAGGGCGTCGGGGGAGATGCCCCGGCCGAAGGCGAGACGGCAGTGTCCGAAGAAGCAGTGATCGAATCCGACCTGACCGATGGTGCCAGCCTCGTGGAGGCCTTGGACTGGCTGCCCCGGGAGGACTGGACTTCCTCCCATGGCAGGTCCCTGACAGGGGAGGCACGGCAGCGGCTGGGCCGCCTCTCCCTCGAGCTGAGGCAACTGCGGGGTTACCTCGGGGACGACCTGACCACCCTGCTGGGGGAAGTTGAACGTGCCATGCTGCTGGATATCGAGGTTGCGGCCCGTCCGGGGATCAGCATCCACCAGGCCCGCAGAAACCTGGATGCGTTCCAGGATGCGGCGGCGGGGTTCCTCCGGACGTCCCAACGGGTGGACATCCTGGCGTTCCTCGCCTGGCTTGAGGCAGCGGCCGCAGAGGAGAATGGCCTGGACGTGCCGGCCTCGGAAGTAAACCGCGAAGCTGTGCAGCTCCTGACGGTCCACGCCTCTAAAGGGCTGGAGTGGGATGTGGTCTTTGTGCCCGGTTTGAACGCCGGCGCCTTTCCCAGCAACCGGGATTCCCGGTGGAGCAGTGGATCAGCGGCGCTGCCTTGGCCCTTGCGCGGGGACCAGGAAGACTTGCCGCAGTGGGATACCGACCAGCCGGACCAGAAGGGCTGGCTGGACGCAGAGAAGGACTTCAAGTCAGAGGTACTGTGCCATGGGGAGGGTGAGGAACGCCGCCTCGCCTATGTCGCTTATACGCGGGCCAAACATGTGCTGTGGGTTTCAAGTGCGGCGTGGGTCGGCTCCAGGGCGGGACGGGCGGAGATGTCACCGTTCCTCGCCGAGCTGGAACCGCTCCTCAGCCGGCGGCAAGAAGGGACAGACGTCAGCCCCGCCATGGTTCATCCCGCTTCCGTTGCTGAGGATTCCCTGCCGGAAAAGAGCCCGCTGACCCTGGAAACAGAAGCCGCACGGTGGCCGTACGATCCGCTCGAAGGCCCGGTGGACGCCAGGACGGGGGAACGGCTGCGGCTTCTTCCCGGCCGCAGGGCAGCCATGGAAGCTGCGGCGTCCCGGATCATTGCTTCTTTGGCAGATGTTTCTGGCGATGCCACGCAGCGATTGAGTGCGCCTTCCGGCAGTTCGGGTGCCGACGCAGAGCGGCCCGATGCCGACGCGCAGCGGCTCCGGGGGAACGCAGCCAACTGGGCTTCGGAGGCGGCGCTGTTGCTGGAACGGCGCTCCAGGCGCTCCGCCGGCCAGGACGTGCACCTGCCCGGCCATATTTCGGCGTCTACGCTTGTCGACCTGGGGGAGGACCCCCGGGCTGTCCTGGGCAGGCTCCGGAGGCCGGTCCCCCGCGAGCCCGGCATGTCAGCCCGCAAGGGAACTGCCTTCCACTCCTGGGTGGAGGAGTACTTCGGCGCCGCCGGCATGCTGGATTTCGGCGACACGTCCGGCCCGGATGACCACATCGACGCCGCCTACGACCTCGATGCCATGGTGGCTACTTTCAAGGCATCCGAGTGGGCCAACCGCTCGCCCGCTTTCGTTGAAGTTCCCGTCGAGACCCGGGTTGGTGAGGTGGTGGTTCGCGGCCGCATAGACGCCGTGTTCCGTGACGCGGACGGCCGCTGGGACCTGGTGGATTGGAAAACGGGACGCCGGCCGGCGGCTTCCCACCTCAAGGCCAAATCGGTGCAGCTGGCCGTCTACCGGTTGGCGTGGGCACGGCTGAAAGGAGTCCCGGTCGAGGACGTCCGGGCCGCGTTTTTCTATGTGGCTGACAACCAGGTGGTGCGTCCCCATGACCTCGGTTCCGCAGTGGAACTGGAGCAGATAGTGGCTGGCGCCCTGGTCAGTCCTTCTGCCCGGCAATGATGGTGATGGCCGCGGTGGAGGTGTCGTCCGCGGAGGGAGACTTGCCGCTGGATGTGTCAGCCGCGTCATCTTCCTGACCGCGCGCTTCCGCTGGTGAAGAATGCTCGTCCGCTGGAATAGGCGCCACCTGGACCGCGGGCAGGGCAGGCGCGGGCACCACCAGTGGCGGAGGCAGCGTTTCGGGCCCCACCGGCAGCGGCACAACCGTCACCGCCGGAGTGCGCACAGACCCAGTGGGAGTGTTGTCCCCTTGCCGCGTTGCCGGACTTGACTGCCCGGTGCCGGCTGTTCCGGCACTGGCATGCGGGCCGGCATTTACCTGCTCGCCAACGTTGGCTTCAGCTCCAGCCTTGGCTGGCTCGCCGGCGCCCGTTTCGGGCGGCGAGGGGAGTGGTTCCACGCTGATGGCCTGCCCGCCGTGCTCTGCGATGTCGCCTGCCAGGGTTTCCAGCATGCCTTCCGCCTCGGACACCATGGCCGGATCCCCGGCGGCGATGCCCTTGACCAGGTACTGCGCCAGCGCGAACTCGGCAGAAAGCGCCGCCCTCCGGAGCATGTGTTTATCCGGCACGTCCCGACGGCTGCCGGTGTAGCTGGAGAGCACGCTGTCCACAAAGGCCTGCTCGTTGGAGGCCACCAGCCAGGCGAAATCATCGGCGGGATCGCCAATTCTCAGGTCCGTCCAGCCGGTGACTGCTGTGACGCGGTCGCCTTCCACCAGCAGGTTGTCCTCATGAAGGTCGCCGTGGACCACGCAGGGGTTAAACCGCCAGAGGGAAACATCTTCCAGGGCGTGTTCCCACCGCAGGAGGAGTGAAGGGGGAATTTTCCCTGTCGTGGCAGCCTGATCCAGCTCGTTCAGCCTCCGTTGGCGGAATTCATTGGGGGTGTAGCTCGGGAGGTCGGCATTGCTGACCAGGGCGTGAGGGAGGTCATGGATCGCTGCAAGGGCCACACCGATTTCCCTCGCAAGGGAGTCCGTCCCGGCGGTGAGTTCTTCCACACTCCGGTTGCTGCCGGCGAGATGTGAATAGACGAAAGTACTGAGGCTGCCAAGCCGGACGCTGCCGGCCACGGTGGGCATCAGGAAGGGCAGTTCGGCGCGGATCCCGGGCGCAAAGGCACGGAGAACCAGGAATTCCGTTTCCAGCCTCGCGCTGGCCTCGGCATGCTGCGGCGACCGTACCCTCCATCGCTTGCCTTCCGAGTCCAGGAGCAGCGCGGAGTCGAAATCCGCAGGATCGTCCGGAGCAGCACTAACGGCGGTCGGGGTCAGCCCGGGGACTGCCGCGGTTGCCACGGCTGCCAGTTCGATCGGTTTTCTTCTCACACTTCCACGGTAGATTGACTGGCGTCCAAGACAACGATGTGCAGCGGCGAGTCTCTAGATAGCTTCGAACTTCGCCGCGGCCGCAGGCTTCCTTCCTGGCCGCCTCACTCAAATGTCAATTGTCCGTCCCAGTCAGTACGGTGGATGCATGAGTCATGCGGAGTCCGTTACGCCGGCCTACCAGACGCAGGCAACCCGGCTGCCGGCAAACCATCTTTTCGATACCGTACTTCCCATCCGGCCGGCAATGGTTGACCGGGGCTCCGCAGACCGCGTCAGGCCCGGAATGGTGGAAGAACTGCTGGAACGCGAAGGCACCCTGGCGGCAGTGCTGACAGGCAGGCAAGCGCTGGTGCAGGGCAACAGGCTGGTCCTGGCGGAAGCTGCCAGGCTGCTGGCCGGACTCCGTGAGCTGGGGTCAATGCCCGGGCAGATCATTTACCTCGGAGCGGCCCTTCCGAGCTCTGAGCTGCCGGCCGGCACCGAACTTCTCCTCTTCGTCCTGCCGGCGCAAGTTGACGTGGGTACGGGCGGTATTCCGGCGGACGCTTTCTGGGCAGGTTTCCGCGATGTTGCCGCGCAGTTGGGCCCCACTGACACGGCGCTGTTTGTTGAAGCCAGCGCCATAGCCAACTGGCATTCCACCCATACCCACTGCCCCCGGTGCGGTGCGGCCACCGTCGTCGAGGCCGCAGGCTGGGTCCGCCGCTGCCCCGAGGACGGCTCTGAGCATTACCCCCGCACCGATCCTGCAATTATCGTCACCGTCGTGGGGCCGGACGGCCGGCTGCTGCTCGGCGGCGGGGGACCCGCCGACGCAAGGAACTATTCAACGCTCGCCGGATTCGTAGAACCCGGCGAGTCCCTGGAGCAGGCTGTGGTCCGCGAAATATACGAGGAAGTGGGTGTCCGGATTACCGGGTGCCAGTATCTGGGTTCTCAGTCGTGGCCGTTCCCGGCCTCCCTTATGCTTGGATTTACCGCCATCACCCCGGACACCGAGGCAAGGCCCGACGGCGTCGAGGTCACCCGTGCGCGCTGGTTCAGCAGGGAGGAACTCCAGCAGGCGGTGCTTAACGGGGAAATCACCATCTCCAGCAGGCTTTCCATCGCCCGCTCACTGATCGAGCACTGGTACGGCGGGCGGATCGCGGACCGCACGGACCCGTAAGCAGCAGAACCCAAACGCCAGGCCCACCCATTGACCAGACTCCACTAGTGGCAAGTCGAGACAACAAAGCAGCAGAAGTGACAACAGAGAACGTAGACAGCCCGGAGTCCCTTGAAGATCGGATCCTCGGTGGCCTGGACACCGAACAGCGGGAAGTCGCCAGTACGCTGAACGGACCGCTGTGTGTCCTGGCCGGGGCAGGAACGGGAAAAACCCGGGCCATCACGCACCGCATTGCCTATGGCGTCCACTCCGGCGTATACAGTGCCCAGCGGCTCCTCGCCGTCACCTTTACGGCCCGGGCGGCCGCGGAAATGCGCAGCAGGCTGCGGGACCTCGGCGTCGGAAACGTCCAGGCCAGGACTTTTCACGCAGCCGCCCTCAGGCAGCTCCAGTTTTTCTGGCCTCAAGCGGTGGGAGGCACCTTGCCCAACCTCCTGGACCACAAAGCGCAGATGATCGCCGAGGCAGCGCGGCGTTTGAGGCTCAGCACGGACCGTGCGTCCATCAGGGACCTGGCGTCCGAGATCGAGTGGGCCAAGGTTTCCATGCTGACGCCTGCCAACTACCTTGAAAATGCCCAGGGGAGGGGAACGCCGGGAGGATTTGACCTCACCGCCGTCGCAAGGGTTTTCCAGTCATACGAGGATGTCAAGACGGACCGCAATGTCATCGACTTCGAGGACGTGCTGCTGATCACCGTCGGAATCCTCCAGGAGGACCAGAAAGTCGCGGCCACGGTCCGTGAACAGTACAGGCATTTTGTAGTGGACGAGTACCAGGACGTCTCGCCGCTGCAGCAACGCCTCCTGGAACTGTGGCTGGGGGGCCGGGACGAGCTGTGCGTCGTGGGGGATGCGAGCCAGACCATCTACTCATTCACCGGTGCCTCACCCCAGCACCTGCTGGGCTTCAAGGCCCGGTATCCCGAGGCCAATGTGGTCAAGCTGATCCGCGATTACCGCTCCACTCCCCAGGTGGTGAAACTGGCGAATGATCTTCTGGCGGGACGGCGCAGTGGCGGAACCGTGGCTGATGCGGCATGGGCAACACCCCTGCAGCTGGTGGCCCAGCGCCCGGCCGGGCCCGTTCCGGAGTTCACCGAGTGCACTGACGATGAGGCGGAAGCAGCCACGGTGGCGCTCAAAATCAAGAAACTGCTCGACGCCGGCACGCCTGCAAGCCAGGTGGCTATCCTCTTCCGCACGAACGGACAGTCCGAAGCCTACGAGCAGGCGCTCGCGGCGGCGGGCATCGGATACCAGCTTCGGGGCGGCGAAAGATTTTTCGCCCGCAAGGAGGTCAGGGACGCGATCCTGCAGCTGCGTGCCGCAACCAGGGCGGTTTCGGAATCAGCGACGCCGGGACCCCTCGGTCAGCTGGTCCGCGATATCGTCGCATCCCTGGGCTACACCGACTCTGCGCCGCATAACGGCGGAGCACTCCGGGAGCGGTGGGAATCCCTGGCCGCACTCGTGGCCCTCGCCGACGAACTTGTCCAGGTCCGCGGAGAGCAGTTCGGTCTCGCAGACTTTGTCAACGAGCTCCAGGAACGCTCACTGGCCCAGCATGCCCCCACCGTCCAGGGCGTCACGCTGGCTTCGCTGCACGCCGCCAAGGGACTTGAGTGGGACGCAGTTTTCCTGGTGGGCCTCAGCGAAGGCCTGATGCCCATATCGTTTGCGGATACCCCTGAAGCTGTGGACGAGGAACGCAGGCTCCTCTACGTGGGAATCACCCGCGCCCGGGAGCATCTTTCGCTGTCATGGTCCACCGCCCGCACCCCGGGTGGCCGTGCCAACAGGAAACCCTCAAGGTTCCTCGATGGACTCAGGCCCGATTCGGTGGCCAGTTCCACTACCCGCGGAAAAGGTCCGGCGGCCCGCCGGAAAGCCGCCGTCCCAGCCGTATGCCGCGTCTGTGGAAGCATGCTCTCAAGCGGTGCCGAGCGAAAAGTAGGACGCTGCAACGATTGCCCTCCCAGCTATGAGGAACAGACGTTCGAGGCCCTGCGGCAATGGCGCAAGGAAGTTGCGCTTTCCGCAGAAGTGCCCGCCTTTGTGGTCTTTACTGACGCCACACTCACCGCAATAGCAGAGGCCAAGCCGGCCTCGCTTGAGGAACTGGCCGCCCTCGCCGGGGTGGGGCCCTCCAAACTCGAACGCTACGGCGAGGACGTCCTCCGGGTGCTCGTAGAGAGCTCCGTCCTGTGACGTCTCGGAGTGAGCCCGCTACCCGGGCGCCCCGGCTGACCGCGGACGGGGCTCCCGTTGAGGTGCGGCGTTCTGCACGCCGGACAAGGACAGTGGCGGCTTTTTGGGAGAACGGAACGGCCGTGGTGGCCATCCCTGCCCGGTTCACCGCGGCCCAGGAATCCGAATGGGTGCACCGCATGCTGGAGAAGCTGCACCGGCAAGGAGAGCGGCGTTCCCGCAAGGGAAAGAGGCAACCCGCTACGGACGCGGCCTTGGCGGCGCATGCCGCGGACCTTTCCGCACAGTATTTCGGCGGCCGTGCCGTTCCGACGTCGGTCCGCTGGGTCAGCAACCAGAACTCGCGGTGGGGCTCCGCCACGCCTTCAGAGGGCAGCATCCGGCTCTCGGACAAGCTCAAAGCCATGCCCCAGTGGGTCATTGACTACGTGCTTCTGCACGAGCTTGCCCACCTGCTGGTGGCGGGCCACAACGCCGCCTTTTGGAAACTGTTGGAAGGCTACCCGGAGACGGATCGCGCCAAGGCCTTCCTCGAGGGGGTCTCGTTTGCCACCTCCCGCGGCCTGGATCCGGACGCCGTTCCCGCCGCGGACGCAGACTAGGATTAATGTGCCGCCAGCTCTCCGCTGGCCCCTAGTTCCCGTGCTGGCCCCTAGTTCCCGGGGCGGCCCCTAGTTCCCGGGGCGGCCGCCCTCACCTGAATCCTCGTCCGAATCTTCGGGTTTGTTGGGACTTTCGCCGGACTCATCCTCCGGGCCGGATGTTCCTGCCGCTTCGGGATCCGGGGCGGCATCAAAACCGCCGTTCAGAAGCTTCTGCAGTGCATCATCAACCTCGCTGTCGCTGGCCTCGGCAAGCTTGCGGCGGCCGCCGAACCCCTTGGGATCGTCCAGATCTTCGGCGGTGGGAAGCAGATCGGGGTGGTGCCAGATGGCGTCCCGGCCTTCGATGCCCCGCTCGTCCTTGAGGTTCGCCCAGAGGGTGGCGGCCTCCCGCAGCCTCCGGGGACGCAGCTCCAGCCCCACCAGTGATGAGAAGGCGTGCTCAGCCGGGCCTCCGGTGGCCCGGCGCCTGCGGACCGTCTCGCGGAGGGCACCCGCCGACGGAAGCACGTTCTCGGTGGCCGCTGCGGTCAGTTCGTCCACCCACCCCTCAACCAGGGCGAGGGCTGTCTCGAGTTTTTCGAGGGCCTGGTCCTGGGCCGGCGTGCGCTGGGGCATAAAGACTCCCTGGGACAGCGCCTCCTGGATGCCTTCCGGGTTGCTGGGGTCAAGATCCCGGGCCAGCTCTTCGATCCTGGAGGTATCGATGTGGATCCCGCGCGCGTAGGCCTCGATGGCACTCAGCAGGTGGCCGCGAAGCCACGGAACCTGCACAAACAGGCGTGCATGGGCTGCCTCACGGACGGCGAGGAACAGGCGGATGTCATTCTCCGGGACGCTCAGGCCTTCACCGAATTTTGCGACGTTCGCGGGCAACAGGGCCATTTCCAGGTCGGCCAGCGGAACCCCGATGTCCGTGGAGCTGACCACCTCAGCCGACAGTGCGCCGATCGCCTGCCCAAGCTGCATCCCAAAGATCGCCCCGCCCATGTTCTGCAGCATCGAAGAGGCGCCGCCCATCATGGATTTCATTTCCTCGGGCATCTGCTCAGTCATGGCGTTGGAGAGCGCGTTGGCGATGCTGTTTGCCACCGGTTCGGTGAGCCGCTTCCAGGTGCCCAGTGTTGCCTCCACCCACTCCGCGCGGGACCAGGCGCGGCCAATCAGGCCCGTGGCCGGAAGGTCTGTAACGGGATCAAGCCACAGCTCGGCCAGGCGCAACGCCTCGTCAACTTCACGGGACTGCTGGGACGTCACGGACGGATCGGCGCTGCTGGCCGCAACCCTGCGCGCATTCTCGTGCGCGAGCTGCCAGTTCACCGGACCTTCGGAAGGGGCGCTCATCATGGCCTGCACCTGGGAAAACATCTGGGCCAGGAGATTGGGGTCGTCCGGCAGTCCGGCTGCCTTCGCGAGTTCGGCGGGGTCGATGTTTTCCATGCCTTTGCCGCCCATCAGGTTCTGCAGCATTTCTGTCAACGGATCCTTTGGCGCATCGTCGCCATTGGATGGATTGAGTGGGTTGGAGGTCATGATCCCGCCGATCGTCGGTGTGACTGTTCAACTTCACGCTACCCCGGGCAGGGGCGGCTGTCTGCCGGACAGGGGCCCCGTTCGCTGTAGGCAAAGAGCCCGGGCAGCGTGGCACCGCGTAGTGTTGGTTCAGTGACTACGACCCGTGGCGAACACCCATCAGAGGACCACGCTGCCAGCCTCGACCCTGGCACCGCAGCGGTATCCGGAGTGCCTGCCGCAGCACAACCACCCAGCTCATCACCTGACCTTGACCAAGAGTGGTGGGAGACGCCCAATCCACCGCGGCGGGACAACAAAGTCTCTGTGATGACGCTCTCTGGATTGCTGGCTCTGGGACTTGGAATCGCTGCGGGGACTGTCCCGGTGCCATATGTGGTTGAGTCACCCGGCCCCACCTTCAACACACTGGGCCAGGCGCAGGGCGCGCCGGTGATAAGCGTTTCGGGCCGCGAAAGCTATCCCGCCAGTGGGAACCTGGACCTGACCACTGTCTATGTCGACGGCGGGCCTAACGGCCCGGTAAGCATTCTGGGCGCCTTTGCCGGCTGGCTTGACCGGTCAAAGGCCGTATATCCCGAGGAACTGATCTATCCCAGCGGAACAAGCAAGGAAGAGGCTGACGAGCAAAGCACGGTGGCCATGGCAACCTCCCAGGAGAACGCCATCGCTGCCGCACTGAAGGAGCTGGAGATCCCCTTCGGCCAGCAGCTCCAGTCCGCCGGCCTCTCAGACGGGTCACCGTCTGAGGGCAAAATCGAAGAGGGCGACATTTTCAAGTCCATCAACGGCAAGCCGGTCACGTCCCTTGCCGTCATCCAGGAAGAACTGGCGGCAGGCAAGGGGGCGCCCGCCGCTGTTGTTGTGGAGCGCGCAGGCGGTGACGTGGCTCAGACCATCACGCCCGTGGACAACGGTGCGGGCCGGTACATTCTGGGAGTCATGCTCCAGTACCGGTTTACGTTCCCGTTTGACGTAAAGATCTCCCTCGACAAGGTGGGCGGTCCCAGCGCCGGGCTGATGTTCTCGCTGGGCATTATCGACACCGTGACGCCGGGAGACCTGACCGGAGGCAAACACATCGCCGGGACCGGCACCATCAACCCGGACGGTGTGGTGGGACCCATCGGTGGCATCCGCCAAAAAATGGACGGCGCACGGGCCGGGGGAGCCACCCTGTTCCTTGCCCCCGCCGCCAATTGTGAGGCGGTAGTAGGGAATATTCCCGACGGGCTCCAGGTGGTCAGGGTGGAGAATCTGGCAGAGGCGCGCCGTGCCGTCGAAACCGCCGCTTCGGGCCAGGACACGTCAGCCCTGCCCGCCTGCTCCAGCAACTAGACTAAGGCCAGGAACTAAGCTTTACCGCCACTCGTGGCAGATATGACGGACGTTGCCACAGGCTTGACTGGTGCCGGACGTCGCTCGCACGCATGCTTCGAATGTACAACTGACGACCAGCTATGAGGTACCGAGTTTGTCCCGTCCCACCAGCCCCATCCCTCCCGGCAGACCTTCCACCAGACGCGGCGCCCTGACGCCCACACTGATAGTCGTTGCGCTTGTCGTGGTGGGGTTTATCTTCTTCGCCAATGTGTGGACTGACGTCCTCTGGTACAGGCAACTCGGATTCTTCGAAGTGTTCCTGACCGAAAACCTGGCACGCATTGGGATCTTCGTGGCCGGCTTCACCATCATGTTCCTTGCCGTCTTTTTTGCCGTGCGGATCGCGTACCATGCCCGGCCCGTCTACGCGCCGGATTCGGAAATCCGGGACAACCTGAACCGGTATCAGGCGCAGCTTGAACCTGTCCGTCGGGTTGTCATGATTGGCCTGCCCTTGGTGTTCGGGTTGTTCGCAGGCAGTGCCGCTGCGAGCCAGTGGCAGCGCGTCTTGCTGTTCTTTAACCAGGAACAGTTTGGCCAGAATGATCCGGTCTTCAACATGGACATCAGTTTTTATCTCATGACGCTTCCGTTCCTTGGATTCATCACAGGTTTCCTGATCAGTGTGGTGGTGATCGCCGGCATCGCCGGGATCCTGACCCACTACCTGTACGGCAGCATCCGGCTGATGGAACGGGGTATCTTCACCAGCCGCGCCGCCCAGATCCACCTGGCCGTCACGGGCGCCGCTTTCCTTATCCTCCTGGGTGTCAACTTTTGGCTGGACCGGTTTTCGTCCGTGCAGAACAACGGAGGCCGCTGGGCGGGTGCCCTCTACACGGATGTGAACGCGGTCATCCCCACCAAGGCCATTCTGGCTGTCGCCGCCGTACTGGTGGCAATCCTCTTCATCGTTGCAGCAGTTATTGGCCGCTGGCGCCTGCCGGTCATCGGAACGGCAATGCTGATCATCACCTCCATCCTTGCCGGAGGTGTATATCCGTGGGTCATCCAGCAGTTCCAGGTCCGGCCTTCCGAGCAGACCCTGGAGAACCCGTACATTAAGCGCAACATCGAGATGACCCGTGCCGCGTACGGCCTCGACAAGATCCAGGTGGACCGGTACAACGCCACCAACACAGCCAGCACCGGCGCCCTGGCCCCCGACGCCCAAACCACTGCCAACATCCGCCTCCTGGATCCGAACCTGATCTCGGATGCGTTTTCGCAGCTGGAGCAGTACCGCCCTTATTACCAGTTCCCCGAGGCACTGAACGTTGACCGCTATGAGGTGGACGGCAAAATCCAAGACACCGTTATTGCGGTTCGCGAGCTGAATCCCGAAAACGTCGCGGCCAACCAGCAGGGGTGGCTGAACCAGCACGTGGTCTACACGCACGGTTACGGCGTTGTGGCGGCGAAGGGCAACAAGTTCACGGTTGACGGAAAGCCTGAGTTCCTTCAGTCCGGCATCCCATCCACGGGTGTGCTTGGGGACGATTCCACCTATGAACCCAGGATCTACTTCGGCGAAACCTCCCCGGAATACTCCATAGTTGGGGCTCCGGATGGTGCTCCGAGCAGGGAGCAGGACAGGCCTTCGGGAAGGGAAGGCGAGGGGGAGACGCAGTACACCTTCGAAGGCAACGGCGGCCCCAACGTGGGCAGCTTCTTCAATAAGGTCCTCTACTCCATCAAGTTCCAGTCCTCGGATCTGCTGCTTTCGGACGGCGTCAATGAAGAGTCCCAGATTCTCTACGAACGCAATCCCCGCGAGCGGGTCCAGAAAGTGGCCCCCTACCTGACGGTGGACGGAAACGCTTACCCGGCTGTTGTGGATGGCCGCGTGAAGTGGATCGTTGACGGCTACACCACCAGCCAGTACTACCCGTACTCGCAGCAGGAACAGCTGTCCGAGGCCACCACCGATTCCCAGACCACTTCCGGACGCGCTGTGGCCCTGCCAAACAGCTCCGTCAACTACATCAGGAACTCGGTCAAGGCAACGGTTGACGCTTACGATGGCTCGGTAACCCTCTATGCCTGGGACGATCAGGATCCGCTCCTAAAGGCGTGGCAGAACGTCTTCCCGACGTCGCTGAAGCCCTTCTCGGAAATGTCGGCTGACGTTATGAGCCACGTCCGCTACCCGGAGGACCTGTTCAAGGTTCAGCGCGAGCTGCTGGGCCGCTACCACGTGACCGATCCGACGAGTTTCTACAAGAGTGATGAAGTATGGAGCGTGCCGGCAGATCCCACTGCGGACTCGGCAACGGATGTCAAGCAGCCGCCGTTCTATATGTCACTGCAGATGCCGGACCAGGAGACGCCGGCATTCCAGCTGACGTCGTCCTTCATTCCGCAGATCGTGAACGGGAATGCGCGGAACGTCCTGTACGGCTTCCTTGCAGCCGACTCCGATGCCGGAAATGAAAAGGGCGTGAAGGCGGAGTCCTACGGAAAGCTGAGGCTTCTGCAGATCCCGCCGGAGACGCAGGTCCCAGGTCCCGGTCAGGCGCAGAATAAGTTCAATTCCGACCCCACTGTCTCGCAGGCGCTGAACCTGCTGCGTCAGGGCGCCTCCGACGTCCTGAACGGCAACCTCCTCACCCTCCCTGTGGGCGGCGGCATCCTCTACGTCCAGCCGGTTTACCTCAAGTCCACCGGTGAGACGTCGTATCCCACCCTCCAGCGTGTGCTGGTGGCTTTCGGTGACAAGGTTGGCTTCGCGCCCACCCTGGACGAAGCCCTCAAGCAGCTGTTCGGTGGGGATTCAGGGGCGGCAGCCGGTGATTCCGATAACAACGGCCAGGCTCCCCCCGCTCCAGGTGGCACTCCACCTGTTGTCGGCGCGGACGCCAAGGCTGACCTGAAGGCCGCGTTGGAAGAAGCGAACGCCGCAATCCAGGCCGGCCAGGCCGCACTCGCCGCGGGTGACTTCGCTGCCTATGGAGAAGAGCAGAAGAAGCTCGCTGCGGCGCTCCAGAGGGCCCTGGAGGCCGAAGGAAGGATTGTGGTGACCGCCCCGGAGGCTGCCCCCTCGCCGGCTGCCACTCCCACCGAAAGCCCCGCTCCAACGGGCACGGCAACGCCGTCACCTTCACCAGGTACCTGACAGGCGCCGCCAACATTAGAGACAGATCCAGCAGCCCGGCCACGCTCACAGGGAGCGTAGCCGGGCTGCTGCATTCGTACGGTGTAGGGACTTTCGGCACGTCAAAGGCTTGGGGCACATCAACCGAGACATAGATCACGCCGCCTCGATTTTGCCTCCTGTTCACCGGGCGGTAGAGTTGATCTTGCGACGCGGGGTGGAGCAGTTCGGTAGCTCGCTGGGCTCATAACCCAGAGGTCACAGGTTCAAATCCTGTCCCCGCAACTGACGGAAAGTCCGGATTCTGGAAACAGAATCCGGACTTTTCTGTTTAATCGCACAGCCCCTTTTGGCAGCTGGTCTCCTTTGGCTGACCTCCCTGGAGCTGGACAAAGTGTCCGCAAAAGTAGGGTAGTGTTGATCAAGCGACGCGGGGTGGAGCAGTTCGGTAGCTCGCTGGGCTCATAACCCAGAGGTCACAGGTTCAAATCCTGTCCCCGCAACCATGTGAAAGGCCCCGTCCGGCAGTTACGCCGGACGGGGCCTTCTTTTTGCTCGATTGCTGGCAGTTCCTAGTATTCTCTTTCGCAGAGCCTCACGTTTTTGAGCGCTGGTTAATCATTCTCGAAAGGAATGTTGTTCGATGTCCACACCCACGAAGAAGTCCGGTCCCGCGATGGGCAAGCGGTCAAGGCTCTATTGGGGTGTGCCTGCTGCTCTCGTGGCATTGGTGCTGGTGGTCCTGCTTGCCAGGTGGATAACCGGGCTGGCTCCTGTCGCTTCCTTCATCGCTGACTATCCCGGGCATTCGGATCTTCCTGACGGTGCACCTGTGGGCTTTCCCGCCTGGCTGGCCTGGCAACACTTCCTCAACGCCTTCTTCCTGCTGCTGATCATCCGCACTGGCTGGCAGGTGCGGACCACCACGCGCCCCAGCGGCCACTGGACGCGCAATAACAAGGGCCTGATCAAGACCAAGACTCCGCCCACCAAGATCACGCTTGAGCTCTGGTTCCACCTGACGCTGGATGCGCTGTGGATCCTTAACGGAATTGTTTTCGCCATCCTGCTCTTCGCGACCGGACAGTGGATGCGCATCGTGCCCACCAGCTGGGATGTCTTCCCCAATGCCCTGTCGGCAGCCCTTCAGTACGCCTCCCTGAACTGGCCCACCGAGAACGGCTGGGTGAACTACAACGCACTCCAGCTGCTCACCTATTTCGCCACCGTCTTCATCGCCGCGCCGCTTGCCTTTATCTCCGGCATTCGGACGTCTTCTGCATGGCCCAAAAAGGCCACTGCGCTGAACAAGGCCTATCCGATCGAGCTGGCGCGTGCCATCCATTTCCCAGTCATGATCTACTTCGTGGCGTTCATCGTCGTGCATGTGTTTCTGGTGCTGGCAACGGGAGCCCTGCGCAACCTGAACCACATGTACGGTGGAAGCGACGACGCCGGCTGGGTTGGGTTCTGGGTGTTTGCCGCCTCGGTGGCAGTCATGGTCGCCGCCTGGTTCCTGGCCCGGCCCATCTTCCTTCGCCCCATCGCTTCGCTGATGGGCAAAGTCAGCCGCTGACCGGCCTCCGCGCCTGTCCGGCGCCGTCCTGCCGGTCTGCACAGCAAAGCCCGGGGTTCTCTTTGAACCCCGGGCTTTCGCATTCTTCCTGTGGCCGCTCAGGCGCCTTTGCCGGCGGTTCCTTTGCGGGCCGTTCTTGCGGCTAGAGCTTGTCGAAGTCCGCTTCGTCCACTGTTGATTCCGAACCTGCGGCAGCACCCGATGCGCCAATGGCGGGCTTGGCGTTACCGCCGGACTTCAGCGCGGCCAGCCGGGCTTCGATCTCAACCTGTTCGCCAAGATCCTCGAGCTGGTTGAACTGGGCGTCAAGGCTTGACGCAGCAAGTTCCTGCTGACCGCGCACCTTGGCCTCTTCGCGGCGGATCTTCTCTTCGAAGCGGCCTACCTCGCTGGTGGGATCCATAAAGTCGATGCTCTTGATGGCGTCGTGGACCTGCGACTGGGCTGCTGCGGTCTTGGAACGGGCCACAAGTTCATTGCGCTTGCTGGTGAGCTCGTTGAGCTTGCCCTTCATCTGGTCCAGGCCGGTCTTCAGCTTGTCCACGACCTCCCGCTGCGAGGAGATGCTCGGCTCGGCACCCTTGGCTTCGTTCTCGGCAGACATCTGGCGCTGGAGGGCCACCTTGGCAAGGTTGTCGAACTTCTCGGCGTCGCCGGCGTGCCCGGTGCTGCGGTACTCGTCAGCCTTGCGGGAGGCTGCGAGGGCCTTGTTGCCCCAGTCGCGCGCGTTCTTGATGTCCTCGTTGTAGTCATCCTCAAGCATGCGCAGGTTGCCAATGGTCTGCGCGACGGCGGATTCAGCCTCCGCGATGTTGTTGGTGTAGTCCCGGACCATCTGATCCAGCATCTTCTGAGGATCCTCCGCGTTGTCCAGCACAGAGTTGATGTTTGCCTTTGCAAGCTGCGCGATGCGGCCGAAAATGGACTGCTTAACCATGGTGTTACCTTTCGTCCTGCTCAGTGGTGGCCACTGATTTCAGTGAACAGTTGTTGTACCGCTTCTATCCGCCTGCCCACGTGCTGGCAGGCGCTTAGTCCTTACGAGATTAGAAACTTCCCGAGTCTCCGCCGCCGAAGTCGCCCCCGCCGAAGTCACCTCCACCGAAGCCGCCGCCGGAGTCTCCGCCCCAGCCACCGCCGTCGCTGTGGCCACCGCCCCATCCGCCACCGCCGCCGCCGTTGAGGATGGAGTTAATCAGGATGCCGCCAAGGATGGCACCGCCCAGGCCGCCGCCTCCGCCGCCGCCGAACATGCCCCCGCCGCCGTAACCCTGGTTGGCGTAGCCACCGAAGTTATCAACGTCGGCCTGGGCAAGCTGCGCGGCCTGCGCTGCTAGTGCGTGGGCCTGCTGTGCATAAGTGAGTGCGGTCACGGGGTCGTTGCGGGAGATGGACAAGGCGTAGTCGAGGTTGCGCTGCGATTCGGCAAGGCGGGTTCGGGCTTCCGTTCCTACGCCGCCACGGCGTGCCGTGATGTAGTCCGAGGTGGCGCTGATCTGGGCCTGCGCCGCCATGATGGTCTGCTGCAGCGAGGCCTGCGCGCGCCTGGCCTGTTCCTGCTGGTCACGGACTCCGGTCAGCGCCTGGTCCAGGGCCTGGTGGGCTGTTTCCACACGGTCCAAGGTGGCGAGTGGATCGATCTTGCCGCCCTGGATTTCCGCCTTGACCTGGCTTAGGGCAGTTTCAACCCGTGCCACAGGTCCGGCCAGTTCTGGGTGGGCGCCCGACTGGATCATCGCCTTCGCCTGCGCAAGGTCCTGGGATGTTTCGACGACGGCAGCCTCAAGGCCGTTGCGGGCCTCATCCAGGCTTGCCGAGACTTTGGCGATGGCGTCCAGCAGGACGTTAGTCTGGTGCAGGCTCTCCTCGGACGCGCGGACGGCGACAGCCGCAAGGCTGGCCTCGCCCTCCGCGAGCTTCTCCTGGGCCGTGGCCGTGGCATTCTGCACAAAGGCCAGACGTTCTTTGGCCTGCGTGATGTTGTCAGACACCTGGGCAAGGGCGCTGTCTGCATACTTGGAGCGGAGCATCGTTAGCGACTGCTCGGCGCTGGCGATCTTGGCATCGGCCTCACGTGCGCCGGCGTTGACGGCGGCCAGTGCCTGCGGGGCGTTTTTCTCCAGCTCCCGCAGGGAGTCGAAGTCGGCCTTCTGCTCCTGGAGCGATGCCAGGGCGGCCTCCGACCGGCGGATGATTTCACCCAGCCAGCTGCGCTGCTGCTCCTCGGTGTCCGGGATATGGTCGTCCAGCTGCTGCTGCAGTTTGAAGGACTCGGACATGTGTCCCTTGGCTTCCGCCAGCGCCTTGGTGAAGTTCCCGACGGCGGAATCGCCGTACTGGGCCTGGGCGAACATCAGCTCCTGCTCGCTGGACTTGATCGCATCGTCCGCTTCGATGAGCAGGGAGCCGCTCTTGCGGCGGAGCTCCTCCACGGTGAGCGAAGCAAGCGGGTCGAGCTCCTGGCCCTGTGGGCCATAGCTGGCGCTGGACGCCTGGCCGGCTTTCTTCCGCTTGTTGCGGAAGTACAGGTAGGCTCCAGCGCCTCCCGCCGCTACTACTCCGGCCCCAACGAGGACTGCGGTGCCCGCACCGCTGTTAGAGGGAACAGATCCGCTCCCGCCGCCGGCAGCATCCCCAACTGCCAGCGCGGTGTCAATGGCTGCTTGGGCAAAGTCCCTCTTGCCGCCCCCCAGGTTAGCGACAACGGCATTTTGGCTGATGGCGGCGGTCTTGGAAGAAATCGGGCTGGCTGAGTTAGGGGAAAAATAGTACTTGCCGTCGTCGGACATCGCGAGGATTACGTCTGCCCGACCCATGCCCTTGGTCGTGGCAACGGTTTGCGACCATTCTTTGGGGTCAGCAGGATCTGTAAAGGAGTCCACAGTCACGACGTACAAGTTGTACTTGTGATCCTTGAGAAGCTTCTGCACTGCCTCCTGAACCTCACCCTTGCGGGAGCCCAGAACGTTGGCGTTATCCACAACGTTCGTTCCAGAGGGGATGGTCACCGGCGGCTCAGCCCAGGCCGCGGCCGCGGGGGCCGCCAACAGCCCTGTCAGGCCGATCACGGCGAGAGTACGTTTGAACTTTGACAGCATGTGCAACCCTTCAGCACGCCTGACACCAATTCGGGACGAATCAGTCGTCTCAGAATGCACAGCGCCCCCACGCGTGGTGTAAAGCCGCAGGTCGCTGTGGCATTTCCTTTTGATTCTATGGTGCACCTATTGGACCGTCCACAGCGCCGAATATGCCAGCAGCGAAAAGCCTCCCGGCGGCCTCTAAAGCTCCCGGTCCGCCTCCCGTGCCGCTCGAAAATCGTCGTTCAGGAAGCTCCCAGCAAACGTCCGACCTAGTTCCAGCCGGGGGGTACATAGTTAATACAGACGAGGATGAAAGGAAGTCCAATGACTGAGAACCCAACACCGGGTGCAGCGCCTGAGAACCGGAATCCGGGCAGGCACGACGCACCGGAGCAGCCGGAGGCCCGGGACGGGAACAACGCTGGGCCGTTGACTGAACCAACCTTGACTGAACCAAACTTGAAAGATCCCACCCTGACTGATCCCACTCCGGGCAGCGCGGCAGACAACGGGCCCAAGCTGCAGGACCCGGCGGTGCACTCCGGCGGGAACCAGCCTCTTGAGGAAACTCCTACGGCTCTGGACAGGCACAGCAATTCGACGCACACTGACTCGACGGAGAGGCTTGACCGCCCGCAGGACGGCTGGAACTCCACTCAGCCGCTGGCCTCTGCCCCCCAGCCTCAGTACCCTCCCCGTCAGCCGTTCTATGGGCAACAGAACCCTGGCCAACCGAACCCCAGCCAGCCCAACCCGGGTGAGCAGCCCGCCGGGCAGCCGAATTACGGCCAGCACAGCCAGGGCGAACAGAACACGGGTCAACAGCCTTACGTCCAGCAGCACGTCCAGCAGCATGCGGGTCAGTACCATGCGGGCCAGCAGTACGCCCAGCATGCCGCGCACTCGGCCGCACCCGGCGGGTTTGCCGGCGGCCCGGGCGGCATCGCTGCCGCGCATAATCCTGCCAACGCGCCGCGCAGGAAGGCCAGCTTCGGCGTTGGCACCCTGGTTGCCAGCATCCTGGCGGCAGGGCTGGTGGGTGGTGGTGTAGCCACTGTCGGGACAAGCAGTTTCTTCAATCCGGGCTCCTCGTCGGGAGCGAGCAACAGCAGCCAGGCCGCACCGGTCATCGTGAACAACAGGGACGACGTCAACGCCATCACTGCGGCCGCCCTGAAGGCTACTCCCAGCGTGGTGACCATCAGCGCCACCAGCGGCAGTGCAGGCGGTACCGGATCGGGCATCATCCTTGATGATGAGGGCCACATTCTGACGAACACCCATGTGGTCACACTGGACGGACAGACCGCTGATGCGGCCCTGGAGGTCCGCACCAGCGACGGCAGGGTCCTCAGCGCCAAGCTGGTCGGGACAGACCCGCTGTCCGACCTCGCGGTCATCAAGGTTGACGACCCCTCGGGCCTCACCGCTGCCACCCTGGGAGATTCCTCCAAGCTCAATGTTGGAGACACGGCGATCGCCATCGGTTCGCCGCTGGGTCTCACCGGGACTGTGACTGACGGCATTGTGTCCACGCTTAACCGGACCATCAGCGTCGCATCTTCCGCAGCGCCGAAAAACGGTGACGATTCCCAGAGCGACGACGAGGGCGGATTCCAGTTCGCGCCCCCGGACGGAGGCCAGGGCCAGGCTACGCCAGGCCAGGGATCCATCTCCATCAACGTCATCCAGACTGACGCGGCAATCAATCCCGGCAACTCCGGCGGCGCCCTGGTCAACAGCAAGGGCGAGATCATCGGCGTGAACGTGGCCATCGCATCAGCGGGTTCGGACTCTTCAGCGTCGTCCACAAGCGGCAACATCGGAGTAGGCTTCAGCATCCCGATCAACCACGCCAAGCGGGTTGCCCAGGAGATCATCGATACAGGCAAGGCCTCGCATGGCCAGCTGGGCGTCAGCGTTAAGGACAAGTCCTCGTCCGGCTCCGCTTCGGGTTTCTCGGTGGGGGCAGATGTGGCGACCGTGGAAGCCGGTTCTCCGGCAGCCAACGCGGGGATCAAAGTGGGGGACGTGGTCACCAAGTTCAATGATCTGGCCATCAGCGACCCCAACCAGTTGACCGCAGCCGTGCGCGAGCAGGCAGCCGGCGCCAAGGTGAAAATCACCATCCTCCGGAACGGCCAGGAACAGACGCTGGACGTCACGCTGGGTACAGCAGCCGAGCAGTAACAGCGGAACGGAACCCCACAAGAAGGAAGTTCCGACGACGGCGGAGGCCACCCGAAACGGTGCCTCCGCCGTCGTCGTGTGTGCGTGGTGGCCTGCCGGGCGGCTGGCGCCTGACACAGGCGTTAACGCAGGCGGCGCCGGGGCGCGCCTATATGGTTAGCTAGGAGCTACCCGTACCCCGGGCGTTCCGCGGCCATGACCTCACCCGGCTGGCTATCCACAAGCATGGAAGGCTGCTGTAAATACAGTGGAGAAGACATTGAAGATCATCGTCCTGGTCAAGCATGTACCGGACGCCCAGTTTGACCGTCACCTCAACGGGGAGGGCTACACCACGGACCGCAGCGAAAGTATCCTGTCGGAGCTGGACGAGTACGCCCTGGAGGCCGCACTGCAGCTGGCCGAAGCCCGCGGCGGAAGCAAAGCCGGCAACCAGGTCATCGCCCTCAGCATGGGACCGTCGGGGGCAGTGAACGCGGTGAAGAAGTCGCTGCAGATGGGCGCCACCGAAGGCGTGCACCTCACAGACGACGCGCTCGCCGGCTCGGACGCGGCCGCCACATCGCTGGCGATCGCCGCCGCGATCCGCCACCTGGGCGCTGATGCACCCGTTGACCTTGTCCTCACGGGGATGGCTTCCACCGACGGCGAAACATCGCTGGTGCCCGCACAGCTGGCAGAACGCCTGGGCCTTCCGCAGGTGACCTTCGCATCTTCCCTCGAGGTCGACGGCGGCCGGCTCACCGCCCGCCGCGACGCCGATACTTACTCCGAGACCGTGGAGGCGCCGCTGCCTGCCGTGGTGTCCGTAACCGACCAGATCAACGAGCCCCGCTACCCCAACTTCAAGGGCATCATCGCCGCCAAGCGCAAGACCATCACCACCCTCTCCCTGTCTGACATCGGGGTCGATCCCGCGCAGGTGGGCCACGCCGGGTCATGGACCAGAGTGACGTCAGCGGAGGAACGCCCGCCGCGCACCGCAGGAACCATCATCACGGACGAGGGCGACGCCGGCATCAAGCTCGTCGACTTCCTGGCCGCCCAGAAGCTGCTCTAAGAGGGATCACAGACATGGCAAACGTACTTGTATTCATTGACAACCCGGGCGATGCCCTGAAGAAGAGCAACCTGGAACTCCTGACGCTCGGCCGGTCCCTCGGCGAGACAGCCGTCGCGTTGAACGGCGAACTGCACGATGGCGTCGCCGCCACGCTCGCCGAGTATGGGGCCGGCAAAATTCTCCGGCCGTCCGCCCAGGACCTGGACGATTACCTCGTGGCTCCGAAGGCTGCCTACCTCGCGGCCGCAGCCGCTGAAACGGGTGCCGGCACCGTCCTCCTGGACAACTCGCCGGAGGGCAAGGAAATTGCCGCACGCCTGGGAGTCCGGCTGAACGCAGGCGTCATCACCGATGTCGTGGCAGTTGACGCCGATGGGACAGCCCACAAATCCGTGCTGGCAGGCTCCTACAACACAGCAGCGAAGGCCACCACCGCCGTGTCAGTGCTGACGGTGAAAGCCAACAATGTGACGCCGGAACCCTCTGCTGTTCCCAGTGCCCCGGAAACCGTCATCGTTGAGGTCCCGGCTGACAGCACCGCCGCCGCGGCCCGCGTTACGGAACGCCGGCAGAAGGTTGCCAGCGGCCGCCCGGACCTGACCGATGCACGGATCGTCGTGGCCGGCGGACGTGGCCTGGACGGCGATTTTGGCCCTGTGGAACAGCTGGCCGACGCCTTGGGCGCTGCCGTGGGAGCTTCCCGTGCCGCCACCGATGCCGGCTGGATCAGCCATGACGCCCAGGTGGGACAGACGGGCAAGACCGTTTCCCCCCAGCTCTACATTTCCGCCGGCATTTCGGGGGCGATCCAGCAGAAGGCCGGCATGCAGACGGCCAAGGTTATCGTGGCTGTGAACAAGGATGCAGAATCACCGGTCTTCGAGATCGCCGATTTTGGCATCATCGGGGATTTGTTTGACGTCCTTCCCCAGGCCACGGAAGAGATCAAGCGGCGAAAAGGCTGACCTTGCCTGATCTCACTGTTTCGCAGAGCCCGTTCAATCCGGCAATTCACCGGATTGAGCGGGTGCTCTGTTTCGCGGCCCATCCTGACGACATCGACTTCGGCGCCGCCGGCACCATCGCTGCCTGGACGTCGGCCGGTGTACAGGTCAGCTACTGCATCATGACCGACGGCGATGCCGGTGGCTTCGACCCTGCCCACCGGGCCAGGATCATCGCCATGAGGGCTGCCGAACAGGAGCGCGCCGCAGCACTGGTGGGTGTAACGGACATCCACTATTTGCACGAACGCGACGGGTACCTGGAGCCGAACCACCAGGTGATGCGTGGAGTTGTGAAGCTGATCCGCGAAATCCGGCCGGACGTTGTGCTGTCCATGCACCCCGAGCGGAACTGGAAACGGATCCAAAAGAGCCACCCGGACCACCTGGCGGTGGGGGAGGCCGTGACCCGTGCCGTCTACCCCGCCGTGGAGAACCCTTTCGCCTATCCAGAGCTTGCCGAAAGCGGGCTGGCGGCCTACAAGTTGCCCTGGCTGTGGCTGTATGCAGGGCCGGAGGAGCGTGAAAACCACTTTGTTGACGTCACGGACCACGTGGGCAGCAAGCTTGAGGCCATCCACGTGCACGTCAGCCAGCACCCGGACGTTGCTGCCATGGAAGCGGCAGTCAAAGACGGAATGATCGCCGGTGCAAAGCGCGCGGGCCTGCCCGAGGGCCGAAGCGCTGAGGCCTTCCACGTCGTTGCGGTCAACGGTCCGGGGACCATCGCCGGCTTCTAATTAGGGAGCCAGCGATGAGCCGTGAGCCTGTTCATGGCTTTGAGGTGGCTACGCACCGCACAGGTGTCAGGCGCCCAGCTCAGCAGTGGCCACTGTGGGGGAGGTGGGGACGCCGGAGCCGCCGGCGGGTTCCACCGTGATGCCCAGTGCCGTGGCGGACGCGATTCCCTTCACGACTGCCGGCTTGGACAGTGCCTCTTCGTCCATCAGGCCTTGAGAGACGGGTGCGGAGCCGTCTTTGGGAATCAGCCACATCTGGTACACCTTGCCTGCCGGAGGCGCCGGTACACCGTTCATCTTGACTACAGCTGCATCCTTCGAGGACGAGATCAACAGTGTGGCCGTCCCGCCGCCGGAGACGTCAACGGAGGCTTCGCGGACATCTTCAGCCCGGACCACCTGGTTCAGCGGATCATTTTGGTCGGCAATGTACGCACCGACGCCCACCCCGCCCAGCGCCAGGAACGCCGCGGCGGCAATGCCCGCAAGCCAGCGGCGTGGCCCGGCCATCCGGCGTCGTTCTTCCCGGCGTTGCCTGGCCGCGGACAGTTCGTCGCTGGCCATGGAGCCGTCGGCCACTGCGGGCAGCGGCGCAGCACTAAGGTCAACAGGAGCCGGAGCTTGCGGCGGCTGTTGCTGGGCCGGCAACTGCGAAACGATGCGTGAGAAGAGGTCAGCGGGAGGCTCTTCCTCGGCCGTAAAGGTGACCGCCAGGGCTTCCCTGGTTTGGCGGACCCGTTCCTGGAAGGCGTTGCGCTCCTGCTCGGGTGCGGCGTCGATGTACTGCTCAATGGCTGAGCGTTCGTCCTGGGTCAAGGCATCCAGCGCATACAACTCGGCCAAATCCACCGCCCGGCCCGAGGCCAGGTCAGTGGCAACGGTGTCCCCGAAAGAGCCGGGGCGCCGGGCGCCGTCGTGATTGTTCATTTCTGTCATCTCAACTCACCCCCAGACATGTCTTCAAGCGGATCAGTCCATCGCGGATGCGGGACTTGATGGTAGGCACTGCGGCGTTCAGCCGTTCCGCGACCTCCCGGTAGGTGAGGCCGCCGTAGTAGGCAAGCCGAACGGACTCCTGCTGGGTATCGGTAAGCGTTTCCAGGCACCGGACCACAGCCTCAGCTTCGAGTTTGCTGCCCACTTCATCAGAGACTGAGTCGTGATCGATGTCCTGCGTACTGGCACCATACCGGGCCTCCCGGTCTGTAGCCGACTGCGACGAGCGTACTTTATCCACAGCCCGCCTGTGCGCAATGGTCATCAGCCACGAGAGCGGACTGCCTGCCTCCGCATTGAACTTTGCGGCGTTTTGCCAGACCTGGATGAAGACCTCCTGGGTGGTGTCCTCGCTGAGTTCGGCGTCGATCAGGACCCGCCGGGCCATACCGAAGACCCGGCGTGACGTGAGCCGGTAGAACTCAGCGAACGCCTGCTGGTCTCCCTCGGCGATGCGCCCGATCAGCCCGGCGAGGCGCTGGCTGACGTCAGCCGCTGATTCGGTGACGGCGGCCGGAGCCTCGTAGTTTGGCGCGTTGGGAGTTTCCATCACTAACAAGCATAGGTCTCCAGGCGGCGACGCTTTGGCGCGTTCACCGGTATCGCCGCCTGCACCTGTAAATCCCCGGGGGCCTGTGCCCCGTCCCGCCTCCAGTGGGGTCACCTGCCGCTCCTCGCCGACCGTGGAATGTTCTCAAGAGGGATTCGGCACTGAGGCAGGACCGGATGGGTGACGCCAGGAAATTCCCGGCCGGCCTGCGGTGGGCACGGCCGGCCGGCCTGACCTCAGGTCTGCGCGCCGGCGAACCCCTGCTGGCGCCAGGCTTCGTAGACCGCAATGGAAGCGGCATTGGCAAGATTCAGCGACCGCAGTGACGGAAGCATCGGGAGCCGGACTGTAGCGGTGACATGAGGATCGCGCTTGAGGTGCTCCGGGAGCCCCACGGACTCCTGGCCGAACATGAGGACGTCGCCGGGACGGTATTCGATGTCCGTGTAGCTCGCCTGCCCGTCAGACGTAAACGCGTACACCCGCTCCGGGTCGAGGTGCCGCCAGGCATCCTCGATGGTTTTGTGGACGGTGACCACGGCAAGGTCGTGGTAGTCCAGACCCGCCCGGCGGAGTTTGGCATCTGAAAAATCAAAGCCAAGGGGTTCCACCAGATGGAGTTCGGCGCCGGTGATGGCTGCCAGCCGGATGGCGTTGCCGGTGTTGCCGGGGATTTCGGGCGCATGGAAGAGGATACGGAACACCGTCCAATCCTAATCAACAGCTCAGGCAGTCAGTGCATGCCCCGCAAAAGCCGTGCCAATACGGGCACGTTCACAGTGTTCGGTGCGGGGCCAGAGGACAGGAACTGCTTGAGGCCGCGGACCAGTCCGGCTGCGTTGACCACCTGGACGATCTCATGGCTGCTGCCGGATCGCCGATGGCGATCGATGACGGGCTCATGCAGGTTCCCGTCGGGGCTGTGGATGACTGTCCAGCCGGTGACGTTCAACTCCGGAAAGATCTCCTGCATGGCGCGCACTACATGGGCCATCTGCGGCGGGGCGATGGAGCGTCCGCCGTGGTGCAGGGCCTGCCCGTCCCAGGCGTAGGCGCCCTTTGGCAGGAGCATGGAACCGATGATGGCGAGCCGGTAGCCGGAAAGGAGGGCGTGGTCGATGTGGCTGTTGTCCGCCGGTGACTGCAGCCCGTTGATCAGGCGGGCCGCTGGAATTGCGGGCAGAACCTGCCGGCTGATGAGCTGCACGGTACGCATCTCACGCTGGATCCGTGCCTCCGCCCCAAAAATTCCCCGCTTTCGCGGAATCCCATGCACCTGCTGGCTTGCCTGGCTGAGGGGTATCAGCGGGACGGTTCCGGCTGCATCAAACGCCGCAGGGTCAAAGGGCGGGACGTAAACAGGTGCGTCACCAGCGGTGTTGCGCGGAGTATTGGGACGGTGGACGGTGGCCGAGGCATGACTGCCCGCGGCCGGCGCGTCAAAGTGCGCTCCAGTACCCTCGCCGCCGGAACCGTTGCCGGCTGTTCCCGCGGCATAGGAGCGGTCGTAAGCGCTTCTGCGTTTGGGGTCGATAAGTGTTTCATATGCTGCAGTCACCCGACGGAAGGCAGCGGCGTCGCCACCATGATCGGGATGGGCCTTGCGGGCGGCCCGGCGGTAGGCCACCTTGATCTCCTTGTCGGTGGCTGTCACGGCGACGCGGAGCACCTGGTAGTGGGAGCTGCTGCTCTCGGTCAAGCACTCATCCTTTTGTTGATCTGGCCAGTCCACTTCAGGCAGCCCGGTGAGCCAAGTTTAACGGCCTGCCCAGACAACGACTGTGCAGGCACTGGTGGTTCCCATGGGCACACGGAGCGCCACGTGCTGAGGTTTTTGCGTCCTGCTCCTTGGAATGAGAGGGCATGGCCGCCGTGATGGGCTAGCAGACCTGCCTGTCCGTTGGGACCTGCCTCGATAGATTAAAGCCATGCGCCGCGGGTTGGCAGTGTTCATCCTCTGCCTTGTTCAGTTCGTTGACGTGCTCGGCGTAACGAGCACGACGACAGCGATCCCTTCCATCCTGGACGGGCTCAATGCCCCTGAGTCTGCTGCTGGGCTTATCGTGACTGTTTACGCAATGTTCTTCGGCGGACTTCTGGTTTTGGGATCTCGCCTTGGGGACCGGCACGGGCACCGCAGGATGCTCCTGATCGGGGTAGTTATGTTCTCCCTGGTTTCCGTGCTCGGTGCGACGTCCGTGGACATTGTTCAACTCCTCGCGGCCCGGTCACTTCAAGGCGCCGCTGCTGCCTTTTCGGTTCCCTCTGCGTTGCGGTTGCTTCTCAACGTCTCAGGCGATGAACGCTCCCGCCGGTCGGCGCTGGCCCTTTGGAGTGCATCCGGGGCCGCGGCCGGGGCAGCTGGTTTCCTAGTCGGCGGCGTACTGGCCCAAGTCTGGGGATGGCCTGCGCTGTTCTGGGTGAATATGCCGATCGGAATCATCCTGGCCGTTGGCATCTTGGCAGTTGTGCCCGTATTGGCTCCGGACAAGCGCGGCCAGCGTCTCGACGTCGTTGGAGCGGCACTGCTTACCATCTGCACTATGAGTGTGGTCGCCGGTGGCTCATTGGCTGAGACCCCCAACCTTCGTCTTGCCGGTGCCGGCCTTGTTCTGCTCGGCTCCCTGCTGGGGGCCGGGTTTTACTTCCAACAGCGTCGAGGAGCTGATCCCTTGATTCCAAGGGAAGCCGCTACCTCATCGAACCTTCGCGCGGGAACAGTCATTTCCTTTGTTAACACGGCCACAACCAGCTCCATAACGGTCCTGGCAACGCTGGTCCTTCAAAAGCAGCTGGGAGCCACCCCCGTTCAAGCCGGTCTGGCGCTTATTTCCTTCAGCCTCGCTGTCATCGTCGGATCCAGCATTTCCAAACCTTTGGCGGACCGGTTACCTGCCCGTCGCCTGGCAGGAGTGGGTCTCCTCATCATCGCCATGGGAAGCGCGTTTCTCGTCCTTAGTTATGGAACCTGGTGGGGAATCGTGACAGGAGCCGCCATTTCCGGGGTTGGCCTGGGGATATCGTCCGTTGCCGGCACCGGCATAGGAACCTCCGTCCCCGCCTATCTTGAGGGAAGCGCTTCAGGGATACTCAACACCAGTGCCCAACTTGGCACTGCAGTTGGTGTTGCCGCGCTCGTCCTCGTAGCCTCCACGCTTACCTTCGGCCCCATCCAGGGCACCGCCGTGGCATGGACCTTTGTTGTGGTTCTGGCACTGGCGACCTCGATCTGGATCAGCCGCATGCGCTCGTCGAATGCGGCGTTCCCGGGAACGACGTCGAACAGCGGCTGAAGTGACCGTTGCCACAGCGTACAAGGTTCTTAAGGTGTTGACTTAGGCAGGTCCTGCTGGCGCCTAGACTCTTTGATGATGACGGCCGTCGTACGGCCACGGGGGAGCAGGAGTATTGGGGTGGAAGTGAAGGCACGGTCTGCAGCTTTGGTGGTGGTTGGTTCGCTGTTTTCGGCAGCAGCATTGGCGGGGTGCAGCATTGACGTCCCCGATCCTGCCGCCCCGAAAATAGGGCAGACGACGCCGGTCCTGGCCACTCCCACCATCACTCCTGGCCATGACGCGGCAGCGGTGGCGGCCAAGGACATGACGTTTGCTGCGGGCAGCTCCCTGGCGAAGGGGGTCCCGGTGGGGATCTCGGACGGACTCAAGGAGGCGCCGGGCTGGACGCTGGTTAAGGAAAACGTGGGCGGTGAGAGCCAGTACCTTAAGGCCGACGGCTGCCTGGTGGCGGCCAAGGTCCGTATGGACCAGTCGCCGCTGGTCCTGGCGGATGACCGGGCGTCCACCGCTGGCCTTTTCGAATACCTGGATCCGACCATCCTGCCCGAATACCTCAAGACGGAAACCCTCCGCTGGGGTGGTGCGCCGGACAAACCTGGACCCAAGGTGGAGGTGCTGGCCTTTGAGCAGCCAGCACCTCCCGGGGGGAAAGCCACAGCCATCATGGCAAGGCTCTTCGGCACTGCCGGTTCCTCAATCTACCTTTCGGTCTCGTGCCCCAACGCCGCTGCGCTCGCAGCTGCGCGTGCGGAGGTCGCCCAGCGTTTACTGATCGTCCCGCCGTCCAATTAATGCCGCCGTCGTAATAGCCCTGCGGTTACCGGCGCCAGGGTCACCGCGCTGGGTCAGCGGCGCCAGAGCTTGCGGCCCCGGCCGCGGGCACCGGCGGGGGACAGCCGGTTCAGGGCCAATGCTCCAACGAGCAGACCGAAGTCCCGAAGCGCCACATCGTAGAAGCTGCCCAGGATCAGCAGGTTAACGATGATGCCGAACAGCCAGGCGGCCACCAGCAGGGAACCGAACCGCGGGCGGACCGCCACCGCGATGCCGGCGATGATTTCCACAACCCCGACGGCGTACATGAAAGTCTGCGCCGGCACCGGCACCACGGACGTTGCCACGGGGGCGAGGTACATGGTCCAGTCGGCCAGGAGGTTGGTGAACTTGTCCAGCCCAAAAAGTATGGGCGCGACGGTGAAAACTGTGCGCAGCAGCAGGAAGGCCTGCCGTGCCGGTTCCATCGCCGGCGTTTGGCTGACTGTCCGTGCTGCGGGATTGGTTTTCATGATGAACTCCTTCTAAAAGTAGGTTTTTCTATTTTAGAAACGAGTCCATAATTAAGCAAGGGAATTGTTTTTAGAGGAAGGGTTCCGATGCGAAGACTTTCGTGGATGCGCCGCATGGCGGCAGTTGCATCGCTGGGCGACGACAAACGCCGGCAGTTATTTGAGCTGGTGGCCTCCTCCGCCCGTGCCGTTGGACGCGATGAAGCCGCACTTGCCCTCGGCCTGCCCCGAAGTACGGCGTCCTTCCATCTGGACCGGCTGGTCCAGGACGGGCTGTTGTCTGTCGAGTTCCAGAAGCCGGCGGGAAAAGCAGGCCCGGGCTCCGGCCGCCCGGCAAAAATGTACCGGACGGCTGCGAGGGAGGTAGGGGCCTTCGTCCCGGACCGCAACTACGACCTCGCCGGTGAGTTAATGGCCACCGCCATCGAGGAGTCTGTCGCGGCCGGGAGCTCCGTCCACGATTCGCTGGTGGCCACTTCCTACCGCAAGGGCAAGTCAATGGCAGAGGGCAGCGCAAGCCTGGAAGAGTTCCTCTCGGGGGAGGGCTATCAGCCTGCACCTGACGGAGAAGGCGGCTTCGTTCTGGTCAACTGCCCGTTCCATCGGCTCTCCGAGGGCCATGCCGCGGTGGTCTGTGCCATGAATGGAGCCTTCCTGACCGGCGCAGCTGCAGGCTGCGGAGATTCAGAGGAACGCGTAACCGCGAACAGCGTGCCCGGCCAATGCTGCGCCAGGATTACCCCGCCGTGATCTGCGCCGGCGCCTGGGCCCGAAGCGCTGGCGCCTGAACCTGCTGGCGCTCTCCTCCGCTGGCGAAGGCCGGCTCCGCCACGTGATCCCCGGGACCCGCACCCGGGAACGCGGCTAGAATTGATGGGTGCCCGTCTACCTGGATCATGCAGCAACCACACCTCTCTCCGCCGAGGCGCTGGCAGCTCTGACGCGGGAACTTGCCCGCACGGGCAACCCATCCTCACTCCACGGCTCAGGCCGCCGGGCGCGCCGTTCCGTTGAGGACGCCCGGGAAACCATAGCCGCGGCCGCCGGCGCCCACCCCTCAGAAGTCATCTTCACTTCCGGAGGAACCGAAGCGGACAACCTTGCCGTTAAGGGCCTCTTCTGGTCCCGGTCAGGTGAAGATTCCTCCCGGCGCCGCATCCTATGCTCCGCCATCGAACACCCCGCGGTGCTGGACACGGTGGAATGGCTGGAGCGCCATGAGGGCGCCGTGGTCACCTGGCTGCCTGTGGACGCCGACGGCGTGGTGGACCTGGAGGTTCTCAGGTCCGAGCTGGCAAGGGATCCAGGAACTGTTGCTCTCGTAACGGTCATGTGGGCCAACAACGAAGTGGGCACCATCCAGCCTGTGCACAGGATCGTGGATTTGGCCCACGCGGCAGGAGTGCCTGTTCACTCGGACGCGGTGCAGGCTTTCGGTTCCTTGCCCATTGACTTCAAGGCCTCGGGCCTTGATGCCATGTCCATTTCCGGACACAAGATTGGCGGCCCCGTGGGCGTCGGTGCCCTGCTGCTGGGACGTGCGGTGAAACTCACACCAGTGCAACACGGTGGGGGTCAGGAACGGGATGTGCGTTCCGGCACACTGGACGCTGCATCCATTGCCCCCTTTGCTGCGGCGGCGCAGACAGTCACCGCGAACCTGCCAGCAGAGACGGCCCGGATCTCCGAACTGCGGGACAGCCTGATTGAGGGAGTCCGCGCCAACATTCCGGAGGCGGTCCTGCGCGGGGCTCCCGGCGAGGGGCGGCTTCCCGGCAACGCGCACTTTACGTTCCCTGGCTGCGAGGGGGATTCTTTGCTGTTCCTGCTGGACCTGGCAGGAGTCGAGTCGTCCACCGGATCGGCCTGCACAGCTGGAGTTCCACGGCCCTCCCATGTCCTGCTGGCTATGGGTTTGGATGAAGAAACGGCCCGCGGCGCCCAGAGGTTCACCCTTGGCCATGCATCAACCCCGGCGGATGTCGACGCCCTGCTGGCGGCCCTTCCCAACGCTTATGAGCGGGCGCAGCAGGCGGGCATGGCCGGGCGCGAATCGTCGATCCAGACGGCAGGTACGGTGGCGCGTCACGCCTCCGGCAGCAGCATCTGATCCAAGCCCACTGAGGCGTCCGCCAGCCGTTCCGGAGCCACCTGGAGGCGGCCCGTGATGAGGGCCTTGATGACCTTCTGCGCCGGGCCTGACGTGCGGGGCCAGTTAACGCTCATTCCGGCCACCACCCGGGAGTCGCGCTGCCAGAACGCGATGAATTCCTTGGCCTCCAGCGAACCCCGGATCACCGGTTCCGTGCCGGCGGCCAGATCGGGGAATCCCGAGTACTCCATGCTGACGTCGAACTGGTCAGTATAGAAATAGGGGATAGCGCTGTGGACCGCATCCAGGCCCAGCATCGCCCGGGCTGCCACCTTGCCGCCGTTCAGGGCATTGGACCAATGCTCACTCCGGTAGTGCTCGCCAGTGAAGGGATGCAGGGCGTTGGCAACATCGCCCGCCGCGAAAATGCCGGTCACGCTGGTCCGCAGGGACTCATCGGTGAGTATGCCGTTCTCCACTTTCAGCCCCGCGGTGTGCGCGAGTCCGACGTCGGGTACAACCCCCACTGCAATCACCACAACATCGGCGGGGAGGACTTCACCGCTGTCGGTGACCACTGCCGAGACGGCGCCGTCAGTGCCCGTGAGTTCATGGGCTGATGCCGGAAGCCTGAAGTTCACGCCGTGGGCTTGGTGGAGGGAGCGGAAGAAGCCCCCCAACTCGAGGCCAATGGCGGCGGTCAGCGGAACGTCTTCCAGGCCGAGCAGCGTGACGTTGTTGCCATATGTCGCCGCGGCCGCTGCCAGTTCCATGCCTATCCAGCCGGAGCCGATCATCACCACGTTTTGTCCGCCCTGGTCCAGGAGCTTCCGCAGCCGGCGGCTGTCATCGAGGGTGCGGAACGTGGTGACCCCTGACAACTCGCTCCCCGGCAGCGGAATGGTGCGGGGGACTGCTCCGGTGGCCAGCAGCAGAGACTGGTACGGCAGTGACGTTCCGTCGTTAAGCTGCACCGTGCCTGCGTCCGGACGTATGCCGGTGACTGACACGCCGAGGCGCAGGTCGACGTCGTTCTCCGCGTACCAGTCCGGAGGCACCACCGCAGCTTTGTCTTCGCCTTCCTTACCCAGCAGGTAGTCCTTCGACAGTGGCGGGCGGATGTAGGGGTTGTGGCGCTCGCTGCCAACCAGGATGACGGGCCCGGTGTGCCCCTCGGACCGGAGCGTCCGTGCGGCCGTGGCGCCGGCCAGGCCAGCCCCGACGATGACGATGTTCTCCTTCATGTCCGCTCAATTCCCGCTTGTGGCGTGCCGGAGTTCTAAAAGTAATATTCTCGACTTTAGAAGCATTGGTTAGGGCAGTCAATGCCTTTTGGGCAGCATTCGGCGTGGCGATAGAATGGAGCCGCTGGCATTGTGCTATTCCTGCCTGCCGCCGAACCGAACGGCAGCAGCCTGCCGGCGAACACCCCCAAATTCCTAGAGAAAGCCAGCATGCGAGTTCTAGCAGCCATGAGCGGTGGCGTCGACTCCGCCGTTGCCGCAGCACGTGCCGTCGAAGCCGGGCACGACGTCGTCGGCGTTCACCTTGCGTTGTCACGGATGCCCGGCACCCTGCGGACAGGCAGCCGCGGCTGCTGCACCATCGAGGATTCACGGGATGCCTGGCGCGCCTGCGACGTGTTGGGAATTCCCTATTATGTCTGGGATTTCTCCGAGCGGTTCAAGGAAGACGTGGTCCAGGACTTCATTGACGAGTACGCAGCCGGCCGTACTCCCAACCCCTGCATGCGCTGCAACGAGCGGATCAAGTTCGCCGCGCTGCTGGAAAAGGCCATTGCACTCGGATTTGATGCAGTCTGCACGGGCCACTATGCCAAGGTAATCACCGACGTCGAAGGAAACCCCGAGCTGCACCGCGCCGCGGACTGGGCAAAGGACCAGAGCTACGTCCTGGGAGTGCTCACCCACGAACAGCTCAGGCATTCAATGTTCCCGTTGGCAGATACCCCCTCGAAGGCAGAGGTTCGTGCTGAAGCCGAGCGCCGTGGCCTCTCTGTAGCCAATAAGCCCGACAGCCACGACATCTGCTTCATCCCGGACGGAGACACCGCCGGCTGGCTTGCCGAGAAGATCGACATGACCACCGGTGACATCGTGGATGAAACCGGGGCGAAAGTGGGAGAGCATCCGGGGGCAAACGCGTTTACTGTTGGCCAGCGCCGCGGCCTGAAGCTCGGGACGCCTGCCTCTGACGGCAAGCCCCGTTTTGTGCTGGAAATCCGGCCGAAGGAAAACAAGGTTGTGGTGGGGCCCGAAGCCCTGCTGGCCATTGACGAGATCCGCGGGATCAAGGTGTCCTGGGCCGGGCTGCCCATCGCCGAGGTGGAAACGGGCGGAGAGTTCGACTGCCATGCGCAAGTGCGTGCTCACGGGGACCCCGTTCCAGCCACGGCCCGGATGGTGTCCGGCGCAGACTCGGGAGCCCCAACAGGGGATGTGGCGGACCAGCTGCTGGTGACGCTGACCAACCCGCTCCGGGGCGTGGCTCCGGGGCAGACGGTGGTCCTCTACCAGGGCACCCGTGTGCTGGGACAGGCAACCATCGACGCCGCCCGCTCCTTGCAGCGCGCTGAGCTCTGACGGCTGGCTGACACCGCCGGCTTAACCTTGCGGCCCGTAACATCGTCCAAAAACCATGATGCGTATGGAGCAACGCCCCGCCACTGAACCGGCGGGGCGTCCCTCCTGCCCATAGACTTGGATCATGACGCAGCACAACCATGACGTTCCTGACACCGAACCATACGACGCCGGGGCCAGTTCGCTGGCAGGCCAGGTGGATAATTCGGTAATGGCGGAACTGCTGTCCATCCGCTCCAGCATCGACAACATCGATGCCACCTTGGTGTTCCTCCTGGCCGAACGGTTCAAGGCCACCCAGAAAGTGGGCTTCCTGAAGGCAGCCCACCGCCTTCCTGCGGGAGACCCCGGCCGTGAAACCGCGCAAATAGCCAGGCTCCGCCGGCTTGCTGAGGAAGCACACCTGGACCCGGCGTTCGCCGAGAAATTCCTGAACTTCATCATCGGCGAGGTCATTCGCCACCACGAAGCCATCGCCGAGGACCATGAGGCCGCCGCGGGGAGGCAGGACGCAGAACAGGACGCGTCCCAGGCATCCCAGGGCTCGGCAGTGTCTCCCGGCCCCCAAGCCTCCGCCGTAGCGTGAGGGTGAACAGCCGCCAGGAGCCGGAACGGGCCCTGCCGCAGGATCTGAATGCGCCGCCGTCGGAGGTAACTGCCACCGGCTTGGGCTCCTGGCCGGGGGAAGACCCCGTAGAAGCAACCCGCATCATCCGTGGTGAACTGGGCAGCCCCCATATGCCTTACCTCGCCGAACTGCCGGACCGAGGCGTGGGTTCCGATGCTGTGGGGCGGACGGCTTCACTCCTGGTGGAGATGGCGGTTGACGTCCAACCTTATGGGTGGCGCCTTGTTGACCGCCCCGGCAAGGACTACCGGCGTGCTGCGTCCGCGCTGTCGACGGACATCAATGTCCTGGCGGATGTTGCCGGTGCCGAGGAAAGGCCGTCAGCGGAAATCAAGGTGCAGCTCATGGGGCCCCTCAGCCTTGCTGCCGGGCTGCACCTCCATAACGGAGAACGGGCCCTCATCGATTATGGGGCCCGCCGGGACGTGGCCGCCTCACTGGCCGCGGGGGTCGGATCATACCTGGCACGTGTTTCGTCGGCAGTTCCCGGTGCCCGCCTGGTGGTCCAGGTGGACGAGCCGGATATTGCCGCCGTACTCGCCGGCACCATTCCGACCTCAAGCGGTTACCGCACCCTGCGCGCGGTGGGTGCACAGGAAGCCATTGAGTCCTGGCGCGTGGTGATTGAGGCACTTCGTGCAGCAGGGGCCGCTGAAGTCGCGGTGGCTGTTCCCGAAATTGAGGCACCCTTCGAACGGATTGTTACTGCCGGCGCTGACGCCATAGCCGTCCCCCTCAAAGCACTGACCTCACGCCAGTGGGAGCAGCTCGCCGAAGCCCTGGAAGGTGGTACCCGGCTGTGGGCGGGCGTCGTGGACGTCAGCATGGGCACACTACCCAGGGTGGCAGACGCCGTGGACTCGGTCTGGCGCCCGTGGCACGAACTGGGCCTGCCGGCGTCGACACTCAGCTCGTTGCGGGTGACACCCTCGGCGGGGCTGGCAGGTCTGACACCGTCAACGGCCACCGCGCTACTGACGCGTTTGACCCAGGTGGCTGACGGGCTGAACCAGGTGGCGCAGGGCTAAATCCGCCAGGCACGCCTTCGATTAAGGAGACACGCTCTAGGTACGGCGCTCCCAGCGGTCCGGCTGGGCATAGCGGGGCAGGAAGCTCAGGGCCGAGCTGCCACCGGAGTACGGGCGCAACCGGTAGTCGAAACTTCCCGCGTAAACCAGAACCAGCCCGATCTGTGGCTGGATGACTTTAACCTGGATCCGGTGCTTTCCGTGGGCCCCCTCCGAGGCGTCCCACCACTGCTCCGCGTACGCCCTGGCATCCAACGACGGCGGCAGCGGCAGGCGCAGGGGTCCGAGGAATAGCCGGGAGGCATCCGAGATGCCACGCAGCCGGCCTTCCGCCGTGACGCTGAGGTTAAGGTCGGTGACCACGCGCCGGTAGCGGCCCACATAATCCACCAGCCGCGGAACGCCTTCACCCTGCTCCACACTGGTGGTGTCCTGGAAAATGCGGGTCCGGGAGGGGAACCTGATCTCCCGCCTGGCAGTCAGGCTGGAGCGTCCGAACGGATCCAGATGCGCGTGGTTTTCGATCCTGAATGGAATGCCCTCGCCGTATTCCGGGAAGAACGCCTCCTCCGAGGACGTGAGCCGAAACAGGGGTCTCAGCCAGCGCTGCCGGCAGCCCACCACGTCAAAAACACCCTCGCCCACGCCGTACTGGCCCGAGCCCGGCACGAGGGAAAAGTAGTCCTGGAGCTGGGGCTGCAGCCTGTCGAAGTCCTGGCCCAGGGCCTGTTGGTAGATGGGAACGTTCACTCGGGTCCTCCTGGGGGCGGTACGGGAAGCGGCAGGGACCGCGGGTTCACAATCTACCGGCAGCCTTGAGCCGGATGTACATGTCAGCCAATTGCGGCGGCAACTGATGCGGTTCGGCATCCACCACCTCCACCCCTTGGTGCCGCAGCTGGCTGGTGACGGCCTCACGCTCCAGCAGCGTGCGTTCCGCCGCCGCCGCACGAAAAACGCTGGACGCGTTGTGCCGTTCCCGCAACATCTGGCCGAGCAGCGGATCCCGGACGGACGCCACCACCACCACGTGCTGCTGTGCCAGCTGTGCAGCCACGGGAATGAGCCCTTCTTCGGGCGCTCCGCCATCCAGCGAGGTCAGCAAAACCACCAATGAACGGTGCGCCGAGATCCCGCGGACCTGGCCCGGGATGCCTGACCAGTCCAGCTCGATCAGTTCTGCATCCAGCGGCGCCATGGCCTGCACCAGCTGGCCCAGGAGATTGCCGGTGGTGGCCGATCCTGCCCTGGCCCGCGCGCGGCGGTCAAAAGCGAGGAAATCCACCCTGTCACCGCCCCGTTCGGCAAGGACTGCCAGCAAGAGGGCCGCTTCCATCCCGGTATCCAGCCGTGGCTCGTCCTCGATCCGGGCAGCTGAGGTCCGGGAGGTGTCCAGGATGATTACCACCCGCCGGTCACGCTCCGGCCGCCACGTGCGGACGACGACGGCCGAGCGGCGTGCGGTGGCCCTCCAGTCAATGGAACGCACGTCGTCTCCGCGGACGTAGTCCCGCAGGGAATCGAATTCCGTGCCTGCGCCCCGGATCTGCACGGCCGCCTTGCCGTCCAGCTCACGCAGCTTCCGGAGCTTGGACGGGAGATGCCGGCGGGAGTTGAACGGCGGAAGGACCCTGAGGGAGCCCGGACATTCAACCGTGCGCTGCCGGGCCGCCAGCCGGAGGGGACCCAGAGAGCGCAACGTTACGTGCGGGGCACGCAGGTCCCCGCGGCGGACCGGCTGCAGCCGCACCGTCAACTTGCGGCTTTCGCCGGCCGGAACGTCGATCTCCTGCACGGGATTCTGTGCGCCGGCGGAAGGCTGCCAGGCATCGCGGACCTTGGCGCGGAGGAGGCGCCGGCCGTTATTGCGGACAGTAAGGCTGGATACCGCCGTGCCATGCAGGGCCACGTTTCCCGGTTCGGAGCGCTGCATTTCGATGCTGCGGAGAGAAGCGGCCAGGCCAATCTCCAGAGCCAGCAGCGCGGCGAGGACCAGGACCACCGCCAGGACAGTTCCCCAACCGGGCATCAGAAGCACCGGCGCCAGGCCAAGCAGCGCCAGGAGTACAAAACGTCCGGAGATCGCCATTCCGGTCAGCGGGGGACCGGAACGGAGGCCAGGATGCTCCCCAGTACGTCGTCCACCCGGACCCCGTCCATCTGCGCTTCCGGATGCAGTGCCACCCGGTGCCGCAGGCAGGGCAGAGCGAGGGCTTTGACGTCGTCGGGAGTGACAAAGCTCCGGCCGGAGAGCCAGGCCCATGCCCGGGATGTATTAAGCAGTGCAGTTGCTCCGCGGGGCGAGACGCCCAGCTGGAACGACGGCGCGGCGCGCGTTGCCCGGACCAGGTCCACGATGTAGCCGATAATTTCCGGCTCGACGGCCACTCGCGCCACGGCCTGCCGCGCACGGTCCAGGTCGTCGGCTCCTGCCACGGCCCGGACCCCGGCTGCCGCGAGGTCGTGGGGATTAAACCCGGAAGCATGCCGCCGGATCACTTCCATCTCGTCGTTGCGGTTGGGCAGTGGCATGGTGAGTTTGAGCAGGAAGCGGTCCAGTTGCGCTTCGGGCAGGGGATAGGTCCCTTCGTACTCCACCGGGTTCTGGGTTGCCGCGACCAGGAAAGGCGCCGGCAGCGGGCGCGACACGCCGTCCACGGAGACCTGCCGCTCCTCCATCGCCTCAAGCAGGGATGCCTGGGTTTTAGGGGGAGTGCGGTTGATCTCGTCAGCCAGCAGGATATTGGTAAAAACAGGACCCTCCCGGAAGCTGAACTCGGAGGTATGCGCGTCATAGACCAGGGAGCCGGTCACGTCGCCCGGCATCAGGTCAGGGGTGAACTGGACGCGTTTGGTGTCCAGGCTCAGGGCGGCGGAGAGGGCGCGCACAAGCAGTGTCTTGGCCACGCCGGGCACACCCTCCAGGAGCACATGGCCCTGCGAGAGCAGCGCAATGAGCAGTCCCGTGACCGTAGGGTCCTGACCCACCACTGCCTTGGCCACTTCATTGCGGACGTCAAGGAGTGCCTGGCGGGCGGGATCATGCTGCAGGGAATCCAGGATCTGCTGGCCGCTGCTGTGTTCGTTCATCGGGTCCTCACCTCGTTCTCTAATTTCTCCAGCTCCTGGGACCATTGCACCAGTCTGGCTTCATTCCTTGGATGTTCCTGCAACAGGTCCCTGATGCCGGTTTCGGGACGGCCCAGGTGCCGGGCCGCGGCGCCGGCGACGTCGTCGGCGGTTGCGTCCGAGCCGAGCCGAAGGTCCTTGGCCAGCCTCACAAGAGTCCCCGCCCGCAGGTTATCCCGTGCCCGGTCAATGGCGTGGGAGTCGTGGTACAGCCGGGCGCGGCCCTCCGCCGTTTCCACCGCCTTGACCACAACGGGCAACGGCTCAAAAACGAGCGGGCCAAGGCGCCGTCCGCGCCAGATGATGGCCAGGATGGCGATAAAGGCCAGCCACGGCCCCAGGAACCGAACCCACTCCGGAGCGAGGTCATCGAGCGTGGCCGGCGAATCTGCGCCGTTGACGTCGGCCAACCCAGGAAGGTACCAGACCAGGTCCTTGGAGCTTCCCAGTGTCCTGAGAGCCAGGGCCGCGTGGCCGTACTCATCCAGCCCTTGATTATTGATCAGGGCGGTGTTGCCCAGGACTGTCAGGGCCCCGTCCCGGGTGGAGGCCAGCATCCCCGCGGCCGATCCTGGCGGGCGATAGCAGACTTCATCGCCGTCGTACAGGAACCCGTTTTCACCGGATACGGCGCCTGCCGTTTCCGCGTCGGCCTGCGAGCAGCCGGGCTCCAGCGTGGGGGCGGCCTCCGGGACAACGCCGGCCTGGTTGATTCCGCTGTCCAGGGCGGAGAGTGTGTTGAGCCGCGGCGTAACTACCACCACACGCCGGGCTTCCGCGGTGAGCCTGGTGAGCTGTTCCTCGTCCAGGAGGCCGTTCCGGTCATACAGCAGGAGCGTTGCCCCAGGGTTCGCGGTCAAGGAGTCCATGGCAGAGGTATAGGACCGGGCGTCCCGGACCGTCACGCCGTGCCTGCCCAGGATTTCGCTCACCGCCCGGGCGCCGCCCGGCCCCACGTTGTGGACAGATAAGGGGACTGTGTCACCTTTGGGCGCAAGCTGTGCGGAGATGACCACCGTCAGCCCGACGGCGAACACGGCACCGATCGCTGCCCAGCCGCGGTGCCGGCGGATCCATGAACCGGCCTTTCCCCGGAGCGTCGGGTTTACTGCCGGACTGGCCGTTTGTCCATCGGCAGCCAAGGGCTGGGTTTTCAGGTCTTCAGTCACAGGATGACCGCCGGATCCATCTGATCGGCCGAAACGTCAGTTCGGACGGGCTTGAGGGATTGCAGGGCAGAGTCCAGCGCCATCATTCCGGCGTAGGCGCCGTGTTCGCCGGCTTCCTTGCCATAGCGGATCCCGTCGAAGGTGCGGGCAGCCCAGGCGAGGCGCTGCGCCTCGGCGCCGAAGGCAACAGCCAGTTCGCCCGCCACTTCGTCGGCTGTTCGGCCGGGTCGCCCGTCCACGATGTTCCTCTCCTCCGCGGTGCGTACCAGCGCACGGAAAGACTCAACGACGGCGGCGCTCCATTCGCCGGCGGCCGCTGCCGCCGCTGCGCGCGAGCGGTACTCCGACGCGCTCACGGTGGTGTCGGCGTCGAACATGTCCTTTTCGGTCTTTGACCTGGCGTTGAGCCGGGGACGGACGAGGATGATGGCGACTGCTATCACCACGGCAATCCCCACTCCGATCAGCGGAGCTACCGGAGAATTGTCTGTGCCGGAGGAGGAGCCGTCCAAGGACTGCAACCAGTCCAGAAGGGCCTCCCAAACACTGTCCAGCCACCCCGGTTCTGCGCCGCGATACTCCGGCTTGGCAAGTTCCTCGGCTGCCCAGCGCCGGGCTTCATCACGGCCTGGCAGGACCGGAGGTTCAGCGGACATCCGGCGGGGTCCCATAGGCAGATGGTGCTCCGTAGCCGGGTGCATTCCTGTACACAGGCACACCGCGGCCGGGAACACCATCAGCGTCAGCGCCCGACTCCAGCAGTCGGAGCAGCGAAATGTCCAGGCCGTCCTTGCGCATCCTGAGATCCAAATAGAGCAGCGCCATCACGGAGGTCTGGAAGGCGTAACTGACAGCACTGACCAGCCCGCCGATGATTGCCGTCGCCACCCCCACTGCCACTGCCGTTGAGATCGCCTGCTCGGGGCCGCCGTGAGGTGAAACCACGCCCGTGAAAAAGGCTGAAAGCAAGCTGACCGGGATCATCACCACCTGGGAGATGATTCCGACCATAATCAACACAACCAGTGTGATTCCCAGGATCCGCCACCAGTTTCCCCGCGTCAGTTCCCATGACCGGCGCAAACCTTCCCTGGCCCCTAGTTCTTCGATCACAATTGCCGCCGGCGCGACCATCACCTTGATGTACACCCACATCACGAGTGCAAAGAGCGCAAGGCCGAGCGGGAAAAGGATCAGGCCGCCGGCGGGCCCGACAGAGCTGATCAGCCCCACGGCGAAGGCGGCGAAAATCAGTACTGCGGTCAACCCGCCCAGGAGGAGCAGGAAGGCCAGCCGGATCAGTGCACCGGCGCGGGACTTGGCGAGTGTCCACATCTGGCGGAACCCTGTGCGTCTGTTCAGGACGGACCGGGCCACGGGTACCACCATGGCACCCTGGAGTACCGCGGAAATGAGTACCGTCAGGACAGTGAAGAGGAGTATCCCGGCTGCCGAGCCGATCCCGATGGAAAGCATTTGTTCCCGGCTAAGGCCCTCAGCCCACGTATTCAGGAACCCGCTGGAGGTGGCCGAGAGTGCGGTAAGAACCGCTGTCAGCACGGCCGCCAGGGACTGCGCCAGCAGGGAAGCTCCCAGCATTGCCTTGGCGTTGCGCCTGATCGTCTGGAAAGAGCCGTCCAGAATTTCGCCGAACATCAGGGGACGCAAGGGAATGATGCCGGGCTTGGGAGGGGCGACATAGTGCTGCCGGTATGGGGATGGGGCGCCGTAGGGGCCGGGCTGCGGGGCCCCCCACGGGGCATGTTGGGAACCGGGCGGGGGACCCCAGACCGGTTGCCCGCTCCAGGGCTGCTGCGAACCGGACGCTGCCGGGCCGGCCGCCCCACCGGGTGCGGTCGGACCAGGCCCCGGAGCCCATGGCTGCTGGGCGTTGCCGGGCTGGCCGGAACCGCCTTGCTGCCCCCATGGCTGTTGAGCGGCATTGGGCTGGCGCGGCGCCTGCATGTTCGGATCCTGTTGTGACAACCTGTTCCTTCCCCCGGGTGAGACTGTCGCCTTGCTGCGTGCCTGCCTCCGCGGAGCCTGCACGCTCACACGCGGGGCTCCGGGCAGCAGCCGGCACGCTCCCAGACTATAGTTCAGGCGTCGGACGGCATAGCGTGACGCCATGCCGGTGAGGCGCTCAGCAGGACAAAGACTGATCAATAAGGGAATATATAACTATGAAGGCACGCATCCTGGTAGTTGACGACGACGAAGCGCTGGCCGAAATGATTGGAATTGTCCTCCGTAACGATGGCTTCGAGCCGGTGTTCTGCGCCGACGGCGGCCAGGCGCTTGACATCTTCCGTTCATCCAAGCCGGACCTCGTACTGCTTGACCTCATGCTTCCCGGTGTGGATGGCATTGAGGTCTGCCGGCAGATCCGGTCCGAATCAGACGTGCCCATCGTCATGCTCACTGCCAAGGCGGACACGTCCGACGTCGTCCGCGGGCTGGAATCCGGGGCTGACGACTACGTACCCAAACCGTTCAAGCCGGCCGAGCTCGTTGCCCGCGTCCGTGCACGGTTGCGGCCAGGAGACCAGAAGGCACCCGAGACACTTCGGATCGCGGATATCACCATTGACGTGGCCGGCCACACCGTAAGCCGCGGCAATGAGCGCATCTCCCTGACTCCGCTTGAATTCGACCTCCTCGTTGCCCTTGCCCGCAAGCCCTGGCAGGTGTTCACCAGGGAACTTCTGCTTGAGCAGGTGTGGGGATACCGCCATGCCGCGGATACGCGGCTGGTCAACGTCCATGTCCAGCGCCTCCGGTCAAAGATTGAGCGGGATCCGGAAGCCCCGGAAGTAGTATTGACGGTTCGTGGTGTCGGCTATAAAGCAGGTTCCTGACCCCTCGGGGGCAGAGAACGGGCGTGCGCCGGACGCGTCCGCCGCCCAGCAGGCCGGGCATGTTCCGGAGCACCACAACGCTCCGGAACACACTGATGCGCTTGCGGCCGCAGGGCTGTCCGGATTGCCTTTCCGTGCCCGCATTTGGAAGCGCCGGACGCTCATCGTCAGCCTTCGGGTAGCGCGCCTTGTCCGGTTTGGCCTCAGCCGCCTGTTCCCCGCTGTCCGCTACCTGGCGAGATCACTTCACCGCCGCTGGCGCCGGTCACTGCAGTTCCGCACCGTCCTGACCACGCTGTTGCTGGCCGTCACGTCATTTGCCGTAGTGGGTGCTTACCTGTCCAACCAGATTGCCAACAACCTCTTCCAGGAGCGCCTGACCCAGGCCGAGTCCGAAACCCGTTATAACGTCAAGCAGGTCCAGGACACTTTCGACGGCGCCCAAGTCACTGACCAGTCCAGTGTGATCACCCTGGTCTACGACACCCTGACCGCAGTCGAGGGACGCGGCGACGTCATCCAGCGGCGGTATGTCTTCGAGGCCATGCCGCAGCAGACCAAGCCGCGGAACCGCTGGGTTGAATCCCGGGCCTCCGATCAGCTCACGGTCAGCGTCATCCCGCCGGAACTGCGGAAAGCGGTCCAGGAGTCAGGGAAAGACCAGTACTGGGCATCCACCGTCATCCCGGTAGGCGCCGAGGACCGGCCCGGAATCGCTGTGGGAAACAAAGTGACCTTCAACGGCACGGTCTACGAGCTCTACCTGATTTACGATCTCAACACCGCCCAGCAGACCCTCGACGAAATCCAGAGTGTGCTGTGGGCCGGCGGCGCCGTGCTGGTGCTCATGATCGGGGCCATCGCCTGGTACGTCACACGGAACGTTGTCAGCCCGGTCAGCCACGCCGCCCTGGTGTCAGAAAAACTGGCCGCCGGGCAGTTGCAGGAGCGAATGGTGGTCAAGGGCGAAGATGAAGTGGCCCGCCTGGGAGCGTCGTTCAACCATATGGCCGCCAGCCTCCAGGAGCAGATCACCCAGCTGGCCACGCTGTCCCAGATGCAACAGCGCTTTGTGTCGGACGTATCCCATGAGCTTCGTACTCCGCTGACCACTGTGAGGATGGCGGCCGAGGTGCTGTATGACGCCCGCCACGATTTCGACCCCATCAACAAGCGCTCCGCTGAACTCCTCTATAACCAGGTGGAACGGTTCCAGTCCCTCTTGTCAGACCTGCTCGAGATCTCGCGCTTTGATGCCGGCGTGGCCATGCTCGACGCTGAACCGGAGGATATCCTGCAGGTCGTTGCCCACGTTATCGAAGGAGCGGCACCGGTGGCGGCTCAATACGGATCCGAAATCACCCTCAGTGCACCGGCCGGGGGCATCGTCGTGGAAATGGACGCCCGCCGGATCGACAGGATCCTGCGGAACCTGATCCTCAATGCCGTGGAACACGGAGAAGGCAGGCCAGTCAACGTCACAGTGGCAGCCAACCAGACCGCCGTCGGGATTGCCGTCCGGGACCACGGCATCGGGATGGCCCCAGCCGAGGCGGCCCGCGTTTTCGACAGGTTCTGGCGGGCGGACCCGGCCCGGGCCCGAACCACGGGCGGAAGCGGCCTGGGTTTGTCCATCGCCATGGAGGACACCAAACTCCATAACGGCTGGCTGCAGGCCTGGGGCAACAAAGGCAAGGGAGCCAACTTCCGGCTCACAGTTCCCCTCCGGCAGGGCGAGGAAATTGACAAGTCCCCTGTGCAGCTGGAACCGGAAGACATAGTCCTGCCGGGTGTGGCGCAAGAGAGGGACGTGCTGGTCCTGGATCCAGGTTCCACTGCTGCCGCGCCAGCCCTGGCTGCCCCACCAGCCCCTGGTGCCGTCCCGGGATCCGCAGAACCCGGCGGATCCATACCAACCGCCGATGAGTCCCGCACCGGGACACCGCAGGCAGATGGCCATGAGCCGGCAGCACAGCGGCCAGCACTCACCGCCGGTCCCAAGGACATGCCATGACAGGAAACCCCACCGTCGACGGCAAACGCGGGGCCAAGCGGCACCAGGCCCTGGTGGCCCTGCTGGTTCTGGTGCTCCTGCTGGGCTCATGCGCCCGAATACCCACGTCCGGTCCGGTGGGAAAAAGCAGCGAGGGAAGCGCGGGGAACCTGAATGCCCCGGTATTCCTTCCGGCCGCACCGCAGCCCGGGGCCGCTCCCGAGACCATCATTGAGGACTTTTACCGGGCCGGCAGCGGCTATGAGGACGACTATGCGGTAGCCCGTGAGTACCTCACGCAGGCATCCTCCGTGGCATGGAAACCTGACCAGCGTGCCCTTGTTTACCGGGCAGCCCGGGTAGTTCCCACCGGCGTCGAAAATGTCTACAACTATGAGCTCGACGTGGCCTACACCGTGGACGCGGACGGCATCGCAACCCAGAGTCCGGAAGGCACCACGGAAAACATACCGGCGACGGTCACCCAGGTTGACGGGGAGTGGCGGATTTCAGCCATTCCGGACGGCACCGCCATTCCAGAAGAAACGTTCAAGGTCATTTACGGCGCCTACCCCATTTACTTCTACGATCCCAGCTTCACCTACGCAGTTCCCGACGTCCGCTGGTTCATCAAGAACAAAACCGTCAAGGCAATGACCAGCGCCCTCCTCGCCGGCCCGGCTCCCTACCTCCGGGGCGCCGTCGTGAGCGCCTTCCCGTCCGGCATCAAACTTGCCCGGGAGTCGGTACCGGTGGTTTCCGGGGCCGCCCAGGTGGACCTCAGCCCCAAGGAGCTCACGGAGGCGTCCACAGAGGACAGGCTCCGGATGCAGACTCAGCTCGCCCTGACATTCAGGACGCAGCCGGATGTAGTCAACGTTGAACTGCGTGCCAACCAGGACCTTGTCCGGGTGGAGGACAACGGTTCCGTGCTGCCGCCTGTGCAGAACAAGAATGTGCCCGCCCGCCAGATAGCCATCAGCGGGAACGAACTGGTCCGCTATGAGAACAACCGTGTCTCCCCGCTGCCGGACATGCAAACGGTATCGGCGCTCGGACCCCGTTTCCCGGCGGAGTCCCCGGTTTCGCAGACGGTGGCGTTTTTGAACGAAAGCCGGACCACGCTCTACAGCATGGTTCCTGGACAGCCTGCCAGGGCCCTGACCACCCGCAGCACGCTGACACACCCGTCGTTCAGCCTCCACGACTGGGTGTGGTCAGCCGGGCCTGGGGCCGTGGGCGGGACTGAAGTTGTGGCATACCGGCCCACAGGCGTGGCCGAAGGGGCTGATGTCCCCACTGTCACGCTGGCCCCTTCCTGGCTCGCCGGACGGACAGTGAAAGACTTCAGGGTATCCCGCGAAGGCGTACGGGCACTGGTGATCTCCGAGCAGAACGGTAAGACCCGGGTGCAGGTTGCAGGGATCATTCGCAATGCCGACGGAACACCACGGGAACTGACCTCACCGATCACCCTCGCCACTGGGAGCGAGCCGGACCAGGGGGTCTGGGTCAGTGACACCATGGTGGCCGTGATGAAGGGGTCGGCCGCCGCCAACGTCTCGCCGGAGCTGCTGTCCCTCTTGTCGGGGCAGCCGCAGCAGCTGGCGCCGTGGCCCGGGCTTGTAGGACTCAGCGCGGGCAACGGGCCTGAGGAGATCTATGGTCAGTCCGCTGAAGGAATATTCCAGCGGCTGGGCAACGGTTGGTCGCCCCAGCTGAAGGGCCCTGTGGACCCCTCCTTCCCGGGTTAGGGCTTTTGTCTTCCCAGGTAGGCGCTGCTGTCCACATAGCCTTGCCGCATGCTTTGCCTATACCTGCAGCGCGGCAAGTATTGGGCGTGTGACCTCCGAACAAACAAACAGCCGGCCCCGCCCCCGCCCGGTTTCGGCCGATCCGGACCTCCTCCCTGCTCCGCGCTGGTCAGCCAGGCACCGGGGCGGGTACCAACGCCTGCTGCCGAGGATTGCTGACCAATTCGGCGCTGCCGCGGCCGAGCTGCTGGCTCTTGCAGTTCCCGTGGACTGCGTGTGTTGCGGAGCCGAAGATCTGGCCCTCTGCGTTGCCTGCGAACGGCAGGTCAGGATACTGACAGCAAGCCCGTTCCGGGCCGAGAGCCAGGCGCCGGCGCTGATGGACGTCGACGGCGGGATCCGCCTCCCGGTGGTCGCCGCAGGCGTATACCGGGACGAGCTTGCCCAGGCGGTCCTTTCCTTCAAAAGACATGGACAGCGGCAGCTCAAGCATGTGCTGGCAAAGGCGCTGGATGGCGCCGTGGTATCAGCAGCGGGAGATCTCGATGGCGTCTTCCTGGTCCCCGTTCCAAGCAGTACGCGGGCGTTCGTTAAGCGCGGGTTCAGTCCCGTGCATCTGCTCCTTGGCACCCTGATCCAGGGAAGGGCCACCGTTGGACCTCCCGTTCTTGACGTACTGAGGAAGTCAAGGCAACCGGTCGCTCTGGGGCAGCTTTCAGGTGGCCAAAAAGGACTGGGCCGAGGCGCCAGGGCGAGGCGTGTGCGGGGCTCCATGAAGGTGAGCGGACGGCAACGGGGACGGGTAGCCGGCCGCCGATGCATCATCGTGGACGACGTCCTCACCACGGGTGCGACACTTGCTGAAGCAGCCCGCGCATTGCACCTGGCAGGGGCACTCGTGGCAGGGGCAGTGGTCCTCGCGGCGACACGCCCGCCAGATTCCGGCAGCACCACCGAAGCTTCCGGCGAGTACAGGCCTGGAGGCTGACGACTTAGAAAAAAATAAACCAAGAAAGGATGAATAACGTGTGGCTATGAACTAACGTCGGTTGTGGGTACCAAGAACAGTTGTACCTTTCGATGGCGGCTCGGAAAGGGGCTCGACTGTCAAGCAGATCGGCCCTAGGAAGTGCCGTCGTCGTGTCACCGAAGTCATTTGGAGGGCACCATGGAGTTTATGATCAGCGGACGAAATCTGACGGTCTCAGACCGCTTCCGCGAATACGCCGGCGAGAAGATCTCCAAGATCGAATCGCTGGGCGACAAGGTCCAGCGGGTGGACGCGAAAGTTTCCAAGGAAACGAATGCACGCCAGACCGGGGACCAGCTCACCGTTGAAGTGACTGTCCTGGGCCGGGGACCGGTAATCCGTGCCGAAGCCAGCGCAGCAGACAAGTTTGCTGCATTTGATCTTGCCTACAATAAGCTGCTTGAGCGGCTTCGCCGCGCGAAGGACCGCAAGAAGGTCCACCACGGACGGCACACTCCCAAGGCAGTGCGCGAAGCCACTGCATCCCTGGAACCCGCGAGCGCCCATGAACCCATTTATGCCGAGGCCAGCCACCGGAACGAACCCGTGGCCGCGCCGGCCGAACGCTCGCCCTACGACGTTGATAATGACATTCCGGCTGGGGACTCTCCGGTACTGATCAGGCGCAAGGTCTTTCCCGCCGCTTCCCTGACACTGGATGACGCCGTGGACAATATGGAATTGGTTGGCCACGACTTCTACCTGTTTGTGGACAAGGACACCAACACACCCTCCGTCGTTTACCGGCGCCGTGGCTGGACGTACGGGGTTATCACCCTGGACCACGAATGCGAACCGGGCGAAACCCCGATTGAAGAGAAGATCATTGCCTACCGCTCCAAGGATGAGGCAGCAAACGTTTAGGGTGGTGAAGACCATCCAACGAGAGGACTGATGTGGGAGCGACGCTGAGCCTTGACCAGGCCCGGCGGATCGCTCTGGCAGCCCAGGGACTCGACAAAGGACGGCCCGCCGGACCCGTGACTTCACGGACGGTGGGCCGTACCTTTGCCAAGCTCCAGCTGGTTCAGATCGATTCCGTCAATGTGTTGTCCCGAAGCCACTTCCTTCCCTTCTTTTCGCGATTAGGCAACTACGACCGGCATATTCTGCAGCGGATGTCAGGAACCCATCCCCGGCGGATGATGGAGTACTGGGCCCACGAAGCCAGCTATATCCGTCCGGACCATTTCCAGGATCTGGTCCTCTGGCAGAAACGCAAATGGGTCGGCGCCTCGGGTATGGAGCAGGAACTGCGCGAGGGCGTGGCGGGGAAGATCCTCCAGGCCCTGTCCAGTGGGCGGCCCATGACGGCCAGTGAACTGACCGCCAGGATCGGACACGTGGAGGACAGGAAGAACGATAACTGGGGCTGGAATTGGAACGCCGTCAAACGGGTCCTTGAGCATCTCTTTGAGGAGGGCCTGGTATCCGCGGCTTCCAGAACCGAACAGTTTGAGCGCCGATACGCGCTGACCGAGCGCGTGTTGCCGGCATTGGTGGACCGCGACAATGAGTTTGCTGACCCGGTGGCCGCCATGCACCGGCTCATCGATGCGGCGGCCCAGGCGCATGGTATTGGGACCGTGCGCTGCTTTGCCGACTACTTCCGTGTCCCGGTCAAGGCTGCTGCCGGTTCGGTGGAGCATCTCGTTGAAACCGGGCGCCTTGAGCCGGTCACAGTGGCCGGCTGGAACAGGGAAGTGTTCCTGCATGCGGAGGCAAGGCGTCCACGCAGGGCCTCCGGGCGGGCATTGTTGAGTCCCTTCGATTCACTGGTCTTTGAGCGGCGCAGGCTTGAGGAGTTGTTCGGTTTCCACTACCGCATCGAGATTTACACCCCGGAACACAAAAGGCGCTTCGGCTACTATGTCCTTCCTTTCCTTCTGCGCGATAAATTGGTTGCCCGGGTTGACTTGAAAGCGGACCGGGCTTCGGGACACCTGCTTGCCAAGTCCGCTTACGCCGAGCCCGACGCCCCTCCGGATACGGCCGTCGAACTTGCCGCCGAACTGCACCTGATGGCCGAATGGCTGGGTCTCCGGAAGGTGGTGGTATACCCCAGAGGGGACCTTGCGGCGGGCCTCGCGCAGGCAGCCGGAAGGGATGAAGAGGGTATCCGCTATGAGGGAACACAGGCGCCGTGGCCTGCGTCTCTCCCGTAGACTAAAAACGCCAGAATTCGGCAGCATAGGACTGGGAGCATCTTCACGTGGCATCACTTATCGAAAAACTTCTCCGCACGGGAGACAAAAAAACCCTGCGGCAACTGCGGAACTATGCCGACTCCATCAATGCTCTCGAAGACTCCCTCAAGACATTCAGCGACGCTGAACTCCGTGAAGAAACGGACCGCCTCCGTGAACGACACCGGGATGGCGAGAAGCTCGACGACCTCCTGCCGGAAGCCTTTGCGGCCGTACGTGAAGCTTCATCCCGAACCCTTGGCATGCGCCACTTCGATGTCCAGCTGATGGGTGGCGCGGCCCTTCACCTGGGCAACATTGCCGAGATGAAGACCGGTGAAGGCAAGACGCTTGTCGCAACTGCTCCCGCTTACCTCAATGCATTGACTGGAAACGGCGTTCACGTGGTGACGGTGAACGACTACCTGGCCGAATACCAGTCCGACCTCATGGGCCGCGTCTATCGCTTCCTGGGGCTTACCAGTGGCTGCATCCTGTCCAATCAGGACCCTTCAGTCCGCCGGGAACAGTATGCCGCCGACATCACCTACGGCACCAACAACGAGTTCGGCTTTGACTACCTCCGCGACAACATGGCGTGGGACCAGTCCGAGCTTGTCCAGCGCGGACACCACTTTGCCATCGTGGATGAGGTGGACTCCATCCTGATTGACGAGGCCCGCACGCCGCTCATCATCTCCGGGCCGGCCCAAGGGGACACCAACCGCTGGTATAGCGAATTCGCAAAGGTAGTGCTGCGGCTCCAGACCGGCCAGGACTACGAGGTCGACGAAAAGAAGCGCACCGTGGGCGTTCTTGAAACCGGCATTGAAAAAGTCGAGGACTACCTGGGCATCCAGAATCTGTACGAGTCAGCGAACACTCCGCTCATCGGATTCCTGAACAACGCCATCAAGGCGAAGGAACTCTTCAAGCGGGACAAGGACTACGTCATCCTGGACGGCGAAGTCCTGATTGTGGACGAACACACAGGCCGCATCCTTGCCGGCCGGCGCTATAACGAGGGCATGCACCAGGCAATCGAGGCCAAGGAAGGCGTCGAGATCAAGGCCGAAAACCAGACCTTGGCCACAGTGACGCTGCAGAACTACTTCCGCATGTACGACAAACTGGCAGGCATGACCGGTACAGCCGAAACCGAGGCCGCCGAGTTCATGGGTACGTACAAGCTCGGGGTTGTGGCGATCCCCACCAACCGTGACATGCAGCGGATTGACAAGTCCGACCTCGTGTTCAAGAACGAAACGGTAAAGTTCGACGCCGTCGTGAAGGACATCGCCGAACGGCACGAAAAGGGACAGCCGGTCCTGGTGGGCACCACAAGCGTGGAGAAGAGTGAATACCTCTCCAAGCTGCTCTCCAAGGAAGGCATCCGGCACGAGGTGCTGAACGCCAAGAACCATGCGCGTGAAGCTGCCATCGTGGCGCAGGCGGGGCGCAAGGGCGCAGTCACCGTCGCCACCAACATGGCCGGGCGAGGCACGGACATCATGCTCGGCGGCAACGCGGAATTTACAGCAGTTGCCGAACTCGCCAAGCGCGGGCTGGATCCCGAGGAAAACTCGGAGGAGTATGAGGCCGCGTGGCCTGCCGCCCTGGAAGCTGCCAAGCAGTCAGTCAAGGACGAGCATGAGGAAGTTCTGGACCTGGGCGGACTCTACGTCCTGGGTACGGAGCGGCACGAGTCCCGCCGTATCGACAACCAGCTCCGGGGCCGCTCCGGACGCCAGGGTGACCCGGGTGAATCCCGTTTCTACCTCTCTCTGACCGACGATTTGATGCGGCTCTTCAACTCCGGCGCCGCGGAACGCCTGATGAACAGCTCAGTGCCTGATGATGTTGCACTCGAATCCAAGCTTGTCTCCCGGGCCATCGCGTCTGCGCAAGGGCAGGTGGAAGGCCGCAATGCTGAGCAGCGCAAGAATGTCCTGAAGTACGACGACGTCCTGAACCGCCAGCGCGAAGCCATTTACGGCGACCGCCGCCGGATTCTTGAAGGCGATGACCTGCACGAGAAGGTGCAGTTCTTTGTGGAAGACACCATCACTGCCCTGATTGATGCCGCCACCGCCGAGGGCAACGGCGATGACTGGGACTACAACCAGCTGTGGACGAATCTCAAGACGCTCTACCCGGTGAGCGTTACTCCCGAGGAGATCATTGAGGAGGCCGGCGGAAAGTCGCGTCTCACAGTGGAGTTGCTCAAGGAGGAACTGCTCTCCGACGCGCGTCTGGTCTACCAGGCGCGTGAGGAGGCCATCGGCTCGGAAAGCATGCGGGAGCTTGAGCGTCGTGTTGTGCTGTCCGTCATTGGCCGCAAGTGGCAGGAACATCTCTACGAGATGGACTACCTGAAGGAAGGCATTGGCCTGCGTGCCATGGCACAGCGTGACCCGCTGGTTGAGTACCAGCGTGAAGGTTTCACCATGTTCCAGAGCATGATGGAGGCGATCCGCGAGGAAAGTGTTGGGTTCCTGTTCAACCTTGAAGTGGAGGTCACTCCCGCCCAGGATGTTGTGGTGGCCGATGCCGCCGGCGGACACACCGAGCACGTTGAGCCACAGATCAGGGCAGCGGGCCTGGAAGCTCCGGAAAAGCCGGCGCAGCTGCAGTACACCGCACCGGGCGAGGACGGCGCAACCCAGACCAGGGTGGAGAGCCGCTCATCATCGCGTTCCGGAAACCCGGCAAAGGCTGCCACCCAGGATGCCCCCAAACGCCCTGGCAAGAAAAAGCGCCGCTGACAGTTTGCACGGGCATGGTGATGCGTTGCCAAAAATGAGCAGCAGTACACGTTGAATCAGAGGCAGGGCCGGGACTTCCAGTTCCGGCCCTGCCTCTCTCGGTTTTGAGAGGGAGGTTGGCCGCTGGAAAGTCAGCCAACGACGAGTTCCGTCACGCGCCAAACCTGCTTGCTCCGTTCCAGCCGGACGGCTACCGCCCGGGCCCGCACATCGTCAACCACCACGGCGCTGGCCTCATAAATGCCGGGTGCCACCTCGCAGACACGGACGGACCGAACCAGCGAGTTCTGATGGAGCCGTGCCAGCGCGGGGGACGGGGAGCGCGCGAGTTCCCGGCGGATGAGCGAGGCGCGGTGCTGCAGGGCAGCCAGACAGCGGGGATCCAGCCTTCGCGCCAGTTGCTGGACAGGCCTGATTCCTGCCAGAACCTCCATCGCCGCCTGGACTGTGCTTCGCGCGATGGCCCTCACCTCGGCATTCTCGTCCGCTGGGCCGAGCGGGCGAAGGGGAGCTCCAGGCCGGCCAGGAAGCTGCCGGTGGGGTTCGGTGTGGGTTTCTGTAACCAGTGCGGCGCGGATCGGTGTTACTGCAGTCATGATTTCCCCTTAGTTGATTTGCGGGTGCTCCGCGGGCGCTTCGGTTAGGCAGCGGAAGGTGATTTTAGAATTTGGCCTGGCAGCAGGACATCCGGATTTTCGCCGATGACGCCCCTGTTCGCCGCGTACCAGCGTGGCCACTGCAGGGCCACCTCGACGTCGGTTGCCGCAGGCCCGAGCTCGCGGGCAGCAATATCCCAGAGGGTGTCGCCCGACAGTACCGCCACCTCGTTTCCTGCTCCTGTTGCCACCTGTACGGCGCGGACCGGAGGCGCTGCCAGGAGGCCAGGCTCGGTGACCGGGGTATGGGGCCGCCAGCCGGGCTGAAGGTCCGCGGCCGGCACCGGTTGGTCCGTTTCTCTGGCGGTGGAACCCCAAGCCACTGAAGCTGCTGGATCCGCTGGCAGCGATAGTTCCTGTGCGGGGATCCATGCTGGTCCCGGGGGAGAATCCGCCGCATGGGCCATCGGAACTGCAACTAGTTGGACGGAAAACACGGCCATAGTGAGCCGCCGCATAAAGGCAGGACAAAACCTGTCCGCGGCTGCCGCTGCACTCCTTCGTCCATGCCTCTCCAGGATGGCACCTGCTGTCGCCACAAGTATCGACAGCATCCACCAGGCAACGATGCCCAGTCCCGTAGCGGTCGCCAACAGTCCAATGAAGTCGTCAACGTCCGCTGCCTGCCGGTGGGCGGCAGAGGCGCGCCACTGCTCCAAAAGTCCGGCGCCGGTCAGGGCCAGAAAGACGCCGAGCAGCAAAATTGATGCCGCCATGACAGCGTCGGCACAAAGTCCGCGTGGTTTCCCCGGTATCACACCAAGCTCCTTTTGACGCTGTTTGATGTTGTTTGATGCAGTATGCGTCGATTCAGCCAAGTTTGCCCTAGCTTGTCGAGATTTGTCTAGACGTTGGAATGAAGGAGCGTGGAATTGACCGCGGCCAAGACTGGCCGTACGCTGTCGCGATGCGTTGGGATGCACTTTTCAGTGACATTGAGTCTCAGTTTGCCGAGGACAGCAGGTTGTCGCTGGAGGCGGAGATCACAGAGCGCTCACGGGTTGAGACTGCTTCTGTTGAGCTGGTGGACCGCCTGCGTGGTTCGCTGGGAGCCCAGGTAACGGTACACGCTGCGTCCGGAACCGTTTTCGAGGGGACACTGGCCCATGCCGGGGCAGACGCCCTGGTGCTTAACGAGGCCCGGCATCAGGTGCTCATTCCATACCAGGCCGCCACACGGTACGTCGGACTTGGAAGGCTGTCACGGGGCGAGCCCTCGCAGGTCAGGAGCAGGATCGGACTAGCGAGTGCGCTGCGGGGTATGTCGCGGGACCGGTCCGAACTGGCGGTGATCCTCACGCAGGCTTATGGTCAGGAGAATAGATTGGCGGGGGTCATTGACAGGGTTGGCAGGGACTTCTTTGACCTTGCCATCATGAGTCCTGGTGAAGTCCGCCGCGCGTCGCATGTTAACCAGGTTTCGACCATTCCCTTTGCGTCGCTGACCGCGATCCGGTCTCCCCGGCCCGGGGACTTATAAGGCTGGTCCACCAAGCCGCGACAGCATCAGACCGATTTTGACTTTGCTTCCTGGATCATCCTGCTGGCCTGGGCATACCGCTCCTCGATGTATTGCTCAAGCATCTTCTCTTCAACGCGCCACTGGCCGCGGCCGCCCACCTGGATGGCCTTTAGCTCGCCGCTTCTCACCAGGGCGTAGGCCGCAGGTGAATTGATTTGAAGCTGTTCGGCAACATCTGCGAGCGTGAGAAATCGAGGCATGTATCCATTTTGCCACTGTCGGGCCTGTTTGCTGCTGTTATCCACAGTTTGATGCTGTTGAGCCTTTTGACTTCTGGTTAGGGCGTTAAAGCCGTCAGAATAGGGTGTCCGGCGCAACCAGCCATCCGGTGCGGAGCAGGGGGAACACGCATGAGTCCTGAAAATGCAGTCACGGGCCAAAGGCTAAAGCGGCCTTCGTGGAAGGACCCCAGGCTGCTGGTGGGCGTCCTTCTGGTCCTGTCGTCTGTGGTGGGCGTCATTTCCCTTGTGGGAAGTGCAGATCGCACCACCGAGGTCTATGCGGCCAGGGACTCCATCTCCGTGGGCGAAAAGCTGACTCCCGAGAACGTCGTCCGGGCCAAAGTCCGGCTGGGGGACAGTGAGCGGCACTACATCACCGCCGAATCGGGGTTGCCCGAAGGCGTGGTCGCGGTCCAGAGGATCGGCAAGGACCAGTTGGTTCCCAAGGAAAGCCTCGGTGAGGTGGACGCTTTGGACCGGAAACCGGTAGCGCTGACCATTGAGGAAACCCTTCCCGCCCAGGCGGTGGCAGGTACCAGGGTAGACGTGTGGGTTGCCTTGCCGGACGCACGCAACGGCTTCAGCGAGCCGAAGCTCCTCCTCCCCGGTGCCGAGATCGCCCAAGTTACCGCCGGATCCACAGCTCTCGGTTCATCCAGGAATACAGTCCTGATGGTTCTTGTGACGGACAGTCAAATGCCCGCGATACTGGGGGCACAGGCAAACGAGGCCAAGATCGCCGTTGTCTGGAACCCTGGCGGAGGAGCTTCATGAGCATCCCGGTAGTGACGGTCGGGCAGACACCGGAGGATCTCGTAGGCGGGTTGGAGAGGCTGCACGGTCCCGTGACAGTTGTCCGCCGGTGTTCTGAGCTGACTGAATTGTTGGCCGCCTGCCAGAGCGGTCTCGCGCGGGCGGCGGTCGTGGCCGACGGCTGTGAGGGGCTGACAGCTTCATTGGTGGACCGGCTCGGTGCAGTCGGTGTGGCGATCGTTGCCCTGACAGACAATCCTGAGGAAGCAGCCAGGCTCCGGGGGATAGGAGTGGCATCAGCCCTGTCCGGCGTCGAATCCGCAGCCCTCGCCAGCCGAATCGCCGACGCTGTATCCCTCCTGACAGGGTCAGGACAGGAGGCTGCCCCGCGAAGCGGAATGGCCGATCCCGCTGCTGCACTCAGGCCAACTCCAGCATCGCAGGCTGACGTTCCGCCAGCTGCCGGAGCCGGCAAGATCATTGCCGTCTGGGGTCCGTCCGGGTCCCCAGGCCGGACCTTCGTCGCGGCGAACATGGCGGGGGAGCTGGCGGCGGAAGGGAAATCCGTGCTGCTGATTGATGCAGACAGCTACGGGGCCAGTATCGCGGCCGTCCTTGGCCTGTTGGATGAGTCGGCCGGCTTGGCACAGGCCTGCAGGCTGGCAGATCAGGGGCTGCTGGATACGGAGGCGCTGCTCCGGGTGGCCACTCCTGTGGCAACAAAACTGGGCACGTTCCGGGTCCTCACAGGGATAACCCGTGCGGACCGCTGGACTGAACTGCGCCCTGCAGCCCTGTCCCTGGTCATGGAGCGGGCCAGGGATGTCGCTGACGTTGTGGTCGTTGACACCGGATTCTGCCTTGAGTCAGACGAGGAACTCAGTTTCGACACCATGGCCCCGAGGAGGAACGCCGCTACCCTGCGCAGTTTGGAAGTCGCGGACTCCGTTTTTGCCATCGGCGCGGCGGATCCTGTGGGTGTGCCGCGGCTGGTTCGCGGGCTGGGCGACCTTCAGGCAGCAGTTCCCCATGTGTCCCCGATTGTCGTGATGAACAAGGTCCGCGCCACCGCGGTGGGCAGGGCTCCGGAGCGGCAATTGCGTGATGCGTGGGAACGCTATGGTCCGGAATCGTCGGTGACGGCGTTCCTGCCGGCAGATCCCGTTTCCGCCGATGCCGCACTGCTCGGTGGGTCGTTGCTCCTTGAAACGTCCCCTGAATCGAAGCTGCGCAGGGCAATCGCTGATTTGGTTTGTGCACCTGCCCAGCAGTTTTCCAAATCCTCTGTGTTTTCTTCCACAGCAAGGCGTCGGCTAAAGGGTTAGGCTCACCATAAGAGCTGCAAAGGTGCAGCAATAATCTTGTGATGGAGGCGTTTGTCGATGTCGTCTGGATCCAGCGTGGAGGATCAGCCCCTTTCCATTGGAGACCGTGAAGGTTTTCTCGGGGACTACTACCAGCACCTAGCCGAAGAGGACGCCCGGAGCTATTCGGCGGAAGTATTGGCCAACCGCGCCGAAACCCACCGCGAGGTCGCCGCCGTTCGATCGCCGGGGCAGGCCAGAATATCGGTCATCAACGATGAAGACAGCAGTGTTGTCTACGTTGTAACGGACGACATGCCTTTTCTGGTCGACTCCGTCAATGCTGAACTGGTGCGCCAAAATGCTGCCATCCGCCTGGTGGTCCATCCGCTGTTCATCGTGACCCGAAACCGGGACACGGCCGAGCTTGTTAAGGTGGACAGGGTACCTTCCAGCGTCGGCATTTCCAGTGGTGACACCGCCACCATGCCGAGTCTGTCGCACCTGATCGCCCACGGCGAAAACGCTTCGCACATGGAGTCGTGGATTGCCGTCGAAATCGACCGCGTCTCCGACGACGTCCGTGCATCGTTGATCGCGGGCCTGGAACGCGTGCTCGGGGACGTGCGGGCCGCCGTCGAAGACTGGCCAAAGATGCGAAACAAGGCCCTGCAGATCGCTGAAAGCCTGGACAAGGTTGCCAACCAGGCCCAAATTGCGGAACTGCGGCAGGCAAAGGATCTCCTCCGCTGGCTGGACGACGGAAACTTTACCTTTCTGGGGTACCGCGAGTATGACCTGGTGAATATCGATGGCGAAGACGTCCTGGAACTGCGCGAGGGAAGCGGGCTCGGCCTGCTCCGGGCCGGCGAGGACTCCCATCATGTGCAGCATCTGACGGAAGCCGGCCGGAAGAAGGCAAGGGAAAAGCGGGCCCTGGTGATCACCAAGGCCAACTCGCGGTCCACTGTCCACCGCCCTGCCTACCTTGACTACATTGGTGTAAAGAGCTTCGATGCCGCCGGAAACGTCAACGGCGAGCGTCGCTTTATCGGGCTTTTTGCCACCAGTGCCTACGCCGGCTCCGTCAGGAACATTCCAATCGTCCGCGAGAAGGTGGACGCTGTGCTGCGAAGCGCAGGGTTCCCGCCCGATTCGCATTCGGGCAAGGACCTTCTGGGAATCCTGGAAACGTACCCCAGGGACGAACTGTTCCAGATCGAATCAGAGGACCTGGCCGCGATTGCCACCGGCATCCAAAAGCTGCAGGAGCGCCGGCGTACCCGGCTGTTCCTCAGGCCGGACATCTACGGCAGGTTTATGTCCGCCGTCGTCTATCTTCCCCGGGACCGTTACACCACCAACGTGCGTCTCCGTATCGAGGAGGAGCTGAGGGAGACCTTCCAGGCGGAGTCCATTGACTACGAGGCGCGGATGACAGAATCCGCGCTTGCCCGCCTCTTCTTCCGGATCCGGCTGGCTAAAGGCGCGGTTGTCAACCACGTCAACGCCGAAGAACTCGAACGGCGGCTGGTGCGTGCGACGCGCTCATGGAGCGAAGGGATCGCCGAAATCCTGCGGGAAAAGGGCCCCGAGGAAAACACCTCGGAGCTGGCCGCAATCTGGGCCGAGGCGTTTCCTGCCGGTTACCGTGTGGACTACGAAGTTGAGGATGCGCTGGAGGACATTCTGCGCTTCGAGAAATACGGTGCGGAAGCGGAGCGGAAAGCCGGAGCCAAGCAGGAGCGGCCAGGGGTCCATGTCTACCTTCCCGAGGGTGCAGGTGCCACGCTGGAGGAAGACGCACGTGTCAAGCTCTACATGCTCGAGCCGAAGAGCCTCAGCCAGATATTGCCCTACTTCCACAATCTCGGGCTTGAAGTGCTCGATGAACGGCCCTTCGAAATCGAGACCGCGGACGGACGCGATTTCTTCCTCTATGACCTTGGTCTGAAGTACCCTTCTGCGGTCAATCCGGTGTCCACCGGTGAACTGCTCGCCGACTCGTTCGGCGCTGCAGTGTCTGGAGCCATTGAGTCAGACAGCTTTGACCGGCTTGTTCTCCGTGAAGGAATGCAATGGCGCCAAATCACGGTCCTGAGGGCATATGCCAGGTACATGCGGCAAATGGGAAACACCAACTCCTTTGAATTTATGGCTGACACCCTGCTGGGGAATCCGAAGGTTACAAAGGGCCTGAGTGCGCTTTTCGAGGCCCGCTTCGATCCCTCACTGAACGACGAGGAACGGACTGCCGCCCAGAAAACAGTGCGGGCCGAACTCGCGGACTCGATCGAGCAGGTTGCAACGCTCGACGCCGACAGGGTCCTGCGCACGTTTGTGAACCTGATCGAATCCACCCTGCGCACGAATTACTTCCAATACAAGCCGCACCTGAGCTTCAAACTGGATCCCACGGCACTCGAAGGGCTTCCGTTCCCACGGCCAATGTACGAGATCTGGGTGTATTCGCCCCGGGTGGAGGGCGTCCACCTCCGCTTCGGCAAGGTGGCACGTGGCGGGCTGCGGTGGTCCGACCGCCGGGAGGACTTCCGGACAGAGATCCTGGGCCTCGTGAAGGCGCAGACCGTGAAAAACGCGGTCATCGTTCCCACCGGGGCCAAGGGAGGCTTCTTTGCGAAGCAGCTGCCGAACCCGGCTGCCGACCGGGCTGCCTGGATGGCTGAAGGCGTTGAAAGTTACAAGACCTTCATTCGCGGGCTCCTGGACCTGACTGACAACCTCGTTACCCGGCCTGACGGCGAAATCCTCGTCCCGCCGTCGGACGTTGTCCGCCACGACGACGACGATTCCTACCTGGTGGTGGCGGCGGATAAGGGGACGGCGACCTTCTCTGACATTGCCAATGGGCTGGCGGCCGAGTACGGCTTCTGGCTCGGCGACGCCTTCGCATCCGGCGGTTCCGTGGGCTACGACCACAAAGCCATGGGCATCACCGCCCGCGGTGCCTGGGAATCGGTCAAACGCCACTTCAGCGAACTTGACCTGGATACCCAGACTCAGCCGTTCACCGTGGTGGGCGTGGGAGACATGTCCGGTGACGTCTTCGGCAACGGAATGCTGCTGTCCCGGCACATCAGGTTGCTGGCCGCTTTCGACCACCGGCATATTTTCCTTGACCCCACCCCTAACGAGGAATCGTCGTTCGCAGAGCGCCAGCGGCTCTTTGAACTGCCGCGGTCCTCATGGGATGACTACGACAAATCCCTTATCAGCGAAGGCGGCGGCGTTTTTGCCCGGCAGGCCAAGGCCATTCCGGTGTCGCCGCAGGTCCGGGCAGCGCTGGGACTGCCTGACGCAACTTCGGAACTGAGTCCTCCCGAGCTCCTTCGCGCCATCCTCCTCGCCCCGGCAGATCTGCTGTACAACGGCGGGATCGGGACCTACGTCAAGGCGAGCACCGAAACCAACGCATCTGTGGGGGACAAGGCCAATGATGCGATCCGCGTCGACGGCAAGGATCTGCGGGTCAAGGTGGTGGGTGAAGGCGGAAACCTGGGCATGACACAGCGCGGCCGTATTGAAGCTGCGCTGCAGGGTGTCATCCTCAACACGGATGCCATAGACAACTCCGCCGGTGTGGACTGCTCCGACCACGAGGTGAACATCAAGATCTTTGTGGACAGGATGGTGGCTGCAGGCAAACTCTCACCGGAGGAACGCGCGGGCTTCCTGGCCTCCATGACAGAGGAAGTGGGCAGGCTGGTCCTGGAAGACAACGTGGACCAGAACATCCTGCTTCTCAACGACCGGATGAAGGTCGCTGAATGGAGCCCCAGCTATGAGCGCCTGATGGACTGGCTGGAAAAGTCGGCGGACCTCAAGCGCGAGCTCGAAGCCCTGCCCACTACTGACACCCTGCGCGAACGACTGGCGCAGGGCCAGGGCCTGACTTCTCCGGAGCTCTCGGTACTGTCCGCCTACGCGAAGATCGAACTGACGTCGGCACTGCGCGAGAGCGACCTGGCCGATGATCCCTGGTTCCGCAGGACACTGCGCGAGTACTTCCCGCAGCAGCTGAGGGAGCGCTTCGACGCGGAGTTGGATACCCATCCGCTGCGTCGCGAGATCATCGCCACGGTCGTCGCCAACGACATGATCAACATGGGCGGGGTCACCTTCGCCTTCCGCACCATGGAGGAGACATCAGCCAGCGAAGTGGCGGTGGCCAAAGCGTTCGTGGCACTTCGGGAAATCTATGAGCTTGACGCCATGGTGGGCGAACTGAACAGCCTCCCGGCGTCATTCCCCACGGAAAACTGGAGCACGATCCACCTGGACATCAGGCGCTTGCTGGACCGCGCCGTCCGCTGGCTTCTTAGCCAAGGCGGGGCTTCACGGCCTATTGCCGATATCGTGGCCGAATTCAAGCCGCTGATGGATCCCATGCGTGCTCGTCTCCTGGAATACCTGCGCGGGGAGGACCGTGAGAGGGTTGCCGGCTGGCTTGAGACAGGCCGTGAGTGGGGGCTTCCGGAAAATCTCGCCCTGCGTTGGGCGGAGCTTTTTGAAAGTTTCGTGCTGCTCGACATCGCCAAGATCGCACATGTCCGCAAGGACCCGGTCGAGGAGATCGCGGCCGTCTACTACACGGTATTCAACCGCTTCCACGCAGACTCCCTGCTCGAACGGATCAGCAGCCTTCCACGGAATGACCGGTGGCAGGCCCTTGCCCGGGCGGCGCTTCGGGACGATCTGTACTCCACCATCTCGGACATGACGACGGCGGTGCTTGAGTCCACCGTTGCCGTGACTTCTGCTGAGGACAGGCTGAAGGCTTGGGAAGCGCATAACGCTGAACAGTTGGGCCGGGCCAAGAGCATGTTTGACGAGGTCAACTCCCTCGAAGCCGACGATATGGCTTCACTGTCGGTAGCATTGAGGCTCTTGAGGTCAATCGTCCGGCGCTAGTACTCACGCGTCGCAACTGGAGGTGCAGTGGCAATCTTTACGGACCCTATCAGGGAGCATGCTGATTTTGGGCCGGGCGATGCCGAATGGCTGCACCTCCTGGTGGGCGACTGGCAGATGGTTGCTGACCTTGCCTTTGCCGACCTGGCGCTGTGGTTTCCGCACCCGGAATACGGCTACGTTGCCCTTGCCCACGTCCGGCCCTCCACCACGCACACCGTTTTCCACGGGGACTTTGTGGGTGAGGGCATCCGGTCCGATCTGCAGCCCCTGGTTGACAAAGCCTGGGAAAGCCGAGCCATAGAACGGTCCAGTGAAACTAACTGGAACAGTGACATGGCTCTGAGGGTGGAAGCCGTCCCCATGGTTCGGAATGGCCGCACCCTTGCTGTTGTCACCACGCACATGGACCTGTCCAGCTCCCGGATGCCGTCCCGCCTGGAGCTAACCTACAGGCAGTGCGCCTATGACCTGCTCCGGATGGGCACCCTGGGTTTGTGGCCCGACTTTGCATCCCCGACCGGCTCCCGGCGCGGTGCTCCGCGTGTGGGGGATGGCCTGATCAGGCTGGATGCAGAGGGCATCGTGCAATATGCGAGCCCCAACGGGGTATCGGCGTTTCGGCGGCTGGGTGATGGGGAATCGCTCGAAGGCCGCTCCCTGGCCGAAGTCACAGCCAGCCTGCTCAAGGACCGCCGGATGGTGGATGAGACCCTGCCCTTGGTGGTGACGGGCCGGATGCCATGGCGGAGTGAAATTGAATCCCGCGGCGTGAGCCTTTCGTTGCGGGCCATCCCGCTCCGGGACGAGCAGCAGCGCTTTGGTGCGTTGGTGCTCTGCCGTGATGTTTCTGAGTTGCGGCGCCGGGAGATGGAGCTGGTCACTAAGGACGCCACCATCCGCGAGATTCATCACCGGGTGAAGAACAACCTGCAGACCGTGGCAGCCCTGCTGCGCATGCAGTCCCGCCGTATGGTCAGCGATGAGGCGAAACAGGGCCTCGAGCAGGCAATGCGCCGGGTTGCCACCATCGCCCTTGTCCATGAGACCCTGTCCCAGGGGTTGGCGCAGAGTGTTGATTTTGATGAGCTGATTGGCCGGCAGTTCAGGCTTTCTGCCGAGGTTGCCTCACCATCCCAGCAGGTGAAGACCGAACGGGCAGGGCTTTTTGGCGAACTGCCCAGCGACTTCGCCACCCCGCTTGCCCTCGTGATCAACGAACTGGTGACCAACGCCGTCGAGCATGGCCTTGAGGGACGCACGGGAACGGTCTGGCTCCTCGCCGACCGTTCCGAAGAGGAGGACGGCGAGGAACTTCTAACCGTCACTGTGGCCGATGACGGCGTGGGGCTGCCTGATACACCCCATGTGGAAGGCTTGGGTCTGCAGATCGTCCGGACCCTTGTCACCAGTGAACTGGGGGGCTCGATCCAATGGCAACCGCGGGAAGGCGGCGGGACCGCCGTCCAGATCCGGCTGAGCCTGGCCTCAAAGTAACGGCAGGCGCCCAACGTTATACGGAGAACGTCCGCGGGCCGAAACGGCAATGGCCGCGACCAGAAGGTCGCGGCCATTGCCGTACTGCCAAAGGGTTAGCGCCCGCTTGTCAGGAGGCGCGCCGGGCCCGTGCTGCCCGGCGCTTCAGGGCGCGGCGCTCGTCTTCGCTCATGCCGCCCCACACGCCTGCATCCTGTCCCGATTCGAGAGCCCACTGGAGGCAGGTGTCAACCACAGGGCACCGGCGGCAGACGCTCTTGGCTTCCTCGATTTGAAGGAGGGCAGGGCCCGTATTTCCGACGGGGAAAAACAGTTCCGGGTCCTTGTCAAGGCACGCTGCGCGGTTACGCCAATCCATGCTGATCAGTTGCTCCATTTCTGGGAAGAGCCTTTGTGAAATTATTCACTAGGGGCTACATAGGAAAGGGGCCCTGCGGGCCCCCTCGGTCATCTGAATTAAGCCTGTCATGTTAACGCTGTGTAAACAAGGGGTACGAAGGCTGGAAATCCCCGGAACGCTGAGCGATACATCACATCGGTGCTGGTGGCCCTCACCAGTGTCCGACTATGTCCGGTAGGGTGCCAGTGTGTCAAGACCCCCGGTGAACCCTGAAAATCCTACGCCCGACCCCTCCCCGTATGGTCCTGGTTCCCACGGAAGGGATGAATCGAATGCTCCGGTGGTACCGGTTCGGCCGCGGCCCATACTGGTTATAGCGCTCATTGTTGCAGCCGAAGCCACCGCCCTGCTGGTTGCTGCCGGATGGTACGGGTTCGAGCTAGTAACGGCCGCACCTGTCCGGTCCTTTTGGGGCGCAGTGTTCACGCTCGGGCTGCTGCTCGCATTCTCCGCGTGGCTGTTTTCCGTTGCCGCTTTTCTGTTCCGTGGTTACCGCTGGACCAGGGCAGCGGCCCTGGTTGCACAGCTGTTTGTCCTGACTATAGGCGTTCCGACTCTTAGCGGCGGACTTTTGTGGGCCGGGATTGCCATGGTGGCGCCGTCGTTGGTGGCCATTGTGCTTCTTTTCGACCGGCGGGTCATCACCTATGCGTCGCGGGCAGGCGGAGCACCTCCAGCTCTGTGACAGTTGGCTGTTGGCTCACCATCGGCTGAAGGAACCGGGCTGTCCTCATGCTGAGTCAGAGCCTTCCGCGGGGACCCAGCCCAGTTGGACAGCCATTGACCGGCCGTCCGAGATCAGGACGGCCCTGCCCGGTGGGGCGTGTGGTTCCACATCGAACCGCGTGCCAAAGAGATCCCCGTCAAGCAAACTGCGGGGCGCGATCAGCAACCCGCTTCCAACGCCGCGGGCCGCAAACATTAAGGGAACCTTCTGAAGAAGTGTTGCACTGAAGCGTGCAGTCACCACCACTGTCAGACCCAGGGCATTGAGATCCGCCAACTCCTTGTGGGTGCCCGCGGGCAGCAGATCCGCATCATCGACCAGTGCTGTGGATCCCCGGTCCACTTCGCCCGCTGAAGCCTTGCGGAGGATATCCGACCAGTATTCGACGGGGTTTGTCCCTTCACCAGGCGCGAGCCAGTGGCCAGCCTCGGTGTTAAGGGCGGGTAGCAACCGCAGGAAGTTCGTTTTACCCGAAACGGGTCCACCGAGCACGGCAAATACGCTGCCGGCCGGGACCGTCACGGAGACCGGCGCCAAGTCGTCACCGCCCACTCCAATCACGAGGCTTCGGTAGCGTTTAGACGCCGGCGGTGGCGGGTGGTGCGTCGCAGGTGTCGGATCGGAGGGCGCGTCCATCACCGGTTTTCTTGGAATCTGATGGGCGGGGAGCATCACCGGCAATGCTTCCACCCGGAAGGGGGTTTCATGCAGGGGATGGTGCACGGGCCGGCCTTCTTCGGAGACCAACTCTGAGCCACTCTGGGAGTGCGTGTAGAACTGGCACACTGCAGGCTCCCCTGCCGACAGGGCGCCAAACGACACGGCTCTTCCCCGGAGCATTTCAATTGCTGGCATTCGCGGCCAGGCAAGACGGCTCTCCTCGCTGGAACCTGCCGGAAAATACACCCGGTTGGGAACAGACGCAAAGAATCTCGCAGTAACCAGTTCCCGTTCGCCTGAGAGGATTACGGTCAAACCGGCACGGCTGCCATCCCGAACAAGATCGTTCAGCAGATCTTCGCCCCATGCCAAGGGGCCGGATCGGAGTGCCGAGGCCCACGAACCCCAGCCGGCGATCACCAGGATCAAGGGCGTCTCGGCGTCTTTGGAGGCTCGGCTAAGGCGCTGGGACTGCTCGCTGGCCAAACGTTCCAGGATGCGGACAGCCCGCCGCAGTTCGTGCAAACCAGCCAGTGCACCCACCCGGCTGTGGGACGCGATGGCGCTGAGCGTAGTGCCGGCGTCCAGCACATACAGATGGGACTCGGCGGAGTCGGCCATAAGCTGCTGCACTGCAAAAACCAGGGCCTCGGCCGCACCTGACTCCGGTCCGCCGACAAGGGCCAGGTGCCCTTGCCAGGCTGGTTGCCAGATGACCGGGGCAATCCTTTGTTCGTTGGGCAGATCCATCAAACCCAGATTGATCGACCATCCGCGCCGCGTTCGTTCCTGGAGCCATGACGGGAGGGGAGCCTCGGCAAGGACCTGTTCCCGGGTGCCGTATTCGGGCAGAACGCGGGGAAGTGCAGCAGCGACGGGACGCCGAACGGGGTGTCCACCCAGGGCCCTCCAGAGATCCGTTGTGGCCTTCACGTGCCGGGCCACTGCCTGCGCCGGTGTCAGGACCGTTGGGTCCGGTGCTGCAAAGCCGGGATCTGCGGTTGCCTGAAGCGCCTCGCTGGCCAGCTGGATGGTGATGCCTGGGGCTTCAGCCGCGCAAGCCCCGCTCCCAATGGAAGCAGCCTGGAATTCCTGAGGCGCTTCCGTGCCGCGGGCAAGGAAAGCCCTCCCCGGCGTATCCACGCTGATTGCTGCCGCCGCCTTGGAGTTGATGATGTCCACCGACTCCATCTCCGACTGGACCCGCAGGGCGATGCTGGTGGTCACGTTGGCCCGGATGTCGGCCGTGAGTGCACCCTGGGGACGTTGAGTCGCCATGATCAGGTGGACTCCTAAGGAGCGTCCTATCGCGGCGATCCGCATCAGCTCCTGGAGGGCATTCGGGGCATCGTCCACGAGCATGCGGAATTCATCGATGACCACTATGAGATGGGGAAGTGGCGAATCCTTGCCCGCCTGGCTGGTCGCATATGACACCAGGTCGGGTGCCTGGACCGATGCCAGCATCTGTTCCCGGACCCGGATCTCCGCGCGAAGTGACGTCAGCCAGCGCTCAAGTTCGTGGGTGCTCAGATCGGTAAGAATTCCCACACAGTGGGGAAGCCCAGTCAGGGGTCCAAGTCCTGAACCACCCTTGAAATCGACGAACAGGAAATTGATTCGGTCCGGGGGGTAAGTGAGCGATAAGGCAAGGGTCAGGCTGCGCAGGAGTTCAGATTTGCCCGAACCGGTGGTTCCTGCGACGAGAAGATGCGGCCCATCGGCCTGCAGATCCAGCAGGCGGCTTCCCTCGGCGCTGCGGCCCAGGGGCACAACGAGGCCGCGAGTCCGGCGGCCAGTGGCCCAGCGTGAAGATGTTTCAGGCGGTGAAGAGGGAATCAGTTCAGCCAACAAGCACGTCGGTGGGACCGTCTTTGCATCCTTGCCCGGCCTTGCAACGGTGACCGCCAATTCCCTGCAGAAATGGTCAAAGACCCGCATGGGCGCCAGATCCGGCAGAAACGCTATGTGCCCTGCTTCCGTTCGATGCGGCGTCCCTTCTTCATGGAGATCGACATCGGCCACGACGGGAGGGCTGTCCCCGAACGAGAAATGAATCACCTGCCAGTTGAATTGCGCTGCTTTCGCAACAATCCCCGTGAGGGTCTCAGCGGCGTCAGCGGCACCTGTAAGAATCAGAACCCCATGGCTGTAGGCTGGCCCCCAGCCATTTTCCAGGAGTGTTGTTACAGCGGACGTGCTGCTGCAAAGGGTGACAGCAGGCAGGTAGCGTGCGCTGAGTGGGAGGCAACCGGCAGCGCCATGTACCAGGATGCGTGAGGAGCGGGCCCGGGAGTAGCCGGCCAGCTGCATCAGGGCTGACCGGAGCAGGCCGTCGACTGCCAGACGCGAGCCGCGGACTGTCGATAACAACCGGGCAGGATCGAGAGTTAAGGGGACAAGACCCGCAGTCGGAATGGCCTTGTCCGGATCCGCGGGCTCGAACCGTAGATTGGCTGGCTGGACAGCAAGGCCCAGCCGCAGCCAGACCGGGTCCGCAGGGACTGCAGGCGGAACCGACCCCTGGTCGGAATGATGGGTGGCGATGACCAGGACGGAAAGCGGCGGGGCGGACCGGCGTCGTCGATCCTTATCTTCGCGGACCGCTGCCGTGACTGCCGCTGCCAGCGCACGCCGCTGCCTCCGACCGGAAAATACAGGCACGACGATGGATACTGCCGAGAGGGCGGTGAAGGCCAGGAATATCCACATTCCTGTGACAACGGCAAGTCCTACGCCGATGGCCAGTGGGAGCACAGCAGTCACCAGAAGGGCTGCACGGTTGGTAGCTTCAACCCGGTGGCTGACAACGAGAGGCTCCTCCACGGAGGCTCCTGCCTCACCCAGGCCGGGGCCAGGCTGCGCCAGAACGATCAGGGACATAGTCGAATTTCCGCAATGAATCATGGAGTCGGTGGTGATGGCGGCGTTCCTGATGCGCTCGCCATCCACCTCGGTACCGTTGACACTGTCGAGATCCACGATCGTTATGACAGTCTCGGTGACCACCAGGCGGGCGTGTTCCCTGGAAAGCTCTGGGTCCGGAATGGGTATGTCTGCGTTGCCACGTCCAATGGTGTAGGTGCCCCGCTGCAGCGGCACCACCGTCCCTGCACCGGCGCCACTGTGAACAGCAAGTGCCAGGGAAGGAGGGGGCTCGAACCTGGGCCGCCGCGGCCTCAACGCTGGCGAACCAGCGGGCTTATCGACGAGGACGGCGCCATGGACAAGAGGCGGTTTCCCAAGCATCATCGGGCGTATGCTTTCGCCCTCAACGAGGAGCCGGCCAGTTCCAAACCTGTCGGCGATCCGGGCCTCAAGCTCGGCTCCATTGGTTCCTGCGGGTGCCTCAATAGTCAGTTCATGAGGCGGGCCATGCAGCACCGAGCCCGGACTGCCCGCCAGAGTGCAGTGGAACCTCATGCAATGACCTCCTGCCTTTCTGCTCAAAACCACGCTATTGGGCCTTCATGACGCTGTCCCCGGTGCGCGGGCCCTATGTGGACAACGACGGCAGAGCCGTGCTTGAACTTCAGGGGACGCCATGCTTGGCCGGTCAATGTCGAACGGTCGTCTAGTATGAATGACGTTGCCATGTGTCTATAAGGAAGGACGTTCACGGGTGATAGAGGTTGCGGACAACGCCGATGTGTCAGCTGAGGCGGTCATTGGTGAGGGTTCCAAAATTTGGCATCTGGCCCAGATACGCGATGGTGCACAGCTGGGCGTAAATTGCGTCGTTGGCCGAGGCGCCTACATCGGGACCGGCGTCACGATGGGGGACAATTGCAAAGTCCAAAACTACGCGCTCGTGTATGAACCCGCAGAACTGGAAGACGGAGTCTTCATCGGGCCTGCTGTAGTCCTGACAAACGACACCTATCCCCGGGCTATCACTCCGGACGGAGTGCTTAAGAGCGCCCACGACTGGGTGCCGGTAGGCGTCAGCATCAAACGGGGAGCGTCCATCGGTGCCAGGGCTGTTTGCGTGGCTCCCGTGACGATCGGCCGCTGGGCAACAGTTGCCGCCGGCGCCGTAGTCACCAAGGACGTGCCTGACTTTGCCCTCATGGCCGGAGTACCAGCCAAACGCCTCGGTTGGGTTGGAAAGGCAGGATTCCCGCTGAAGCAACGCGGCGAGCAGTGGGAATGCCCGGAAACCGGCGCCATGTATGTCGAAAACGACGAAATTCTTCGAGAGGTTGATTAATGAGCCACGAATTTATCCCGCCCGCCAAGCCGATCATTGGCGATGACGAGCGCGCGGCCGTTGATGCCGTACTGGCATCAGGGCAGTTGGCGCAAGGGGCGGAGGTGGCGTCGTTCGAGCAGGAGTTCTCCGACGTCCTGCTCGACGGACGCGCTGCAGTGGCCGTCAACTCGGGAACTTCAGGCCTCCATCTCGGGCTTCTCGCAGCCGGGATTGGGCCGGGGGACGAAGTGATAGTTCCTTCCTTCACGTTTGCCGCGACAGCCAACTCAGTCGCTCTGACCGGGGCGACTCCTGTATTCGCGGACATTGAGCCGAAGTACTTTACCCTTGACCCGTCTTCTGTCGAATCCAGGATTACGGATAAGACGGCGGCCATCATGCCCGTGCACCTGTACGGCCACCCCTTCGACGTCGACGCTATAGGCTCGCTTGCGTCCAAGCATGGACTCAAGGTCTTTGAGGATGCAGCCCAGGCGCACGGCGCAGCCGTGAACGGCCGGAAGGTGGGAACCTTCGGCGACTTTGCCATGTTCAGTCTGTATCCGACGAAGAACATGACCTCCGGTGAGGGTGGCATGGTCAGCACCGGCCTGGCGGACGTCGAACGCCGACTCCGCCTCCTCCGGAACCAGGGGATGGAACGCCAGTACGAAAACGAACTGGTCGGCTTTAATGCGCGGATGACCAACATCCATGCTGCCATCGGCCGTGTGCAGCTCACAAAGGTGCTCGGCTGGACCAGGACCCGGCAGGAGAATGCGGCTTTCCTGGACGAAAATATCGAGGGTGTCATGACACCCACAGTTGCTGCAGGTTGCGAACACGTGTACCACCAGTACACGATCAGGGTCGACGACGACCGGGACGGCTTCGCCAAGGCGCTGCGGGAGGAGTACAACGTGGGTTGCGGGGTGTACTACCCGATACCAAACAACCAGCTGGCTCCGTTCCGGACACAGGACGACCTTCCGGTCACCGAGGAGGCCGCCAGGACGGTTCTTTCCCTCCCGGTTCACCCGTCCCTTAGCCAGAATGACCTGGAGCGTATTGTCGCTGCAGTGAACGCACTCGCAAAGGCTGGCAGCTAGTGGCGAACCTGCGTGCCGGACTTATCGGCCTCGGAATGATGGGCAGGCACCATGCCCGCGTGCTGCGGGAGCTCGACGGCGTGGAACTCGTCGCCATGGCTGACTCCTTCGGTGACTCGCACGGCGTGGCCAATGGCTTGACCGTCCACGACAAAGTCGAAGACATGATCGCCCAGGGCATCGATTGTGCCGTAGTGGCAGTACCCACGGTCCTGCACGAGGAAGTGGCCATGCAATTGGCCGAAGCGGGCATCCACTGCCTCGTCGAAAAACCGATTGCCAATGATTCCGAATCGGGCCGTCGGATCGCAGCCGCCTTCGAAAGGATGGGGCTGATCGGGGCCGTTGGCCACATTGAACGCTTCAACCCATCGCTGCAGAGCCTGCGGGCGCGGCTTGAAGCCGGAGATCTTGGCGACGTTTACCAGATCTCCACGCGCCGGCAGGGTCCATTTCCTGCTCGGATCGCAGATGTGGGAGTGGTTAAGGACCTCGCGACGCATGACATCGACCTGACCGCGTGGCTTGCCCAGAGCAACTACGTCGATGTGGTGGCCCACACCACATCACGCAGTGGGCGGGAGCACGAGGACATGGTCACAGCCATAGGTCACCTGGGTGATGGCATTGTCACCAACCACATCGTGAACTGGCTTTCACCCATGAAGGAGCGCACCGCCATCGTCCTGGGCGAGCGGGGTGCCTTCATAGCAGACACCATCTCTGCCGACCTGACGTTTGTGGAGAACGGAACCCTGCAGACTGAATGGGAATCGATGGCGGCATTCCGTGGTGTATCGGAGGGATCCAGCACCCGGTTCGCCCTTGCCAAGCGGGAACCGCTGAAAATGGAGCACGAAGCGTTCCGGGATGCCATCCTCGGAAAATCCATGAACGTGGTCACGATGGCCGAGGGACTGGAAACACTCCGCGTCGCAGAAGCCGTGTTGGAATCCGCGAGGACGGGCGGCGTCGTCGCCCTCTGACTCCCCAGGCGCAGGCCGGAACGCCTGCTGGGCTGCATATGGGGGGTCGGCCGTCTGATGCGGTAACCGGCCCTCCACAGCGGAGCCAAGGACAGTCCCCAGCCAATGAGCGAAGTACATCGGGGTAACCTTGACACTAGACCCGGGCATGGCTGTGCCTGAAATCCACCACACAGGAGAGTTCGTGAACGCTGACCTCGTCATTGTAGGGTCAGGCTTTTTCGGCCTGACAATAGCAGAACAGGCCGCCACTGAGCTCGGCTTGAAGGTAGTCGTCCTCGACCGCCGCCACCACATTGGTGGCAACGCCTACAGCGAGAATGAGGAGCAGACAGGAATCGAAGTGCACCGCTATGGGGCGCATCTCTTCCACACATCCAACGAGCGCGTTTGGGAGTATGTCAACCGATTCACCACGTTCACCAACTATGTGCACAAGGTTTACGGCGTCCACAAGGGCGAGGTGTATTCGCTGCCCATTAACCTGGCAACGATCAATCAGTTCTTTCGTGCGAACCTGACGCCGGGCCAGGCCCAGGCACTGATTCAGGAGCAGGCCGGGGAGCTTGCGGGTACAGACCCGCAGAACCTCAATGACAAGGGCATCCAGCTGATTGGCCGCCCGCTGTACGAGGCCTTCATCAAGCACTACACGGGCAAGCAATGGCAGACCGACCCCAAAGACCTGCCCGCGGGCATCATCTCCCGGCTCCCGGTGCGCTACAACTACGACAACCGATACTTCAACGACAAGTACGAGGGCCTGCCCACGAACGGATACACCGCCTGGATCGAAAAGATGGCAGACCACCCGAACATCGAAGTCCGGCTCAATACCGACTTTTTTGACGAGTCGCACGAGTACAGCAAGGACAAGGTAGTGGGAAACATACCGGTGATCTACACCGGGCCCGTGGATCGTTACTTCGACTTTGCCGAGGGCAAGCTTTCCTGGCGCACCATAGATTTCGAGGAGGAAGTCCTCGATGTCGGCGATTTCCAAGGCACCTCGGTGGTCAACTACAACGACGCCGATGTGGCCTACACCCGCATCATCGAACCTCGCCACTTCCATCCGGAGCGCAATTACCAAACGGAGAAGACCGTCATCATGCGCGAGTTCTCCCGTGCCGCAGAGAATGGCGATGAACCGTATTACCCAATCAACACAGCTGCGGACCGGGAGCGTTTGCTCAAGTACCGCGACCTGGCTGCTGCCGAGTCCGATGTTCTCTTCGGCGGGCGCCTGGGCACCTACAAGTACCTGGACATGCACATGGCCATCGGCTCAGCCCTGACCATGTTCGAAAACCAGATTCGCCCGCATTTTGCAGACGGGGCGAAGTTTGAAAGTGGAGGAGTAGAGGCATGAGTGCCCAAGAAGGAACCATCGACTGGGCAGCAATCCAGCGCATCATCCTCCCCTCGCCGGACCAGCCGGACACAGTGTCGTTGTATGTGGACGCCGGAACAGCGAGTGGAGTCCGGCTCCGTGAGAACGACGAATTCGCCCGGACGCCGAAGCTCCTGGAAGACAAGCTTCACCTGTCCAGTTCGGAGAGCCGGGAGGCGCATTTCGAAGACCTGCTGTCGCGGCACTCCATGCGTGTCCGTTCGGGTGAGCAGATCTCGTTCGGTACGTATTTCAACGCCTTTCCGGCGAGTTACTGGCGCCGCTGGACTTCGGTCCGGGAGATCAGGCTGGTGGTCCGGACCAGGGGCACCGGAACCGTCACGGTATACAAGTCCAATGCGCGCGGATCTGTACAGCGTGTTGACGGCAGGCATGTCGACGGCGATTCCACGTCCGCTTTCGAGCTGACGCTTAAGCCCTTTGGTGACGGAGGCTGGTACTGGTTCGATTTGGCAGCGAGTTCCGGCGATCTGGTCCTTGAGGAAGGCCAGTGGGAGGCGGAAGGCATTTCGCGCCCGAGCGGCCAGGTGACCCTCCAGATCACCACCATGAACAAACCCGACTTTTGCCTCAACAATGCCAGGATCCTGGCTGACAATCCGGAGGTGCTCCGGAACGTCAAGGAGATCCTGATCGTAGACCAGGGCACCCAGAAAGTTCAGGACCAGGGCGACTTTGCTGCCGTCAGCGCATCACTCGACGGAAAACTCCGGATCATCAACCAGGCAAACCTGGGCGGATCGGGTGGCTTTGCGCGCGGAATGTACGAATCCATAGAGAACGGCAGCGACTACGTTCTGCTGCTGGATGACGACATCGTGGTTGAACCCGAGAGCATCATCCGCCTTCTGACGTTTGCAGACTATTGCCGTAAGCCGACGATCGTCGGAGGTCATATGTTCGACCTCTACAACCGAAGCGTCCTGCACACCTTCGGTGAGGTTGTTGACCCGTTCCGGATTGTTCCAGCCTCGCCGCATGCTGACATGGAGACCCGGCACGACTTCAGTGTCTCCAACCTGCGCCAGACTCCCTGGCTTCACCGCCGGGTGGACGTGGACTACAACGGCTGGTGGATGTGCCTCATTCCAACAGCGGTGATCAAGGAAATCGGGCTTTCCCTTCCGCTCTTCATTAAATGGGACGACGCCGAGTATGGGCTTCGTGCGAGGGAAGCGGGCTACGCGACTGTATCCCTCCCAGGTGCGGCGGTTTGGCATGTTTCCTGGATTGACAAGGATGATCTGGTGGGCTGGCAAGCCTACTTCCACGCCAGAAACAGGCTCATTACAACCCTGATTCACAGCCCGTACCCAAAGGGTGGCCGTGTCTTGCGCGAGTCTGTCCAGGCAGATGTCAAGCACCTGGTGTCCATGCAGTACTTCACCGAACACGGTCGGATTGAAGCTCTTAAGGACCTTTTCAAGGGGCCGGACGTCCTCCATCAGGTCCTGGGCACGAAGCTTCCGGAGATCAACGCGCTCAAGTCCTCATACCCCGACGCCCAGCTGAAGGACGACGTGGACGACTTCCCTGCGCCGAAGATCGGCCGCGGCCCCATGGGCGGTATCGTCGTCGGGATGCCCAGCAAGAAGGAATTGATCCCTTGGGGGATCAAGACCGTTGCCCGGCAACTGATCAAGACTCCGGGGCCGGAGAGCTCCGAGCGGCCCCAGGGCTACCTCGCGCACCGTGATAACCGTTGGTACCGCGTGGCCCACTATGACAGTGTTGTGGTGTCCAATGCCGAGGGCACAGGCGCATCCTGGTACCAGCGGGACCCGAAGAAGCTCAAGTCGATGCTTGCGGAAGCGACTGTGCTGCACGCGAAGTTATTCCGCGAGTGGGACAAACTTGCGCACCAGTACAGGTCCGCAGTAGCAGAGATCAGCTCGTTCGACGCGTGGAAAAAGACGTTCGAGGCGAACAGCAAGGACGGGAACTAGATGGCGGGTCAGTCCGACCAGCTGGTCAGGCCCGGAAGCGGACGGGGCCTGCTGGATGTCTACGGCGACCGGTTCCTCCTGAAGCTGCTGGTGCGCAAGGAAATCAAGGTACGCTACAGGGGTTCGGTGCTGGGCCTGATGTGGTCTTACGTCAAGCCCCTGGTCCAGTTCCTCATTTACTTTGTGGCGCTGGGCATTTTCCTGAACCTCCAACGCGGCACGCCCAATTATGCGATTTACCTCTTTGCGGGAATTGTTTTGGTCAACTTCTTTACGGAGTCGCTGTCCAATGCCACCCGCTCCATCGTTGACAACCGCGATCTCATCAGGAAGATCTACCTGCCGCGGGAGCTCTTTCCTGTGTCTACGGTATGGGTTTCGGCGGCGCATTTTCTCCCGCAGCTTCTGGTTCTGATTGGCGCGTGCCTTGTGGTGGGATGGACGCCGTCGATCCTTCAACTGGCGGCTGTCGGCCTGATATTCCTGATGGTCGCGGTTCTCGCCACGGGACTTGGCCTGATTTTTGGTGCCATCAATGTCTACTTTCGCGATTCCGAGAACATCGTCGACATGATCGTTATGGTGGTCACGTGGGCTTCGCCGGTGCTCTACGTGTGGTCGATGGTTGAGCGTGTCATGGGGCCATGGTTCTGGGTGTACCAGCTAAACCCCATGACGGTCGCCGTCGAGGTCTTCCATTGGGCCTTCTGGGAACCGACGCTCAAGGCGGATCAGCTGGTGGGCGACGTTATGCCGCCGGATCTTTTCACGCTGTGGCTTCCCGTTGCCATGGTGATCACGCTGCTCGTTTTGTTCCTCGGCCAGTTCACGTTCCGGCGCCTCGCCGTTCACTTCGCCCAGGAGCTCTGACATGACGAAGCATGGCCATGTAGCCATCAGCTGCATCGACCTGCGGAAGCAGTTCGTGCTGCGACACACCCGCTCCCTCAAGGAAGCCCTGGTCTGGCTGGTCAAGGGCCGCAAAGGTGATTTGTCGAAGAAGTTCCTTGCCCTCAACCACGTCTCCCTCGAAGTGAGGCAGGGCGAGACAGTTGCGCTTATGGGCCTCAACGGTTCGGGGAAATCGACGCTGCTGAAGCTGATTTCCGGAGTTTTGCAGCCCGACGGCGGAACGGTCCGCACGCGCGGCCGTGTAGCCGGCCTCATCGAAGTGGGCGCAGGGTTCCATCACGACCTCAGTGGCCGGGACAACGTGTACCTCAATGGAGCCATCCTGGGGATGACTGAGAAACAGATCGACGAGATGTTTGACTCCATTGTCGAATTTTCCGAAATTGGAGAGTTCATCGACACGGAAGTGAAGTTCTATTCGTCGGGCATGTACCTCCGGCTCGCGTTCTCCATCGCCGTGCACACGGACCCGGAAGTGTTCCTGATCGATGAAATCCTTGCGGTGGGAGACGAACCTTTCCAGCGCAAGTGCATTGCCAAGATCAAGGAGCTCTCAGAACTGGGCAAGACCCTGTTTGTTGTGAGCCATGACCTGGATTTGGTCGCCACAGTCTGTGAGCGCGGCGTGCTTCTGGAACACGGCAACGTGGTCATGGATGGCGAGGTGCATTCCGTTGTGGCAGAACTGAGGCGGCGTTCCGCGCAAACGGAATCCGAGGACAGTTTGTGAGTGCTTTGCGTCCCCGCAGCGATGTCACGTGGCTGATTGGGACAGTGGTTGCAGCCTTCATTGGTTCCCTGGTTCCGCTCATCACCAACAACAGGTTTTACTACTACGACGATACGCAGGCCGGGGCCTTCGGCATCTGGTTCGAAATTGGCACCAAACTCAGCGCAGGGGAGTGGCCAGTCTTCAGTGACAGTGCCTGGGGGGCAGGGAACTACGCTGCTGAAGGCCAGTGGGGGATCTGGAATCCCCTTATTCTCCTGATCGGTTGGCTGGCAAGCCGCTCGGCCAATATTGTTGTTTTTTCGACAGTTCTCAAGATTGCCTTTCTCTGCATCCTTGCTGCCGGCACCTTCCTGTTGGCGAGGAGCTACAAGGCCCGGCCGGAGTGGGCAGCCATCGCTGGGGTTGCGGTGACGCTGACCGGATTCACCGTGTACATCGACGCGGCCTCCTGGGTCACCGGGCTTATGGTTTTCAGCCTTTTGCCCATTACCTGGTACGGACTGCGCCGGATGGCCTTCAAAGAGGGCAATCCCCTCCTTGCACTGGCATCGGCCTACGTGCTGATAACCATTGGCTACGTTCACGGTACCCTCATGCTCGCCATCGTCTTTGTGGGACTGCTGGTGGAGGCATCACTGCGAGGAAGGCGCCGGGCTTCCTCCCGCTTACTCCTCGCCGGCCTGGTCTGTGGATTCATCGCGTTGGCGGTGTACCTCCCGGGCGTCCTCACCGCGCCGGTGACAGCCCGCACTGGGGGGATCGCGAACAGTGGGTTCCTGACCCCTGACCTCAGTGGACTGTTTACTTCCTGGGTCCCCGGCACCCTGCCCCAAGTCACTGGATGGTGGGGCGGGTTTGCGACGGTACCCCTGCTGTACGTGGCGTGGTTTCTCCCAGTCCTCTCGATAGTGGACTACCACAGGGTGAAGCAGGCAGGCAGGGAACTTTCAGGACTATGGTTTGTCGGTTTAATGTCGCTGGCTCTGACGTTGGCCCCCAGCGATCTGGGACCTCTTCGTTTTCCGATCAGGATCATGCCCTATGTTTCCCTGGCTGTCCTGCTGACGCTGTCGGTGCTGGTCTCACGCTTCAGGGTGCCCGTGCTCAGCCGTGGACGCGTGATCGTCACTGCGGCGACGGTGCTCGCCGGACTTTACCTCGGCTGGAGCCAGTTCCCGTCCTTCCGCATGGCGGCGGTCTTCGGGCTGCTGGCCGTTGCGGGTATCGCCGGGCTCCTCTTTTTCCTCTACTCTCCACAGCGGTGGCCCCGCCTCAAAGAGCCAGTGGTCTTGGCCGGGGGAGTGGTACTACTGAGCATGGCCATTGCCGGGGGACAGCATGTGGCCTTCAAATCGTCGCCGCTGCCTGACTACCGGATGCCGGATACCCCGGGAAGCTACTCCTCTCAGCTCCCAGAAGCACAAGGTGGCACCTTCATCGTGGGCGATCCCACTAAATTGGGACCACGGATCTGGGAGGAGACATTGGCCTCTAACGCGTGGTATTTGAATTCCGCCGAAGTCCAGAACCTCTATACGCCGATCATGTTCGCCAAATACGCTGAGGATCTGTGCATCTCAAGCCATGGCTGGACCTGCCCAGCAGCCGCCGGGAAGCTCTTTGAGACGGACACTGCCACGGGTAAGGTCCTGGCGGATCTGCTGTCCATCGACACCATCCAGTTACTTCGGGATCCGGAGGCCCCTTCCGGAGATCGCTTTGGCGGCGCACCTCCAAACGGCTGGCATGAGGCCGACAGGAGCACGGACTCGGTGGTATGGGTCCGGGACAAACCGCTGCTGAATACCGGCCAGCCAGTCTGGACTTCCGAGGGGACCGCCATTTCATTGGTGTCGGAAACCAGCCGCGACGTTCGGATCCGCGTGGACCGGATGGAAGATTCTCCGGGCAAGGCCGTACTCAGCCGCCTGGCGTGGCCAGGATACAAAGCCGATGGGGCAACTGTCTCAGCACCCCTGCGCGGGTACCTTCTCGCCGTCGACATTCCCGCGGGCTCTGTTGGGAAAACCCTCACCATCAGCTTCGAACCGCCGGGCTGGCCTGTGGTTGTGGCCAGTATTGTCCTGTCCGTCGGCGTGGCCGGGGCGTGGACCGTCGCGGAGCTTATCCTGAGCCGCCGCCGAAGGCGGAGCAGCGAGCCCGTCGGCGGCGGAGGAACGGCCGGCTCAACTGAGGTGAGTCAGGACGTTGGTTTGAGCGTTAAACAGTGAAGGCTGTTCCCTAGCCCGGACTCGGCCGGAAACCCGGACTTGGCTGAAAACCCGGACCTCGCTAAAAAACCGCGGCCGGGCCCACCGATGCCAGCACGCCTGGCTGTCTTCTCAAACCGTACTTTGCACTGCGTGCTGATGACCCATACGCCTGTTCAGCCGCAGGTAAGCGAGGCGCCGGGCATACGACATGGCAATTGCCTTGGCATTTCCCACCAGCAAGTCCACCCGGCTCAGCAGCGATGGATCGTCTTTCCGAAGCTGGTTATGGAACGCAATGGCCTGGTCAGACTGCTGACGGGCAAGGCGGACGCTCCATTGGCTGGCGCTGATCCGGAAGGACGCCAGGGTTTCCCGAAGGGCTACAAAGTCGCCGTGGCGGCAGATGCGCACGAGGGTGGCTTCGTCGATGAGGTACGGATGGGTGTTATCCCACCAGCCTTCCGCCTCCAGAAGCTCCCGCTTGAAGAGCGAACAGGCCGGCTCGCCAAAGATGTTCGAACCTGCCCGGACCGTAGCCCGGATGGCCTCGCGACCGCTGACGCGGCCCTGAACGCCTTGCAGTCCCCGGCCCTTGAGGAAGATCCCGCCGTTGGCGTCCACCAGGTCCCGGCGGGAGGAGACGATAACAACACCCGGGTTGTCTTCCAGGGCCTTTACCTGCAGTTCGAGCGCCTCGGGGACGATCAGGTCGTCGCCGCAAACAAGCTTAAGGTATTCGCCCTTAGCCTCCTGGCTGACGCGGTTCCAGTTGGCCTGAGCCCCGCCGCCTGTTGGTGTCGGGCTCAAAAACCGGACCTTGGGATGATCTGCATACCTGGCGATGACTTCAGCCGTGCCATCGATCGAGGAGTGGTCAGCGATCACTACCTCGTAGTCGTCGAAGGTCTGGTTGAGTACGGACTGCAGAGTCTCTTCGATGTACTGGACGTTGTTGTAGGCAGGAATGACGATAGAGACTTTTGGACTCATGGGGCACTTTCCTCGGTGGCAGTGGTGGGCGATGCGGCTTCAGGCCGCCGGCGGAAGGAGAAATATTTGTGGCCGAAGTAATTGATGACAACCGTCACGCAGGTGATCGTGATCTGTGCTGGTATTTTCGGATAGCCAAGAACTTCATGTGCTGCAAAGAGCAGCACCATGTTGACGAAGAACATCGTCAGGTTGACTAAGGTGAAGCGGCCGAGATCCAGCCAGAAGTGGCCCTTCACGCGGAAGACAAGCTTCCTGTAGACGAAGAACACCGCCACGAGCGAAATGACGAACGCGATGCTCAGGACAATCGGCGACGGAAGGTCCGGGTAGATCCATGCGATCGCTACAAACAGTGCAGTGCTGAATGCAGTGTTGATGCCGCCCACCAACAGGAACGCGACGCGTTGGTCCTTGATGATTCTCAGGAGCGGGCCGGGCGGACCGTTATGGATACCCTTAACAGCTTCCGCTGGGGAATCGGGTTGTTGGGTGGAAGCCACATATTCTCCGAACTTAGGGCCGTTAACCGGCAAACACACACCCTAGACTACCGAAGAGGGGCAGGCGGATAACAACGAGGGGCAACTGGCGGGCCAATCTGGCCGGGTTCAACTGGCTCAGAGCTGACCCGACAAGGCCAGCCTTTGGACTTCCTGCACAGTGTTGTTGATGCCGACAGCCAGGGGAGTCACGGGGTGCTCGTCAAGCTCAGGCCACACCACCGAGCGCAGCCGGAGATCGTGCGCCTGGGCCTTCGCGAACGGGGAGGCGCCGAGGATGATCAACGGCCGGCGCTTGAAGATGGCTCGGCAAGCCCCAATAAGGTTGCCAATGGTGTCCGCCCTTTGGGAGGCGAGGATCTTCACTACAGTCTGGCCTGGCCGGACATCCGGCTGGACGAGCCGACCGAGTGCATCGGTGACAAGCCGGCTGGCGTCATCCACGAACAGGTAATCCCGCAAGGTATCCAGGGAGACGTAGACGGAAACAGGCGCGCCCGTGAGGTGCGCCTTGGCGAACACGGAAATGAGGCCTTGGGGTTTTTGGAGGTTTTGCCCCGGTCCATACAGGTTGCTCACCCTGCCAATGAGGCTTCGAACCCCTGTCCTGCTGGCGAACTCGGTAACAGCTGCCTCAGCCCGGAGCTTGGCAAAACCATACGGTGCCAAGGGCTGCACCGGACTTTCCTCGGTAAACGGAGGCGTGCTGGAGCCGGCATATACGCCGCCGGCTGAAGACGCGAGGAAGAGTGCTCCCATCTGCCCGTCGTCGTTGCACAGTATCTCTTCGAAGGCTTCCAGCGCCTGGGTGAGCAGGGAGAGTTCATCGTCCAGAGCATCCTGCGATGTCCCGGTAACGCCGGCGCCCGCACACCAGGCAATGGTCCACGGACCTGAACCGGCCGCGTCACGCAGCCGCTCAGCACTGCGCCTGAATTCCTTGATCGCGACTTCCGGATCGCTCCATTGAATCTTGCTCGTCAAAACAGGGATCTGGCGGGATTCGAGTTCTCTCACGACCGCTCGCCCGAGGAGGCCACCGGCGCCGATGACCCAGGTAGGCCTAGCCTGCATCAGCCACCGGGCCGGCAGGCGACTGGACAGGCGCCTTATGTGGACTCTTACCCAAGGGCCCCAGTGCGGGGTCGCTCACAATGAGATAGGCAGGCTTCCCCATAGCCATGTTGACGTTGACGCCCACATACTCCGCTATCACCCCCAGGGCGAAAAGTATGGCACCCGTACTGACGAGAAGTACCACCATCGTCGAGGTCCAGCCTTGTTGCCCGGCTCCATGACCAGTCAAGTATGCAATAACGAAGTAGATGGCCAACCCGATTCCGGCTAAAGCAAAAACAGCGCCGATAAGACTGACCATTCGAAGGGCCCGGGTGCCGCTGGAGATCACCATCCGCCAGAAATGTGAGAGCAGTGAACGGAGGCCGTACCCGGACCGGCGGTCACCTTCTTCGCGGAGCACAACGGGGCAGGTGGCGGTTCTGTCAGCGATCCAGCCCATTGCGACGTCGAGGTACACGCCATGGCCAGCGTAGGCGGCTACTGAACGGGCTACTTCGCCCGTCACCAGCCTGAAGCTCTGGTAGCTGGTGGCGTCGTCGCTTGACAGGACAAATCTCACGGCACGTTTTGCGCCCTTGGACGCCATATTCCGCAGGAAGCCGTGCGGTGCCGGGTTGCTGGGCATTGCATAGGTTACGGACGCATTCTGCGCCATTGCCGTGTCCAACATATCTCCGATGGCCGCGGGGTCATGTTGCCCGTCTTCGTCCATGGTGACAATCCAGTCGCCACCCGCCGAGGCCATCCCAGCGAGCGTGGCGGCGTGCTGTCCGAAGTTCCGGCTCAACCAGACACCCCGGACGATATCGATGGATTGCGTCAACGACCGGATCACCGCGGCGGAGTCATCCGGGCCATGATCGAAGACCAGGAGCACTTCCGAGACGACAAAATTGTGGCCACCCGCGCTCATGGACGTTTGCCGATAAGGGAGGAGCTCGTTGACCACGCCAACAAGCGTCTTCTCACCCTGGTAGACGGGTATGACGACAGAAATGCGGTGGGGCGTCGAGTTTGTCTCGGGTTGAGCCAGTGTCATGTCAGAAGATTCTACCGGCTCCGGCCAGTATTGTTGGCCCAGCAACCGTGTGGTGCGGACGGGAGCGGTCACCCACTGGTGCAGCTTAAGGTCGCCAGAAAGTGGCTCAGGTAGTATGAATCTGTCCCTCGCGCACTGTCCTGCGCTGGAGGAATGCCAACTGAACGGAACGTGAATTGCAGCCTGTCCCATCGTCCTCGTCACTCAACAGGAACTGGCTACTGCTGACCGCCGGATCGGTTTTGGTGCTGAGCCTGATCCCGCTGATCTTCTACGGCCGATACTACTTCCAGGATGATACCGAGAACGGTGCATACGGAGTGTGGTACCACCTTGGAGAGAGTCTGTTCCAAGGGAAGGTTCCTGTTCTCAATCCTTCAGTGTGGTCCAGCGGCAACTATATTGCAGAGGGTCAATGGGGTACCTGGAACCCCTTGGTCATGCTGTTTGGTGTTCTCGCATACGTGAGCCCCAATGCCGTAATCCTCACCACAGTTTTGAAGGTCGCCATGCTGGTTGTTGCCGGCGTGGGCACCTTCGTCCTTGCCCGCAGCTATGCGGTGTCGCCGGAATGGGCGTTCGTTGCAGGGATCGCCGTTCCGCTGAACGGCTTTACGATGTACTTCGATGCACCTTCCTGGGTCACGGGGGCGCTTGTCTGGGCAATATTCCCGTTCTTCTGGGCCGAACTGCGCAAACTCATGGCCGGCAAACGAAACCCCTTCTGGGCCTTTATCACGGGGTATCTGATCGTCACCGTGGGGTACGTGGCAGGAACCGTGGCCATCGGTTTCATCCTCCTGGCAGTTGGTATTGAGACCCTGATCCGCCGGGCCTGGCGGCCTGCGGCCCGGATTGCGATCACAGGCCTTTCCATCGGGCTCGTCGCCGTCGTCGTCTTCCTTCCAGGTGTGCTGACGGCGGCCGTCACTACGCGCGGAACCACCGGCGTCTGGAACGACGACTACATGAGCATCGATTTCACGAGTTTGCTGATGGCTCCGATCGCCACCGCCTATCCGCAGCTTTTGTCCTGGTGGTGGTCGGGAACGGCGTCTACGAGTCCAGCTGCCTACATCGCGTGGTTCCTGCCTGCCATTGCCTTTGTCAGCTGGAGTGTCTTCACGAAATTGTCAGCTGAGCTGCGGGACCTGTTTTTCTTCCTGGCCGCGTCTGCTGCCTTTGTCCTGCTTCCGACGACGATCGGTCCGTTGCGGTATCCGGCCCGCTTTATGCCCTATGTTGCGATGGCGGCAGTTCTGTTTGTCGTTATCGCCCTGGCCCGGGCGAGGCGCCCGTCGATTAGCCGTCCTTCCCTCTACGTAGCGCTGGGCCTGGTTGGAGTTGCGGCTTATCTTGCATGGGCCCAGGTTCCTGCCCGCTTCCTCACCATTACGGTTTGTGCCGCTCTTGTCGCGGCAGCGCTGGTGGCCATGTGGTGGCTCCTGAACCATCCGGAGGTGAAAGGCCATCGCTGGAACAGGTTTGGACTGAGGGCCCTGTCGCTGCTCGCCATCGGTGTGCTGCTTGCGACGACGGCAACCACCCTTCTCCAGCACCGGACGTCGGCTCGAAGCGGCCTGTCGATCGCAAACCAGCCCGAAGATGTCTCTACTTATAAGGGCGTCCTTCAAGGCGTGAAGAACGACGTGATCGTTGTTGGTGACCCTTTGGACTACCCGCAAGAGAAGAAGACCTGGGAGCAGACGCTTATGGCGAACGCCTGGTACCTGAGCGACGCCAGCGTGGTGAACCGCTACCAGTTGGTGGGATTCTCCAGGCTCAACCAGCTTCTTTGCCTCCGATACCTCGGAGGAACCTGCCCGGAACTCGCAGACAAGCTCTTTGATCGCCGCGCCCAGACCGGATTGTTGCTGGTTGACGAACTCCAGATCGATAACATTCAGATCCTGAAGGAGTCCTTCAACAAGCCGCAGGTGCCCATGGCTTCGAACAATTACGTGTCCCGCGACGAGGAAGTGGAGATTCCGCCGGTTCCGGAAGGCTGGCACGTGGCAGCCGAGACTGAAGAGACAGTATTGTGGAGCCGCGATGTGCCACTGGGTCCGGCTGGAGGCGTGACATGGACCGACTCGGGAACCCGCCTTAGTGAAGTCTCCAGGGACGACACCAAGGTGGTGCTGAAGGTCGAGGAGGTTCCGGCAGATGGCGGCCGTGCCGCTCTGAGCAGGCTTCCCTGGCCGGGATACAGCGTGGAGGGCGCCAGCATGACGCAGCGCCCGATCGGCGGGTACCTCCTTGGTTTATCGATTCCTTCGGATTCGCAGGGAAAGCTGATCACCATCAGCTTCGAACCTCCGGGCTGGCGGGTCGGCATCCCGCTTTGGGGCGCAGCGGTGACAGGGATGCTTATCTGGAGCCTGGTGATGGTACGGAGGCGTCGGTCAGACGGGCCGGTGGTGCCTGTGACTACCCAGGACGAAACCGAGAAGCGTGCCCCCGTCTACGACGGCATAAAGTGAAAGTCCGCACGGAGGGTGCAGTGGAGGCTTCTGTGGCCTCTGGAGGAAGTACGTCGAATGTGAAACTTCCCGCGCCCATAGTGGGGGCCACTCGCCGTTTCTGGCAATGGGTCTGTGTTAACGACCGGGCCGCACGCGCAATCACTGTTGTGGTCTTCGCCGTCCTTGTCCTGCTCGGTATTACCACATCGTCTATTGGCATTGCGGACCTCCGACAGGACCCGGCGAACCCGCTGGGCTGGCAATTCGGTAATTCGAGGCCCATCCGGTCGGATGAGATCCATGCCTATTCAGCGATTGTGATCTCCATCCTCGCTACCCATGGCGCACCGAGCCTGAGCCCGCTGGCCGCTCGAGCCGACGTGATCCACAGGTTCCCGACCGACGGCTTTTTTGAGCAATTCGTATTCTTCGATTCCACCATGCTCCGTGCCTCGGTGATCCTGCCGGAAAATATGCTGTTCGCGGCGCACTGGTGGCTGCCTTCCCTGATCCTTCTGTTGGCGCTGCCTACCTGGTTCCATCAGCTTGGACGCTCTCGCCGGTATGGCTGGTTGGCAGCAATCCTGATTGTCTTGTCCCCGTCCAGCGCGTGGTGGTCTTTGATGCCCGTTGCACTCATCGCCTATACGGTCGGTGGCAGCGTGCTGATGATCGCCGCCTTCCAAAGGTTCAGCCGCGGGCAACGCCTCATTCCGGTCATCATGGCTCTAGTCGGCGGAATCCTGATCGCCGGTCTTCCCTCGTTCTATGCACCCTGGTCCCTGATGCTCGGGCTGCCGGTTCTGGGCGCCTCCACTCTGTGGATTTTGCTTCAACGCAGTGACTGGGGACCTCGCCTGAAATCCGTCCTCGTGACGGGAGGAACGGCGTTGGTTTTCGGGGCCGGCATGCTGCTGGAAAACCGCGAGGGCCTCCAAGCCCTCTTGGGTACTGTTTATCCCGGTTCAAGGCGGGTGGGGGCAGACCCCCAACCTTTCGGTCGTATCTTCGGCGCGCCGGCGCTCGGGCCGCTGCAGTTCAGCGAGCCTGTCGGTGTTAACGCCAGCGAGCTCTCGTCGTCGTTTACTGTCTTCTTTGTATGGGCTCTGGTCCTGCTGCTTGCAGCACGGTGGCGGCCGACATTCCGCGACAATGTGGCTGAATGGACCTTTGGAGCGTGGTCGGCGCTGTGGATCCTATGGATCAGCCTGGATCTGGGCGCTACCGGGCGGATGGTTCCCCTCCTGAATATGGTGACTCCTCCCCGGGCTGCCCAAGTGGTCGGCGTGCTGGCCGTCATACTCCTTTGCCTGCTGATCAGCAGGTGGTCCCCGCCTGCCTCCTGGAGGGTCCCTCTGCTGGCCGGTGCTGCGTGCGCCCTTTCGACGGGCTATGCGGCCTCGCTCCTGAAAGCCACGGATTTGCCGGATATATCCACAGGGCTCATTCTTCTGGCCTCAGGCGTGGTGGGCATGACAGTTGCCGTCATCACAAAGTATCCCCAGCGCTCCTGGCCCCTGATTTTCTGCGCCCTCTTCGCTGTGCTGCCCGTTGCCCGCGCAAATCCTTTCCTGGCGGGTACGGGAGATCTGCGTGCATCGCAGACGGCCAAGACCATTGCCGCGCAGGTCCCGGCGGCGAAGTCAGGGGGAAAGCTGTGGGCAGCTGACAACCCTTCCATGAGCACGCTACTCCTGGCTAATGGCATGCCATCGCTGTCCGGACTCCAGCGCTCCGGTCCTGATGCGGAGGCATGGCAGAAGCTGGATCCAGACTCCGCATTCTCAGACAAGTGGAACCGCGGTGGCGGCTACATCTTTTTTGCCTGGACTCCTGGGCAGCCAACCACCTTCCAGACCAACGATTTCGACGCCGTCGGGGTGGTTATTGATCCCTGTGTCCTGAAGGGTTCCTGGCCGAACCTCGACAGGATCGTCTCGTCACAGCCGCTGGCGGCCGCGTGCCTCACCCTGGATTCAGAGCTGCAGTGGCAGGGCAAACCTGCCTACGTTTACGCGGTCAGCTGAGGCTGACGGCGTTCGGCGTTGATGGCGCGCCGGACCAGCCACAGGGCAAGGACCAGCATGAGGGTGAAGAGTGCAACGCACAACAGCGTCCCGCCCGGCGGCTGCCACGACGGGTTGGTAATCATCTCACTCCAACGCCGGTCCACTGCCCATCCGGTGACATAGCGTCGTAGCGTCTGGAGGAACGTCCATAACTGGAAGAGTGCAACGAGCGCGGCTGCGGCGTACAGGATCGATGCTGTCTGCTGGGAAAAAGGCCCGGGATTGGTGCGGTCCAACGCTATTCCACAAACCAACAGCAGCGGGAGGAACAATGCGAGGACGTAGCGGCCCTGCCAAACGATCCCAATCGTCTCAACGGCCTGTGCCTGAAGGAGCGGCGGCAGCAGGAGAAGTGCTGAGAGCAGGAAGATTGTGGCGGTACGCGTGCGGCCCCTGGATAATACGACGGCACCCATGACCAGGGCTCCGGCAAGCCCCAGCCAGAGTACAAAAGCGCCCAGCGGTGCAGGTACTTCCAGCCATCCGAACTGGCCGACATAGCCAGTGGCGTAGTCAAAGGTCCGGTCCATCATTATCTCGGCGCCGGCCCAGGGGGAGTAACCTGCGGCTTCGAAGGGGTTACTTTCCAGGCTGTCGTGACGGACAAGCCAGTAGAGCGCGAAGGCGCATGCAAGACTGATCGCTGCGGTCCCGGCCCATACCCAAGCGTTGCGGCATAACTCCCTAATTTGCGGCCAGGTTCCCAGAATGCAGGCCGTTATGACCATGAGTGCCAGCCAGAGAAGGGACAAGCCTTTCGTGTTGGCCAACAGACAGGCAGCCGCCGTTATAGGGGGAACATAACGCCGATAGACGTCCGGTTCCGCGGAACGCTCCAGGAGGAGAACCAGATTTGCCAGCAGGGCGGCTGACGTGGCGTATTCAAGTGAATTTGGGTTTACGGCCCCGTTGAGGAAGAGGACCATCGGCGTAACAGAGACAGCAGCGGCGACCATGGCCCACTTGCGGTGGCGCATTTTCGAGAGTGCCGAAAAGGCAATGGAGAGGAACAGGCAACTCAAGACGGCATTGATAAGCCGCATTCCATACACTGCGCCGGCGCCACTGTTCACCAGCGAGGGAAGCCCCACCACGGTGTAATAGATGGGATTGTAGTTTCCCGCAGACGTGCGGGCATCGACCAGAGCATTGATGTCACCATCAAACGGTGGGACACATGAAGGCGTGATTTCCTTCTGCTGCGCAAAACAGCCAAAGCTGTCGTAGTAGGCGATTCCCGCTGGGACTTTCACGAGGTGGAAGCCGCCTCCGCCAGCCATTTCCCGTCCAGTCAGCTCGCCTCTGACGACGGAGGCTGCCTTGATGACGTGCGCAGGTTCATCGGGAACTCCCATCAGCGGCGTGGCCACAGTCCATGCCGTGGAGAGTCCCATCAGCAGCAGGAAAACCCACCAGAACGTTCCTCGTCCGGATTTTTGCGCCCGGCCGTCGGCAAGCTCTTCGACGCCGGTTCGATCTACAAGGAACGCATTCGGCCGGTTGCCGAGCCGCATTGGGTTCAACGACCGTTTTCCAGGAGTCCCAGCAGGTAGGTTCCGTAGCCACTCTTGAGCAGGGGCTCGGCGCGCTGGCGGAGGTCGTCGTCGCTAAGGAAGCCCAAGCGCCAGGCGATCTCCTCGGGGGCGCCGATCTTCAGGCCCTGGCGGTTCTCTGTTGTGCGGACAAAATTGGACGCATCGTTCAGATCGTTAAAAGTTCCCGTGTCCAGCCACGCCGTCCCGCGGGGAAGAATCTCAACCTGAAGCTTTCCTTTGTCCAGATACGTCCGGTTGACGTCCGTGATCTCCAGCTCGCCCCGGGGCGACGGCTTGAGGTTCCGTGCGATGTCAACGACGTCGTTGTCGTAGAAATACAGCCCGGGAACGGCGTAGTGGCTCTTGGGTTTCGCGGGCTTCTCCTCCAGGGAGATGGCCTTGCCGCTGGCGTCGAATTCCACCACACCGTAGGACTTCGGGTCGGCAACCCAATAGCCAAAGACCGCACCGCCGTCGATGTCCTCAAAACGGCGAAGCTGGGTTCCCATGCCGTGTCCGTAAAAGATGTTGTCGCCGAGGACCAGTGCCACCGGCTCATTGCCAATGTGCTCAGCTCCCAGGATGAACGCCTGGGCCAGCCCATCCGGGGACGGCTGCTGCAGATAGCTCAAGCTGATGCCGAACTGCGAGCCGTCTCCCAGCAGGCGCTGAAACTGCTCGGCGTCATGGGGAGTGGTGATAATCAGGATGTCCCGGATGCCGGCCAGGATCAGGGTGGAAAGCGGGTAGTAGATCATCGGCTTGTCGAAGACCGGCATCAGCTGCTTGCTGACGCCAAGGGTAATCGGATGGAGCCGTGAGCCGGTACCGCCGGCCAGAATGATTCCGCGCATACGGTACATCTTTCCTGCTGACTCGCGCATCATCCAAATCCGGTAACCTTTGAAACTATGCAGCGACTTTTAGTAACCGGCGGCGCCGGCTTCATTGGCTCCAATTTTGTCCACTACGTCCTGTCCTCAACGGACAATCACGTGACAGTCCTCGACAAGATGACGTACGCAGGCAACCAGGAGTCGCTGGCGAACCTTCCGGCCGAGCGGTTCCAGTTCGTCAAGGGCGATATCTGTGACCAGCCCCTCGTGGACGAGCTGGTCGCAGCTCATGACGTCGTTGTTCACTATGCTGCTGAATCGCACAATGACAACTCCCTGCATGACCCGCGTCCTTTCCTGGACACCAACATCATTGGCACGTACACCCTTATTGAAGCGGCCCGTAAACACAACAAGCGCTTCCACCACATCTCCACGGACGAGGTCTACGGCGACCTGGAGCTCGATGACCCGGAACGGTTTACGGAAAACACGCCGTACAACCCGTCCAGCCCCTACTCATCCACGAAGGCCGGCTCGGATCTGCTGGTCCGTGCCTGGGTGCGTTCCTTCGGGCTGCAGGCGACCATCAGCAACTGCTCGAATAATTACGGTCCCTACCAGCACGTGGAGAAGTTCATCCCGCGCCAAATCACCAACGTGATCGACGGTATTCGCCCGAAACTGTATGGCAAGGGGGAGAACGTCCGGGACTGGATCCATGCCAACGACCACTCGTCGGCGGTTCTGGCAATCATCGCCAACGGCAAGATCGGTGAGACCTACCTCATCGGAGCCGACGGAGAGAAGAACAACAAGGACGTTGTGGAACTGATCCTCAAGCACATGGGTCAGTCCACTGACGCCTACGATCACGTCGTGGACCGTCCCGGCCACGACCTGCGTTACGCGATTGACTCCACCAAGCTCCGGAATGAGCTTGGCTGGGAGCCGCAGTTCTCCAACTTCGACGCCGGCATTGAGGACACCATTGCCTGGTACCGGAACAACGAGGACTGGTGGCGTCCGCAGAAGGCCGCCACCGAAGCAAAATACAAAGTGCAGGGCCAATAGGCATGGAGTTCCAAAAGAAGCTCGCAGCCACGGAAACGCCCATTCCCGGCATGCTGCTTTTCGATCTCCCGGTACACGGTGACAACCGTGGCTGGTTCAAGGAGAACTGGCAGCGGGAGAAGATGATGGCGCTCGGGTTGCCCGACTTCAGCCCTGTCCAGAACAACATTTCATATAACGACAAGGCCGGCACCACCCGGGGCATACACGCTGAACCGTGGGACAAATTTGTGTCCGTTGCCACTGGCCGCATTTTCGGCGCCTGGGTGGATCTCCGTGAAGGACCCACGTTCGGCTCTGTGTTTACGGCCGAGCTGGATGCCGGAAAAGCGATCTTCATTCCCCGTGGCGTCGCAAATTCCTACCAGACGCTTGAGGACAACACGTCGTACGTGTACCTGGTAAATGACCACTGGTCGGCCGATGCCGAGTACACCTTCGTGAACCTCGCTGACGAAACCGTGGGCATCGCATGGCCGATCCCGCTTGAGCAGGCTGAAGTGTCCGAGAAGGACATGGCGCACCCCCGGCTGGCAGGGGTCACTCCGATGGCTCCCAAGAAAACGCTTGTGCTGGGGGCAGACGGTCAGCTTGGGAAGGCACTTCGTACGGCATACGCGGGCGATTCCAGTGTGGAGTTCACTGACCGAAACACCTTTGACCTCCTCGATCCTGCTTCGTTTGGCAGCCGCAACTGGCGCAAGTATTCCACCATCATCAACGCTGCGGCGTTTACCGCAGTTGACGCCGCGGAGACCGAGGAAGGCCGCCAGGCTGCGTGGGCCCTCAACGTTACAGCCGTTGCCGAACTGGCAAAGGTCGCCGTTGCCAACGGTTTGGTGATGGTGCAGGTCTCCAGCGACTACGTCTTTGACGGTTCACGTCCATCACATGATGAGACCGAGGGCCCGACTCCGCTGGGAGTCTATGCACAGACCAAGGCTGCGGGGGACGCCGCCGTCAGTGTGGTTCCCCGGCATTACATCATCCGGACCAGCTGGGTCATAGGTGACGGCCCGAACTTTGTCCGCACCATGGCGTCCCTTGCCGACAAAGGCGTTTCACCCGCCGTCGTCAACGACCAGATTGGCCGCCTGACCTTCTCGGAAGATCTTGCGGCAGGGATCAAGCACCTTTTGGACGTCGGGGCACCGTTTGGTACCTATAACCTGACTAACGACGGCGAGCCCCAGTCATGGGCTGACATTGCCGCTGACGTTTTCGAACTTTCCGGGCGCCCGCGGGGCAGCGTCTCCGGCGTCTCTACATCCGAATATTTTCGTGGAAAGTCGGCAGCCCCCAGGCCCCTGAACAGCGTGCTGGACCTCACCAAGATCACCGACACCGGATTCCGCCCTGAACTGGCTGTTACCAGGCTGAAAGGCTACCTGGAGAACGCCAGGTAGCGGGCGGCAGTTGCGCGAGTTCCTTCCAGTCAAGGCGTGGGAACGGCATAAAAAAGGAGGCCCGGGCTGAATCAGCCCGGGCCTCCTTTCGCTTAGCGGCTTGTCCTGCCGTGCTTTCGAATGTGGGGGAGACTTGGCGCAGAGGGGCTGGCTTGTATGTCGAGCTGCAGCGCACTAATCAGCAGTTGAGTTCCGAGCATCAACGGCAAAGCGGCGAGCATCACAGTTGCCGCTGTTGCCACTGTGCTGGAAAGAATCTGGAAGCAGACCCAAATGCTGATGACGGCTCCCACTCCAAACAAAGCCATTCCCAGGAAAAGCATGAGTGCAACAGGGGAGAAGGACCACAGGACATACCGGTACCAAATCCGCTTCCAGAACCCGGTACCCAGCATATGCAGCAGCTCCGGCACAACCTTGCTCAGCCTGATGCTGGACACTTCCTCGCCGTACACCGCGGGGATGGGAACATCGATGGCGGGAACCTGCAGGATGTTCAGGTTCAGGAGCATGTCGTTCTCGAAGCTGTAGCGCTTGGAAATGGTCTCCAACGGCAAACGCTGCAGAATCTCCGTGCGTACGGCTGTATAACCGTTTTGCGGATCAAAAAGATGCCAGTAACCCGAGGCAAGTTTGGTCATGAAAGACAGGAGGATGTTGCCAAAAATACGGTAACGGGGCATCCCCGAGAAAGAGCCTGCTGAAAAAAACCTGTTCGCCTTGGCGAATCCGTAGCCGTCGTCCACTACCTTCTCCAGGAGATCCGGAAGGTACGCTGGATCCATCTGGGCATCGCCGGCCATGACGACATTTACATCGGCGCCGAGCTCCATGGCTTTTCGGTGACCGGTAATGATGGCACCTCCGACGCCCTGGTTGACGTCATGGCGAATGAGCTCCACTCTTGGGTCCGCCATCGCACGAACAGCACGGGAAGTGTTATCCGGGCTGCAATCGTCAACGATGACAATGTGGTCTACATAGTCGGGCATGGTTTCAATGACTTGCCCGATCATTCTCTCCTCTTTGTAAGCAGGAACGACTGCAGCGATTCGGGCGCCGTTATACATTGTTGATGGGATCCTTTCGGTTGTCTTCCTCGACATGGTCCCCCGTTGGCTGCTTGCCTCCGAATACCCAATGCTTGTAGAGGAAATAGTTCCATACAGTGGTCGCCGCAGTGGAAACCACCTTTGCGCCGCCATAACCCAGGCCGGTAAGGGACAAAAGTTGCACGATGATGACGGTTGCGACCGTGTTGGCGCCTACCAGGAGGGTATAGCGGCCGAGGCTGACGTGTGTTCGGTGGGCTGAGTCAAAGGCAAAGAGTTTCTGGACTGTGTAGCTGAAGGCGAAGCTGAGCAGAAACGCGGTGGCAGCGGCCACAGAGAGGTTCCACTGGAAGACCTCCCGGAAGAGAACAAGCAGACCAAAATCGACCAGAAATGACAGGCCACCGAAAAACAGGTATCTGAAGGCACTGTGATTGACGGCCAGCCGCAGGGGGTGGGTCGTCTTTGGCTGTGCAACGGTTCTGTCCTGTTGATGGTTATGCATGGTTTAGGTCGTCCTGTCCACGTGATACGCGCAGACGCCGTCTTGTTGCTGCGACTGGCTCAGCGGTACCCGCGACTGGCTCAGGATTGCCCTCGAGTGACTCAGTGTTATCCGTGGCTGGCTCAGTGTTGCCACGGGCAACTGGCAGGTCATCAGTGCTATTAATGTGACGCTTCAGAAGGGCCGCGGCAATGACCGACGTCGCGGAGAAAATAACCACCACTGCGACGATTCCAAGAGGCGGCTGCCATTTGGGGGCTTCAAGCATTTCAGCCCAGCGAATGTCGAGTGAAAGGCCAGTGGTGTACCGGCGGAGAACCCATACAAACGTGAATATTTGCGCAAATATGGCGATGTTGACAACGGTGTTGAGGGCCCGACGGCCCGGCGCCGGGATAGTACCTGTAAGTGACCTGTCCAGCGCCACGCCGGCGAAGAGCATAAACGGAACGAAGATGGCCAGGATGTATCGCCCCTGCCAGATGATTCCCTGCTCGGAAATGATCTGGGCCTGAAGCACTATGGGAAGAGCAATCAGGCTGAGCGCCAACAGCAGGGCGGCGATGCGGGCCCGTCCCCGGGTAAACAACAGGACAGAGAGAGTGACAACGAAAATGATCGCCATCCACAAGGCGAGGACACCAAGGGGGGCATCGAGTTCCAACCAACCGAATTGACCGATCCATCCGATCATGTGGTTGAAGACTTTATCGAGCATTATTTCTGCACCGTCAGCGGGCTCCATGCCGGCGCCCTCAAAGGGTTTGCTGCTGAGGCTGTCATGCCGGATGATCCACCGAACAGCGAACGCGCACGCGAGGGCAATGATTCCGGCACCGGCGAGGACTGCCGGGGTCTTGACTAAATGTTTCAGTTGGACCGCTGTCGCCGTAAGAATAACGGCTAACACAACTATTAGCAGCCAAAGCATGGAAAGTGCCTTCGTATTAGCAAGCAACGAGGCGGCGGCCGTGGTGATTGCTATTGGCAGAATTGGCAGCCTCCCCGATGAGGACTTTTCCAGAAGCAGGAGCAGATTCGCAGCTATGGCAGCGGTTGTCGCGTATTCGAGGCTGTTCGGGTTAACGGACCCATTGAGAAATAAGATCATTGGGGTAATCGCAGCCGACAGAGTAATAAGTGCCCACTTATTGCGACGTAATTGGCTCACCGCACCGAATGCCGCCGCGAGAAAGAAACAGCTCAAGAGGGCGCTGACGAAACGCATTACATAGACTGCAGGGAATCCTGACGTGGCGAGCGACGGCAATCCGACTATTGCATAGTAGATGGGGTTATATAGTCCCGCAGTGGTAAGTGCCTGGACCGTATCGTTAAGGTCTCCGTCGACGCGAGGGGCACAGGTCGGCGTGCTGGTCAGGTCCCTCGCGAAACACGACATGGCGTCTACGTGTCGGATGTAACGCGGAACCTCCACGGCCAGCAGCGGCCCATCGGTACCGATTTGAATGCCACCCAATTGGCCGCGGGCGACGGCCGCGGCTTTGGTGATATGGGCCGGCTCATCCGGGACAGATGCAATGGGCGAAGCGAAGGCCCACGACCAGCTCAAGAAGAGCAAGAGCAGGAAAGATGGCAAAAACCAGGATCTGCCTTGGGCCGCGCGGAAACGGGTTATCCGGGCAGAGATCACTGAAGAAGCCTCCTGTTTGTTGATGTCTTTGAGCCGAAAGGCTCCTGAGTGAACTCACCCGGTGTGCAATTCTACAGCAGAAGGAATGCGTCCGAAGCTACCCGGTTCCGTGCCGCTCCCGCTGCCCATGGCCTGGTTCAATGGCACTCTTACCGGCTGGAGGTGACCGGATTGAGGCGCCCACGGAGGAGGGAGCGCTTCAAATCAGGGCCAGCGTGCAGATCCGGCAATAGTCAAAGGCGTCCAGCCGACACCGATGGTGACGGGTGACCGCCACGCGCCGCTGACAACAGGATAGTAGGCAAGGGTGCCGTCCTTGAACCTGACCGTAAGACCGGCGGTGCCCCCACCCTGGAACCCCAGAGTAGAGGTGGCGGCGTCCACGGCATCCCAACCGCTGCCCACTTGCCTCCTGTTCTCGTTCAGAAAGTTGGAGGCTCCATCCGTGCGGTAGAGGAGCAGTTGCCCGTTGGAGTTTCGGGCAATTAGGTCTTGGTTGCCGTCGCCGTCAAAGTCGAACATGGTGATGTCGAGCCCGCTCCAGCCCCAGCCAATGGGAACTGCGGCCTTCAGTGCATCCGCACTCCCGCGGGCGTACAGCAAGAGGTCGCCATTCCCTGATTTTGCGACTATGGCAGGTCTTTGATCCCTGCTGTTCCAGGGGCCTACCGTCAGAGTCTTGTCCTGGAAGCCCGTGGCCAGTCCGACGGGGGCCGAGTATCCTCCTCCTGCCGATCCCTTATAAAGGGTGACGCTGCCGTTCTTCCATTGGGCCAGCAGGTCCAGCTTCCCGTCCATGTCCCAGTCGGTGCTGAATATGGCTTGAACGTTTGTCCACCCGGTACCGGCCGTCCGCCCTGACAGGAGCGTGCCGCCGTCGGCTGGGTACAGAAGCAGCTTTCCCTCAGGTGTGATGCCCATCGTGTCAGCAGGCGTAGCCCATGGAAGAGGCCCTGTCTGGTCACCGGAGCCAAGGATCAGCAGGGGGTCCCATCCTGAGCCGATGTTAGAGGCCTGTCCCCAGGATCCTTGTCCGAACGGGAAATACTGCAATGCTCCTCCGTCGCGGCGTACGACGAGACCGCGCGATCCATTTCCCGTGAAGCCGCTGCTCAGTGAAACCGCAGTGATGGCCTTCCAGCCGGTTCCCACCACCGCCCGCGACTCGGCAATGAAGGCGCCGGCGCCGTTTGAGCGATAGAGCTTCATTTCACCAGCACCGGTTTGGGCCAGGATGTCCTGCTTGCCGTCGCCATCGAAGTCCAGCATCGTGATGTTGATGTTTCCCCAGCCAGTCCCTGCAACGAGGCCGGCCTGCAATCCATCACCGGATCTCGGGTAGTAGAGAAGTTCACCCGTAGGTCTCCGTGCCATGACCCCGGGACGGGCGTCGGCGATCCGCCAGATGCCGAGAGTGATGACGTTTTCCTGAAAGCCCTGGCCAACCCGAATTGGGGACGAGAACCCCCCAGCGGGTAGCCCCCTGTATACGAGGAGGTCCCCGTTATTCCATTGCGAAAAGATGTCGCGGACACCGTCGCCGTCCCAGTCGGTGGTCGTGGCAGACCTCAGATTAGTCCAGCCCGTGCCGATGGTTCGTGGTGCGCGGAGCCCGCCCGCGCCATTCGAGACATAGTTCAACAGATTGCCTGATGCGTCAGCGGCGAGAACATCGGCGTCGGACTTTATTGAGGGTCCGCTTGGCCAGGAGTCACTAATGGCAGCGAATTCCCTCAGTTGGGCCATACTGCCGTTCCAGACATTCGAATCGCCGGCGAACGGCCCGGTGCTGCTGTATTGCCAGATGCTGTAGGTGCTCCAGCTTGAGGGAATGGCGCCGGCATTATTGGTTGGCGCCGCGGGGTAGGCTGCCACCCATAGCGGGTAGTCGCCGAAGCCGGGAGGATCGCCGAGGCACTCCTTCCACCAGTTTGTGTTGGTGTAGATCACCGGCAGGCGGCCTGTCATCGACAGCATGGTGCTGCCGAATTCGCGGACCCAGGAGGCCAGTTGTGTTGGCGACATGTCATAGCAGGTGTTGCCGAAGTAGAACCCGTTGATGGTTCTGCCCGCATAGGGGTTGAACTCAAAGTCGAGTACCGGAGGCATCGTGTAACCGTCTGCGGACCATCCGCCGCCGTTCTGCACGAAGAAGCGGGCCTGGTCCGAAGCGGAGGAACCGTTCGGGATTGCAAAGTGGTAGGCGCCGCGGATCATCCCGACGTTGCGCGATCCCTGATACTGGGAGTTGAAGTAGTCGTTGGTGAAGTAGCTTCCTTCTGTAGCTTTGACATAGGCAAATCTCGCGCCCATATTCCACTGCTGCTGCCAGTCCACGCTGGGCTGGTGGCCGCTTACGTCCAGTCCCTGGACACCAAAGGTGGGCATCCAGGTACCTTCGGTTGCCAGGGATTCTGTGGTGAGTTTTCTCGAGGAGCCAGAGGGATCGGACGCGGTCACCCTGGCGGAGCGTTGACCCATCTCCGCTCCGCCCTGCCCGACAGCTTCAGCCATCGATTCCTTCGTGGGTGTTGACATGGGAGCAGCCGTTGGCTGCTCCTTCGGCAGTGCCGAAGGGATTGTCGCCGGCGCGGATGCCGACGGGACTGATGAGGAGGGCGCAGGACCCGGATCCGCCGTGGGGGCCGTGGGGGCTGTTGGTGTCGGGCTGGGCACGACGGCGAGCGCAGTCCCTGCCAGACCAGGTCCTGTCACGAGGGACACGGCCAAAGCGGCCGTCCCCAGAACCCGCAGAAGGGGACGATGTCTGATCGAGTGGTTCCGCGTCATATTGGCTCCGGTGACAATGAGGCGCTACCCAAAGCGCAACGTCAGGGTTGCAGTTTCAGTGAACCCCACAAAGGGGAGACTGAACTGGGTTATCGAGACTTAATGCGCTCACCCTAGCACCGGAGTAACCAGTGAAACCAGTGATTCTATTGTTGCCAATGTGAAAGATGCGACACTGTTATCACTTCTGCACCAGTACGAAAACGCGCGCCGGCCAGCAGTCTGTGCTTCGACTTACAGGCGTAAACGCGCGTATTCTATATCCGGCTAAGGGATCAGGTAGCCATTCCAGCCTGAACCGATTTGGCTCCTGGGCAGCCATCCCGCCGAACCATTCCCGGGGTAGAGCCAGAGCCGCCCGGCTGAATCGCGTGCCAAAACGTCAGGTTTTCCGTCGCCGCTGAAGTCTCCGGGACCCAGGATGGCGCTCATAGCGTTCCATCCGTTACCCACTTGTTGCCGCGCGAGCCAGCCACCGCTTCCATTGCCCGCGTAAAGATAAAGGTTTCCTCCGGATTCCCGCGCCAGTACATCGTTAAAGCCGTCGCCATTAAAGTCGCCCGGACTGAAAATGAAGCTCATAACGTTCCATGCGCTGCCTACCTGAACCCGGCTCAGGAAACCTCCAGCGCCGTTTCCCGGATAAAGCCAAAGGGCGCCGCCATCGTCCCGCGCCAGGACGTCTGCCTTGCCATTGCCATCAAAGTCACCCGGCGAGAGAATCACGGACATCCCGTTCCACCCTTCACCGTTCTTGACCCTGGGCTGCCAGCCACCTGTGCCGTTGCCGCCGTACAGCCACAAAGCGCCGCTGGTATCCCGGGCCAGCACGTCACTGCGCCCGTCACCGTTGAAGTCCGGAGTGGGTACTATGGCCGACATTGCGTTCCAGCCAGTGCCCGTCTGGATGCGGGCAAGGAAGCCGCCTGACCCAGTGCCGGGGTAAATCCAGAGGCTACCCCCGCTGTCCCGGGCGATGACATCGGCCTTGGCGTCGCTGTTGTAGTCCTTCCAAAGTCCGGAAACGGGAGGAATAACCGTATACGCCTGGGTTCCCACCGGTGACGCGTTGTTGGAGGCATCAACCGCCAGGTATTTCAGCGTGATGGCACCAGACAGGGTAATGGGGGTTGTGTACTTCGTGCTGCCGGTCGATGGCGTAGAACCATTCGTTGTGTAGTAGATCGTTGAGGCCTCATTGGCAGTCAGTGTGATCTGCTGCCCGGTTGGGTAGGTACCCGCAGCCGGCGAGACGACCACCTCAGGTGGTGTCGCGTCAAGGACATAGGTCTGCTGCCCAACGCCAGAGGCATTCAATGCCGAGTCAACCCCCAGATACTTGATCGTCATCGACGTGCCGAGAGCGATGGGCTCTGTATACCGCGTGCCGGCCGCCGTCGGCGTTGATCCGTCAGTTGAGTAGTAAATCGACGCAGGCTCGTTCGACGACAGGGTAATGGTGGTACCCGGGCCGTAGGTTCCGGCCTGCGGCGAGGCCGTCACCACAGGCGGAACGGTGTCGGCGGCCTGAACTGTGAACTTGCGGGTCGCTATGGTCTTGTTTCCGGCCGCGTCCGACACCTCGACGTCGACCTGGTGCTGACCGTTCCCGAGACCGCTATAGCCCTTTGGAGAAGTGCAGGCTGACAGGGCGCTGCCATCCAGACGGCACCTGAACCCTGAAACGTCGGCTGATGTCGACGAGAACTGCACGGAAACCGAATCTGTAACGGTGGCACCTTCGGCAGGCTCCGTGATGGTGACAACCGGGGGCGTAAGGTCGACGGTGACATTGACAGAGGCAGCCGCGCTGACGTTTCCAGCCTGGTCAACAGCCTTCACACGAAGGGTTGCTGGCCCTTCTTTCGTCAAAGCGAACGGCTGGCCTGAGGCGCATGCCAGGAAGCTGGAGTCCGCCGTTGAATCCACAGAGCAACGCAGTGAACTTCCGGTTTCGAATGTGGCCGTGAGTATGGGATTGCCCGTGACGACCTGGGCTGCGGTTGGGGCGGTAATGGCTGGTACGCCAGGAGGAACCGTGTCGATCCGGAACTCACGCGTCGCGGCGACGCCCGGAATGGGACGAACAGCGAAGGAATAGGAGCCATCCGCCTTGGCTGAGGAAGGGGTATAACTTCCGGAAGTGCAGTCCTGCCACGCGGGAATCTGGCCTGCTGCCGTTAGGCTGCATTCCATCTGGCTACCTGCCGGAACAGTTCCTACCGTGAAGGTTGGCGTCGGATCGTTGGTGAACCCGGGGTCTGCCGCCTGCGTGCCATCTGCCGCCGTGGGGCCTGTCAGGATCTGGGCCGCCGTATTGGACAAGAGGTAGAGCTTTCCTTGTCCTGCCGGCTTGCTCGCGTCCAACTGGCCTGAGTCGTCCATGACCAGGAGTTTTCCGGCTTTCATGCCGAGGCCGCCCACCATACTGAAGCCAAGCGCCCATTGTGATTCAACGACCCCCGTCTGCAGGTTGATACGGGCAACTGTGTCGATGCCTGCGTTTGCCGCAGATGTGCCTCCGGCAGTTCCCGTGTAGAGCATCTTGGTAGCACTGTCGAAATGGACTCTTGTTGGCTTCCCAACGTTGTAGGAGGCAAAGGGAACGTAGTCAGTCAGGCTTCCGTCCGGGGGAGCTGTAAAAGTAGTCAGTCCTGTGGTCTCGGCCACAAAAACGGTGACTCTTCCCTGGCTATTGAAACTGGCAGCGGACAGCCCCAAGGCGGCCGAGTTGACCGAAGCTATCGATTCGATACTTGGTTGGTTCCCTGACGGCCTGGTGATCTTAACAATCGACCGCGCCCTCGAGAAAGAGAGGTAAATGTTGTTGTCAGGGCCCGCGCTCGCAGCATTCGGCCTCAGATCGCCGTCAAAGACAGTGAGCTGGTTGAGGTATTCGAACTTGCCCGTGGCCGGATTCCACTTGGCGCGAATCAGTTCGGCACTACCTGGCGCAGCGTCCGGAATGAACGCGAGTTCGTCTCCGCTTCCCGGGGAGTTGGGTGTCGGGTCGAGCAAAGCTGGACTCGCTGCCAGCGCCGGACCTTTTGCATGCTCCGGCAAGTTGCCGCCGAGGCAGGTCTTTGCGGCCGGATCCGTTGCTGTCAGTGGATGCTCGATCCTGCCGGCCGTGCTGCCCGAGGCTTCAAGGACGCGACAAAAGCCTGCCTTGGCATCAGATATCCAGATTCTGCCGGCTGGATCCTGAACCGATCCCGCCGGAGCGGTCAGACCAACAGCCAGGGTGTGGCGCGTCTGGTCTGCCGTCGCCGGTGCAGAAAAGAACACCCCGGTCAGTACCGCCGCCGCGATGCCAACCGAAGCAATAGATGCCGTAATCCGATGCCGTCGATGTCCCCATCCGACGCCGCTCCGGGAGCGGTATTCCTTCATGAGCTGAATGCTAAACCGGCTGGGAGGCTAAGTGAACAAGTAGTAGTACTCATATCTACCTCCACACGGCGGCGTGGGATCCGAGTGTTCCTGTTCCTCACCAGGCCCCGGCGCCCCATCGGAAGTCTTTTCGGACAGGCACCCGGTATTCGGTTCCCAGCGATACTGATCAGCCGGCTTGTTGACCCTGCAGCGACGTCGGTCGATGATGGAACAGGAGGCCAGCGTGAAAAAGTTCTTGTTGATAGGGACGTTGGCGGTTCTCCTCATTGGTTGCTCCGTGAGCCCGCCATCCGTCCAGCCCGAAAGTGCGCCGGCGCCGGCTACAACGACTGGTGGGAGTCCAAGGGAGCAGGACCAGCGGCTGGCTTTCTTTTGCACCAGTCTCGATAACTCGCCGGATGTACAGCTCTCGAGCCTTGAAGAGGTCTGGGCGGCAAGCAACTATCTGCGGATGGAATCGTGCGACGTCACCTACGTGGGTCCCCAACCCTTCCAGCCCACGCCCGACGAAGCCGCTGCCATCGAGATCGCGAATTCAGGAAGCACTAACGCTTCGGACGGGCTCGAAGCCTATTTGACCGCCGTCGAACTCTGTACCCGTGTCAGCGACGAAACAGCTCCAGGCGGCTTTGCTGAGCGCCCAAAGGAAATTCTGCTCGCGGCCGCGCGGATTTGTCCCGATGGCCCGCAAGGGAAGATCATCCAGGGGTGGGCCAACGGAACCCGGATAGGTGACGGTCGGCACGTCGTGGGGGACTCGATGGAACCGGGAAAGTATCGCCTGGAGAAGAAGATGACGGCTCCTGAAGGGGAATGCACCTGGGCTGTTGCGGGAGCAGATGGGTCCGTTATCGATCAGAACGGCAGCTTGTCGGAGCAGGTGGAACTGACCCTGGAAAATCGAGTAGTCCTTACTAGTGACAAATGTGGGATTTGGGAGAAAATTGACTAACTCGGCCTGAACGGCCGAATCGGAATTGCATGCGGAGCTGGGGAGCATCCCAAAGAAGTTGGGGGCTCCACTGTGGATATCCGCAGGCGAACCGTCGTTCAGTTGGCTCTCACCACTTTTGTGCTGAGTAGCTGTTCGACAGCGAACTATCAAAATTCCGGACCGGTGGATCCGCCGGCAGCGGACCGGACTGAGGCTGCGAAAGGCACCCCGCCGGAAAAGCCAGAGCCAATCGTCCGATATCAGTTCGACTGCTCTGACGTGGACGGGCAGAAGATTGGCATACTCTCCAGCCTGGACGAGGTATGGGCGTCGACGAGGTATATGCGGATAGCGACGTGCGACGTCGCCTATGTGGGTGGAACTCCGCATATCCTCACTCCAGAGGAGGAATCGGCCGTGCAAGTGGCACTTGCGGCCGGAGCGCCGGCGGACGATAAGTCTGCACTGTTCCTGCGGATTTTGAAGGCGTCCACTCGTACGAACCCCCGGGAGTTGGAGGCGCGTTTGCCGGAGATCGGAGTTCCAGTCATCAGGGGTGCGCTGGCGTTTGCCCCTATGGCACCGCAAGCTATCCTGCTGGAACGGTGGCTCCAAAAAGCCTGAACATCCCTGCGCCCTGAACATCCCTGCGCAGGGAGGCAACTCTCGAAATTAAGGGTGGCCGGCTAGCGTTGGCCCTCGAGCCATAACGCGGTGATGTCAGGACTAGCCCAGCATGGCATTCATAGTGTTGATCACTGTGTCTTCCACCCCATTGCTTCCGCCCTTGAAATGGGCCAGATGCCCGTAGACAGCCATCGACCCGCCAGCAATGCCGGGGTGGTCGGGATCCCATCCGCCCTCATAGCTCCCGTAGGGCATGTAGGGGGGAAAGAACTCATTGCTGGGAATGTAACAGCAGGATTCATTGGCATAGCCGCCAACTATGATGCCGTTCGCGCCGCCATGCCCGGCTCGGAAGTAGGCACCATAACCGCTGACTAGCTCCCCGCCAATCATTGCGATCTTCAATTGGGGGTTGCCCTGGAGCTTCCAAACTTGAAAAGGCGAAGGGATTGAGGTGGGGAGGTTGTTGCTATCGATCCTTGCGATCATTCCCTGCGCATGTCTTTGGTACCAGCTTGGCTGCCCTTCAGGATTGCCAAGCCTTGCAACGAACGCAGCACGGACGCCGACGAGATTTGCCGGGGTCAGAGTGATGTCGAGGGGGAGTTGTACTTCCTGGTAATAGGTCAGCAGGGGGCCGGCTATCGTTCGCCCTGGGCCGGACATTGCCGAATTCACAGCAGCGCCCAAAGCGTTCCCTTGCTGGTCCCGCAAGGCCCAGCCCCGGGCTCCAAGCGGATCCTGATCCCCAGATGCCCCCTGAAGGAAGAGGGCGAAGCAGCCTGCGGTTTGAGCTTCCAGGTAGTTGCATGCCGCGGCTGGAAAGTCGCCGTCGAACAGCGTGCGCCATCCGGCGCTCACCGGATGGCAGGCGTAACTGAAAATAACAGCGCGCGGAACCCCATTGCTGCGCCGGGCCACAAGGATCGGAACGGCAGTCTCGGTGTATGGCAATCCAACCCTGTTGGCCGCAAAATTCTGGCTTGCAACTTTGTAGTCAAGGGTGACGGGTGTCCGTGGAGCCGCCAGGGCTGTCTGGACGAGAGAGACAATCTTGTCCTCCAGCGCGGCACAGTAGCTTTTGATCAGCGTGAGGTCGGACAGGCCATACGAAATGTGAGGCTGGAGCGTGTCGATGAGGGCGGGACCGTTGTGGGTATGCGTTGCCTGCATGAGGATCTCGCTGCTGTGCCAGCCGGCGAGGGCCAGAACGCGGGCACGGATTCTCTGGTGCATCGCACGGGGGAACGCAAGCACGTCCGCGCTCAATATGAGGTGGGGGTACGTATCTTCCCAGAGAACGATCGCCCGCGCATATAAGGGCTGGTACGGCGTGCTGCTGGTCGCAATCCGTCCTCCGTCAACCGTTCCGTAGCCGGCCATGTAAGGATTCGTGCTGAGAGTCGGCGTGATGTCGACCCTGGCTGTTGCAACGCTGAACGCCATGGCTAGATAGCTCCCTATGCCGGCGCTCCCGGTGGACCGTGGTCCTTCTCGTCAGGATCAAAATCCAAGGTGCGCGACCAGTACGTCAAATATGCTTCATTAGACCATGCAGGCAGACCTTCCGGGGGAAATTGGTGATAAGTCCCGCCGGAAAGCCCATTGGAGTTGGGGTGCCCTCGTGACGTTTATCCACATCTGTACCCATATGACTTGGCGGGGTGTTGTAACCTCCCTAGGCTGTACCCAGTTGTACTGCCTCTGCCGGGGGCGGCAGTCATTTTGGGGAACGCATGGATGCTGTACGAATCGTGGAGGACGAAGTCCGGGAGCTGATCCGTCGCCGGGGTCTTGACCCGTTGCGGCAGCCGGGCGAGGTTCGCCGGCTGGTTGAAGCCGCCGTCAGTGACTATGACGAGCGGGCCCTGATGGGACCGCTCCCGCCGATTGGTCCGCTGGAGGCTGCCCAGAGGTTTGTCTTTGATGCAGTAGCTGGGTTCGGTGTGCTCCAGCCGTTGTTGGACGACCCCTCCATCGAGGAAATCTGGCTGAATGCACCCAATGAGATCTATGTGGCCCGGAACGGCGAGTCCGAGCTCACGTCCCTGAGCTTAACGGCCCAACAGGTGCGCGACCTCGTGGAACGGATGCTAAAGAGTTCAGGCCGGCGGCTCGATATGTCTTCTCCATTTGTCGATGCTGCTTTGCCGGACGGTTCAAGGCTTCACGTAGTCATCCCCGACGTCACCCGGCGGCATTGGGCGGTGAACATCCGGAAGTTCGTGGTCAAAGCAAGCCGGCTGGAGCATCTCGTGGAGTTGGGGACCCTGACGCCCCAGGCGGCCCGGTTCCTGGGAGCAGCAGTGGCCAGCGGACTGAATATTCTTGTCTCCGGCGCCACTCAAGCAGGTAAAACTACCATGCTCAACTGTCTCGCGGCGGGTATCGGCAGCCGGGAACGGGTCATCACCGTCGAAGAAATCTTTGAGCTGCAGTTTCCTTTGAGGGATGTGGTGGGCCTTCAATGCCGCCAGCCCAATCTGGAGGGCGAAGGCGAGATCCCTTTGCGCAGGCTGGTAAAAGAAGCTTTGCGGATGCGCCCTGACCGATTGGTGGTGGGCGAAGTCAGAGAGGCCGAAAGTCTGGACATGCTGATCGCCCTGAACTCGGGCCTTCCCGGGATGTGCAGCGTGCATGCCAACTCGGCACACGATGCTGTGACCAAGATCTGCACGCTCCCTCTGTTGGCCGGTGAAAATATTTCCAGCGCCTTCGTGGTACCCACGGTTGCATCCTGCATAGACCTGGTGGTTCACTGCAGCCGCCAGGCCAACGGCCGCCGTCAGGTGACAGAAATTCTTTCCCTTGGCAGGCGCGTTGAGAACGGCATCATCGAGTCGTCGATGGTGTTCGCCATCGTAGATGGCCAGTTGCAGCCGAGGGCAAGTTCGATGCCCGCCACTGAGAAATTTGCCCGCGCTGGTTACGACGTCGCGGCGCTGCTGGAGTCGCGCTGATGGCGCCGTTAGTTGGGGTGCTGGCGGGGACAGGGCTGTTTCTCATCTGGTTGTCCTGCTGGGAGCAACTGGCGCCCGTTGATCGCACCCATAAGGTCAACCGGCTGGAGGACCTGCTGGCCTCCGCCGGCATCGAAAAGGTTACCGGAAGCGGCCTCATTGCCACGTGTGTTGGCCTGGGCATCTTTGTGGCACTTGCTTTCTTCGCTGTCAGCGGGTCTTGGCCCATTTCTGCCTGCTTTGGATTGTTCGGTGCGTGGCTGCCCATCAGCCTGGTCCGGTGGCGTGCCAAAAAGAGGACGGCGGTGCTGCGTCAGCTTTGGCCCGACGTTGTCGATCATCTTCGTTCCGCCATCCGGGCCGGTTTGTCGCTGCCGGAAGCCCTCATTCAACTGGGAGAGAAAGGTCCGGAGGAGCTTCGCCCTGTATTTCGCGACTTTGGCGCGGACTATCGCGCCGGTGGCCAGTTTAATGCCGCGCTGAATAAGCTCAAGGATCGGTTGGCTGATCCGGTGGCAGACCGGATAGTCGAGGCCCTGCGGCTGACGCGGGAAGTAGGCGGTTCCGACCTCGGGAAACTTCTGGGGACCCTGGCCGAGTTTCTCCGTGAAAGTGCCAGGACGCGAAGCGAACTGGAGGCCAGGCAGTCATGGACCATCAGTGCGGCAAGGCTGGCGGTCGCCGCGCCGTGGATTGTCATGGTCCTCCTGGCCACAAGGCCTGAAGCGGTGCAGGCCTACAATACGCCCGCAGGGGCCGGCGTGCTCCTCGGCGGGCTCGTGGTGTCATTGATCTGCTATTCCGTTATGCTGCGCATTGGGGCCCTCCCGCAGGACGAAAGGGTGCTCCGATGACCGGCACCTCCGCCGCTGTGATCGTCTGTGGTGTCGTTTTGGGTGGAGGCCTCTGGCTGTTGCTGGTCAGGCTGCCGTTCATGCGTGCCACCACGTTCGCCGAGCGGATTGAACCGCAGCTGAGGTCCCAAAACCTTGAGTCCAGGCTTCTGCGATCGAGCGAACGGAATATCACTCCGTTTGGGCCATTGGAGAGAATACTCCGACCGGTCGTTCGCGATGGCCTCTCGAGGCTTGCCAAATTGAATCTTGGTTCCAGGGCGCTGGTGCGCAGGCTTGCACAGGCAGGGATCAGCAAAGCACCTGTGGATTTCAGGGCGGAACAGCTCCTGTGGGCCGCGGCAGGATTTGTTGTCTCACTGGCGGGAGTCGTCCTTGGCGCCGTCGCCGGGCGCTTCAGCCCAGTCTTGGCTGTTATTGCTGTGCTGGGCAGCACCCTTGGTGGCTTTATGCTCCGGGATTACTGGCTTGGCGTCCAGATCAGCAAACGGGAATCCCGGATGATGGCGGAGTTTCCCAGTCTCGCCGAGCTGATGGCGCTGGCAGTCAGCGCCGGGGAGAGCGCCACCGGCGCTTTGGACAGGGTATGCCGCAGCGCCCGGGGAGAGCTGGCCGGAGAATTTGCCAAAATTCTCTCGGAGACCAGGGCAGGAAAGCCCTTGGTTGCTGCACTGCAGGAATTCTCCGCACGGACGGACTTGGGGCCGCTGGTCAGGTTTGTCGACGGCGTCATTGTGGCCGTTGAGCGGGGCACACCCCTGGCAGATGTGCTGCGGGCCCAGGCACAGGACGTCCGGGACAACGCCAAGCGCGAACTTATGGAATCCGCGGGCCGGAAGGAGATTGCGATGATGGTGCCACTCGTGTTCGGAGTTCTTCCCTTGACGGTGGTCTTCGCCGTGTTTCCAGGAATAGCCGCGATCAGCCTGGGTCTCTGAAAGACCCGGCCGCGAAACGGGATTTACGTGCACAAAAGTCAGCATTACCGCGGATGAACAACTAGAGCCAAGAATCCGCCGAGTCATTGAGTCTTTGCCACCACGCAGTATCTACAGATTGGGGATTGAAGAATGAAAAACCTGGGACTTCGGAGCGGATTGCTCTTCCTGGCGTTTCTGGCCGGTCTCTGGACCGTGGCAACCAGGGCCGGCGCCAGGTCATTGAGTGACGCATCCGGGCAGGCCGGACGGGCTGACCATCCGGAGCGGGGCGACGTCCCTGGTTGGGTGATGATCACGTTGATGTCCGCCGTCCTGGTGGCAGCGCTGCTGGCGCTCGCAGGCCCGGCGCTTGAAGCAATGTTTAACCAGGCCATGGACAAGGTCGGAAGCTAGCCCGTGCACCGACAATGCCAGAGCGGACCTTCTTCCGCGACTGGTTGGCGCAGCGAAGAGCGCGGCTCTGCGGTGGTCGACTTCATCCTGGTGGGCGGCCTGCTCACGGTGTTCTTCCTCGCCATCATCCAGCTGGCCTTGGTCCTGCACGTCCGGAATACATTGATCGATGCCGCTTCCTCGGGTGCCCGCTACGGAACCCTGGCTGATCGTGGTGCCCCCGACGCTACTGAACGTGCAGCGGACCTGATCGGGTCAGCGCTAAATGCCGACTATGCCCTGGACATCAGCACGTCCGAGGTGACGTTTCAAGGCCTAAGAACTCTGCAGGTAACAGTCCGGGCACCCATGCCCGTCATCGGCCTCATTGGCCCGCGGGAGATGCTGGAGGTTAAAGGTCATGCTGCAATCCAGCCCTGAGCACCAATCCAGCAGCGAACACCAGTGGCGACCAGGATGGCAGTCATGCTGGCCGCCATTGAGCCTCCGAACCAAAAGCAGGTTCTGTGAAGCCCTGTGCCTGACCCCGGCCGATCCTGGCAGTGTGCGTGAAAGCGAGCGGGGGAGTGCGGTGGTTGAATTTACTTTCCTGGCACTCCTCCTGATGGTCCCCCTGGTGTATTTCATCATCACCATGGGGCACCTCCAAGGTGGTTCTTTTGCAGTGGTGGGTGCCGCCGACCAGGCAGCCAAGGTTTTTGTGGCACAGCCAGACGCACGCTCCGCTCAGACAGCCGCGGAGCAGGCTGCGCTCATCGCTTTGGCGGACTACGGTCACCCTGCCGAAGCGGCACACGTATCAACGCTTTGCGAGCCCTCTGACTGTCAGGCCGCGGGTACTGCTGTCACTGTCACTGTTAGCCTGACCGTTCAGTTGCCCTTCATTCCTTTCAGCGACGCGTTCAGACTGAATGCCAGCGAGGTCGAGGCCTCCTCAACCCAAGTGGTTGGCAAGTTTCGATGAAACAGATTCGATGAAAAACCTTCATAAGGCAGCGTCACCAAAAGCCAGGCAGAAGGAACGGCGAGCACGGGAGGACGGTCAGATGATCGTGCTCATCATCGGCTACGTTTTGCTGGCACTGCTTGTGACGACCGTGGTTGTTGGCATCTCCAGTGTCTACTTGGAACATAAGAGGCTGCTTTCGCTTGCCGATGGAGCATCGCTCGCAGCTGCGGACAGCTACAAACTGGGCCAAGTGGGGACGGAGGGTGGCGTCCCTTCTGCAGTCTTGAACCCAGAACGCGTCCGCAACGTGGCCAGCGAGTTCGTCGCAAAGTCTCCCGCCTCGCAGCGCTTTGATGACCTGTTGGTTGCCCCGGCGACCGGAAGTCCCGACGGTTCAACCGCCGTCGTAGTGCTCAGCGCCGCCGTCCACCCGCCGGTGGTGAATTTCCTGGTCCCTGACGGAATCAGGATAGAAGCGACCTCCACCGCGCGCTCCCGGCTAACCCGGTGACGGAGCGTGGCAGGCGGGGCAAGCGTTACGAGGAATACCGGGACGATCGCGGCGCCAGCAGGCCGGTTCGGGCTCCCGGATGGATAGCGTAGGCTTAAACGACCATGGCCAATATTGATTTTTCCGCAGAAATCCGCGCTCTTCGCGCTACCTACACCTCCATCGAGCGAGTGACTGATGTTGAGGCGTTGAAGGAAGACATCGCTGAATTGAGCGAGCGGGCGGGGGAGCCTGACCTGTGGGATGACCCGGCGGCAGCCCAGAAAATCACCTCACGCCTGTCCCATCGCCAGTCCGAGCTGGAACGGCTCAACACACTGGCATCGCGGATTGACGACCTGGAGGTCCTGGTGGAGCTGGGCCAGGACGAGGACGACGCCGATTCCATGGGCGAGGCGGCCACCGAACTTGAATCCATCAGGAAATCGCTGAAGGAACTTGAAGTGGTAACCCTGCTCTCGGGCGAGTACGACGAACGTGAGGCAGTAGTCTCCATCCGTGCAGGAGCGGGCGGCGTAGATGCCGCAGACTTCGCCGAGATGCTGATGCGCATGTACCTGCGCTGGGCCGAACGCCATGGTTACCCGACCACTGTCATGGACACGTCCTACGCGGAAGAGGCAGGGCTCAAGTCGGCTACCTTTGAAGTCAAGGCCCCGTACGCCTTCGGCACCCTCAGCGTGGAGGCCGGCACCCACCGGCTCGTCAGAATCAGTCCCTTCGACAACCAGGGCAGGCGCCAGACGTCCTTCGCCGCAGTGGAGGTCATACCTCTGATTGAACAGACCGACTCCATAGATATTCCGGACAACGAGATCCGCGTGGACGTCTTCAGGTCATCGGGACCCGGCGGCCAGTCAGTCAACACCACCGACTCAGCGGTGCGCCTGACCCACATCCCGACTGGCACCGTGGTTTCAATGCAGAACGAAAAGTCCCAGCTGCAGAACCGCGCGGCTGCCATGCGTGTGCTCCAGTCCCGCCTCCTTCTAATAAAGAAGGAGCAGGAAGATGCTGAAAAGAAGGCTTTCGCCGGTGACGTTAAGGCGTCGTGGGGCGACCAGATGCGGTCCTACGTGCTCAACCCCTACCAAATGGTGAAGGATCTCCGCACCGAACATGAAGTAGGTAATACCTCGGCTGTTTTCGACGGTGAGATCGACGACTTTATCGACGCCGGTATCCGTTGGCGCACCGATAACCGCAACGCTGACAAGTAGGCAGGTCGGCCTTACCCGGTAGGCCGGATCGCGCGACACGCCCCCGGAACCCCCTAAATCCGGGCAAAAGGCTGCGTATAGTCGAGGAGCCGGAGCTCTACTTCCCCCAAAAGAAAGCCCGCGCACCGGCTGCAGATCTGGGCTGCATCAGCCATGCCCTGCAGGGTACTTAGGGCCATGATCCGATTCGAAAATGTCACCAAGGTCTACGACCAGACAGCCCGGCCGGCGCTGGACGCCGTCAGCCTCGAGATTGACCGTGGTGAATTCGCGTTCCTTGTTGGTGCTTCCGGGTCCGGCAAGTCCACCTTCCTCAGGCTTGTCCTGAAGGAAGACCGGGCATCGTCAGGTGCCGTCTACGTGGCCGGCCAGAATGTAGCTAAAATTTCAAGCTGGCGCGTGCCCAAGCTGCGCCGAGGCATCGGTGTGGTCTTCCAGGATTTCCGTCTCCTTCCGCAGAAGAACGTTTTCGCGAACGTTGCCTTTGCGATGCAGGTGATTGGCAAGAGCCGCAGCGTGATCCGCGATACTGTCCCCGAGGTGCTCAAGACGGTAGGGCTCGAAGGCAAGGAGCACCGGATGCCGCACGAACTTTCCGGTGGAGAGCAGCAGCGTGTAGCCATTGCCCGCGCCGTAGTCAACCGCCCCGGCATTCTCCTCGCCGACGAACCGACAGGAAACCTCGATCCCACCACGTCCATGGGCATCATGGGCGTGCTGGACAAGATCAACCAGAACGGCACCACCGTGGTCATGGCCACCCACGACGACGACATTGTGAACGAAATGCGCAAACGTGTGGTGGAGCTGAAGAACGGCGTCGTTATCCGTGACGAGGCGAGGGCCCTCTACACCTCAATGATTCCCGTGGTGGGCCAGTCCCGGCGGCTCAAGGATGCCAGCGGACGGGAAGAAATTCCACCTGCCGTTCCTGTCGATTACCGTACAGATGCCGGGGAGGAGCAGCGATGAGGCTTGCATTTATCCTGGGCGAGATCGGCAGCGGGCTTCGCCGAAACATCTCCATGGTTGTTTCGGTCATCCTGGTTACTTTTGTCTCCCTGACATTCGTCGGCGCCGCCGGCATGCTCCAGCTTCAGATCAACCAGATGAAGGGCTACTGGTACGACAAAGTCCAGGTAGCGATTTTCCTGTGCAGTGATGGTTCGACGGCGACCGGCTGCGCAACGGGGCCAGTCACCCCCGAGCAGCAGGAGAACCTCAAAGGCCTCCTTGAGTCACCCGCCGTCGCGCAGTACATCAATGACTTCCAATACGAATCCAAGGAAGACGCCTACAAACATTTCAAGGAACAGTTCTCCAATTCGCCGATTGTGGACTCCGTCACCCCTGACCAGCTGCCGGCCTCCTTCCGGATCAACATGAAGGATCCGCAAAAATACCAGATCATCAGTGAGACGTTTTCGTCCCAGCCCGGTGTGGAGAGCGTTATTGACCAGCGGCAGCTGCTGGAGCGTTTGTTCACGGTTATGAACGGCGCTTCGCTGGTGGCAGTGCTGATCGCCGGCGTCATGATTGTTTGCGCCATCCTCCTCATCGCCACCACCATCCGCTTGTCAGCGTTCAGCCGTCGCCGCGAAACCGGCATCATGCGCCTGGTGGGAGCTTCCAAGACCGTCATCCAGCTTCCGTTCATTCTGGAGGGTGTGATTGCGGCGGTGATTGGAGCAGCGCTTGCCTCGGGCACCCTCTGGGCGGTGGCCCACTTCTTCCTGGGCGAGTTCCTGTCCAAGCAATATCCGGACACAGCATTCATCTCGCCGGGGCAGACGCTTATTCTTGCGCCGGCGCTGCTAATCCTTGGCGGATCCTTGGCAGGAATTTCGTCTCTCTTGACCTTACGTAGATATTTGAGGGTTTAGTCTGTGCAAACCGAACAAGGAATGCTTATGAACGCAATGCACCGAACCTTGCCCCGGCACCGCCGGGACAGCCCCCGCCCTTCAGCGCGCCGCAGCGGTGTCATCAGTGCTGTCCTTGCACTGGTCCTCACCGCCAGCCTCGCCTCCGCCGCCCCCACTGCGTTCGCCGGTGACTTGGAAGACAAACAGGCAGCCCTTGAAGCAGAGGCAGCCCGCGTCCAGCAGTCACTCGAATTTGTGGACTCCCGGATCGCCAAGGCAGCCGGCGACCTGGTGATCTACCAGGGTCAACTCCCCGGGGCCCAGCAGGCGCTCCTGGAAGCGCAAGGCCGGGTGGCCAGCGCGGTCAAAGAAGTGGAAGCACTCGCCGCCCGCGTCGACCTGGCGCAACAGAACAAGGCCAAGATCACCCAGCAGCTTGAGACAGACAAGCAGAAGATCGCGGAAACCAAGAAACTTATCGGCCAGATCGCAACCCAGGCTTACAAGTCCGGCGGGGTCCCGTCGAACCTGACGCTCTTTTTCGGGTCCAACACTGGCGGCAGCCTGACCGACACGATGGATCTCGCGGATCAGGCTATGCGCAGCCAGAACTCGGCCATGGACAAACTCACGCAGCAGAGCGCCACCAACGTGAACTCGCAGGCCCGCCTTGAAGCTGTCGAGGCGGAGATCCAGGACCTGAAGGCAAAAGCTGATGCCGCGCTGGAACGGGAAAAAGTTGCCCGGGACGAGGCGGAGGCAAAGAAGGCACAGGTTGACCAGCTGATCGCCGATACCCAGCGGCTGGACGCTGAGCTGCAGGCGGCGAAGCCCGGAATCCAGAGCCAGCTGGCCGCCGTCCAGGCGAGCCAGGACGCCATTGCCGCCGAAATTGTTGAGCGGGACAGAAAGCTCCGTGAAGCGTGGGAGGCTGAGCAGAGGCGCCTCGCCGCGGCCGCCGCTGCGGCCGCAGCAGCGGCGGGCCAGGCTGCGAAGCCGTACGTTCCGGTGACCGGTTCGCCGTCGGCCTTTGGCCTGCGTCATCCGTTCGATGGCAGCGTCCCCATCACGTCCGGCTTCGGTTGGCGGGCCACGCCCCCGGGCACCATCGACTTTTACGGCACAGGCGGCTACCTGCACACGGGCATCGACTTTGGCGCTGCCTGCGGTACGCCCGTATATGCGGCGGCTGCCGGGGAGGTATTTTCCTCCGGGTGGAACTCCGGTGACGGTGGCGGGTGGCGCGTAAAGCTCTCCCACGGTGTGGTGCAGGGCAACTCCCTGACAACCATCTACTACCACAACAGCAGCATTGTGGTTTCCAACGGCCAGCAGGTCTCCCAGGGACAGCTGATCGCGTACTCCGGAAACACCGGCAACTCCACAGGTTGCCATGCGCACTTCGAAACATGGCTTAACGGCGCGGCCGTGGACCCGATGCGCCTGCTCTAGTGCCGTCCGGCGGCTGCCGTACACTGGTATGACTCCAGGCCGGACTGGCCGGAGGCAACGAGGATGACAGAACTGAGGAGTTCCACCGTGCCCAAAGAAAGTGGCCGAAAAGTAGTGGCCACCAACCGCAAGGCCCGGCATGACTATCACGTGCTGGACACTTATGAGGCCGGAATCGCCCTGATGGGCACCGAAGTGAAGTCGCTCCGGGAGGGCCACGCCTCCATGGTGGATGGTTTCTGCACTTTTTATAATGATGAGCTGTGGATGGAGGGCATCCACATCCCGGAGTACAACCAGGGCAGCTGGACCAACCACTCCGCCCGGCGGCGGCGCAAGCTGCTGCTCCACAGGGAGGAGCTCATTAAGATCTCCCATAAGATCCGCGAATCGGGCTTCACCATAGTGCCGCTGCAGCTGTACTTCCTGGACGGCAGGGCCAAAGTGGAGATCGGCGTCGCCCGCGGCAAGAAGGAGTACGACAAGCGCCAAAGCCTCCGCGAGCAGCAGGACAACCGCGAAGCTTTGCGGGAAATCAGGGAACGCAACCGCCGCTAGGAATGATTTGGCCACGGCATGCGTTATGCTTGGTAGCCCGGCAGGAATTGCTGACTGCCCTTCTGGTTGTTTGCTTGAAGGGTGCAGGTTGAACTGCTGGTTTGATAACAAAATACGGGGATGATCGGTTTCGACGATGTTAGTCGCGACAGGTGAAGCGGGCCGAGGATGCAGAATTATCTCGTAAACGCTGTCTGCAAACCAATAAGTGCCGAAAACAAGCGCACTGACTTCGCTCTTGCTGCCTAAGCAGTAAGACAGTCCGTCAGCCCGAGGTTGCTATTGCCCCGGATCCTGGCGTCATTTAGATAGCCACTGCTGTTTACCTCCGTCATCGGGGTGAACGGGACTCTTAGATGACTGGGCCCGGATCAGCTACTTGTTTGCAAGATAGCTGGGGCCGAGAAAATCCGACGCAAACTGCGCCCGGAGAAGCCCTGACAACACGACATCGGACGGGGGTTCAATTCCCCCCATCTCCACAGAAGCTGGCCCCTAGAAATAGGGGCCATTTTCTTGCCCCAGCAGGAACGATCCCAGCAGCATTTCCAGCGCCGCTTCGCTCCGCGCGGCACTGCGGGGCTCTGTTCGGCCACCTGGCACACTCCGTCGGCAGAGCCCGTCGGCACATTCCGTTGGCACGGCCGCTCGGCACGGCCGATTGATACAGCCGCTTGCTACACCCGCGCGGCACGGCCGGGAAGCCCCCTGACGGCGTTCACCAACGGCGTAGCGGTGGAGGGACTATGGCCGGGCCGTCGATCGTTGTCCACTGTAGGACCCGGCGCCAGTCCAGCATCCGAAGCCGGGAGGCAGCAAGAGCAGGAGGTGCGCCATGGACCCGGCGCGGGAGCCCAATCCAGCAGTGCCCAATCCAGCAGTGCCCGATCCTCCAGAGTCCGACGACGGTCTCCTGGACTCTTACTCAAAAACCGTGATGCGGGTGGCCGAAACTGTCACTCCCCACGTTGCAGCCATTGAAATGACCGGCAACCGCCGAAATGGCAGGTTCAGGTTTGGAGCGGGATCAGCCGTGCTCTTCACTGAGGACGGCTACCTCCTCACAAACTCCCATGTAGTAGCCGGAACACATCACGGGCATGCAGTCTTCGCGGATGGCAGCCGGACCGAGCTTGAGCTCGTGGGAGTGGATCCCCTGTCCGACCTTGCAGTGATCCGCGGCCGTGCGCCGAAAGTAGCCCCGGCAGAGTTCGGCGACGCCGAGTCCCTGCGGGTAGGGCAGTTGGTAGTGGCCGTTGGCAATCCGCTGGGACTGGCAGGTTCCGTGACAGCCGGTGTGGTCAGCGGCCTGGGCCGGGCGATTCCGGTGTGGTCAGGCGGCAACCGGCGGGTCATCGAGGATGTCATCCAAACGGACGCTGCCCTGAATTCAGGCAGCTCGGGCGGCGCCCTGGCAGACACCCATAGCCGGATCGTGGGCATCAACACGGCGGTGGCAGGTGCAGGGTTGGGCCTGGCTGTTCCTATCAATGCCACCACCCGCCGCATCATCTCCGCACTCCTGACAGATGGCCGTGTGCGGCGGGCCTACCTCGGCGTGGTCAGCACACCTATCCGGCTCAATGCCAGTGCAGTGGTCAGGACCGGGCAACGCGACGGTCTGAGGGTAGTTGAGGTGCTGGCAGGTTCTCCCGCAGACAGGGCGGGCATCCAGGCCGGCGACTTTATCCTGACGGCGGGAAACCGTCGGGTCAGCAATGCCGAAAGCCTTCAAAAACTGCTCTTCGCGGATGCTATCGGCCAGCCTCTTCAGATCGCCGTCCTGCGCGATGGCAAGGAAATGGATCTCGTGGCTGTCCCTGAAGAAATGGCCGCGAACGGGTAGGTTGGCGGGTTGACGGGAAGCGGCGGGTCTCAGTCCGGAACGGAAACGTCAGCGATGCCCACAAAACGGGTCCCGACGCCGTCGAACTCGCTCCGGACGAAGCCAGGACGAGGGGGCGGCAGCTCGCTGGGAGCATGGTGGCCGCAGGTGACGTAGGTGAAGTCGGGCCACCATTTCTTGGGCCGTGCCGCTTCCTCATACCCACAGACGGCGCACTCCAAATGGACCCAGACCGGACGTTTGCCCGTTCTGTTGGCGCGTGACTGGACAAGCCACGGTGGTGGGTTGTCCAGGATCTCACCCAGGTCCGCTTCGGACAGCCACTTGGGGACTCCATGCCGCTGGGCCATTTCCATAGGTACATCAAGGGCAATTGCCGCGTCGCGTCTGCTAATCATCACAGTCAACGATACGGGACACTGCCAAACCGGTGATCCGGACCGGTCAGCGCCAGGTCACCAGGGCAATGCCCAGGGCCGCGGCGGCGAAGCCCGCAACGAGGTTCCCGCCCAGGTTCAGTCCGGCCGCCGTGAACCGCGCTTCGCTCAGGAGCCGGACCGTGGCCGTGGTCCAGGAACTGAAGGTGGTGAGCCCTCCCGCCAAACCTGTGGCCACGGCGGTGTGCCAGTCGGCGGGAAGTCCCAGCCGTCCGGTGATACCGATGGACAGCCCGATAATGAGGCAGCCTGTGACATTAACCAGCAACGTTGCCCAAGGCCAGTGGCGCGGTGTTCCACCCACCGTGGTGACAGGGCGGCGGGCAGCATGGTGTGCGAACCAGCTATCGGCCGCGAAGCGCAGCAGCGCGCCCAGGACACCCAACACTCCGACGAGCCCTGCGGCGATCATGTAACCGCCCCCTTCCTGTCGGCAAGGACCTTGCCTGTGCGCCAACCTGCTGCTGCGGCGCCCAGTCCAAGTATCAGGGAGAGGGCAAGGTAGGCAATCCATGCTGGGTGCTGGCCGGCCCGCGCCATTTGGTCAATGGCGAATACCACAGCGGAGAAGGTAGTGAACGAGCCCAGCAGCCCGGGGCCTATGCCGGCCCTGAGCCAGAAGGCAGTGTGAGGGCGTGCAATCCAGAAGGTGGTCAGTGCCGCGAGCACAAAGCTCCCGGAAACGTTGATCAAGAGTGTGGCCCACGGAATGGCTCCGGGAGCGTCAGGGAAGGCAAGGCCCAGGCCGTAGCGAACTTCCGTTCCCACCAGGCCACCTGCTGCCACTGCCAGCCACGCGCGCCAATTCGGCATGCTGCCGGCGGCCTGGTTCACTCAGCGGTCCTCGAGGACGCAGCCAGGGTGGGGGTGGTCGCTGTGCACCCAGAGGGCTGACGTCACTTCGTCGGTGAGGTCATATTCCTGTTTCCTGCCCGCAGAACGGATCCGCACCACAAGGGCCCCGCCGAAGGGTTTACGGCCTACAACCTCAACATCGGCGTCCAGGTCGATTTCCTGGGCGGAGAGGTACCGCAGGAGGTCGGGGTTCTCATCGCTGATCCTGGTGATCCTGCCGGTGTGGCCCTGATCCAGCTCGCTCATCAGGCGGGCCGGTGGCATCAGCACGGTTCCGTCCGCAGTAGGAATGGGGTCCCCGTGGGGATCGCGCTGGGGATTGCCCAGCTTGGCCGCCATGCGCTCAATGAACGTATCCGAGACCGCGTGCTCCAGCAGTTCGGCTTCATCGTGGACCTCATCCCAGCTGTACCCCAGCTGCTGGACAAGGTAGGTCTCGATTAGTCGGTGCCGCCGCACCATGGACAGGGCCAACCGTACCCCGTCCTGAGTCAGGGTGATGGCACTGTACGGCTTGTGGTCCACCAGGCCCTGGTCCTTGAGTTTGCGGACCATTTCCGAAACCGAGGAATTTGCCACCCCCAGGCGCTGGGCGAGCTGGGAGGACGTGATGGGCTTGTCCTGCCACTCCGTGAAGGAGTATATGACCTTGACGTAGTCCTCGATCGAGGAGGAGGGCGCGCTGGTCTTCACGGTACCAAGCCTACCCGGTGGTCAGCCGGCGTCATGCCTTGATGGCCCGCCAGGTCAGCGTCAGGTAAGGCAGTCCCAGCCCAGCACCGGCGGTGTGGTCCAAATGCTCGTGCAGGTACCAGTCGAGATTGGCGAGGACCTTACTCCGGGTGGCCTCACCCGCCCTCAGGAAATAGCTCCGGGATTTGGCCAGTTCAATGATGTCCGCCGTGCTGAGCCGGTCTTCCCACCGTGTCACATGGCTTTCGAGCCCCTGGAACTCAGACCCCACCACAGGACGGAATTCCGGCTTGTAGACGTCTCCGGCGTGCATGATCCGTGAGAGCCGGTGGACCCACGGTATGGACGTGTCCAGCTGGTTCCAGATAAGGCCGAGTGTCCCACCGGGACGAAGAATCCGTGCGAGTTCCGTGCTGGCTGGCAGCGGGTCACACCAATGCCAGGCCTGGGCAACGCTGACGACGTCGAAGGAGCCGCTCGCCATACCTGTTGACTCGGCTGTACCCTGCTTTGCCGCCACTTGTGGATAGTGGATCGCCAGTTGCTTGAGCATGTCGGCGGAAGGGTCCACCGCTGAAACGGCCAGGCCGCGCTCCAGCAGCAAGGCCGTGAACTTGCCAGTCCCTGCACCCACGTCAACGGCATCCCGGGCCCCGACGGGAATCAGCCAGTCAGCTGAGTCCGCGGGATACCCGGGCCGGACGCGCTGGTAGTGCTCGCCGCCGTCCTGGAAGCTCTGTGCGAGTTCCCGACGGCGTCCGTGGTCAAGTTTGGGGCCACCCCGTGCCACGCGCGGCCTCCTTCGCCTGATGCCCTTGGGTATCTTTCGAATTTACCGCACGGGCGCGTACCGACGAACCAGGCCTCCAGCAGGCCTCACGCCGGACCTTTGAAAGGGGTGCACTTCAGTCTTGGGCGCAGGTCAGTCTCAGATGCAGTTCAGTCTTGGGCGCAGTCAGTCTTCGATGCAGGGAGCGGCGCCCGCGGTGCCGGGGGTGTTCGGCGCCCACGACGGGTAAGTCCGGGTGTCATTGGCGGGGACCCAGCGGCCGGCGTCCACCACGTAGTCCCAGCCCAGGCCGGTGCGTCGCAGTTCCTCGATGCCTGCCAGCAGCCGTTGGGCGTCTTCGAGGCGGGATCCCAGTCCGAAGCTGGCCCGGAGGGAGCCGGAAGGAAGACCAAGGCGTTTGAGCAAGGGGTGGGCGCAGAAACGGCCGTCACGGAGGCCGACGCCGTGCTCGGCGGACAGATAGGCAGCCACCAGTCCCGCGTCATAGCCGGCAACGGAGAAGTTCACGACGCCGATGGTATCGGTCTCGGGGTCGGTGTCCTTGAAGATCTGGTGGACTGTGACGCCGTCGATCTTCTCAAGGCCTTCCACCAGGAAGGACCTGATGGCGGACTCATGGGCATGCCAGCGGTTCTGGTCCAAGGCGGCGATGACCTGGGTGGCGCGGGCAAGAGTGGCTGCGCCCAGGACGTTGGGGGAGCCGCCTTCATGCCTGGCCGGGCCGGTGGCCCAGCTCACGCCATCCAGCCTGGCTTCCCGGACAGCGCCGCCGCCCGCCAGGTGGGGAGTGCCGGCGTCGAGCCAGTCCGGGCGGCCCACCAGGACACCTGACCCAAAGGGCGCATAGAGCTTGTGGCCGGAGAAGGCCAGGTAGTCGACGTCGTCAGCGGCGATGTCGATCCGCCGGTGCGGTGCAAGCTGTGCGGCGTCCACCACGATGCGGGCGCCGTGCTCGTGGGCCAGTGCCGCCAGTGCCCGGATGGGCAGGATCTCGCCGGTGACGTTGGACGCACCGGTGACGGCCAGCAGGCTCACCCCGCCCTGTTCCAGCTCGGCACGGATAGCCTCGACGGTACCGGTGAGGGTGTCGGCGGCGACGACACTGCGGTGCGGGACTCCCTGCCACGGCAGGAGGTTGGCATGGTGTTCGATGTCGAGATACAGGACGTCGCCCAGGTTGCGCCCGTCGGTGGCCGGAAGGCAGCCGGCCAGCAGGTTCAGGGAATCAGTGGTGTTACGGGTGAAGATGACGGAGTCATCCGGACGGCCGCCAACAAAGTCCCTGACGATGCTGCGTGAGTTCTCATAAACCGAAGTGCTGATCTGGGATGCGTAGCCGGCACCACGGTGGACGCTCGCGTAAAACGGCAGGATCTCGTTGAGGTAGGCAGAAACCACGGAGAGGGCCGGCGCCGAAGCACCATAGTCCAGGTTGGCGTACCTGGCGTGCCCGCCCTGGATCAGGGGAGCCTGGATCTCCGCTCCGGTGACGGCGGAAAGGGGACGCCCGGCGATGGCAAGGCGATCAGCGGACAGTGCTGTTGATGTGCCGGGCCGTGCCTGGGCAGCGGTATTGGGGGAGACGGTGGCAGTTGTCACAGAGACCTCACTCTGAAAAGGACTCCCTGTGCCGGGAATCCGCGCTTGCCGCATCCGTTCCGGACCGGCCTGGTCGTCACCCGGGGCACCCCACCGCGAATGGAGGGTTGCCGGCCAGCAAACCGGGGTTTAGCGCTGGCACTCGTGACCTGTTAAGAGCGTAGGACATGGGCCGGGCGGGGAAAAAGCCGGGCCGAATGTTAAGGGTTTTGTTACGTGGCGTTGAAATAGGCCTACTCATCGAAGATACGACGGCGGACGCCTCCTTTTGGAGGCGTCCGCCGCTGATAATTCGGGTGATCAGGACGACAGGAGATCGTCCAGGCTGGGATTGAGTCTCTTCAGGACCTCCGAGTGCAGGATGGAGTTGGTGGCCAGGGCGTTGCCTCCGAAGGGTCCGTCCTCTCCCTCGAGGGAGGTAAACCGGCCGCCGGCCTCAACCACAATGGGCACCAGCGCCGCCATGTCGTAAAGGTTCAGCTCCGGTTCACAAGCGATGTCCACAGACCCTTCGGCCACCATGCAGTAGGACCAGAAGTCGCCGTATGCCCGGGTCCGCCACACATCCTCAGTGAGCTCCAGGAACTCGTCCAGGTTGCCCCGTTCCTTCCACCCGCCCAGGCTGGAGTAGGACAGCGACGCGTCCGAGAGCTTCGAGACGTCCGATACCCGGAGCCGGGTGGCGGCGGCGAGGGAACGGCCCATGTAGGCTCCAGCGCCCTTGGCCGCCCACCAGCGCTTACCGAGCGCCGGGGCGCTGACCACGCCAACCACCGGTTCGCCCTCGTCAACGAGTGCGATGAGTGTGGCCCAGACAGGGACGCCGCGAACAAAGTTCTTAGTGCCGTCAATGGGGTCGATGATCCACCGGCGGGAACCATGTCCGCTGCTGCCGAACTCCTCACCGAGCACGGCATCACGGGGACGGGAGCGGGAGAGCTGGCCTCGGATGGCTTCCTCAGCGGCCTTGTCAGCATCTGTGACCGGCGTCAGGTCCGGCTTGGTTTCGATGTGGAGGTCCAGGGCCTTGAAGCGGCTCATGGTCTGGTCGTCCACGGAGTCGGCCAGCACGTGGGCCAGGCGCAAGTCATCGTTGTAGCTCGAAGCGGGTTGGATCATGGTTCCAAACTACCGTCAAAGCGAGGCAGGGGCGGGGACATCGGCGTCCCGAACCGTTCCGACGCTCCCGGACACGGTCCGCTGAAGGCAGGAAAAGCGGCAAAAACCCGACGAACAGTGAGCGGATTCCGGCTGGCCGTACGTCAGCCCATGCTGCCGAGTTCCTTGGTTTCCTGGCCTTCCATCCGCGGATCAGTGCCAAGCAACCGCCGCAGTGATGCAAGCCGGGCTGCACCCGTGGAGCCGGCGTGGCCCTCGGCCACCCATGCGTCCAGGCCGCAGTTGACCGCGGCGGCGTTGTGCTTGCAGCCACGTTCGCACGCGTCTGTTCCCGGTTCGAGGTCCGGGAATGACCGGAGGATGCGGTCCGGATCCACATGCGCCAGGCCGAAGGACCGGATCCCTGGAGTGTCAATGATCCAGCTGCCCGCCGGCGCGTCAGTCAGTTTGAGGGCCAGGGCAGACGATGACGTGTGCCGCCCCCTCCCCGTCACCGCGTTGACGCCGCCGGTGGCACGTTCGGCACCTGTCAGCGCATTAACCATGGTGGATTTGCCCACGCCCGAATGCCCCAGCATCACCGTGACCTTGCCATCGAGGTGTTCACGGAGCTGGGCAACGGCATTACTGTCCAGCCGGGCCGACAGTCCGTCATCGGAACGCGCGTCGATGCCGGACGCCTCGGAATCGGCCGTGCGGCTGATGATCACCGGGAAATCAAGGTGCTCGTAGTTGGACAACAGCTCCGAAGGATCCTTCACGTCCGCCTTCGTGACCAGCAGCAGCGGGTCAATCCCGGCGTCGTAGGCTGCTACCAAGGCGCGGTCGATAAAGCCTGTGCGGGGTTCCGGGTTGGCGGCAGCCACCACAACCACCAGCTGATCAGCGTTGGCCACTACTGCGCGCTCCACCGGATCCGTGTCGTCCGCGCTTCGGCGCAGGAGTGTCCTGCGGTCCTGGATCTTGACGAGGCGGGCCAGGGTGTCCGGTTCCCCCGATACATCCCCCACCAGCGAGACGAAATCTCCGGCAACCACGGGGGAACGGCGCAATTCCCGGGCCCTTGCCGAGATGATCACCCGCTCATCGCCCGAATCCTCACCCACCACTGCTGTATACCGGCCGCGGTCCACCGTGATGATGCGTCCCGTGACAGCGTCGTCGTGACTGGGACGGTCCTTGGTGCGCGGGCGGGACCCCTTCTTGCTGGGACGGATCCGGACATCGGACTCGTCCCAAGAATCAGTGCTGCGTGCCACCGACGGAACCCTCCGGTCCCTGGGGCTCGGTTGACTGGCCCTGGGCCAGCATGTCCGCCCACAGTGCAGGAAAGTCCGGCATGGTCTTTGCGGTGGTGGCGATGTCCTCCACCTCGACGCCTTCCACGGCGAGGCCAAGGATGGCGCCCGCTGTGGCCATTCGGTGGTCTGCGTAACTATGTACGACGCCGCCATGCAGCTTGGCCGGGCGGATCACCAATCCGTCGCTGGTCTCTTCTGCATTGCCGCCGAGGCGGTTGATTTCGGTGACAAGCCCCGCCAGCCGGTCTGTCTCATGCCCGCGCAGGTGCGCTATTCCTGTGAGTCTGGAAGGCCCGCTGGCGAGGGCGCACAGGGCGGCGACAGTCGGGGCAAGTTCGCTGGTTTCATCGAAGTCGCCACCCTGGATCCCAGCTCCGCCGGTAACGGTCAGGACGCCGTCAGCCAGGCTGACTTCGGCGCCCATTGCGGACAGGATGCTGCGCCATTTGTCGCCCACCTGGGTGGTACCGGCCGGCCAGTTCGGGATGCGGACCGTTCCGCGGGATGCCAAGGCAGCGGCCAGGAAGGGGCCCGCGTTGGACAGGTCCTGCTCGATGCGCTGGTCGAAAGCCCGAATGTGGCCCGGGGCGACAACCCAGTGGTTGGGGACGGAGTCATCCACAGAAACCCCCACGCTTCGCAGTACGGCCACCGTCATGTTGATGTGGTCAAGGCTTGGCACTGGCTTGCCCACGTGCTCCAGGTGCAGGCCTTCAGCAAACCGTGCTCCCACCAGGAGCAGAGCCGAGACGAACTGCGACGACGCGCTGGCATCTATCACCAAGTGTCCGCCGCGGACTTCGCCCGTGCCCTCGACCACGAAGGGCAACGAGGCAGGAGTGCCGCCGTCCTCGGCTGCTACCGCAACGCCCAGGGCTTTCAGCGCTTCGATAATGGTTCCCATGGGGCGGTTCCTGGCGTGCGGATCGCCGTCGAAAACGCTCTCGCCGTTTCGAAGCGCGGCAAGCGGAGGAACGAACCGCATGACGGTTCCGGCGAGGCCGCAATCTATCTGTGTCCGAGCCGGGGGAGCGTCCTGGCTCAGCGGAATCACTTCGAGGTCCGGCCCAAAGGCACCGTCCCCCGGTACCTCGGTGATGCCGGCACCGAGTTGGCGCAGGGCCTCAATCATCAATGCGGAGTCCCTCGAGTGCAGCGGTGCCCGCAGCCTGGAGGGGCCGTCAGCCAGTGCCGCCAGGACCAGGAACCTGTTGGTCAGGGACTTCGAACCCGGCACCGTAACAGTGGCGTTGACCGGCCTGGCGGCAAATGGGGCGGGCCAGTGGGGCACAGTTTCGGAAGAGTCTCGGGCAGGGGCGGCAATGGATCCGGTCATGCGTCCTTAGGCCCCCGTTGCCTGATCCACGACTCGCCGGACAGCCTTGTCAGCCTTATGGAGCTGCTTCCCGGTGGTCTTTTTGGTGTCGGCAGCGAGGTGTGAAGCGCCCTTTTTCACGTCGGCAGCCAGGTGCTCTGCGCGCCAGGCCAGTCCGGGCTTGCCTGCCGTATCCACGGAGGCAAGCAAGGCGCCGCCGCTGAGGGAGAGGTTTTTGAGGAGCTGCTTGCGCCGGGCATCCCGGCCTTCCTTGGAACTGATGTCCGCGCTTCGCCACTCCACAAAAGTGTTCAGAACCGAGATAACCGTGAGCAGTGTTGCTGACAGCCGGGCGAACTTGCCGAGTCCGAACAACACACCGGCACCCACCTGCGTTCCGCCAATCACCTTGGCCAGTGTCTTCTCGCTGGTCTGGAAAGGCAACGAGGCTGCTGCCTTGCGCAGAAGGGGCGAGAGTTGCTGGGCGGTATCATCAGCGTTCTTGAACTTGTCCAGACCGGCAAGGATGAAACTGGATGCCAGCATGGGCCGGGCGAGAGTACGGACAAAGGACATGGATTTCCTCCTGGGTGGACGAACCGCGTCGTATGCGGCGGAGTCCGTTCTAGTCTTGCACTTTTGAGGAATATTTGCCTGCCACCAGTGGTTATGGTTTGCGGGTCCGGGTATGCCGGACACCCCCAATCGATGAACTGCAGTGGCAAAGAGCGGAGTTGGCCCTTGGCGTTGGTGAAGGACGAAACGGAAGTCGCGGGCCCGGTAGTTTTGGAGACTCTGGAATCAGATCCTCCGGAGTACGGTTCGGAGCGCGCGCGGAGCGTGACAGTAGACTTGAAGGCAATGAGCACCCTGGATCCGGCCCTAGAGGCCATGTATGAGGCCTCCGGAAGCGAAGCCAAGAGCCGTATCGACGCGCAGGCCCCCGCTGCCGGAGAATCCGCAGAGCCTGAAACCGTCACTGGTGAGCCTGCAGAGCCCGCCGTTGACGTGGCCAACGAATCGCCGGAAGAGCGCCGCATCCGCTTCGAGCGGGACGCAATGCAATACGTGGACCAGCTTTATTCCGCTGCCATGCGCATGGCCCGGAACCCGGCTGATGCCGAGGACCTTGTCCAGGAGGCGTACACCAAGGCGTTTTCGGCCTTCCATCAGTACAAGCCGGGCACCAACCTCAAAGCATGGTTGTACCGGATCCTGACCAACACCTACATCAACCTGTACCGGAAACGGCAGCGGGAGCCTTTGCAGTCCAATTCGGACACGATTGAGGACTGGCAGCTGGCCAGGGCGGAGTCCCATACGTCCAGTGGCCTCAGGTCAGCGGAGGCAGAGGCCCTCGATCACCTGCCCGATTCAGATGTGAAGCGCGCGCTGCAGGCAATTCCGGAGGAGTTCCGGCTGGCCGTTTACTTCGCGGACGTCGAAGGCTTCGCCTACAAGGAAATTTCGGACATCATGAACACGCCCATCGGCACCGTGATGTCCCGGCTCCACCGCGGCCGGAAAATGTTGCGGGACATGCTGGCGGACTATGCCGCCGATCGGGGATTCAAAGGCGCCGTCGAAACCCAGGAAGCGGCCGAAAGCACACAACAGGAGAACAGGAAATGAGCGACTGCCAGGGATTGGGCGACTGCGACGACGCCAGGATGCAACGCATCTATGAGTACCTTGACGGGGCACTGACCCGTGAAGACATCACGGAGATCAAGCACCACCTTGATGACTGCCCTGAATGCACTCAGCAGTACGACCTCGAATGCGTGATCCGGAACATGGTGAAACGGTCATGTACCGAGGCCGCGCCGGAGAACCTGAAGAACGCCATCCTGGATCGGATACATTCCATCCGCCCGGTGGACGCTTAGCATTCACCGCCAGCTGCGGAGGACCTGATCCGCTGAGGGATCCGATCCCCGGAAAACCGGGCAGGACGAACCGGTCAAGAACTGATTCAGGGACGAGAACCGATTCAAGACGAAGGACCCCGGAAGCCGTGTGGCTTCCGGGGTCCCTCGCTTAAACCGTGATTCCAAGCTTTTGCTTAGGTGTTGGGGCGCTTCCCATGGTTCGCGCCGCCACGCTTACGGTCACGACGTTTACGTGCACGCTTGCTCATAGCTGGCCTCCTTAATTTCGGTACTCAAAAGAGCTGCCCTCAAGTCTCCCATAAGAAGGGACAGGCCGCGAACCAGGAACGCAGCCATGACCTAGGCGGTGTTCGGCAACGGCCCGGCCCTGCAGTGGCTTGCCCCGCCATTCACCCGCCCCGCCAGTCAACCGTGCAGCGAATTCCTGATGGAGATGCGGGCCTGGTCAAGGACGGTCTTGACGGTTTCGAGTGCCAGGGGGCTGAGCGGCTGCCGGCTCGCCTCCAGTCGAAGTTCGATCCGGAGGTCGTCGCGGAACGCCTGAAGGAGCAGCTCGGCCTCCTTCAGCGTCCGGTTCCCGTCGTGGGGCTGCCGGTTACCTGTCATCCTGAAGTCGGCAGAGCGGGCTGCGGAACGCGCCGCCTCGGCCGTTGCTGCCAGATCTGCCCGCAGGCCGCGCATGTTGCTGCGGATGTCCTCGCGGAGGTTGTCCGCCAGGCGGCGGACGGAGGCGGAGATGTCGTTTTCGACGCCGGCGAGCTCGTCCCGGCGGCTGTTCAGTTCCGCCAGCCCCGCAGCGGTGATGAAATAGTTTGTCCGCCTGCCCACCGACTCCGTAGCTACCAGACCCTCCTCCTCCAGCTTCCCCAGGCGCGGGTAGATGGTTCCGGCGCTGGGGGAATATGTGCCGCCGAACCTCTCCTTGAGGGCCTTGATGAGCTCGTAGCCATGTTTGGGGCCGGACTCCAGGAGAGCCAGAAGGTAGAGCCGGAGGGCACCATGGGCGAAGACCGGAGGCATCAGCCCGCCGCTTCCGGGTTCCTTGTTTCGCCGTCCGATGTTTCCCCGTTACTCGGAGCGTGGCCATGGAAGATGGACGTCTTGCCTGAGACGGAGTTGGTTCGCACCAGCATGAGCTTCCTGTCCGGGCCGGCGATGGTTTCCACCTTGCCCCCGGACTGCGCATAGTGCTGGTCGTCGATGACCACTGTCCCGCTGGCCGATTTCGCCACAATGTCCACCCCGACGTCGTGCGGGAGCCGGATGGTCAGGTCCCCGGAAACTGAATTGGCCCCGAAATCATGGGTAAAGCCCCACAGGTCAAAACTCATGTCGCCGCTGACAGTGTTGGCGCGGATATTGCTGAACCGGCCGGAGGCCGTAACTTCGCCCGAGACGCTTTTGGCGGTCAGGACGCCGTCGTGATTGCGCGCTGCCACGTCCCCGCTGATGGTGTTGATGTGGAGGTTGCCACTGGTGCCATCCGCCATCACCGAGCCGGAGACGGTGTTGAGCCTGGTGTGCCCGCTGATCCCGGACACCAGTCCGTCACCGCTGACCGTGCCCGCTTCCACTTCGACCCCTGCCGGAACGGCTATGCTGATGACCGCCGAATTATTGCTGTTGTGGTTGACGGTTCCCATGAGGTTCTTGAACCAGCCTTGCGGCCCGTGAAGCTGGTGGCGGACCTCAAGCCGGCCGTCGACAAACGAAACAGCCACAGGGTCGCCCTGCACGTCGGTGATTTCAATCCGGGTTACCGGCTCGGCATGGGTAACGACGTCGAACCTTCCGCGCACCATGCCCAGCTTGAGTGACCTGACACTGTCTACGTCGATTGTTTGCGGATCGGTGACGGTCCAGCTGTCCTCTGCCATTGGTTCCTCCAAGATCGCGATATATCGTGTCTTAGGCCAACTTATAACGGGAGCAGGAGTAGGTCAAGATATATCGCGAACTGCCGAAGTGGCCGCTTAGGCCGGAGCGTCCATTTTGAGCCATTGGAACCAGCCGCGATGCAGGACCAGCCACGCCATGAGGCCATACCCCGCCTGTCCGGGGGTTCCGCTGTTAGCGGCGAGGTCCTGCCGCCACTGCTCATGGTTGACCAGTGGAGAGAACGTGTCCACGTAAAGGTGTTTGCGGCGGGTGGTCACATCGGCGAAGGCAGTATTCAGCTCGCCAAGGCGCCGGTTTTGTGCCGGGTCCAGGGTGGGGGGCGGCCCCACCACAAAGACTTCAATCCTGTTTTGCGATGCCGAATCCAGGATATTTGCCAGGTTGAGCCGGCTGCGTGCAGTGGAAAGGCCGAATTCAATGTCCCGGCCGGACAGTCCAATCACGAGGCGGTTCTCGTGCTGGTCACCGAACCGGCGTCCGGCCTCCTCCAGCCAGCGGGCTGCCAACCCTTCCGTTCCCTCCTGCGGGCAGGGGAGGGCATAGCTTTCCAGTTCCACGCCATCCTGGGGAGTGCGGGCCAAAACGCGGCCCAGCCAGCCGAGTGCCCTGGGATCCCCAAGCCCGGCCAGCAGTTCATCTCCAACAGCTGCGATGCGCAGCTTCCTGTCTTCCACGGATTCCTCTTTACTTCAGTGCTGAATGACATGACGCGTAGCCCGCATCTGCTGCTGCCGGACCGTTTCCGGGAAGCGGCCCACCCCCCATTAAACAGAACTGCCCGGCCGGAGTCTGGTATTTCGACGTCCGGCCGGGCAGCCTCGTGGCTACTTCCGTGCAAATGCCTGCTTCAGGAGCGAATCCTGCTCGGCCGCGTGCCGCTTCATGGAGCCGGCAGCCGTAGAGGCCGAAGCGGGACGGGATACCAGCCGGACGGCACGGTCAAGCGCGCCCGGGAGGTTAAGCCCCATAAACGGCCACGGCCCCTGGTTGGCAGGCTCGTCCTGGGCCCACACCACTTCCGCGTTCGGGTACTTGGCAAGCTCCGCCGCGATCTCCGCGTGCGGCAGCGGGTAGAGCTGCTCCACGCGGACGATCGCCGTCGTCTTGTCCTCCGTCTTCTGCCGGGTGGACAGGAGATCGTAGTAGAGGCGGCCGGAGACCAGCAGGACGCGTTCGACGGCGTCCGCCGCCAGCTGCTCATGGTCACCGATAACGGTGCGGAAGCTGCCGGTGGTGAAGTCCTCCACGGAGGAAGCCGCGCCCTTGAGGCGGAGCAACTGCTTCGGAGTGAAGATGATCAGCGGCTTGCGGGGGCGGCTGTACGCCTGGCGGCGCAGCAGGTGGAAGTGGGATGCCGCCGTCGTGGGGTTGGCGACGATCATGTTTTCTTCCGCACACATCTGCAGGAATCGTTCGATCCGCGCCGAGGAGTGGTCCGGGCCCTGGCCTTCATAGCCGTGCGGCAGCATCAGCACCAGGGAGGACCGCTGGCCCCACTTCTGTTCTGCGGAGGAGATGAACTCATCGATGATGGTCTGCGCGCCGTTGACAAAGTCACCGAACTGCGCCTCCCACAGGACGAGCGCATCGGGACGTTCGACGGAGTAGCCGTATTCGAAGCCCATTGCCGCATATTCGGACAGCAGGGAATCGTAGATCCAGAGCTTGGCCTGGTTGTCCGAGAGGTGGCCCAGCGGCAGCCATTCGTTGCCGTTGGCGCGGTCGTGGAAGACAGCGTGGCGCTGAACGAACGTTCCACGGCGGGAGTCCTGCCCGGCCAGGCGCACGGGGACGCCTTCCATGATGAGGGATCCGAACGCCGCAATCTCGCCAAAGCCCCAGTCGATGCCGCCTTCGCGTGACATCTGTTCGCGCTTCTCGAGCAGTTGCTTGAGCTTTGCGTGGACAGTGAAACCGTCGGGGATTTCAACGTGCGCCTTGCCGATGCGGGCCAGGGTTTCAGGGGAGATGGCGGTGGACGCCGGCGCATTGGACCCGGAGTCGGACTGCTGGGCGATGGGACGCTCGATGTCCGATACCGCGGCGGAGTCGGCCGTGATGATCGGGATGGGTGACGTCTGGGCCGCGTGGGTCTCGGCAAAGACCCGCTCCAGGCGCTCCTGGTAGTCGCGGAGCAGCTGCTCGGCTTCTTCTTCGGTGATGTCGCCACGACCGATCAGCGACTCGGTGTACAGCTTCCGCACGGAGCGCTTGGCTTCGATCAGGTTGTACATCAGGGGCTGGGTCATCGAGGGGTCATCACCCTCGTTGTGGCCACGGCGGCGGTAGCACACCATGTCGATGACAACGTCCTTGTGGAAACGCTGGCGGAACTCGTAAGCGAGCTGCCCGATGCGGACTACCGCCTCGGGGTCGTCACCGTTCACATGGAACACGGGGGCCTGGATCATCTTGGCGACGTCCGTGGAGTACGTCGAGGACCGTGATGATGAAGGTGCGGTGGTGAAGCCGACCTGGTTGTTAACCACCACGTGGATGGTGCCGCCGGTGCGGTAGCCGCGCAGCTGGGAAAGGTTCAGGGTCTCAGCCACCACGCCCTGACCGGCGAAGGCGGCGTCTCCGTGGACCATGATGGGCAGCACGGGGAACGCCTCGCCCTGATCCAGTCGGTCCTGCTTGGCGCGGACAATGCCTTCCAGCACGGGGTCCACAGCCTCAAGGTGGGACGGGTTGGCAGCCAGGTAGACCTTGGTCTCCTTGCCGTTATCCGAGGTGAAGGTGCCTTCGGTGCCGAGGTGGTACTTGACGTCACCTGATCCCTGCACGGAGCGTGGATCCTGGGTGCCTTCGAATTCACGGAAGACCTGGGCGTAGGTCTTGCCGGCGATGTTGGTGAGAACATTCAGTCGGCCGCGGTGGGCCATGCCGATGGCCACTTCGTCCAGGCCGTCGTCCGCGGCGTCGGACATGATGGCGTCCAGAAGCGGAATCAAGGACTCGCCGCCTTCGAGCGAGAAGCGCTTCTGGCCCACGAACTTGGTCTGCAGGAACGTCTCGAAGGCCTCGGCCGCGTTCAGCTTGGAGACGATACGGAGCTGTTCTTCGCGGGTGGGCTTGGAGTACGGGTGCTCCAGCTGATCCTGGAACCACTTGCGTTCCTCGGGCTCCTGGATGTGCATGTATTCGATGCCGGTGGTGCGGCAGTAGGCATCGCGGAGCACGGCCAGGATGTCGCGGAACTTCAGCACGGGCTTGCCGCCAAAGCCGCCGGTGGGCCATTCGCGGTCCAGGTCCCACAGGGTCAGCCCATAGGTCAGCACGTCAAGGTCCGGGTGTTTGCGCTGGACGTACTCGAGCGGATCGGTATCCGCCATCAGGTGTCCGCGCACACGGTAGGAGTGGATGAGCTGCTGGATCCGGGCGACCTTGTTGATCTGGTCAGATGGGTCCACCTGCAGGTCCGGGCTCCAGCGCACGGGCTCGTACGGAATGCGCAGGGACTCGAAGATCTCGTCATAGAAGTTCTGCGCGCCGAGCAGCAGCTGGTGGACAAGCTTCAGGAACTCGCCGCTGCCGGCTCCCTGGATGACACGGTGGTCATAGGTTGACGTCAGCGTGAGGACCTTGCTGATGGCGTTGTGCGCAATGATCTTTTCGCTGGCGCCCTGGAACTCGGCAGGGTAGTCCAGGGCACCGACGCCGATGATGGCGGCCTGTCCCTTGGAAAGCCGCGGCACGGAGTGCACCGTGCCGATGCCGCCGGGGTTGGTCAGGGATACCGTGGTGCCGGAGTGGTCGTCGGCTGTTAGTTTGCCGGCACGGGCGCGCTTGATGAGGTCTTCGTAGGTGTGCCAGAACTCAGAGAAGTTAAGCGTCTCTGCCTTCTTGATGTTGGGCACCATCAGCAGGCGCGTTCCATCAGGCTTGGGCATGTCAATGGCGATGCCGAAGTTTACGTGTGCAGGCTGGACCGCAACGGGCTTGCCGTCCACTTCGTCGTAGTAGACGTTCATGGACGGGAACTGCGACAGGGCCCGGATGACGGCATAACCGATGAGGTGGGTGAAGGACACCTTGCCGCCGCGTGCGCGGGCCAGGTTGGAGTTGATGACAACACGGTTGTCGATCAGCAGCTTTGCCGGGATGGCCCTCACGCTGGTGGCGGTGGGCACCTCCAGGCTGGTGACCATGTTCGAGGCGATGGCTTTAGCCGGGCCGCGGAGGACTGAGACAACGTCCTCTTCGGGCGCCGTGGGCGCTTTGACATTTTTGGGGAGCTGCGCGGGGATCGGCTGTGATCCGGTTCCGGGCTCGGCTATCTTTGCGCCGTCCCGGGCAATAGTTGCAGGGGCCTTCTTTGCCGGTGCGGGTGCCTGTGCAGGTGCCGGAGCGGGAGCGGATGCGGCAGGCTGCGCTGCCGGCGCCGGTGCCGGAGCTGCGGGGGCCTGGGCCGGAGCTACGGCAGGCATTTCACGGGTAGGGGGGTGGGCGACCGCGAGGGGCGAATTCCCGTTGGAAGAAGAATCGCTGCCCGAGTCGAAGGATTCAAACAGTGGCCACCATTTGGCATCCACAGCATTCTTGTCCTTTTGGTACTGCTCGTACAGTTCGTCAACGAGCCACTCATTTCCGCCAAATTCCTCTGGTAGACGGTGGCTAGGCTGCTCTGGCACTTGAAATACGCCTCTTCCATGAGTTTGATTTCCCTCTGGCCGCCACGGTGCCTCAGCACAACATCCGAACCAGTTCTCTGCGTCCTCTGAACCCAGACCTTTGCCAGTCTAATGAGCATCTTGCGCTAACTGCCAATAAGGGTGACCCAAATCATGAAGTGACGCCAAGAATGTGGAATATGGCGTGCCTGAAGCTGCTGCGAACGAAAATCCGCAGGTGCCGCAGAGCACCACTGCACACCCCGACTGCACAGCACGCGGGGGCAGCAATCTGCTCCTGTAGACTGAAACTCTTATGGACAGTAAATCTAGGTGCCGGCCTGGGGGCTGTCAGCGGAGCACGAAGAACAGCGCCGCACAGTCCACCCGCAGAGCCGGCAAACCCCGAACGCGCGCCCATCACTCTCCGCCGGTCCTGGCCCGTGGAGCCTCTATGGAAACACCGTCGGCTTCGGCTGACCATCCTCCGCCGGGCAGTTTCCCCCGGAAGCGGCCCGCCGCCCAGATCCTTCACACCACCTGGATTCCCCGCTTGTCCCTGACTTTCAGGGCGGGTTGCTGAATGGAGTGGTTACTTCTCGCAGCAGGTTTCCTGCTGATCGCCGGCACCGGTTTTTTTGTCGCCGTCGAATTTTCCCTCATTGCTTTGGACCAGGCGACGGTCCAGCGGGCCATCGACAACGGTGATACCGGTGCCGTTCCTCTGCTCAAATGCCTGAAGTCCCTTTCCACCCAGCTCTCCAGCTGCCAGCTTGGCATCACACTCACCACACTGCTGACCGGCTACGTGATGGAACCGTCCGTCGGCAGGCTGCTGGAAGGCCCGCTGGTTGCCCTAGGTATTCCCGGCGTCGCAGCAGCATCCATTTCCCTGGTGATCGCCATGGCGCTGGCAACCCTGCTCTCCATGCTGCTGGGCGAACTGGTGCCCAAAAACATGGCCATCGCGTTGTCGTTTCCCGTAGGCAAAGCGCTGGCCAGGCCGCAGCTTGTTTTCACCGCCCTTTTCAAGCCCGCCATCCTGGTGCTGAACGGCTTCTCCAATAAGGTCCTGAACGTGTTCGGGCTTGAAGCCAAGGAAGAAATTTCAGGGGCCAGGACACCCGCCGAGCTTGCCTCACTGGTACGGCGTTCCGCCGCCATGGGAACGCTCGACGCCGGCACGGCCAACTTTGTGGCCAGGACGCTGAATTTCTCGGCCCGGACGGCTGCCGACGTCATGACGCCGCGGATCCGTGTGGAGACCATCGACGCCGACCAGCCGATCTCGGACATCCTGGACGCTGCGCGGCGCACGGGATACTCCCGGTTCCCGGTCATTGGCGAGTCCTCCGACGACATCAGGGGACTGGTGCATGTCAAAAAGGCTGTGGCTGTGCCGTGGGACCGGCGGCCCAACCTGGAAGCAGGCGCCATCATGACCGACGTCCTCAGGGTGCCGGAAACCATCCATCTGGATGCCCTCCTCGCGGAACTCCGCGAGGGAAACCTGCAGCTCGCCGTCGTGCTGGACGAATACGGCGGAACGGCCGGCATCGCCACCCTCGAAGACCTTGTTGAGGAAATCGTGGGCGAAGTTGCAGACGAGCACGACAAAGTTCGGCCCGGTCTCCTCCAGAGTGCGTCCGGGGACTGGTACTTTCCTGGGCTGCTGCGTCCGGATGAACTGTCCGAACAGATTCCCGGCCTGAGCGTTCCTGATGAGTCCGCCTATGAGACGGTTGGCGGCTATGTAATGAGCGAACTTGGCCGCATCGCCACTGTTGGGGACACCGTGCCAGTGGGCGGCGGAACATTGAGTGTTACCAGGATGGATGGACGACGCATCGACAGGATCTGCTTCCAACCCGCCGCGCCGGACGCTGATGAAGGCCCGGAGAGGACCGCACCATGAGCGACTGGGAAGGAATTTTCTGGCTGGTTATCCTCCTGCTCGGCAACGCTTTTTTTGTTGCTGCCGAGTTCGCGGTGATGTCCGCACGGCGCAGCCAGATCGAACCCCTGGCCGAGGCAGGCTCCAAGCGCGCCCAGACCACGTTGCGTGCCATGGAAAATGTGTCGCTGATGCTCGCCTGCGCCCAGCTGGGTATCACTGTTTGTTCACTGCTGATCCTCCAGGTGGCAGAGCCCGCCATCCATCACCTGATGGCCGCACCGCTGGAAATGCTGGGGTTGCCGGTGGAGATGGCGGACGTTGTGGCTTTTGCGATTGCCTTGATGCTGGTGACGTTCCTGCACGTGACCTTCGGCGAGATGGTTCCGAAGAACATCTCGGTATCAGTTGCAGACAAGGCTGCGCTGTTCCTGGCGCCGCCGCTGATGTTCGTTGCCCGTCTGGTGAAGCCCGCAATCGTGGCGCTTAACTGGTCCGCGAACCACATCCTGAAGCTCATGCGGATTGAGCCCAAGGATGAGGTGAACTCGTCCTTCACGCTCGAAGAAGTCCAGTCCATTGTCCAGGAGTCCACACGCCACGGGCTGGTGGACGATGACGCCGGGCTCATTACCGGTGCGTTGGAATTCTCCGAGCACACGGCCTCGGACATCATGGTGCCGCTGGACAACCTGGTTATGCTGAAAGCGGCCACCACTCCGGTGGAGTTTGAGAAGGCAGTCAGCAGGACCGGCTTCTCCAGGTTCCCCATGCTGGATGACGACAGCATGCTGGCCGGCTACCTCCACGTAAAGGACGTGCTGTCCATTCCTGACGCGGATTATCAGCATCCCATTGCTGAAAGCCGGATCCGCTCATTGGCGAACCTCGCGCTTGATGACGAGATCGAACAGGCGATGTCCGTCATGCAGCGTACAGGCTCGCATCTCGCCCGGGTCATAGGCCGTGACGGTCAGACCCAAGGCGTGCTGTTCCTCGAAGACATCATTGAGCAGCTTGTGGGTGAGATCCGGGATGCAACCCAGGCGACGGGGATCAGGAGGCTCGGCCAGCCCAACGGAGAATGACCATGCCGGGCTGCTCCCTAAATAGGAATCATTCCCATTTAGGGGTTAGACTCTCCCAAGACGTAGAAGTCCATCCCCCTAAACAGATTTGAGGTTTTCGTGCGCCGTTCTGCCGCCGCCCGCACATCCGTGGCCGCCCTCGCAGGCCTGAGCCTTTTGCTCACCGCCTGCGGTCCGGGTGGTGAAGCATCGTCAGCATCGTCCACTTCGCCTTCTGAGGGCTTGATAGACATTGTCGCGTCCACCAACGTCTACGGCGACATCGCCCGCTCTGTCGGCGGCGATAAAGTCAACGTATCCGCCATTATCACCAAGACCAGCCAGGACCCGCACTCCTACGAGGCAACGGCGCAGGACCGGCTGGTTGTTTCAAAGGCAGACCTGGTGATTGAAAATGGTGGCGGCTACGACGGCTTCGTCGACAAGATGGCCGAGGACAGCAATATTTCCCATGAGAGCATCCTGACTGCGGTCGAAATCTCGGGCCTGGCGCCGGAGGAAGAGGCTGATCATGCCCCGGCCAGTGATGCCCCGGCCACAGGCGCCGCGGCCACCGAGCCTGCTGATGAGCACGGGCACGACGAGCATGGCGAATTCAACGAACACGTGTGGTACAGCCTGGATGCAATGGGCAAGCTGGCCGATGCCCTCGCAGCCAAGCTCGGCGAACTCGAGCCCGGGTCCGCAGCCACCTTCACGGCGAATGCCGACACCTTCAAGTCAAGCCTGGATGGACTCGCTGCCAAGCTCGCAGCGCTCAAGGCGGCCGGGGGAGCGGGGGCACCTGTAGCAGTTACTGAACCTGTCCCGCTGTACCTGCTGGAGGCGGCAGGGCTGGAGAACCAGACGCCGGCCGATTACAGTGCCGCTATCGAGGAAGGAACCGACGTCCCGCCGGCAGTGCTCAAGGCAGCAACGGACCTGGCCGGTTCAAAAGACATTCGTTTCCTCGCATACAACGATCAAACAGAGGGCCCGCAGACTGAAGCGCTCAAGAAGGCGGCCGAAGCGGCCGGTGTTCCCGTGATCGACTTCAGCGAAACACTGCCCGAGGGCAAGACGTACCTGCAGTGGATGACGGACAATGTTGACAACGTCAGCAAAGTTTTGGAGAAAAAATAGTTGAAACCAGTGGTGAGCCTCCGCGGGGCGTCCCTGAAGTTCGGCAAACGGGCGCTCTGGGAGGATCTCAACCTGGACATCAGGCCTGGTGAGTTCTTCGCCGTGCTTGGACCTAACGGCAGTGGGAAGACAAGTTTCCTCAAGGTGCTCCTTGGCCTTCAGGACCTGCATGCAGGGAACGCCACGCTAGGCGGCCACCCGGTGGAGCGGGGAAGCAAACTGATTGGTTATATCCCCCAGCAGAAGTCTTTTTCCCCTGATACCCCCATGCGGGCCCGTGACCTGGTGGGGCTGGGGGTGGATGGCCACCGCTGGGGACTGCGCCTGGCAGCCTCCAAGGCAAACAGCAGGATAGATGAACTCCTGGAACTCGTTGGAGCGAGCGACTACGCCAAGGTGCCGGTGGGGCAACTCTCAGGCGGCGAACAGCAGCGGCTCCGCGTTGCCCAGGCCCTCGCCACGGATCCCAAGGTCCTGCTCTGCGACGAGCCACTGTTGTCCCTGGACCTGCACCACCAGCAGGCAGTGAGCGCGCTGATCAACAAACAGTGCCACGACCAAAACAGTGCAGTGGTCTTCGTCACGCACGAAATCAACCCCATCATCGACTACGTGGACCGTGTGCTCTACCTCGCCGGAGGCCGGTTCAAAGTGGGGACACCGGAGGAGGTCATGACCACCGCGGTGCTGTCGGACCTCTATGGCAGCCACGTTGAGGTTATCCACGCCAACGGACGCATCGTCGTCGTCGGGTTGCCGGATGCAACCACCCACCATCATGCAGAAGTCCCCGCCACCGCAGCGGAGATGGCCTGATGGACCCGGACAGCATTATCGGATCGATCTTCAGCTTCGAGAATTACGGCGAACTGCTGGTCCTGGTCCAAAACTCCATCTGGGCCGGTGCGGTTCTGGGTCTGCTGGGCGGACTTGTTGGCACTTTTGTGATGAAGCGGGATCTCGCCTTTGCTGTTCACGGCATCTCTGAATTGTCGTTCGCCGGGGCGGCCTTTGCCCTTCTGATCGGGGCGGACATCGTTTTCGGCTCGCTGATTGGTTCAGTGGCAGCGGCGCTGCTGCTCGGGCTGATGGGAGTCAGGGCCAGGGACAAAAACTCGATCATTGGTGTGATCATGCCGTTTGGGCTGGGCCTGGGCATCCTTTTCCTATCCCTTTATGAGGGCCGGGCCGCCAACAAGTTTGGTCTCCTGACCGGGCAGATCGTCTCGGTCGATACCGTGCAGCTGCAGGCACTCGCCGGAACTGCCGTGGTGGTCATGGTGGCCCTGGTGGCAATCTGGCGACCGCTGAACTTCGCCAGCGTTGACCCGGAGCTTGCCGAAGCGCGCGGCGTTCCCGTCCGCACCCTGGCACTCGTCTTTATGGTGCTGCTGGGGGTGAGCGTGGCGCTGTCCATCCAGGTGGTGGGAGCTCTTCTGGTGCTGGCTCTGCTGATCACCCCGGCTGCGGCTGCCTTGCGCGTAACGTCCTCGCCCGTCACCGTGGTGGTGCTGAGCGTGGCGTTCGCCATGACTGCCACAGTGGGGGGAATCCTCCTGGCCCTGGGCGGACGCATACCCATCAGCCCCTACGTCACAACGCTCTCATTCCTGATCTACGTGGTGTGCCGGGTGATCGGAACCGTCCGGGCGAAGAAGGGGCTCAACGGGCGCGTTATGCTTGCGCGCTGAGCCGTTTCTACTGAGCCGGTTCTGCTGAGGCCCTATTTGCTCAAGCCCTTGTAAGAGAGGCCCTGCTTGCTTGCTGAGGCTGTAGAGACCTTGGCCAGTCAGAGCTCGCCGGCTGCCTTGCGGGCAGTGCAGTCGGGGCAAAGACCGTAGATCTCCACGGTGTGTGCCACATCGGTGTAGCCGTGGTCCTTCGCCGTCCGGGCAGCCCACGTTTCCACCGCAGGGGCTTCGACTTCCACGGCCTTGCCGCAGTTGCGGCACAGGAGATGGTGATGGTGGCCAGTTACGGCGCAGCGGCGGTAAACGGCCTCGCCTTCACCGTTGCGGAGCACATCAACTAGTCCTTCATCAGCGAGGGACTGCAAAATGCGGTAGGCCGTAGCGAGTGAAACAGAGACGCCCTGGTTCTGGAGGATCCGGTAAAGCTCCTGCGTGCTCACGAAGTCATCCAGGTCGTCCAGCGCGGCGCTGATGGCCAGGCGCTGCTTGGTGACGCGCTGTTCCTTTCCGGCTCCCGTTCCTCCGCTGCCCGCAGCCGTAGCGGGTGAGGGGGCAGAGGTGGACGGCGTGGTTTCGTCAGCCTTGGTGCCGAACGGCATTGGAGGACTCGCTTCCCTGTGGGATGGTGGCAAAGATCAAGATTACCAGCCGGAGCCTCCTGAGCCGTGAGCGCGGGACCGGCCCTGGGCCTCGTGGACACTCTTTACAGCCGCCCCCTAGGCTGGCGCTATGAAGCTGACAAAATACACACACGCCTGCGTCCGCCTCGAAAAGGACGGCCGGGTGCTGGTGCTGGACCCAGGGACGTTCTCGGAGACGAAGGAAGCCTTGGCCGGTGCGGAGGCGGTGCTGGTCACACACGAGCACGGTGACCATATCGACGTGCCCGCCATGGTGAATGCGCTGCGCGGGAATGACAGCCTGGCGGTGTTCGGCCCAGGTGGTGTGGCGGCCCACCTGCGTGAAGAGGCACCGGAAGCGGCAGGCCGGATCCATACGGTGGAGCCCGGCAGCTCATTCGAGGCGGCGGGATTCAGCATCCGCAGTTACGGCGGCCAGCATGCCCTGATCCATCCCCAGATCCCCGTGGTGGTCAACATCGGGTATCTCGTGGACGGGAATGTCTACCATCCCGGGGACTCCTTTATCATCCCGGACGGCATGAGCGTCCAGACCCTCCTGGTTCCCCTCCACGCACCGTGGAACAAGGCCAGCGAGGTGGTCGATTTTGTGATCGGAGTACGGGCCGCGCGTGCGTTTCAGATCCATGACGGGCTGCTGAATGACATGGGCCTCAAAATGGTGGAATCGCATGTGAGCCGGCTGGGTGGCAAGTACGGAACCGAGTTTGTGCACCTTGCCCCCGGGGAATCGGTGGAGGTGTAGCAACCAAAGCCCGCCGGAACTACCCCTCCCAAACACCCGTTTCGAAGAACTTCTTGAGCACCGCTTCGTATGGCTCAGGATCCATATTCTGGCTGGCCAGCCACGCAGGGTTGTAGTAGTTCCCCGCATAGCGTTCCCCGCCGTCGCACATGAGCGACACAATGCTGCCGCGCCGTCCGTCGGCGATCATCTCCGCCACCAGCTGCCAGACGCCCCACAAATTGGTGCCCGTTGAAGGCCCTGCGTGCAGGTCCGCGACTGTCCGCAGATGCCGCATGGCGGCCACGGAGGCGGCGTCCGGGACCTGAATCATACGGTCGATCACTGAAGGGACGAAGCTGGGTTCCATCCTGGGCCGGCCGATGCCTTCGATCCGCGACGGCATCCCGGTGCTGTAGTCCGGCACACCGTCACGCCAGCCCGGATAGAAGGCTGAGTTTTCGGGATCCACCACAGCCAGCCGGGTCTGGTGGCAGTGGTAGCGGAGGTACCGGCCTATGGTGGCGCTGGTGCCGCCTGTGCCGGCCCCAACAACCACCCAGTCAGGCACCGGGTACTCTTCCAGCTCCAGCTGCTGGAAGATCGATTCCGCAATGTTGTTGTTGCCCCGCCAGTCTGTGGCCCGTTCCGCGTACGTGAACTGGTCCATGTAGTGGCCGCGGCTGGTCTCTGCTACTTCCCTGGCCACGGCATAGACCTCCGATGCATGGTCCACCAGCAGGCAGGAGCCGCCAAACTGTTCAATCAGTGCGATTTTCTCCGGGCTGGTGGTACGGGTCATCACTGCCACAAAGGGAAGCCCCAACAGCTGCGCGAAGTACGCCTCCGAGACCGCTGTGCTCCCGCTGGAGGCCTCCACGATGGTGGTGTCTTCCCTGATCCAACCGTTCACCAGGCCGAACAGGAAGAGGGAACGGGCCAGCCTGTGCTTGAGGCTGCCGGAGCGGTGGGTCGATTCGTCCTTGAGATAGAGCTGGACACCCCAGTGTTCGGGAAGGGGGACCGAGTAGAGATGGGTGTCGGCGGAGCGGTTGTTTTCTGCGCTGATCTTGCGGACGGCCTGGTCTGCCCAGGAGCGGTCGGTGCTGCTTGCCCTATTCACCGCACCAGCCTACCCGCGCTGCTCCGGAGGCTAGAGTAGTCAGACCCACTGCTGACCCCAGCCAAGGAGAATGATGGGCCCTCTGATGGATGTAGCCACCCTGGAAGCCCGCCGGGCTGCCGGCCAGCGGACTGTCCTGCTGGATGTTCGCTGGGCCCTCGGGGATCCGCACGGCCGGGATCACTACCTGGCCTCCCATCTGCCAGGCGCCGTGTACGTGGACCTCCCCACCGAGCTCGCCGCGCCTGCCGTCCCTGCCCGCGGCAGGCATCCGCTGCCGCCTGCTGAGGATTTCCAGGCCGCAGCCAGGCGTTGGGGGATCAACGACGGCGATGTTGTGGTGGCGTACGACGACAGCGGCAACATGGCAGCGGCCCGGCTCTGGTGGATGCTCCGAAACGCGGGCCTCCAGGAGGTCTATCTGCTCGACGGCGGCCTGGCCGCCTGGCGGGCTGCCGGACTCCCTCTTGAGGAGGGACCGGCGGAATCCCTTCCCGGCAATGTTTCTTTTGCTGATGTCATTGCTGATGACTCTATGAGTGCTGGCAGTATGCCTGCCATTGATGCGGCCACCGCAGGAAGCTGGGCGGGAAAAGGCGTGCTCCTGGATGCCCGGGCCGGGGAAAGATACCGCGGCGAGTTCGAACCTGTTGATCCGCGCGCCGGCCACATTCCCGGCGCCGTCAGCGCGCCGACGTCGGATAACGTGGATGAATTCGGCCGCTTCCTGCCCGCGCCGGAACTCCGGCGGCGCTTCGAAGAGCTGGGCATCACTGACGACGTCCCGGTGGCGGTGTACTGCGGCTCCGGCGTGACTGCCGCCCATGAGGTGGCGGCACTGGAAATAGCGGGCATACGGGCTTCGCTTTATCCAGGTTCCTTCTCGGAGTGGTCCAATAATCCGTCGCTGCCCGTCGTCACCGGGAACGAGCCCGGCGGCAGCGTTCAACCTTGACCAGGCTGCACCAACCAAGCCGAACCAGACCGTCGAGTGGAAATGCCGCGGCCAGCGGGGGTAGCGTCGCAGTATGACTCCTGGACGACCCGTACCGCCACCTCGCGCCCAACCCATTTCTCCCGTCGACCGCCCTGCTTCTCCTGCGAACAGCGATGACCTCCTGGCCGGCAACCGCCTCGCGGCCGCGTATGGTGCCGTCTCTGACAACAGCGGCCTGGTGCCCCTGACGCTGGCACGGCGTGCGCCCAAAGACGACGACGTCGAGATCGCCATTGACTTTTGCGGCCTCTGCCACTCCGACGTCCATGCAACGCGTGGTGAGTGGGGATCACAGCACTATCCGCTGGTGCCGGGCCATGAAATCGTCGGAACTGTCAGCCGCGTGGGGTCTGCCGTCGATGATTTCTCCCCGGGCGACCTGGTGGGTGTGGGTTGCATGGTGGACTCCTGCCGTGAATGCGAGAGCTGCCTTGAAGGACTGGAGCAGTACTGCGAGAACGGCATGACCGGGACCTATGGGGCCCCGGATGCACGCAACGGCGGGTCTGTCACCCAAGGTGGCTACTCGTCCGCCGTAGTGGTTGACCGGCGCTACGTGGTCCACGTTCCCGGGAACCTGGACCCGGCTGCCGTGGCCCCGCTGCTCTGTGCCGGCGTCACCACTTTCTCTCCGCTGCGTCACTTCAATGTGGAGGAAGGCGACGTGGTGGGCGTGGTGGGCCTGGGCGGGCTGGGGCACATGGCCGTCAAGCTTGCCAAGGCCATGGGAGCCGTGGTTAAAGTCTTCACGACCTCCGAGTCGAAGGTCCCGGCGGCGCTGGAGCTGGGAGCGGATGAAGTCATCCTTTCGGCGGACAAGGACGCCATGGCTGCTGCTGGCCGGAGCATCGATGTCATCATTGACACCGTCGCGGCACCCCACGATCTGAACCCGTTTTTCCGCACCCTGCGCCGGGACGGCGCCTTGTTCCAGCTGGGATTGCCGTCGGAGGCCATGCCTCCGGTCAATCCCGGTGCGCTGATCCGCCGTCGGATAGCTTATGCGGGTTCGCTCATCGGCGGGATCGCCGAAACGCAGGAAATGCTCGACTTCTGTGCTGAACACGGCGTGGTTGCGGACATCGAAATAGTGCGGGCAGACCAGCTGAATGAAGCCTACGACCGCATGGTGGCAGGCGACGTTAAATATCGGTTTGTGCTGGATACCAGCACACTGCAGGCTCCGGCCAAGGAGGCAAACGCATGAGTACCCTGTTCACCAGGATCCTGAACGGTGAAATTCCGGGCCGCTTTGTCTGGCGCGAACCCGACGTTGCGGCGTTCCTCACCACCGGCCCGCTGGCCGATGGCCACACTCTGGTTGTCCCTACTGAAGAGGTGGACCGCTGGACCGATGCGTCACCGGAAACGCTGGCGAAGGTGATGGAAGTGGCACGGCGGATTGGCGCTGTCCAGGTGGAGCTTTTCAACGCCCAGCGTGCCGGGCTCATCGTGGCAGGCTACGAAATCAACCACTTCCACGTCCACGTCTGGCCGTCCCAGAGCATGGCAGACTTCGACTTCGCCTCGGCGGACCAGAATCCGGACCCCGCTGTATTGGACGCGAACGCGGAGAAGCTGCGTGAGGGATTGAGGGCGGCAGGCTACGGGGAGTTCGTTCCGGAAAGCTAGACGATGATGTGGCTCAAGGCCTAGGCAGGGGCCAGGGCTTTGTTCAGCACGGCCCGGATCCGCTTTTCCGACACGGAGTAGGCCGTGCCGAGTTCGACGGCGAAGAGGCTCACCCTGAGTTCTTCGATCATCCACCGGACCTGCCTTAGCTCTGAACCCGCCTGCCGCCCCGGGAGAAGGGCGGAGACGGCGTCGTCGTAGTCGTCCTCCAGCCGCTGGATGGCAGCCATGTGGAGCGCATCGCGCTGGACATTGCCCGGCAGGCGTTCCAGCCGTTTTTCTACGGCGGCGAGGTAGCGGGGGAGTTGACTCAGCTGTGCGTACCCGGTTTTGGCCACAAATCCCGGATACACCAGCTGTTCCAACTGGCTCTTGACATCATTAAGGGCGCTGATCAGGGCCAGGCTGGTGGTTCCCCGGAGCTGCTTCTCGATCCGCCGGGTGCTCGAGAGGATGCGCTCCACCACGGCTGTCACGCCGAAAACGGTATCGATCAGTTCAGCCCGGACCTGCTCGTAGAGGGCGTCAAAGGCTTCGCGGTCCCAAGGCAGTTCCACCGGCGTCAGCTTGTCGATGGCAGCGAGGGCGCAGTCAGCTATCAGCGCGGATACAGAGCCATGGGGATTCTGGCTGAAGGTCAGTTTCTCGATGTTGTTCAGGTGCTCCAGCACATACCGGTCGGGCGCGGGCACCCTAAGGGCCAGAAGCCTGATGACGCCGCCCCGCATGGACTCCAGCTGTTCGGAGGGCGTCTGGAAAACCCGGAGCGCCACCGACCTGCCCTCGTCCACCAAGGCAGGGTAACCAGTAACGGAGTGTCCCTTGACCGTGTTGCTGACCTGCCGCTGAACGGTGCCGAAGGTCCAGGTGGTCAGGCCGCTGAGTTCCCTGAAACCGGCGGACGCGGTTTGCCCGCCTGCACCGGCCTCGACGTCACCACGGCCTCCGCCTGCAGTCCGGCCGCCCGCCCGGCCTCCGACTCCGCCTCCGTCCGAGGCTCCGCCCCTGGAGCCGTTCCCGTGGGCGCCTGGACCTGTGGTCCCGGGGGTTGCTCCCAGGGATTCTGCGATGGCACGGCGGGTTGCCGGTGCCAGGCGCTCCTGGAGCACTCCAAGGTCCTTGCCCTCATCCAGAACCTTGCCCGTGCTGTCCACTACTTTGAAGCTCACGCGGAGGTGCGGCGGTACGGCTTCCCAATTCCAGGATCCCGGCGGGATAACGTGCCCGCGGATCCGGCGCAGGGCCAGTTCCAGCGACGCTTCCAGTTCGTCAGTGGCGGGATCAAAATCGGCTTCGAGGGCCGCCACTGCCTGCCGGGCAATGTCAGGGGCAGGCACGAAGTTCTTGCGGATCTGTTTGGGCAGCGACTTGATCAGGGCCGTCACCAGCTCAACACGCTGCCCGGGAATCAGCCAGCGGAACGGGGCATCATCAAGCTGATTCAGGAAAAGGACCGGCACTTCAGCTGTGACGCCGTCGGACGGATTAGGAGGTGAGCCGGGAGCTACAGGGTGGAATTCGTACGTCAGCGGCAGCTCAAAGCCCTTGTGGTACCAGGTCTTGGGATAGGCGTATTCGTCCAGCTCCTCGGCATCCTCACTGAGGAGGAGGGACTTGTCATAGTCCAGGAGGTCCGGATTCTTCTGCCGGGCTTCCTTCCACCACTTGTCGAAGTGCCGCTCGGACACCACCTCGGGTCCGATCCGTGCATCATAGAACTCAAAGAGTGTCTCGTCGTCCACCAACAGATCGCGGCGGCGCATCCTGGCCTCGAGCTCCTCAACCTCCAGCAGGAGGGCCCGGTTGCGGTGGAAGAACTTGTGGTGGGTCTTCCAGTCGCCTTCCACCAGGGCGTGCCTGATGAAGAGTTCGCGGGCAAGAACAGGGTCTACCCGGCTGTAGTTGATCCTCCGCTGCGGGATGATGGGCACGCCGTACAGCGTGACCTTTTCATAAGCCATCACGGCGCCCATTTTGGTGGACCAGTGGGGTTCGCTGTAGCTGCGCTTGACGAGGTCCGGGGCCACCTGTTCCGCCCATACAGGATCGAATTTGGCTGCCACGCGCGCCCAAAGGCGGCTGGTTTCCACCAGCTCGGCAGCCATGACAAACGTTGGCGACTTCTTGAACAGGGCCGAGCCCGGGAAGATCGCGAAGCGGCTGCCGCGGGCACCGGCGTACTCACGTTTGCGCTCGTCCAGGATGCCGATGTGGCTGAGCAGCCCCGAAAGCAGGCTGATGTGGATACCGTCGTGGTTGCCCACCGGATCGGCAAGTCGCTTATTGTCCAGGCTGATGCCCAGGGGCCTGGCGAGCTGGCGGAGCTGGGCAAAAAGGTCCTGCCACTCACGGACCCGCAGGTAGTTGATGAACTCATTGCGGCAGAGCCGTCGGAACTGGGTGGAGGACAGTTCCTGCTGCTTCTCCTGCAGGTAGTTCCACAAATTCAGGAATCCGGTGAAGTCCGAGTTCTCATCACGGAAGCGGGCGTGCTTCTCTGCGGCGAGCTGCTGCTTGTCCGTTGGGCGCTCGCGCGGGTCCTGGATAGTCAGGGCAGCAGCGAGGATCATCACTTCGCGGACACAGCCGCGTCTGCCCGATTCGACGATCATCCGGCCGAGCCTCGGGTCAACAGGCAGCTGGGCCAGTTGCTGTCCGACGGCGGTCAGCCCGCTCTTGTTTTTGCCGGCACCGTTTCGTGTGTTGCCATCTCTGTTGTGGTCGCCGTCGCCGTTACCGGTGCCGTCTTCGAAGCGGACAGCGCTCAGGGCGCCGAGTTCGCGAAGGAGGGTGACGCCGTCGTTAATTGCACGCGAATCCGGAGGCTCCACGAACGGGAACTTTTCGATGTCCTTAGGGCCGCGGGCAACGCCCATGGCCGTCATCTGGAGGATGACGGCCGCGAGGTTTGTACGAAGTATTTCAGGATCGGTGAACAACGGGCGTGACTCGAAGTCCTCCTCGGAGTAGAGCCGGATGGCGATTCCATCCGACACGCGTCCGCAGCGCCCGGAGCGCTGGTTTGCCGATGCCTGCGACACGCGCTCAATGGGCAGGCGCTGGACCTTGGTGCGGTGGGAATAGCGCGAGATGCGTGCCGTGCCCGTATCGATGACGTACTTGATGCCCGGAACCGTCAGGGACGTCTCGGCCACGTTGGTGGCCAGGACGATGCGACGCTTGCTTCCCGGGTGGAAAACCTTGTGCTGTTCCTGGAGGCTGAGGCGGGCAAAGAGCGGGAGCACCTCGGTGCCGGCGAGCCTGCGGTTGGACTGAATCCGTGCATTCAACGCCTCCGCCGCATCGCGGATCTCGCGTTCGCCCGAGAAGAAGACCAGGATGTCGCCCGGTGCCTCGGTGGCTAACTCGTCTACGGCGTCGCAGACGGCGTCAAGGGGATCCCGGTCTTCCTCCAGTTCGTCGTCGGAGGCGCTTTCCTCATCCGCTCCGCCCGCCGGCTGGGACAGCGGCCGGTAGCGTATCTCCACCGGGAAAGTACGGCCGGAAACCTCGACGATGGGGGAGGGCGCTTCGTCACTGCCGAAGTGCTTGGCGAAGCGCTCAGGGTCGATGGTGGCCGAGGTGATGATGACTTTCAGGTCCGGCCGCTGAGGCAGGATGCGCTTGAGGTAGCCCAGGATGAAGTCAATGTTCAGGCTGCGCTCATGGGCCTCGTCAATGATGATCGCGTTGTACTTGCGCAGCAGCCTGTCCCGCTGGATTTCGGCCAGCAGGATGCCGTCCGTCATGAGCTTGACCTTGGTGGCGCTGCTGACTTCCCCGGTGAACCGAACCTGGAAGCCCACCTCCTGGCCAATTTCCACGCCGAGTTCCTCTGCGATGCGCTCAGCTACGGTCCGGGCGGCCAGCCGTCGGGGCTGGGTATGACCGATCAGCCCGTTTTCACCAAGGCCGAGTTCGAGGCACATCTTGGGGATCTGGGTGGTCTTACCGGAGCCGGTCTCCCCGGCGATGATGGTTACCTGGTTGGCGGCGATGGCCGCCATCAGGTCCTCGCGGCGCTCGGAGACCGGCAGCTCGGCAGGATAGGAGATATGAAATGTCATGGCTGCTGACAGTCTACTGGGAAGTTGAGGCCGCTCCCCGTACGCTGCCGCAGTCCGGATGCGCCTGCGGGTCAGAAGATCCGCAGGGAGTAGCTGCTGCTGGGCAGATCCAAGGCAGACCACTCATGGTGGGAGGAGACGGGGGGAGTGTGTCCGCCGCCATCGCGCAGGAGCGCTGAGAAGGTGGCGGCCAGGATGAGGAGGAGCAGGATAACGATGATGAGTCCGAAGATTTCCATAGCTCCATCGTTCTCCGACGGCACCTTAAGGAACAGTGGCAGAAATGACCAAAAAGCTATAATTTCTGCCACAATGGAAGCATGCTCAAAAAAGTGGCAGTCATCGTGGTTTCCAACTTTTCCATCTTCGAATTCGGCACCGCCTTTGAGGTGTTCGGGATAGACCGGTCCGCGCGCGGCACCGGCGTCCCGGCCTTCGATTTCCGCGTTTGTACGCCGGAACCCGGGAGCGTCAAGCTCAAATCCGGCCTTTCCATGGACGTCAGGCTGGGCCTGGAGGCAACAGAGGATGCCGACCTGGTGATCATGACTCCCTACGGGCGGGACGAGGATGTTCCGGAGTCCGTGCTGGAAGCTTTGAGGGCCGCCGACGCCAGGGGAGCGTGGGTGATGTCCATCTGCTCCGGAGCGTTCGCCCTGGCCCGCGCCGGACTGCTGAACGGCAGGCGGTGCACCACTCATTGGCACTACTCCGCCGAACTTGCCAGCCGATATCCCGACGTGCAGGTGGACGAGAACGTGCTCTACGTGCAGGACGGCAACGTCATCACAAGCGCCGGGACGGCCGCAGGAATTGACGCATGCCTCCACCTGGTCAGGGTGGAACTGGGGGCGAATGTGGCTGCCGCGATTGCGCGTGACATGGTGGTGCCACCCCACCGCGACGGCGGCCAGGCCCAATTTATCGAGCGGCCGATGCCCGCCTGTGGCTCCGCCCCGATGGAGGAGCTGCTGCGCTGGATGGTGAAAAACCTGGAGACCGAGCACACCGTTGGTGAGCTCGCGGCCCGCGTGCACATGTCGCCGAGGACTTTCGCCCGGCGGTTCCGGTCCGAGACGGGGGCAACGCCTGCTGCCTGGCTCAATTCGCAGCGGGTACTGCGGGCCCAAGAGCTGCTGGAGTCCACTGACCTGAATATTGATGAAGTGGCCCGGGAGTCCGGCTTTGGCCATACCGTCCTGCTACGACACCACTTTGCCAAGGTGTTGGATACAAGCCCCCAGTCCTATCGGCGCGCCTTCCGGGGTCAGTTGGCGGACGCGATTTAGGCCTGACCCAGGTTGGGTCCCTGTTCTTGGTGGGGTCCACGTTCCTGTTGCTGTTCTTGTTCCTGCTGTCGACTGGAATGGGCATCTTCTGCCGCGGCGCGGGCGGTGTCCACCAGGACGCGCCAGGGGCCAGTGACGGCTTGCTCCGGCAGCGCCGCCCGGCGCGGCCCTGCCTGGATGGAGTAGATAAAGCGGTCAGGTTGGGTTCCGGTGCTTTCAGCCGCTGCCCTTGCCGTCCTGGGCACTGCATCCCAGGGGCAGGCCTCGACAATCGGCTGCCATTGGCTCTTGGCGCTCTCGGTTTCCGCGTTCACGGTCCACACCCTGGTAAAGGCGGCGATGCCGCCGCTGCGCTCCACGCTGATCTTCATGGCCTGGTACCTGGGCTTTCCTGCAGCCTGGCCGGCTGGCCCCACCAGGCGTTCGACTAAACCTTGACCTTCACAGTTTCCCATGCCTGCAGCACGGCGTCATGCTCTGGTGAGCCTGGCCCGAAGAGTTCCACTGCCGAGGACGCTGTGGCCCTTGCAAAGACGCCGAAGGTTGCTGTTACAGGCAGCGAGCCAGAGGTCAGGGCGTCGTACCAGATTTGCCCCGGCGCCTCCCATGCGTTGGAGCCCAGGGCTTCGGCCACGAGGTAGAAGGCGCGGTTGGGGATGCCGGAGTTGATGTGGACGCCCCCGTTGTCCGCGCTGGTCCGCACGTACGAGTCCATGGAGTCGGGCTGCGGATCCTTGCCCAGAACGTCGTCGTCGTACGCTGTTCCGGGGGCCTTCATGGAACGGAGGGCCGCGCCTTCCACCTGAGGAGTAAAGAGTCCCTCGCCGATCAGCCAGCTGGCTTCTTTGACGGATTGCTTGTTCACATACTGCTCCACAAGGGCCCCAAAAACATCTGACATGGACTCGTTGATGGCACCAGCCTGATTCCGATAGGCCAGCCCCGCGGAAAACTGGGTCACGCCGTGGGCAAGCTCATGGCCTATGACGCTCAATGAACGTGTGAAGCGCTGAAACACCTCACCGTCACCGTCGCCAAAAACCATCTGGCGTCCGTCCCAGAAGGCGTTGTCGTAGAGCTTGCCGAAATGCACGGTGGCGTCGAGCGGAAGCCCTTCGCCATCTATTGAATTACGGCCAAAGAGGTCGGCGTAGAGGCGGTGGGTATGGCCCAGTCCGTCGTACGCTTCATCGGTTGACGCGTCCCCGGATGCGGGCTCGCCTTCCTTTCGCACCAATTTGCCGGGGAGGGTTTCGGTGCCGCCCGCATCGTAGACGCTGCGTTGAGGTTGGCCCGGCCGCGCATGCCGTACCGTCACGGGAACGACAGGCGCGGGCTGCGTACGCGCCGCCTGGAAGGACCTGACGTGAACCAGTGCTTCCTTGGCAGCCCGGGCGGCGGCCGAGAACTGAGGTGCATCCTGGCGGGCCAACCGCCGCAGCAGATAGGGCGGAATGATTGAACAGTGCGCGGTTGAAAAGTTCTGTGCTGGCAATTGCATGGTGTGCCCCCTGAAGTTGGTTGAAACAGACTACGAGGGGACCCTGACAATACGAGGAAGCAACACCCTTGGCAGCGGAACGGGCACTTGAGCCTCCGGCTTGGCTCTACCAGGACACTTAAGCCCCTCGACCCTGCGCGAACGGGCACTTCAGCCCCTGTCCGTCTGGCGGCCGAGGCATAGGGCGTCGGGCTGGAATGAGCGGGCCGGAAGAGCTCGGCGGGGGCTGGACGGGATGCCGTTGCCCCTGCGTTTGCGGGTGCGGAACGTTTTTGGGAGCGGGCGAGCTTCGGGACGGTTAAATGTCGGTGGCTGCTGACAAGCTAAGGGTATGGACAACGGGGAAGTCTTGCAGGCGATAGAGGCACCTGGCTCTGCCCTCGTCACGATCGAAGCGGACTCCTCCTCTGCCGCCACAGGTTCTGATTCTGGTTCTGGTTCTGGTTCTGGCGCAGGGTCTGAGGCTGATGCTGGTTCTGATCCCCTGAGGGATTTGGCGGAGGAATGCCTGGCCGAGATGGCGGAGGCTGCCCGCGATGAGGCCCGGGCCGCTGCGCGGAAGGCCCGCGCGGCCGCCACCTACGCGGACACCTGCCGGCGCATGCTTCCCCCGTCGGCCTCGCTGCACGAACGCTCTGCGGCGGAAATGGGCATGGTCGCTGAGGTCGCCTGTGTCCTGACCATCAGCGAAGGCACCGCCTCAGCGTTCCTGGTCCAGTCCCGCCAGCTGAGCACCGAACTGCCCCGCACCCTGTCCGCCCTGCAGGCCGGGGCGCTGTCCTGGCAGCACGCCCGGATCCTCTGCGATGAAACCACCGGCCTGGGCCCCGCCGGCGCGGCCGCCCTGGAAACCCACTTCCTGGACCCCGACGCCGCCAAGGCTTCCCGCGCCTGCCTTGCCGGGGACCTCACACCCTCCCGGTTCCGCGCCAGGGCCCGGACCTGGCGCGAACGCCACCACCCCGTGAGCATCGAAACCCGCCACGCCAAGTGCGTCCTGGACCGCCGGGCCGAATACACCCCGGACCGCGACGGCATGGCCTGGCTCTCCGCCTACCTGCCCGCAGACCAGGCCGCCGCCATCTGGGAACACACCACCACCACAGCCCGGGCACTCCAAGGCCCCACCGAGCCCCGCACCCTCACCCAACTCCGCGCCGACACCCTCGCCACCGCACTCCTCAGCGGAGAAACCACGAACGGCGAAAAGAACCGGCCCACTGGCGGCGAAGAGCGCACTCCTGATGACGACGCAGAGCGCACAGCCGGGCAGGTCCCGCCGCCACGGGCCCAGGTACTGGTCACCGTGCCCGTCTTCTCACTCCTGGGCCTCACGGATGAACCAGCCACCCTCGACGGCCACGGCCCCATCCCCGCCTCCATGGCCCGGAACCTGGTCGCCAACGGAGCCCACTCCTTCCACCGCGTCCTCACCGACCCCCGCGACGGCGCACCACTGGAAATCGGCAGAACCAGCTACCGCCTCACCACAGCCATGCGCCGCTGGCTCAGACTCCGCGACGCCAAACGCCCCTTCCCCGGCTGCAACAACCACTCCCTCGACAACGAAGCAGACCACCTCCTCGCCTGGGCAAACGGCGGCACCACCGGCATCAACAACCTCGGCCAACCCTGCCGAAAACACCACCACCTCAAACACCACTCGGCCTGGCAACCAACCCCAGCCAGCAAAAACCAACCACCCGGCTGGACCTCACCCACCGGCCGCCACTACAACAGCGAACACCAAGACTGGGAACCACCCACCTGGCCGGACCAGATGGCAGAGATTTTCCCTGCAGGCGACACAGAACACTGTCCGGAGCTGGAACCGGACCTTTAATCCGAGCAAAAACCGCCGCTCGAGCCTGCCTTTATCCCGAGCAAAAACCGGCGCCCAGGTCTGCCTTAATCCCGAACGCTGACCGGCGCCCAAGCCTGCCTCAATCCCAGGCAGTGTCCGGAGCTCAAACCTGCCTTAATCGGTAAGCTCGTCCGGATCGAAAATGGGCCTGATGCCCGGACACAGTCCGGAGAGGGATCCGGGCTTCGCATGTGGAGTTAAGTGACCCGCGTTCCTGGATCGTAACGCTGACATGTACAAGCCCCCGACCCCGCTGCCGGCTGCCCCAAGCCTTCGATCCAGACATGGCAGTTTTCCAATGTGCTGTGCGCACAGTGCGACGGCAGACTGGGCACCGATGACTGCCAAGCAGGTTCTTCTCATCACTTTGGCACGGCTGCCGAAGGGTTAATGGCTGAGCGCCTGGCATATGGGGGAGGAACCAAAAAACCCCGCCGCTTGTGTAAGCGGCGGGGTTTTTCTCTGTGCCCTCGATAGGATTCGAACCTACGGCCTTCTGCTCCGGAGGCAGACGCTCTATCCCCTGAGCTACGAGGGCATTTCCCGGATCCTGCCGTTGCCGGTGGGACGTCCTAGAGCTTAGCAGCAAGGTGGCCTGCAAGGGAAAATCGCCCTCTCCCTCAGCCCGGAACCGGATGCGCTTAGCCGCGGAACATCCGCATCAGTAGCCCGCGAAAGAGTCCACGTGCACCCTTCGTGCCCCAGCTTTCTTGGCAGCGCCCCGCAGGGACGCGACACTGGCCGGCGAACCGGAAACGTACACCTCGCGTTCTCCAATGTCCGGCACCAGAGCCTGGAGGGATGCGGCATCCAGCCTGGAGCCTCGGGCGGCGGTTTCACCCGAGGCCCCGTTTCCGGAATCCATGCGAGACCCAGTGATTGTTCCCGCGTCAGTAATGAACGGGGGAGGGGCTGAACCGTCGGCGAGCCGGGCCAGGATCTTGGCTCCGGAGTTTTTCAGTTCCTCTGCGTAGGCGATTTCTTCAGCATTCCTGGCCAAAAGGAGCAGGACAATGTCACGTTGCTGGGCAGCTCCGGATGCAAGATGCGCCAGATAAGGCGTGATGCCAATGCCGGCGGCGATCAGCAAAACAGGAGTTTGGGGATCGCGCGGAAGGACAAAGTCCCCTCCCACGGACGTGGCTGTCACCGTGTCGCCCGGCTCCAACGACAGCAAGACCTTCTTGGCGGCAGAGAGCGGCTCGGCGGTCCGGACTCCGAACTTGACCGCTCCGGCGTCGGGCGCGCTGGTCAGGCTGAACACCCGGCGTCGGCCCTTACCATCGGACTTGGCATGCGGAAGGTCCAGCTCCATGTATTGTCCGGGCCGAAAGCGGACAGGGCGGGAGGGCTCGAAGGCGAACTCGGTGGTGGTGGGTGTTAACGGCCGGGCGCCTATAAACCGCAGCCGCAATCCACCGCGCTGGCCCACCATGAACGCCAAAAGGTTGCCCACCAGCAGGGCGAGTTCGGGAGAGTTGGCCACAAAGCCGAAGTTGTACGGCACCGCAAACAGCACCCCAACCACTGCCGCGAGCACCAGCTGCTGCCATCGGCGTGGGGGCAGCGTCAGCGGCTCCGTCAGCATAAAACCGACAAAGAACAGCACCGGGCGCTGGGCCAGCGGCTGCCACAACGCCATGGCCGCGGTCATGCCCGACTGGAGCAGTTCCACGGCGACGATCGACGTAGCCGCAACGGTGAACACCGCCGCCATGAGGAACTTCCTCGTGCGGTACAGGACCAGGAGTATGCCGGGCACCAACAGCCACAGCATTGCCGGGGTTGCCGCCCACCAGGTGGCGATGTTGAGTCCAGTCAGGCCGGTGACAAAAGCGCCCAACGCTGCCGGGTTGAAGATATGGCGGCCGCGCCAGGCAAGGGCGTACTTGGAGGCCGACGCGAGTACACAGGCCAATGCCACGCCGGCCATGTCCACGGGCACAAGCGTCGGCCAGAACAGGAAATAGAGGAGCAATCCGGTAATCAGCGAAGATTCTGAATGCGGGCGGACATGGAACAGGACCGCAAGCCCGCGGTTCGAGGAATATGTCAGGCCAAGGCACAAAGCCAGGTGAACCAGCATTTCCGGGATGCCAAAGGTTAGCCATCCGAGCGCATTGAGCAGCAGGCTGTAGCCCGCCAGCGCGGCGAGCACCAGGAGAATAAGCCGGTACATGGTGAACCTGCCGAGCACCGTATCCAGCCGCGCGGCGGGGGAGAGGGCTGCGCCGGTTTTGGGGGCATCAACGGAGCTCATGTGAACAGTGTCCCTTCAAATCCTGCCGAGTAGGCAGCGCTTCCATCGGAAAAAACCGTAAGCCAGGAAAAGTCGAAGGTCTTCTCCAGATCAGCCCCGGGAACAAAAAACAGGGCGGTGGCCAGCCCATCGGCCAGCAGCGCGCTCTCGGCCATGGCCCACGTTGCCACTGCTGTCCTGACCGGGCGGCCAGTGGTTCCATCCAGCACGTGGTGGAGGCCGTCACCCCAGGATCGCCGGTTTGACGCGGACGCGCACAGGGACATGCCGCCGGGCAACTGCATCGTCCCGATGGCTTTGCTGGAGTCGTACGGGTGTTCGAGGGCCACGGAGAGTGGTTCGGAACTGCCGTTCAGGAGGTCCCCGCTCGCATCGACCAGGAACGTGTCCACTCCGCAGGACCGCAGTTCGTCAGCCAGGAGATCAACCAGCATGCCCTTGCCGGCCGCGCCGATGTCCAGTACCAGCGGGACGGAGGTGGTCAGCACGCGGCCGTCCCAGTCCAGGACGTCCTCCCAGCGCAGTGCGGGCAAGGCCTCCCCGGCGGGACGGAGGGTATACCGGGCGTCGTAGCCCAGGCGTTCGAGACTGCCTCCGATCAGGGGAGTCATGGCGCCTCCACTGATTTCATAAAGGGAGCTGTACAGGCCTCCAAGGGCAATGGCTTCGCCCGGCATTTCATAGCGCCCCGCCCGCCGGGCCATGGCCCCCACAGTGGAGTCCTCCCGGAAACGGGACCAGTCGGCGTCGTAACGCTCCACGAGCGCCAGCAGCCGCACACGCACGGAAGGATTCAGCGGTACCGGCGTGGAAACGTCCCAGCGCGTGCCGATCCCGTCAAAGCTGAAGTCTTCCCAGTGCGTGTGCGGCACTGCCTACTTGGCCTCCGACTTGATCTTTTCCACCGCGTCGTTAAAGCCGCCGCTGGTTAGCGATGACCCGGCCACCTTGGAAACCTTGATTTCGTCGATGCTCTTGCCGACCACCTGGGCCGCGATGCCGCCCGCGAACTCCCCTTGGAATTTGCGCGTGTTCGGATTGGACGGGTGCTGGGTGATCTCGACGGCGGTGACCTTGCCCGAGGCGAGTGTCAGTTCCACGCCAACTGTTTCGGTGCCGTTGGGCGAGACATACGTTCCGTCGGCGTTGTACGTTCCGTCCTTGTAGGTGGAGCCGCTGGTGGCCAAGGAGGACGATGTTGCCGCGGGCGCGCTGCTGGAGGTGCCACCGGCGGGGGTTGCAGGCGTGTTCTGAGTGGCGGAGGGTGCGCAGCCGGCCACCGTTCCAATAAGGGATATGCCGGCGATTCCGGCGAAAACACTCTTGCGGACTGACGGTCTCATGTAGGGGCTCGTTTCGTTGGCGGGGGGTGCTTACGCTGATCACAACGTCGGATTCAGCGTAATGGTTCATTCTGTGTTCTTCGCCAGCAGTTCCTGTGAAAGAGCCGCACGCCCGCTGTGAAGGAAGCCAGGCGCAATGACCGGACATGCCAAATTCCTCCACGTGGCGGGCCCCGGTAGGCTAGAGGCGTGACTCCCGAAGAACTCTCCCTCGCCATATCCGCCTGCCTGAAGGATGCCGTCGCCGCAGGCGAAATCGCCCTTGCTGTATCAGCCGTGCCTGCCGAGGTGCGAGTGGAGCGTCCTAAGAACAGGGAACACGGCGACTGGGCCACCAACATTGCCCTGCAGTTGGCCAAGCAGGCCGGGACCAACCCGCGGGAGTTTGCCACCATCCTCAGTGCCCGGCTGAAGACGATCTACGGCGTTTCGGCCGTGGACATCGCGGGGCCGGGATTCCTCAATATCACCGTTGACGCTGCGGCAGCAGGTGCTTTGGCCAAGGTCATCGTGGAAGCCGGACCTGCCTACGGAACCACTTCCGTGCTGGCCGGCCACGTGGTGAACATGGAGTTCGTCTCGGCGAACCCCACCGGTCCGCTGCATATCGGCCATACCCGCTGGGCCGCCCTGGGCGACTCCATCGCCCGTGTGCTGCGCGCCTCTGGAGCGGAAGTCACCGCGGAGTACTACATCAACGACGCCGGTACCCAGATGAACGTTTTTGCCCAGTCGGTGTACTCGCGGCTCCACGGCCTGCCGGTTCCCGACGGCGGCTACCCCGGACAGTACATTGCCGACCTCGGCCACGAGGTGCTCACCGAACACCCGGATATCCGTGAACTCACCAAGGTGGCCGCGATTCCCGTTATTCGGGCCGCCGCCTACAAGGCACAGATGAAGGACATCAGGTCCACGCTTGCGGACTTCGGCGTCCACTTCGACGTCTACTTCTCCGAACAGGAACTGCACGACGCCGGGGCGATCGAAAGTGCCGTCGCCCGCCTCCGTGAACAGGGACATGTTTACGACGACGGCGGCGCCGTCTGGCTGCGCACCACCGACTTTGGGGACGACAAGGACCGGGTGATGATCCGGGCCAACGGCGAGCCAACGTACTTCGCCGCCGATGCTGCCTACTACCTCTCCAAGAAGGACCGGGGCTTCACCGAGAAGATCTACCTGCTGGGCGCAGATCACCACGGGTACATCAACCGGCTCAAGGCCATCGCGGCCTGTGCCGGCGATGACCCGGAGGCAAACATCGAGGTGCTGATTGGCCAGCTGGTCTCCGTCAACGGAGCGAAGCTGTCCAAGCGCGCCGGCAACATCATCGAGCTCAAGGACCTCATTGACTGGCTGGGCAAGGATGCGGTGCGGTATTCACTGGCCCGTTTCCCAGCGGACTCCCCGCTGACGCTGGATCCTGACCTCCTGAAGAAGCACAGCAACGAGAACCCTGTGTTCTATGTGCAGTACGCCCACGCGCGCTCACGCGGTGCTGCCCGGAACGCCGTTGCCGCCGGCGTGGACCGCAGCGCCTTCGACGCGTCTGTGCTGGACCACGCCACGGAAAACGAGCTGCTCTCCTACCTGGGAAGCTACCCGTCGATTGTTGCCATGGCCGCTGAGCTGCGCGAGCCGCACCGCGTGGCCCGCCACCTTGAGGTCATCGCCGGCGCCTACCACCGCTGGTATGACGCCTGCCGCGTGGCTCCCCTGGGTGACGAACCGGTCACCGACGTCAACCGCACCCGGCTGTGGCTCAACGATGCCACCAGCCAGGTACTGGCCAATGGCCTTGACCTCCTTGGCGTCTCTGCGCCGGAACGGATGTGAACACCGTGTCAGTGCAGACCGGACAGGCAGCGTCCCCCTTGGCTCCCGGCTGGCTGTCGGTGCCGGCGGACCTGAACGCCCTCCACGAACCCATGTGGGCGGGCAGCGTGAAGCGGAACAACGACGGCGTCCTGACAGTGGGCGGACTCGACGTCGCCGCCCTGAAGGAACAGTTCGGAACACCGCTTTTTGTGATGGACGAGGCCGACTTCCGTGCCAGGGCACGCGCGTTCAAAGACTCCTTCGACGCTGCGTTCGCTGATATTTGCGGGGGAGTGGACGTCTACTACGCCGGAAAGTCCTTCCTCTGTACCTCCGTGGTGAAGTGGGTGGAGGAAGAGGGCCTGCGCCTGGACACAGCCTCCGGTGGCGAGCTGGCAGTAGCCGCGCGCGCCGGCATTTCAGGTGAGCGTGTGGCACTGCACGGTAACAACAAGTCCGACGCCGAGATCAACCGGGCGCTGGACATGGGCCTGGGCCGGATCGTGGTGGACAGCCTCGATGAGCTGGTCCGCGTCGGCGCCATCGCCCAGCACCGCGGCGAACAAGCCAAGGTCATGCTCCGCCTGACGCCTGGTGTCCATGCCCACACTCATGAATTCATCGCCACTGCCCATGAGGACCAGAAGTTCGGCCTGTCCATGGCCGAAGACTCCACCGACAAGGCAGGCCTGTCCGCAGCCGAGGAAGCCGTGGCAGCAGCCTCGGCGCATCCGGGCATTGAACTGCTGGGCCTGCATTGCCACATCGGATCCCAAATCTTCGAGCCGGACGGCTTTGCGCTGGCAGCCGAGAAACTCCTGCGCTTCCTCGCCGCCATGCAGGAGAAATACTCCGTAACGATGCCTGAACTGGACCTCGGCGGCGGCTACGGAATTGCCTACACTCCCGTTGACACCCCCCGCCCCGCAGCTGAAATAGCGCAGGCGATGGCCGCCGTCGTACGTTCCACGTGTGCCGAACTGGGCATTACGGCACCCCGGATTTCCATCGAACCCGGCCGGGCCATCGTTGGCACCACTACCTTCACGCTGTACGAGGTGGGCACGCTGAAGACCGTCCGCGTCGACGCGCCTGCCAAGGCGGAAGGGCCGGAGAACGTTACGCATCCGCGTCGCTATGTGTCGGTGGATGGCGGCATGAGCGATAACGCCCGCCCGGTGCTCTATGACGCGGATTATTCGGCGATTCTTGCCTCCCGCACGTCCTTGGCAGCTCCGCAGCTGTCCCGCGTGGTGGGCAAACATTGCGAGAGCGGCGACATAGTTGTTAGAGATGTATATCTGCCCGAGGACGTGGCAGCCGGTGATCTGCTTGCTGTACCGGGTACCGGCGCCTACTGCTGGGCCCTGTCGAGTAACTACAACTATCTGGCCCGGCCGGGCGTTGTCGCGGTGCGCGACGGATCTGCCCGGTTGATTGTCCGCGGGGAAACCGAAGAAGATTTGCTCAACCGCGACATGGGAGTCTGAATGACGGAAATGCGAACCCTGAAAGTAGCCCTGCTGGGCTGTGGCAACGTTGGGGCCCAGGTTGCGCGGATTCTCATTGAGGACGCCGACACCCTTGCCGCCAGGACCGGTGCAAGGCTGGAACTCAGCGGCATTGCCGTGCGAAACGTCAACGCCCGCCGCGATGTTGACCTGCCGCAGGAACTGTTCACCACCGACGCCGACACCCTGGTGAAGGATGCCGACCTCGTGATCGAGTTGCTCGGCGGGATTGAACCTGCCCGCTCGCTGATCGTTTCGGCCCTCCGCAACGGCGCCGGCGTGGTCACCGGCAACAAGGCCCTGCTGGCCCAGGACGGTCCTACGCTCTACGAAGAGGCCGACAAGGCAGGCGTGCAGCTTTCCTACGAAGCCGCAGTTGCCGGCGCCATCCCCATCCTGCGGCCCATCCGCGACAGCCTGGCCGGGGACCGGATCACCCGCGTCCTGGGCATCGTCAACGGCACCACCAACTTCATCCTGGACCAGATGGACACCACCGGCGCGCAGTTTGAGGACGCCCTGGCAGAGGCCCAGCGCCTCGGTTACGCGGAGGCGGACCCCACCGCCGACGTCGAGGGCCACGATGCCGCCGCCAAGGCTGCCATCCTCGCCTCGCTGTCCTTCCACACGCGGTTCGCCCTGGAGAACGTGCACTGTGAAGGCATCACCTCGGTGACCGCGGCGGACATCGCCGCAGCCAAGGACGCCGGCTTTGTCATCAAACTGCTGGCCATCGCAGAAAAGCTTCCTGCCGCAGGCACGGACGCAGGCACGGACCTAGGCACGGAAACCAACGGCACCGAAGGTGTATCGGTGCGCGTGCACCCCACCCTGCTTCCGCGCGAACACCCGCTCGCCGCGGTGCACGGTGCTTTCAACGCTGTCTTCATCGAGGCTGAGAACGCCGGCGAACTGATGTTCTATGGCCAGGGCGCGGGAGGAACTCCGACGGCGTCTGCCGTACTGGGCGATCTCGTCTCCGCGGCCCGCCGAATCGTGCTGGGCGGCCCCGGACGCACCGAGACCACCACAGGACACGTTCCGGCCCTGGGCATCGAGTCCTCCACCACCAGTTACTACATCGGGCTCGACGTCGCGGATCAGCCGGGCGTGCTGGCCCGCATCGCACAGCTCTTTGCCGAGCATGGCGTCTCCATCGAAATCATGCGGCAGACCATCCACAAGGACACAGCGTCCAACGTGGAATCCGCCGAATTGCGGATTGTCACGCACCGCGCATCCGAGGCTGCCCTCGCAGCCACCGTCGAGGCCGTGAAGGGCCTGGACGTTATCAATTCAGTTACATCCGTTCTGCGGGTAGAAGGAGTCTAAGTGGCTCACCAATGGCGCGGCGTTATCCGCGAATACGCTGACCGTCTGCCCGTGACGGAATCCACCCGGGTCATCAGCCTGGGCGAGGGCGGCACCCCGCTGGTCCACGCGCAGAAGCTCTCCGAACTGACTGGTTCCACCGTGTACCTCAAGGTCGAGGGGATGAACCCCACCGGTTCTTTCAAGGACCGCGGCATGACCATGGCCATGACGGCCGCCGTTGCCTCCGGCGCCCAGGCTGTTGTCTGTGCATCCACCGGCAACACCTCAGCCTCCGCCGCCGCTTATGCCACGGCGGCCGGCCTGAAGTGCGCTGTGCTGGTCCCGGAGGGCAAGATCTCCATGGGCAAGCTCAGCCAGGCGATCGCCCACGGCGCCACGCTGCTCCAGGTTGACGGCAACTTCGACAACTGCCTGGACATTGCCAGGAAGCTGGGGGAGTCCTACCCCGTTTTCCTGGTCAACTCCGTCAACCCGGCCCGCATCCAGGGCCAGAAGACAGGGGCCTTCGAGATCGTCGATGCCCTCGGCGACGCCCCGGACATCCATGTGCTCCCCGTCGGCAACGCCGGCAACATCACGGCATACTGGAAGGGGTACAAGGAATACTCGGCCCCGTTCGAATCCGAGACCGCCGGAACCCTTCCTGCCGTGTCCACCAGGACCCCGCAAATGTGGGGCTTCCAGGCTGCCGGCGCGGCCCCCTTCGTGGCGGGCCACCCCATCACCGAACCTGACACCATTGCAACCGCCATCCGGATCGGCAACCCCGCCTCCTGGGACGGAGCGATCGAAGCACGGGATGAGTCCGGCGGATTCATCGATGCCGTAACGGACGAGGAAATCCTGGACGCCCACCGCTGGCTCTCCGCCCGCGAAGGTGTCTTTGTGGAGCCCGGCTCCGCAGCCGGTGTCGCCGGCCTGCTCAAGAAGCACGCCGCCGGTGAGGTTCCTGCCGGCAAAACCATCGTCATCACGGTCACCGGACACGGCCTCAAGGACCCCCAGTGGGCCCTGCGCACCGAAGACGGCAGCGACGTACAGCCCGTCAAGGTCTCCAACGACGTTGTGACGGTTGCGGCCGAATTGGGACTGGAAGAAAAATAGCGTGGACGCCACCTCGCAGACCACTGTTGGGCTGCCACTCATCGACGCCGGACAGCAGGTAACGGTCCGGGTCCCGGCCACCAGCGCAAACCTCGGGCCGGGCTATGACAGCCTGGGATTGGCGCTGGCGCTCTATGACACCCTGACCGTGGAGAGCCTGGAGACGGACGAACTCGTCTTTGAGCTCAGCGGCGAGGGGGCGGATACGCTTCCGCGGGATTCCAGCCATCTGGTGATCAAAGCAATGGAGGCCGCTTTCGCGCGTCTCGGTTACCGCCACGGCGGCTTGAAGGTCACGGCGGAAAATGTGAACCCGCACGGCCGCGGGCTGGGATCCTCGGCATGTGCCGTGGTGGCCGCCGTTTCCGCGGCCAACGCTTTGGTCCCGGCGCAAAACCGTCGGGGCCGGGACTGGGTTCTGCAGCTCACCAGCGAGCTGGAAGGACACCCGGACAACGTGGCACCGGCTATTTTTGGCGGACTGGCGCTGTCCTGGCAGGACAGTGACCGGTACAGCAGTACCTGCGCAACGGTGGCAGAGTCGGTCGTTCCCATAGTTGCCGTGCCTGACTATGAGCTTTCCACCGAGGCGGCCAGGGCATTGTTGCCTGCATCAGTGGCTCACCACGCAGCAGCCATGAACTCGGGCCGCGCCGCGCTGCTGATCCTCGCGCTGACGCAAAAACCGGAATTCCTCCACGCCGGAACAGAGGATTACCTCCACCAGAGCTACCGCGCCGCGGCCATGCGCCCCAGCGCAGCCCTCATCACGGCCCTCCGCACAACAGGACGGGCGGCCGTTGTCTCCGGCGCCGGGCCCACGGTACTGGTCCTCGCCAACGGCGAGGCCGAAGCCGCCGACGTCGTCAGGTTCATCGAAGACTTCACCCAGGCCAACACGCCTGACATTGCCTGGCGCGTGATGAAGCTGGCAGTGGACGTCGAAGGTGCTAAGGTGGACTTGCACCGGCGGTAGTTCCGCCTATCTGATCTTCCATTGCACTTAGTTGCTGTTTGGTCTCCTACTGCGCAATATTTTCCGGTGCCGCCTGCTTGGTCTGTCGCAGGAACCCGCAGCCTCATTGTCTGCCCTGAACCGTCAGCCCGCCGTTCCGTTAATGCGGAACGGAAGGTGAATCAGTATCCGGCCCTGCTGGCCGAAATCCAACCGGCAAGGCCGAAATCCCGGCTGCAGATCTGAACCTGCAGCCCAGATCAAATCATCGCGTCCAGCTCCCAGTCTGGACGCCGTCGAGGGGGAAGGATCCTTCGTGACCGAAACCACTGAGCTGTCTTCAGCTGTGGAACTATCATCTTCTGCTGCCGGATCATCAACGGCCGCGCCCGCAAAGAGCAGCGGCCTTGCCGGCCTGAAGCTCGCCCAACTGCAGGCACTTGCCAGCCAGTTGGGTATTTCCGGCGGATCCCGCATGCGCAAGGGGGACCTGGTTACTGCCATTTCCGCCCACCGTTCGGGCACGCCGGTCACCAAGGCCCAGGTCAAGGGCACTGAGAAGGCGACCGAGAACAAGGCCGCTCCCGCCGCAGCAGCACCGGTTGAGGCAGCCAGCGAAGCTGCGGAGGCCCCGGCCGCCGAGGGAACCCGGGCACGTGGCCGCGGCCGCAGCCGCCGGGCCGGAAGCGACGGCGTTGTTGCCGCTCCCGCCTCAGAGGCTCCTTCCGCTGAAGCTCCCGCCGCATCAGTAGCCCCCGCCGTCGAAGCGCCCGCCGCCGAATCGGGCGAGACCGCGGCCGAAGGCGCCGGCGAGCGTCGCCAGCCCCGCACCCGTAACCGCCGCCGTGGAGAAGCAGTTGCCTCTGCTCCTCTGGCTGCCGAAGCCGTTGAAGCCGCAGCAGAGCAGCCTGCTGCCGAGCAGCGCACGGCAGAGCGCATTGAGTCGCAGCCCGTCGAGTCCGGTGACGGTGCACGGGCGGACCGAAGCAGCCGCACCCGCGGTGCCAGGGATAGTGCCAGGGATAACGCAGCCCGCGAGACCCCGGTACGTGAGACCCCGGCACGCGAGACACCTGCACGGGATACCCCGGCACGTGAGGCTGCCGACGGCGGCCGCGACAACGCAGGCCAGCGTGACTCCTCTCAGCGTGACGCCGGCCAGCGCGATTCAGGCCAGCGCGACGGCAACCGGCGGGAAGACACCCGGGAGATCGGCCGGGACAGTGACGATTCAGACGGTGGCAGCCGCCGGAACCGCCGGAACCGCCGCGACAGGAACGACCGCAACGACCGTTCAGGCGGCCAGGACGGCCGGGACAGCCGCGACAGCCGGGACAACAACTCCCGCAACGACCGTTTCCGTGACCGCAACGACCGCCGCCGCGGACGTGCCCAGGGCCCTGACGTCGACGACGTCGAGGTCACCGAGGACGACGTCCTGCTGCCGGTAGCGGGCATCCTTGACGTCCTGGAGAACTACGCGTTCATCCGTACGTCCGGCTACCTGCCGGGCCCGAACGACGTTTATGTGTCCCTGGCCCAGGTCAAGAAGTACAACCTGCGCAAGGGCGATGCGGTGGTTGGCGCCATCCGCGCTCCCCGCGATGGCGAAGACCGCAGCCAGCAGTCCGCACGCCAGAAGTTCAACGCACTGGTCCGCGTCACGTCAGTGAACGGCAAGACGTCCGAAGAGCTGAAGGACCGTGTCGAGTTCGCCAAGCTGGTGCCGCTGTACCCGTCCGAGCGCCTGCGCCTCGAGACCGACCCCAAAAAGATCGGTCCGCGTGTCATCGACCTCGTGGCACCCATCGGCAAGGGCCAGCGTGGCCTGATCGTCTCGCCGCCCAAGGCCGGCAAGACGCTCATCCTGCAGTCCATTGCCAACGCCATCACCACCAACAATCCTGAGGTCCACCTCATGATGGTGCTCGTGGACGAACGCCCCGAAGAAGTCACGGACATGCAGCGCACCGTCAAGGGTGAGGTCATTGCCTCCACCTTCGACCGTCCCGCCGATGACCACACCACTGTTGCCGAACTCTCCATCGAACGCGCCAAGCGCCTCGTGGAGATGGGCATGGACGTGGTGGTCCTGCTGGACTCCATGACCCGCCTGGGCCGCGCCTACAACCTGGCAGCACCGGCCTCCGGCCGCATCCTGTCCGGTGGTGTGGACTCCGCAGCCCTGTACCCGCCGAAGCGCTTCTTCGGTGCTGCCCGCAACATCGAAAACGGCGGCTCGCTGACGATCCTGGCAACGGCACTCGTGGAGACCGGGTCCAAGATGGACGAGGTCATCTTCGAAGAGTTCAAGGGCACCGGCAACATGGAGCTCCGCCTGTCCCGCCAGCTGGCAGACAAGCGCATCTTCCCGGCCGTGGACGTCAACGCGTCCGGCACCCGCCGCGAAGAGAACCTGCTTTCCCCCGAGGAAGTCAAGATCATGTGGAAGCTGCGCCGCGTCCTCTCCGGGCTCGAGACGCAGCAGAGCCTTGAGCTGCTGACCAACAAGATCCGGGAGACCCAAAGCAACGTCGAGTTCCTGATGCAGGTCCAGAAGACGACGCTTGGTGCGAAGTCCGATAACGACAAGTAGCTAGTTTAGGGGCGGGGTGCGGATGCCTCGCGTGGTTCGCCACGCGGGTTTTCCGCCCCCGCCCCTTCGCGTGGTGGCCATGTCCTGACGGACTTGGCCACCACGCTCCGGCAGGCCCGATGCCACTCCCGGGGCGGAAAACCCGCGCGTCGTGTGCCCGGGTCACCGTTTGCCCGGCCTGCTTTGGGAATGGATTCCTGCGCCCCACTAAAATAGGGCGCAGAACGAAAGGTTTTGAAAAATGTTTGAGTCCGTACAGGGCCTGCTTGATGAGCATGATGCTATCCAGGCGCAGCTGGGGGATCCTGCTGTTTATGCTGACCAGCGGCTTGCCCGGAAGCTGGGGCGGCGCTCCGCTCAGCTGAACGGCATTGTGGAGGCTTACAACAAGTGGCATGCCATTGAGGATGACCTTGCCGCGGCCCGGGAGATGGCGGGGGAGGACCCTGAGTTTGCTGCCGAGGTGCCGGTGCTGGAGGCTGCCCTGGAGGAGGCTGCCGCCAAGCTGCGCCGGTTGCTCATTCCGCGCGATCCTGATGATGCCCGCAACGTGATCCTGGAGGTCAAGGGTGGCGAAGGCGGCGACGAAGCTGCCCTTTTCGCCGGGGACCTGCTGCGGATGTACACCCGGTACGCGGAATCGCGCGGCTGGAAGACTGAACTCATCTCAGCCACAGAATCCGATCTTGGCGGGTACAAGGACGTCCAGATGGCCGTTAAGGGCAACTCCAACGATCCGGCTGAAGGCGTCTATGCCCGGCTGAAGTTCGAAGGCGGTGTGCACCGCGTCCAGCGTGTGCCCGTGACGGAGTCGCAGGGCCGCATCCACACCTCGGCTGCCGGTGTGCTGGTCCTGCCCGAGGTTGACGAGCCCGAAGAGCTCGAAATCAACCAGAACGACCTCAAGATCGATGTCTACCGGTCCTCAGGCCCCGGCGGCCAGTCCGTGAACACCACTGACTCAGCTGTCCGCATCACGCACCTTCCCACCGGGATTGTGGTGGCCATGCAGAACGAAAAGTCGCAGCTGCAGAACCGTGAAGCCGGCATGCGCGTCCTGCGTGCCCGCATCCTGGCGCATCAGCAGGAGCAGATCGACGCCGAGAACTCGGCCCAGCGGAAGTCCCAGATCCGCACCATGGACCGTTCCGAGCGCATCCGCACCTACAATTACCCGGAAAACCGGATTGCCGACCACCGCACCGGTTACAAGGCGTACAACCTTGACCAGGTCATGAACGGCGACCTGGAGCCGGTGATTCAGTCAGCCATCGAGATGGACGAACAGGCACGCCTGGACGCTATCGGGGAATAGCTGCGGGATCAGAATGACCATCAGCTCCGGGCAGTCCCTCGCCGCTGCCGTCAGCGAAGCAACTGCCGTACTCCAGGACGCCGGCGTTCCCAGTCCCCGCGTGGATGCGGAGCTGCTGGCGGACCACCTGCTGGGTGTTGGGCTGGGCCGGTTGCGGGCCTTGATGCTGGGTGATGCACCCGCACCGGAAGGCTATGCCGAGATTGTTGCCGAGCGGGCGCGACGGATTCCGCTGCAGCACATCACGGGTGTAGCTCATTTCAGGTACCTTGAGCTCGCCGTCGGGCCCGGCGTGTTTATTCCGCGTCCTGAAACCGAATCCGTGGTGCAGCTGGTGATTGACCATGTCAAGGACATGCCGCACCCGCGGATTGTGGACCTGGGAACTGGTTCCGGCGCGATTGCCGGTTCACTTGCGCACGAGATCCCCGGCGCTGACGTCCACGCCGTGGAGTACAGCGCCTTCGCCCACGCGTGGGCAGCCAGGAACCTGGCGCCCTTGGGCGTCAAACTTGTCCTGGGGGACCTGCGGAACGCGCTGCCCGAGCACAACGGAACGTTCGACGCCGTGGTGTCCAACCCGCCGTACATCCCCGCCGAAGCCGTCCCGAACGAGCCGGAAGTGGCCCTGCACGATCCCCCGGAGGCGCTTTACGGCGGGGGAGCTGACGGCATGGAACTTCCGACGGCGGCAGCGGCCTCAGCCGCGCGGCTGCTGGTTCCGGGCGGCTACTTCGTGATGGAACACGCCGAGGTGCAGGCGGCCTGGATCGCCACCATGATGAAGCGCGCCGGCGTCTGGACGCGGATCACCACGCATCTGGATCTCAACGGCAAAGAACGCGCCACCAGCGCCACGCTTGCCGGTCCGCCTCCTGAGTGATGAAAGAATAGGCCAGTGACCACAACCTACGACTGCACGTCCGATGATCAGCGCGCCCTGGGACTGGAGCATGCCCAGCGTGCCATCAGCGAAAAAAAGTGCGTGGTATTGCCCACCGACACGGTATACGGGATCGCCGCGGACGCCTTCTCACCGCACGCAGTCACCATGCTGCTGGTCTCCAAGGGACGCAGCCGGACCATGCCTCCGCCCGTCCTGATCCCGCGCCTTAACGCGCTGGACGGACTGGCCACAGATGTTTCCGCGGACGCACGCAAGCTCGCCGAGGCTTTCTGGCCCGGCGGACTCACCCTGATCCTGCATGCCCAGCCATCGCTGGACTGGGACCTGGGGGAGACCCGGGGAACCGTTGCCCTCAGGATGCCTGCAGACGAGGTTGCCCAGGACCTGCTCACGCTCACCGGGCCCCTGGCTGTGTCGTCCGCCAACCGGACCGGCCAGGCGCCGGCACAGACGGCCGCCGAAGCACGTACCCAGCTCGCCGACTCCGTGGAGGTCTACCTCGAGGGCGGTGTCCGGCCGCTCAACAGTGCCGAAGCCGTGCCTTCCACCATTGTGGACGCCACCGGCCCTCTCCTGCGCGTGGTGCGCAATGGCGCCGTGACGCTGGCGCAGTTGCGTGAACACGTGCCGGGTGTCCTGGGGCTGGGAGAAGTTCCGATGGCCGAGGAGCCGGCCGCGGAAGAAGAGCCGGCAAAGGAAGAGCCACTGGCAGGGGAAGAAGTCCCGACAGCGATCGCGGCACCGGAGGTGCCTGCAATGGAAAAGACGCCGGAGGCAAAGCCCGAAGCTGACAAAACCCAGGCAGTCCCTGCAGACTCAGTTCCTGTAGACGCAGCCCCAGTAGACGCAGCGGGGCCGGAGCAGGGCACAACGCAGCCTGCTGTGGCGGAGCGCGCCGCCGGACCGCGGGAATCCGACGCCGGATGACGCTGGCTCGGCAGCAGATTCCTGTCCTGGGCATTGACGCCACACCCCTGAAGGTAGCCGAACTGATGGATGTCCTTGAAGGTTTTGTGGCCGACGGGACCACCAGGACCGTCCTTGGACACAACCTGCACAGCGTTACGCTTACCCATTCGGACGCGGCATTCCGTGCACTGTACGAAGACAGCGACGTCGTGCTTCTCGACGGCGCACCCGTCCTGTGGTTGTGGAGCAGGTCCCGCAAGGCCTCAGGGGCCGTGATGGATTACCGGCTGGGTTCCACCGACTGGATCCCTGCCCTGGGCCAGGTGGCCGGCCTTGAGCGGATCGCAGTCATCGGGGCAGGACCTGAAGCAAACGCCAAGGCAGTCCTGCGGCTGGAGGGTATTGTGCCGTCGGCCACGGTAGTGGGTATTCCCGGCGAAGGCTGGAATGACAGCGCCGAAGAAGCCGCAGCCGCGTGGCTCGAGGAGCAGCGGCCCCAGCTTGTCCTGCTCGGATTGGGCATGCCGCTGCAGGAGTCCGTGCTCCAGCGCCGGATTGGTTCACTGCCGCCGGCGATCTATTGCACCGTTGGCGGGGCCATCGAACAACTGGCGGGAATCCAGAAGCTCGCACCCCGATGGCTGGGCAGGCTCGGCCTGGAGTGGGCATGGCGGCTGATCCTGCACCCCCGGCGGGTTGCCTACCGGGTGTTCGGCGAGCCATGGGTGCTGCTCTGGCTCCTGGCCCGCCGCCGCCTCCGGCGGAACCCCTAGAACTTCTGGTCCTCCAGGGGAGCGAAGCCCTTGGCCCGCAAACCGGTGGTGAACGACCTCGCCCAGTCCAGGAAACCGGGCAGGTCCCTGCGCTGGGCAAAATAACCAACATAACCGCCGACGTCGGCCACTAACGATTTGACGCGGAAGTAGCGCCTGATCAGGTAACCGCGATTGCGGTAGTAGTAGTAGCGCTTGAACGCCGACTCCGGCACAATCACATGCCAGCCGGCGCCGTAGACGTGCTTGGTTTCGGTGAAGGCATGCGGATGGGTGATGGCAGTGGTGGTGACAGTGCCAAAGCGGATGCCCGCCTTCCGCAGGCGGATGGTGAAGTCCACTTCGTCGCCGCGGATGAAGAGGCGCATGTCCGGCAGGCCCACTTTGAAAAAGACGTCAGAGCGGATCAGCGCGCCGTTGAAGAAGTGGCCGTCATCCGGCATGAAGCCAAGCTTTTCCACCTCTGCCCGGTCGTGGGTAACCTTGCCGTCCAGGCGGAAGAAAAAGGACAGCCGGTCCGGATGGCCCGGCGCCGTCACCAGCGGGACCACAGCCTCAAGGTCGCGTGCCTCGGCCTCGCGCAACAGCGTGGCCAGGCATTCGGCGTCGGCCGGCTCGGCGTCGTCGTCCATCATCCAGATCCATTTGGCACCGCTGGCAACAGCTTTGAGGGCGGCGAGGGCAAAGCCGCCCGCCCCGCCGAGGTTGGCCTCGGAGCGGACGTAATCGACGTTGGAATGCTTGGCGGCCACGTCCCTGGCCGGTTCCGTGCCGCTGTCAACGAGGCAAATCGTGTCCACCGTTGCGGACTGGGCGTTGATGGCGTCCAACAGGACAGCCAGCTCTTTGTGACGGTTAAATGTCACGGCGGCGACAGCAACCCGAACGGGCATGGGATTCCTTTCAGCATGGCCTTCAGGGTGTTCCCCGCTCGCAATGCGCCAGTGTGGCGCGAAGCCATGGAGCCGTTGGCGCTAGTATCTTGACTAGAGTCCACTGTAATACAGCCCTGTAAGGCACTGCGTACAAGAAAACGTACTGCCTGCTGCGCGCCCGGCGACGGAGAAGTTTCATTTATCGAAAGTCAGATTCCCGGCCAGTGAGCCCATCAATCGAGGAGCACCTGCACGGGCAGCAGCCTGAGCCTGCGCCCTTTCCAGGGCCTGCAGGGCACACCGACGAAACGGCCGCCATCGCATGATTATGTACCTGCTCATGGGCTTGACGGCTGCCGTCGTGTCCTATTCGATGACCTGGCTTGCCCGCGTGATCGGCAACAGGCTTGAACTGCACATGCCCATCCGCAGCCGGGATATGCATTCCACCCCGGTATCACGTCTCGGCGGCGTAGCGATCTTCCTGGGGGTGATGGTTGCGCTGATTGTGGCCAGCCAGTCCTTTTTTGTGAAGGACATCTACCGGAACAACTTTTCCCCATGGGGGATCCTCGCCGGAGCCGCGCTGATCGTGCTGGTGGGCGTAGCCGATGACCTGCTGGACATCCGTTGGTGGGTAAAGCTCATCGGACAAAGTGCCGCAGCCCTGGTGGTGGCCATCTGGGGAGTCCGAATGACCATTGTCCCCTGGGTACCGGAACCGATCACTTTGGACAATGAGATGCTCAGGGTGGGGCTGACTGCCGGGCTGATCGTGACCACCATGAACGCCTTCAACTTCATCGATGGGCTGGACGGCCTGGCTGCCGGCGTGGCCATCATCGGCGGCACAGCATTCTTTTTCACCGCCTACTGGGTGCACCGAAACGCCGTACTCCTGGACTATTCGGACCTGGCGACGCTCATCACCGCCGTAGTGGTGGGCAGCTGCATCGGATTCCTGCCGCACAACTGGTTCCCCTCCAAGATTTTTATGGGAGATTCCGGGGCAATGCTGATCGGCCTGCTGATGTCCGCTGCCGGTATCGTCTCCACCGGCCAGATCACCTCAGGCCTGTACGACCGCGCCAACGGTATTTCAACCGTCATTCCCATCCTCCTGCCGTTCGCCGTGCTGTTCCTGCCGCTGCTTGACCTGGGCCTGGCAGTAGTACGCCGCACAGCCCGCGGGCGTTCGCCATGGTCTGCGGACCGCGGCCATCTGCACCACAAGCTCCTGGACATCGGCTATTCGCACCGGACCGTGGTGATCCTGATGTACCTCTGGACTGCCATTCTGTCCTTTGGGGGGCTGGCTTTTGCAGTGTTCCCGTGGCAGATCGTGCTCTCGGTTGACCTCTTCGCCACTCTGGTTATGGGCCTGATCACCGCGTGGCCGTACCTCAGCCGCCGTAACGACCAGGCGCCGGCGTAACAGCGTTAAGGAAATATTTCTATCTCGTGTAGAATTCAGGGGCGGCCAAACGCTGCCTTCACTCAGCTCTGCCAAGCCACAGACGATCGGGATCCCATGACCTCCAACGCCGAATCCGGACATGCGTCCGGCTCCGGACCCGTTGGTGTTTCAGGTCCCACTGGATCATTGTGGCTGGGGCTCCTGCGGCTCAGTTCGCTGGCAGCCGCGGCCGGCCTGGCCGTGTGCTCCGTGCCCGCCGCGCTTCTGGATGGCGTCAACGGCGCCTTCTCGGTTGTCCTTGGCGGCCTGCTGGTTATGGCATTCTTCGGAATCAGCCTCCTGGTGGGCCATTTCGTGGGGCGCAGCAACCCCTCCGGTGCCATTGGGGTGTTCGTTGCGACGTACTTCATCAAGGTGGTCGGGTTCGCGGTTGTCCTGTTCCTGATCGGGGCACCGGAATGGCTGCACGGCCGTTGGTTCCTGATCGGTGCAGTCGTCGCAGTGCTGCTGTGGCAGGCCGCGGAGCTTTACGGCTTCAGCAAGGCACGGCTGCAGATCTACAACGACCCCGAGACCAAGGAACGGCACGATGTCTGACCGGAAGCGAGTGGGAGACAGCGACGCCTCCAAGCACCAGGTAACCGGTTCCGCACCTGGTGTTTCGGCTGAGAATAACGACGGCGGATACAACGCCGGGATAGCCGTCTTTAGCTACATAATTGGCGGAATCATCGTCTGGAGTTTGATAGGGTGGGGTCTGGATTATCTGTGGGGAACGCGCTGGTTCGTGCTCGCAGGCGCTCTGCTTGGAGCCGTCGGAGGTTTTTACCTTTCCCACATGCATGGCCTCACCAGTACTCGAAAAAATGCGGGGGATCGCCCTGCTGCCAGCGGGCCGTCCAAGGACGGCAAACACTAATGCCAAATAATTTCACATGGGGAACAGCAGGCCTAACGGCTGCCGGTCCCTGCCCAACGCCCAATGATGGACACTGCAGAGAGGAAACGCGTTGATCGCGCTTGCGCTCCCGGCCCAAGATTCAGGAGAGTTTACTCCTCCTGGAATTAACGAAATGCATTTGCCGGCAATCCTGCCGTGGGGTGCTGCAGAGGGATTCTCCAAGCAGATGCTGCTTGTCCTGCTCTCTGTTGTCTTTATCGCCGTCTTCTTCGTGCTTGCCGCACGCAAGCAGCAGCTGGTACCCGGCAAGCTCCAGTTCGCCGGCGAGGCAGCCTACGGCTTCGTCCGCAACGGAATCGCCAAGGACATTATCGGCGGCAGGGACTTCATGAAGTATGTCCCGCTGCTGTTCAGCCTGTTCTTCTTCATCCTGGTGAACAACATCTACGGGGCCATCCCGTTCTTCCAGCTCCCCACGTTCTCACACGTCGGCGGCGCCTATGTCCTGGCGGGCATCGTTTACTTCACCTGGATCGCCATCGGCATCAAGAAGAACGGCCTGCGCTACTTCAAGCTGGCCACGGTGCCCTCAGGCGTTCCCTGGTACATCCTCCCGATCGTTATCCCGATCGAAATCATCTCCAACTTCCTGGTCCGGCCCGTCACGCACAGCCTCCGTCTGTTCGCGACCATGCTCGCCGGGCACCTCATCGTGATGATCGCCGGTTACGGCATCGAGTTCCTGATCATGCAGGAGAACGTCCTGCTGAAGGGCACGTCCCTCCTGGTCCTGGGCGGCGCCATCGCCATGTACATGCTTGAAGCACTGATCATGGTCCTGCAGGCCTATGTGTTCACCCTGCTGACCGCGATCTACATCGAAGGCGCACTTCACGCCGACAGCCACTAGGCTCCCAAAAAACTTCCCCTCGCGGGGATGAAGCAACCCAAACAACCTGCCACATGGGTGGCATCTTGAAAGGAAGAAAAATGGAAGGCAATCTCAACCTCGTAGGTTACGGTCTGTCCGCAATCGGAGGTGGTATCGGTGTTGGTCTCGTGTTCGCCGCTTACATCAACGGTGTGGCACGCCAGCCGGAAGCCCAGCGCGTCCTGCAGCCGATCGCGTTCCTCGGCCTCGCGCTGACTGAAGCCCTCGCCATCCTCGGCCTGGTCTTCGCCTTCGTTCTCTAGTCTTCAGAACAAGCGAACATCAAGAACCGAGTAGATAAGGACGGGTGAATTATGAACCAGGTGATCATCTCAGCCGCCACAGAGGGCGAGACTAACCCACTGGTACCCAACGTCTGGGAAATGGGCGTTGTCCTCGTCGGCTTTGCTGTCCTCATGTTCATCGTGGTCAAGTTCGTTGTCCCGATGTTCGAGAAGACATTCGCAGAGCGCGCTGAGGCAATTGAGGGCGGCATCGCCAAGGCCGAGAAGGCCCAGGCGGAAGCTTCTGCAGCCCTCGAAGAATACAAGCAGCAGCTCACGGACGCCCGCGCAGAGGCCAACCGCATCCGTGAGGAAGCACGTGCCGAAGGCGCCCAGATCCTTGCCGATCTGAAGGAAAAGGCTGCCGCAGAGTCCGCGCGCATTACCGCGCAGGCGCACACGCAGATCGAATCAGAGCGCCAGGCGGCAGTTGTCTCCCTGCGCTCCGAGGTTGGTTCACTTGCTACCACGCTTGCCGGCCGCATTGTGGGCGAAGCCCTCAATGACGACGACCGCGCAAGCCGCGTTGTTGACCGCTTCCTGGCAGATCTGGAGAGCCAGAACGCAGGTGCAGCTAAGTAATGGCAGGTGTATCGAGCGAATCGCTGACCAAAGCGCTGGCTGAGTTGGAAGCCAAGCTTCCTACGGCTTCGCTGCAGTTGGCTAAGGAACTCTTCGGCATTCTGGGAACGGTGGACACGTCGGCTGGACTGCGGCGTGCGCTTACTGACCCCTCCCGCAACGGCGAAGAAAAGGCGGCGCTGGTCCGGCAGTTGTTTGGCGGAAAAGTTTCCGCCGATGCTGTTGAAATTGCGAGCGGACTGGCCGGCTCACGCTGGGCATCTGCACGCGATATCGGCGATGCACTCGAGACCCTTGCCGCTTCGGTGGTTATCGCCGTCGCTGAAAACAAGTCGGCCGTCTCAGCCTCTGGAATCAGCGGGCTGGAAGAGCTGGAGAACGATCTGTTCTCCTTCAACCAGGCCGTTGCCTCCAACCACGAGGTACAGCGTGCTCTGTCCGAGCCGCAAGCAAGCGCTGCAGCGAAGACAACCTTGGCCGAGAAGCTTGTTCCTGGAGCAAGCGAGGAAGCAAAGGTCCTGATTGGCCAGGCAGTGTCCCAGCCCCGCGGTATCAAGCCCACCCGGCTTGTGGCGCGGTTTGCAGAGCTGGCAGCAAAGCGCCAGCTGCGCTGGATCGCAACGGTCAGCGTTACCCGTCCATTGACGGAGACGCAGGCCAGCCGGCTCCAGGCCGGGCTGAACGCCCTTTACGGGCGTGAGCTCAAGGTCAACATCAACGTTGACCCAACGCTTATTGGCGGTATCCGGATCCAGGTGGGCGACGAAGTGGTTGACGCTTCCGTTGTTACCCGTCTGGGCCAGCTCCACCGTCAGCTCGCCGGCTAAACCGGACAAAGCACAACCTTAACTGATAGAAACCCCGGTCATCGTGAGCAACGATGATCACGAAAACAGGAGAGCAGGGACTGCAGATGGCCGAATTGACCATCAACGCCGACGACGTCCGTAATGCGCTGAACGAGTTCGCGGCGTCCTACGAACCCGGAAACGCAGAACGCGTAGAGGTCGGCCGCGTTACCACCGCAAGTGACGGCATCGCCCGTGTTGAGGGCCTTCCCTCGGTCATGGCGAACGAGCTGCTTCGCTTCGAAGACGGCACTCTGGGCCTGGCCCAGAACCTCGACGTCCGCGAGATCGGTGTTATTGTCCTCGGTGACTTCACCGGGATTGAAGAAGGCCAGGAAGTTCACCGCACGGGACAGGTTCTGTCCGTACCCGTCGGCGACGCATTCCTCGGCCGCGTGGTGGACCCCCTCGGTGTCCCCATCGACGACCTCGGCGAAATCAAGGCCGAGACCACCCGTGCCCTGGAACTCCAGGCTCCGGGCGTCACCCAGCGCAAGTCAGTGCACGAACCGATGCAGACCGGCCTCAAGGCTATCGACGCCATGATCCCGATCGGCCGCGGCCAGCGCCAGCTGATCATTGGTGACCGCCAGACGGGTAAGTCGGCCATCGCCATTGACACGATCATCAACCAGAAGGCCAACTGGGCTTCCGGTGATGTGACCAAGCAGGTCCGCTGCATCTACGTCGCGATCGGCCAGAAGGCGTCGACCATCGCTGCCATCCGCCAGACCCTCGAGGACAACGGCGCACTGGAGTACACCACCATCGTGGCGTCCCCGGCTTCTGACCCCGCAGGCTTCAAGTACCTGGCACCGTATGCAGGTTCTGCCATCGGCCAGCACTGGATGTACGGCGGCAAGCACGTCCTGATCGTGTTTGATGACCTGTCCAAGCAGGCTGAGGCCTACCGTGCAGTGTCGCTGCTGCTCCGCCGTCCGCCGGGACGCGAAGCCTACCCGGGCGACGTCTTCTACTTGCACTCCCGCCTCCTGGAGCGTTGTGCCAAGCTCTCTGACGAGCTGGGCGCCGGTTCCATGACCGGCCTGCCGCTCATCGAGACCAAGGCAAACGACGTCTCGGCCTACATTCCGACCAACGTCATCTCCATCACTGACGGCCAGATCTTCCTCCAGTCGGATCTCTTCAACGCCAACCAGCGTCCCGCTGTTGACGTGGGTGTCTCTGTGTCCCGCGTTGGCGGTGCCGCACAGGTCAAGTCCATGAAGAAGGTCTCCGGTACCTTGAAGCTGGACCTGGCCCAGTACCGCGACATGCAGGCATTCGCCATGTTCGCCTCGGACCTGGATGCTGCCTCACGCCAGCAGCTGACCCGTGGCGCACGCCTGATGGAACTGCTCAAGCAGGGACAGTACGCGCCGTTCCCGGTCGAGGACCAGGTTGTCTCGATTTGGGCCGGCACCAACGGTTACCTCGACGACGTTCCCGTGGAAGACATCAACCGCTTCGAGGCAGGCTTCCTGGAGCACCTCAAGCACCGGTCCTCCATCCTGACCACGCTTGCACAGACCAACGTCCTCGACGACGACACCGCCGCCGCACTGAAGACCGCCATCGTGGACTTCAAGCAGGGCTTCTTCGGGGAAGGCGACAACCACCTCGTTGGCGCCGGCCACGAGGAGCACCAGGCCATCGATGAGGCCCAGGTCGACCAGGAAAAAATCGTCAGGCAGAAGCGCTAGTTTCGCTGGCAGGGACTGCCGGGACCCCTCGCGGTTCCGGCAGTCCCGGCCAACGGGATCTTAGGAAAGGATAAGTATGGGAGCCCAGATTCGGGTCTACCGCCAGAAGATCAGCTCGACGACGTCGATGCGCAAGATCTTCAAGGCGATGGAACTGATCGCTACCTCGCGCATCGGCAAGGCCCGCGCACGCGTAGCAGCTTCACTGCCTTACGCGAACGCGATAACCCGCGCCGTTTCTGCTGTCGCAAGCCAGAGCGAAATCGACCACCCGCTGACCACCGAGCCGGAGCAGATCCGTCGCGCAGCAGTCCTGGTAATCACCTCGGACCGCGGCCTGGCAGGGTCATACTCCGCAAGTGTGCTCAAGCAGGCGGAAGGTCTTAACGAACTGCTTCACGCCGAAGGCAAGGAAGTAAAGACGTACCTCGTCGGCCGTAAGGCGCAGGCGTACTTCGAGTTCCGGGGCCGGGAGTACACCCGCGTATGGACCGGCGGCACTGACGCACCTGAATTCGAAACGGCACGCGAAGTTGGCGAGGCACTCCTTGCGGATTTTGCCACGGACTACGAAGAGGGCGGCGTGGACGAAATCCACGTTGTCTACACCCGCTTCAAGTCCATGGTGACGCAGGAACCCACAGTGGTCCGCCTGCTTCCGCTCGAAGTTGTTGAAGAGCAGGCTGCATCGGAATCCGAGCTCCTGCCGCTGTACGAGTTTGAGCCGGAAACCGAGCGGGTACTTGACGCTCTGCTGCCGCGCTACATCGAATCGCGCCTCTTTGCGGCGATGCTGCAGGCGGCGGCTTCCGAGCTCGCGGCCCGCCAGCGGGCGATGAAGTCTGCAGGCGATAACGCTACAGACCTCATCAAGAAGTACACGCGTCTGCGCAACACTGCCCGCCAGGCTGAGATTACGCAGGAGCTTTCAGAGATTGTGGCCGGTGCCGACGCGCTTGCGTCCTAACCGCCAACAGCCTCAGATCAGCTGTACCTGCACCACAAATAAACGTAACCACGCCATCTACTGAGTGAAGTGAGAGAGATGACTGCCACTGCTACCGAACACGTAGCCGCAACGTCCGGTGCCACCGGCCGTATTGCTCGTGTCATTGGCCCGGTTGTCGACGTCGAATTCCCGGCTGACGCAATCCCCTCGATTTACAACGCCCTCACCGCTGAAATTACCCTCAACGGTGTGACCCGGCCCATCACGTTCGAGACCTCCCAGCACCTGGGTGACAACCTCGTCCGCGCCATCGCCCTGCAGGCTACCGACGGACTTGTCCGCGGCACGTCTGTCGTGGACAGCGGTGCCCCGATCTCTGTTCCCGTCGGCGACGGCGTCAAGGGACACATCTTCAACGTCCTGGGCCAGCCCCTGGACATTGCCGAGTCGGAGCTGGAGACCACCGAGCGCTGGCCGATCCACCGCAAGGCACCGTCTTTCGCCTCGCTTGAAGGCCAGACTGAAATGCTGGAAACCGGCATCAAGGTCATCGACCTCCTCACCCCGTACATCAAGGGTGGAAAGATCGGCCTCTTCGGTGGCGCCGGCGTCGGCAAGACCGTTCTGATCCAGGAAATGATCACCCGTGTGGCCCGCAACTTCGGTGGTACTTCGGTATTCGCCGGTGTTGGCGAGCGTACGCGTGAAGGTAACGACCTCTGGGTTGAAATGGAAGAGGCAGGCGTCCTGAAGGACACCGCCCTTGTGTTCGGCCAGATGGACGAGCCGCCTGGAACGCGTCTGCGCGTGGCACTGTCCGCCCTGACCATGGCGGAGTACTTCCGCGATGTGCAGAAGCAGGACGTGTTGCTCTTCATCGACAACATCTTCCGCTTCACGCAGGCAGGTTCCGAGGTTTCCACCCTCCTCGGCCGCATGCCGTCGGCCGTGGGTTACCAGCCCAACCTTGCAGACGAGATGGGCCTCCTGCAGGAGCGCATTACGTCCACCAAGGGCCACTCCATCACCTCGATGCAGGCCATCTACGTCCCCGCAGATGACTACACCGACCCGGCCCCGGCCACCACGTTCGCGCACCTGGATGCCACCACGGAACTTTCCCGTGAAATTGCATCGCGCGGCCTGTACCCCGCCGTGGACCCGCTGACGTCCACCTCCCGAATCCTGGACCCCCAGTACATCGGCAAGGATCACTACAACACGGCTGTCCGTGTTAAGCAGATCCTGCAGAAGAACAAGGAACTCCAGGACATCATCGCCATCCTCGGTGTTGACGAACTGTCGGAAGAGGACAAGATCGTCGTGTCGCGTGCACGCCGCATCCAGCAGTTCCTTTCCCAGAACACCTACACCGCCAAGCAGTTCACCGGCGTCGAAGGCTCCACGGTTTCCATCAAGGACACCATCGAAGGCTTCACCGCGATCTGCGACGGCGACCTCGACCACATCGCAGAGCAGGCGTTCTTCAACGTCGGCGGCCTGGATGACGTTGAGCGCCAGTGGGCCAAGATCCAGGAACAGACCAAGTAAGATGGCTGAGCTTGAGGTTGAGATTGTCGCAGCGGACCACTTCGTGTGGTCCGGAGCGGCCAAGATGGTCAAGGCCCGCACCAGCGATGGTGAAATCGGAATCCTGCCCGGCCACTCGCCCCTGCTGGCGATCCTGGCCGAAGGTGAACTGGCGATTCAGCCGGTTTCCGGTGACCGCATTGCCGTAGTTGTTGATGGCGGATTCTTCTCCGTCGACAACAACCGCGTGGTTATTGTTGCTGACAACGCCCAGCTGGGTGACGCGGCTACTGCTGGGATCCGCTAGCACGACCTTGATGGACGCACCGAGTCTTCCGTTCATCGCCATGGCAATCATTTTTGGATTGCTGATATTTGCACTGTGCCTTTTCGGGGTGCGCCGCTTCAATCTGCGGCGCGCCCTGGGCACGGTGGACGCCTCCATTTGCATTGCTGGAAACAGCTGGCAGATGGGGGTTTGTCGTTATCAGGACAACGACCTCGAATGGTTCCGGCTGCTCTCGCTCAGTGTCCGCCCCAAACATAAGTTCAAGCGCAGTTCCCTGGAGCTCCTTGGACGCCGCAAACCCACCGAGTCCGAGGCCGTCAAGGTCCAGCCCGACGTCGTGATCGTTGAATTGCGGTACGAAGGCCAGGACCTGCGGCTCGCCATGAAGTTCGACGCCTACACCGGCTTGTCGTCCTGGCTTGAAGCCGGACCCGTTATCGGCGTAGGCACCTGGCGCTAGCTGCCGTGGATTTTGTTGCTGACATCCGCCTGACCGACGGACCGGTTTTCTGGGCTGCCTGGATCCTCGGGGTAGCAGCGGCCGCCTATCTTGCCTGGCGCCCGCCCCCTTTCCGTCCCCGCCGGTGGCTTCTGGCAGTTGGCCTGGCCATTGTTGGCGCCGCCGCCCTGGTGGCCGCGGTGCACTGGGCCCTGATCTACGTTTTTTCCACCTTCCCGGAAGATCTCCCGGACGACGTACTGTTCTGGAGCGTCCCACCCCTGGCCGCCCTGATCGTGGTGCTGCTGCGCCTGCCCGGCGGTTCGTGGCGTCAGCGGAGCACTGCCGGCGTAGGCCTGCTCCTGGTATTGCTGCTCTCTGCGGTGCAAATCAACGCCTACTTCGGCCTCAACCGCACTGTCAGCGACCTCACGGGCACGGCTGTAGCGCGGATCCCCGTCCTTGAACCCGACTTAGTGCGGCGCGCGGATGCGGCTGCCCTGTTGCCGCTTCAAGGATGGCAACCCCAGGAAGAACTGCCCGGGGAAGGGGTGCTGCGCAAGGCCTACATCCCAGGCGATGCTTCCGGGATGGACACCAGGGAGGCCTACGTCTACCTGCCGCCGGCCTACTTCGCCGCCAACCGGCCTGCCCTTCCGGTCCTGCTGCTTTTTTCCGGCCAGCCCGGCGGGCCTGCTGATTGGCTGACGGGAGGAGCGCTGCGCGCACACCTGGACACTTTCGCTGCGGGCCATGGCGGGGTGGCACCCGTGGTGGTGGTGGCGGACCCCAACGGTTCCCAGTCCGCGAATACGCTGTGCATGGACAGCCGCATTGCACCTGCCGATACCTATCTGTCCAAAGACGTTCCGCGTTGGATCAGCGACACCCTCAGTGTGGATCCGGACCACCGGCACTGGGCTGTGGGCGGGTTCTCCTTCGGCGCAACATGCGCACTGCAGATGGGCACGCGGCACCCGGACATCTTCAGCTCCGTGCTGGCATTCTCCAGCGAAGTGGAGCCTGCCCTGGCGAAGGAGCGGCAGAAGACCATAGACGCCTCTTTCCCGGGGGACACCGCCAGCTTCGAGAGCCTGACACCGCTGTCCGTCATGGGACGGACACGATTCGATTCCTCGGGGGCCTATTTTGCGGCAGGGGAGCGGGACCCGGAGTTCGTGGGCTACATGGACACGCTGGCAGACGCAGCCCGTAAGGCAGGCTTCACAGTCGAGGCCAGGCAGGTGGAAAAGGCCGGGCATTCATGGGACACCCCGTCGAAGGGAATGGCGGACGGACTGGCCTTCCTGGCCGGCCGCTGGGGCCTGCTGCAATGAGCGCGGACCCGGAGATCCGAACTGCCGCGCTGGCCTGGCATACGGTAGGACGCCCCACCTGGAAGCTGGCGGTGGCCCGCCTCCGTTCAGCGCCGTTCACCCTGACTGTTCTGGGCATTTTCCTGCTGACTGGCGCCATAAGCGGGAGCTTCCTGAGCGGCCCGCCTGAGTCGCTGCTGGATCTCGCGGGCGTCAGCGGGCCAGGGTTGAAATCCGGCAGCTGGTGGACACTCTTTACCTCGCTGTTCTTCGCCACCAACCCGCTGGCCTATGTGCTGGCATCCCTGATGATTCTGCTGCTGCTGGGCCTGGCTGAGAGCAGGCTCGGAACACTTCCCACCGCGGCCTTGTTCCTTGGCGGCCAGTTTGCCTGCGTCACCTTGTTTCTGCTGATTACCCAGCTGGCCCGGTATGCGGGGGACGGCTGGCTGGGCCTGATGGCTGACAGCATGCTTATCGGACCGTACGCCGCCGTCCTGACCGTTTCCATGGCGGCCAGCGGGAGGCTGCCGGTCCTCTGGCAGCGAAGGCTGCCCACCATCCTGCTGTCGGTTTCCCTCCTGCTGGTTCTTTACGTCGGACACCCCGAGACTGTCATCGGACTCCTGGGAGCAATCCTGGGACTGTCGGTCCGCTGGTGGGTCCGCGGTGACCACGGCCCGTTCCGCCGGCACCGGTCCACCGGCCGTGAGACCAGGAACCTGCTGGCCCTGACCGTTGCCGTTTTTGCGGTGGGTCCCATCCTGACCGCCGTCGCCCGGACGCCCACCGGTCCGCTGGCCCTCCTGCGTGATATTGTCCTCAACCCCTTGCCTACGCTCAACCAACTTGAGTTGTACTGCGGCACCACCGTGCAGGCCTCGTGCCTGGAGGCGGGCCGGCAGGGCTTCGCAGGCCCCTTCGGATTGGCGCTGGCCGTGGTTCCCGTGGCCCTGCTTCTTATCTGTGCGGACGGGATGCGGCGGGGCCGCCGAATGGCGCTTCGCATCGCACTGGCCCTCCAGCTTGCCGTCACGGCATTGGCAGCCGTCTACCTGGCGCTGTTTGCCCTGATCCCGCATTTTCCGTCGGGCCGGCACACAGCCGCCATGGGATCCGGCTTCGCGCATATCCTGCCGCTCGTGACAGTACCCCTGCTGTTGACCCTCCTTTTGTGGTTCAACAGACGCCAGTTCAGGGTTGAAACTCCTCCCTCCTACAGGCGCGCCCTGGTGGCCGTGGTGGGTGGAGTGTGGATTGCCCTGGCAGGTGCATACAGCCTCGCATGGTGGGGAGCCGGCGGAATGGCACGCGACGGAGGACTGTTTGGCCTGCTGGCTGAGCTGGCACGGCAGTACCTTCCCGTTCCGGTCCCCAACGTCTATCACCGGGTGTTCTCGGAACGGGACGGCCTGGAATCCTTCATCTTCGCTTACTCGGGACCGGCGTTCTGGGTTGTCGCCCTCGCGGGAGTCTGGGCAGTCCTGATGGGACGGCACCACAGCGGCGATCCCGGCAGCACCAACAAGGCCCGGGTGCGCAGCCTCCTACAGCAGGGAGGTGATTCCTTGTCCTGGATGGCCACCTGGGATCCCAACATCTATTGGTTCAGCCCGGACCACCAGGGTGCCGTGGCATACCAGCAGCACGGCAGCGTTGCGCTCACCCTGGCTGGACCCTTTGGCGCCCCTGACGGGCATCACAGGGTGGCTGAAGGATTCCTGGGGCATTGCAGCAGCAGGGCACTGATCCCTGCCTTCTACTCCTGCGATGACAGGCTGTGGCCGCTCCTTCGGGACCGGGGGTTCCACCGGGTGCCGGTGGCCCAGGAGACCAGGCTCGCGGTCAGGGAGCTGGAATTCAAGGGCAAGGAATGGCAGAACGTGCGGACCGCCCTGAACCGCGCTGCCAAGATGGGAGTCAAGGCGGTCTGGGGAACGTACAACGGGCTGCCCGCGGCCCTTCGCGCCCGCCTCAGTGAGGTTTCTGAAGAGTGGGCGGCCGCCAAATCGGTACCGGAAATGGGATTTACCCTGGGCGGCATGGATGAGCTGATGGACGACGAGGTCCTGTGCTGCCTCGCCGTGGACGCGGAAGGCAACGTGCACGGCGTCACCAGCTGGCTGCCCGTTTACGACGGCGGGAGGCTGGTCAGCCGGACCCTGGACGTTATGCGGCGCGGTGCCGGGGGATTCCCGGGAGTGATGGAGTTCCTCATCGCCTCAGCGGTGCTGGAACTTCGGAAATCAGTGGAGGTCATCTCCCTGTCCGGTTCCCCGCTGGCACGGGGGCCGGCGGACAGCCAAACAGCAAGCCCCACGGAGGCAGACCGGGTTACAGAGGGAGACCGTGTCACCGATGGCGACCCTTTGGATGAGGGAGAACCGGTCCCGGAGGAGCCGGTGGTGGCGGAGAACCTCGTGCGCATCCTGGATGTGGTGGGGCATGCCCTGGAACCCGTGTACGGCTTCCGGTCGTTGGCAGCCTTTAAGTCCCGGTTCAAGCCTGACTACCGCACCCTATATCTGTACTACCAGGATCCGCTTCAGCTGCCGGCGATCGGCCGGGCCCTGACGCGTGCCTATTTGCCCGGCCTTTCGCTTCGTCAGGGTGCACGCCTGCTTCGGGAAATTGTGACTTGATTCGCCGCTGATAGTTCATGCATTGACAACATTTGTGACACGTGTTGTCGTTTGGGAATTCCGCTCGGTTCCACTGAGTAATTCCGTCCGAGTCCACTGGTCCGATTCCAGTGGCGTCCGATTCCACAGGCCATCGGCTCAGCACGAGAATGGTCTCCACAAGACTGGTCTTTAACAAAAATGGTCCCCGGCGAAAGCCGGGGACCATTGATGTGCAGAAAGCCGCTGAGGGCCTTCGGCGGGGGACTAGACCAGCGTTACGCCGGTAGCCTGGGGACCCTTGGCGCCCTGACCGATTTCGAACTGAACGCGCTGGTTCTCGTCGAGGGTCTTGAAGCCACCGGTCTGGATCTCAGAGTAGTGAACGAAGACATCGCCATCGGAGTCATCCGGGGTGATGAAGCCGAAGCCCTTTTCAGCGTTGAACCACTTGACGGTTCCCTGTGCCATTTATTTCTCCTCATTGTGGAACTTGTCTAAGTCCAGCACACCTCGTGCTGGACTTGGTCACTCCGCGAGAAGAATCCTGGATTGCCGTTTCCTGTGGAATCGGCGCTGCAGGAGCTTCGCGCTCGCAACATGTCTTGCGAGCATGAAAAACACCTACACAAAGACTGGTCTAAGAATTTCATGACAGTTCCGTCTGGTCAACGGTCTAAGCGCCCATTCCTGGAAATTTTAGGTAAAAATCGCGTGAAGCCCCTCGTCAGGCGCATGTACGCCATCGCGGCGGTGAGGCTGACCAGGCAACGTAAAGCAGTCAGAAGAGCCGTGATTCGGTGTCGTCAACCCCGCGCATGGCGTCGTAGTCCAGCGTGATGCAGTCAATTCCGCGGTCATTCGCCAGAACCTTGGCCTGCGGTTTGATCTGCTGGGCGGCGAAGATCCCGCGGACAGGAGCAAGCAACGGATCCCTGTTCAGAAGTTCAAGATACCGGGTCAGTTGCTCCACCCCGTCAATGTCACCCCGGCGCTTCAGTTCTATGGCAACGGTCGCTCCGTCGGCGTCACGGGCGAGGATGTCCACGGGGCCAATGGCGGTGAAATACTCTCGCCGGATCAGGGAAAAGCCCGAGCCAAGTGTCTCGATCTGTTCCGCCAGCAGCCTCTGGAGGTCCGCCTCCACACCGTCCTTGATGAGGCCTGGGTCAACGCCCAGATCGTGTGAGGACTCGTGGAGGTGTTCATGGATGTTGATAATCAGGCGGTCGTCGGTCTTGGCCGACTGCACGGTCCACTGCTCAAGGACTCCCAACTCCAGGTCCACCTCGTCCGGGGACGAAACACGGAGGGTGGCCGGCGGACTCATCCAGTTCAGCGGCTTGTAGGAACCGCCGTCGGAATGGACCAGCACCGACCCGTCGGCCTTGACCAGCAGGAGCCTGGTGGCAAGGGGGAGATGGGCTTTGAGCCGGCCAACATAATCAACGGAGCATCGGGCTATGACAAGTCGCACGCCGTACAGACTACCGTCTCACCGGCCGCCGAATTTCCACGGCCGCCCGGACCGGGCCTGTCACGGGATGCCGCTGCTGGGGCAGAATGGAGGCATGCCGCGTTCCAACCGACCCCGCCGTCCTGTCTCCGGAAAAGGCGGCGGAGCTGCAGGCAGGGGCACCGCTAAGGGCGCGGGCAGGAAAGGCGGCGGCGAGGTGCCCGAACTTGACCTCGAACGGTCCCGTGCCGGCATCGCCCGCCGGGAAACTGCCCCCGACGGCGACTGGATGGTCAGGTCCATCACCGCGAAGAACGCGGAAAAGACCTATATCTGCCCCGGCTGCTCCACAGCTGTTCCGCCGGGAATCGCGCACCTTGTGGTGTGGAAGGATGACCACCTGTTTGGTGCCGCGGCGGGACTCGCGGAGCGCCGCCACTGGCACAGCAACTGCTGGGTCTCACGGAGTTACCGCTACCGCTAGCGCCGGGGCGGGTCGGTGACCGGAGCACCCCCTTCGTCTATGCCTCCCCGCGCGGGTCGCTAAGCTGGCAGGCATGACTTTTGATCCGGCGTCGTACGAATTCAACCAGCCTGATGGCCCGTCAGCCATCCGCGCGTCCTCAGTCCTCCCCGCCAAACGCGAAAACGTGGAACTCCATACGGAAGACGGCCACACCCTGGTGGGCGAGCTGGCCTTGCCGGAATCCGGCCCGATCAATGCCACGCTGATCACCCTGCACCCGCTGCCCACCCACGGCGGCTTTATGGATTCGCACGTGTACCGCAAGGCGTCGTACCGGCTGCCTGCACTCGCCGGCGTCGCGGTCCTGAGGTTCAATACGCGCGGAACAGCCTCGCCCCGCGGTACCAGTGATGGCTCCTTCGAAGAAGGGATTGGGGAGCGTTTCGACGTCGAGGCAGCAGTCAGGTTTGCCGCCGAAAGGCAACTCCCCAACCGGTGGCTGGTGGGCTGGTCCTTTGGGACGGAGCTCGCGCTGATGTACGGGGCCACGGAGCCCGTGGCGTCCAGCATCGAGGGCGCCGTGCTGCTTTCGCCGCCGCTTCACCGGGCAACTGATGAGCACCTGCGGTTGTGGGCCGGAAGCGGCAAGCCCCTGACGGTCCTCGTGCCCGAGCATGATGACTACCTCCGGCCCGCAGAGGCAGCGCAGCGGTTCAGCCTTGTACCCCAGGCCCGCGTCGTGGGCGTTGACGGGGCCAAGCACCTTTGGGTGGGCGAGAAGTACGCAGCCCGGGTCCTGAACGAGATTGTCGATGAAGTGACTGAGGCCGGGTCCGGACCCGGCGGCCTTCCGCAGGAGTGGGACGGCCCCGTGGCCACGGCTGCTGCCTAGCTGTCACACACATGGAACGGTATCGGACACCTGGTACAGCACGGGCCCTCCATTGACGGCTTCCGCCTAGTGTTTGTCCTGCCGGACGATATAGATCTCTTTGACCAGCAGGAGGGTTGCGGCGGCCGTGGGGATGGCGATCAGGGCACCCAGGACACCCAACAGGCTGCCCCCGGCAATGACCGAAATAACAGCCACGGCACCGGGCACCGCGACGGCCTTCTGCATAATGCGCGGTGAAATGAAGTAAGCCTCGAACTGCAGGTAGGCGAAGTAGCAGATCGCGTAGATTGCGGCCGTCTGCCAGCCCTCGGTCAGGGAGACCAGGAGCACCACAACGGCAGCGATCAGTCCGCCGACCAGCGGGATGAACGCGAGAAGCGCAACCACAAACGCCAGCAGGACCGCAAAGGGGATGCCCAGGATGGACATCACGATAAAAGCGAAGGTGGCGTTCAACAGGGCCACGCAGGCCTGTCCAATGACGTAGTTGCCCACGGACCGGGTGATCTCCTCCGAGAGGGCCTCCACCCGGGCGCGCCGGGAGCGTGGCGCCAGGCGGTAGCCCCATTTCTTCATGGCCGGCAGGGCGGCGAGGAAATAAAGGCTCAGCACCAGGACGATCAGGGTGCCAAACAGCCCGTTGGCCAGCGTGGAGCCGAAGCCCACCACACCGCCGAAGATGCCGCTCATGGCCTGGGGATCGTTGACGAACTTATCGAGTTCTTCAGAGATGCGGTCGCGGACGCCAAACTGGTCATCCAGGCTGCGGAAGAACTCGGAATCGATGAAGTCGCGGACCCAGGTGGGCGCCTGCTCCACAATCTCAGTGACCTGTTCAACGATGGTCGGGATCAGCGTGGCAAAGAACCCGACGACCGCCGTCACCAGCACCGTTACCGCCACAAGAATTCCCGCCGGGCGCGGGATCCTGCGGCTCTCCAGCCATCCCACCACCGGTTCCAGGCCCAGGGCAATAAACAGGGCGGTCACGATCCACAGCAGGAGCTGGGTGTTGTTGGAACCGATCCAGTACACCAGCAGCGCCAGCCCGACGCCCACCGTCCCCATGAATCCCAGGTACAGGGGATGCTGGGCGGACATCCTTGGCCCGGGATTACCGAACTGCGGCGTTACCCGGGTGGCCTCGGCCTCCTCAACCTCTTCATGGTGTGAGTACTCCGGCGGCATCTCAAAACGGAGCCGTGGCTGCGCGCCGGGAAGTGGCTGGCGCAGCCTGCGCACAACAGAGCCAAGCGCCGCGGCCGATCCCGCCCGCCAACTGGCGCGTGCCGGTTTCGCCTGCCCTTCGTGTGAGCGCTGCCCTTCCGGTATGCGCCGCATTTCCGGGCTGGCCGGCCGTTCAGGGCTGGGCTGCAGGGAGTCACCGGCGGCTGGATTGTCCTGTCCAGCGGGGGACTCTTCCGTCTTGTCAGTCACTGCGTTTTGGGGCCTGTTCCGTCCGTGGCGCCGCCGTTGCGGGCCGGTGTGATGATCATCGCAAACACTATCAGCAGCCTTGTCAACAGCAGGAAGGAAAGCCGCGCCAGGGCCGCCACGCGGGACGGCCTGCTCCGTCCGACTGAGGTATTGATAACAAAACGGTTACTATTGAACGTAAACCCCCGCTGATGATAGGTGTTTCCTTTGCGTTTCAAGACTGCAGTCGCACTCGTGCTGCTCGGCCTGCTGACCCTTTTGGCCGGCATCGGCCAGAAGACCATCTGGGCTCCGTCCGAGACTTTTACAGTCTCGGTTCCCACGGATGCCACCCAGGCTCCACTGACCGTCATTGACCAGAACCTTCGCACGCTCCACGGCGGAACCGTCACGATCAATATCCAGGGTGAAGGCAACTTCACCCTCGCGGCAGGACGGCCGGACGATGTGGACGCGTGGGTGGGCCCAACAGCCCACAACACCATCACGGGGGTTGCCGACGACGGGAAGTCCCTCCAGCTCGAACACGCCGACGGCGAAGCCACCGCGCCCAGCCCGGCCGGCTCGGATTTGTGGGTAGCCAGTGAAGACGCGAGCGGTGAACTTGACTATTCCTGGACTCCGCCGGCAGATGGTGAATGGTCGCTGCTGCTGGCCTCGGACGGAACCAAACCTGCCCCGTCCTCCATCTCCATGACGTTCCCGAACGATACCTCCACCCCGTGGGCCGTCCCGCTGATGGTCATCGGCTCCTTGCTGATTCTCGCGGGAATCGTCGTCGCGGCGCTGTTCTCCGGCGGCACCTCCCGCGGACCCAAGGGCGGGAACGGAAGCGGCGGTGGCAGCCTGTTCGCCCAGCGCGCCCGGGCCAAGGCGGAGGCACGGTCCACCGCCCCGCTCGGCACGATGGCCGCCGGACCGGAGGGATCCCCGTCTGCGTCCCCGGCTCCGTCTGCGTCTCCGTCCTCGTCCAGGTCCACCGTCATGACAGCAGTGGCGGCCGTGGTTGCGGCTGTCCTGGTGGCCGGAACCGGCGCGGTTGCCAGCGCCAGCTCAGGGCCTGCCCCGGCCCCGTCCCCGGAACCCACCGGAAACGCCTCCGAAACCGCTGAGGAAGCACCCGTATCCCCGGTGCTCCTCGATGCCCAGTTCCGCCGCATCCTGGAGCAGGTGTCCAGCGCCACCGACGCGGCCGATGCCGCCAAGGACGCCGGACAGCTTGTCCCCCGCGTTGCCGGAACGGAGCTTGAGGTCCGCACGCAGAACTACAAGATCCGCTCGCAGGTGGGCGCGTATGAGGCCAGGATGCCCGTGCGCTCAACCAAGCTCCTCACCACCGTGGTCACGAGCAAGCGTGACTGGCCCAGGTCTGTCCTTGCTGTCACCCAGGGGGAGGGGAACGTTGTTCCCCAGTTGCTGACCCTGGTTCAGCTCACGCCGCGTGATAACTACAAGCTGGTCGAGACCACACCACTCCAGCCGGGCACCACCTTCCCTTCGATTGCGCGGGGCGGAACCGAGACGCTGGCAGCGAATGACAAGTCCGGCCTGCTTTACAGCGGCGAGGAGGCCCTGGCCGGCCTCGCGGACCGCCTCACAACACCTGATTCGAGCTTCAAGGACAAGCTGGTGGAGGGCGAATCCTCGCCCTACATCGCCGACACCCTCTCCTACCAAGCTGAAGTTGTGAAATCCGGCGAGAACGGCAACTTTGCCTTCACCCACAAGGTGGTTCCGGAAAGCGTAGTGGTGTTCCGGACGGCTGACGGCGGGGCCCTGGTTCTGGGCCGCATCAACTTCGGGTTTGATGGCACGCCCAAGGCTGCAGGCGACAAACTGACCATTGGGGACGACGCCGCGGCGCTCGCCGGCGGCAAGGAAACCACCACCGGAATGGTCCTGAGTTTCGCTGAGTCGACGGCGGTCTACATCCCGCCGGCAGGATCCACCGACCCCATGAAGCTTGTGGCCGCAACGCGTGGCCTGGTGGGTGCCAGCTTCAAGTAGGGAAGGGAAGCAAACACCCTCCTGACCTGATTACCCCCGGCAGCGGCTGGAGTGGCTAGAGTGGAAAGCATGAGTTCGCCTGCTTCCCGCCCTGTCCCTCCGGCCGCTGCCAACCCGCTTAACCTGCGGGGCGCCATCGATCTTTCCTCGCTGAAACAGCGCTCCGCCCCTCCTGCCGCCGCCGCTCCTGCCTCGGCGGCGGAGCGTCCGGGTGCTGCTGCGCCAGGAGGCGCTGAAGCGGGCTCCGGCTCCGTTGATGCCGGCCAACGCCCCCTGCGGGTCGACGTCACGGAGGGAAATTTCCAGGACCTCGTGGAGCTCTCCGCGCAGGTGCCGGTTGTCATCGCCCTGTGGGCCACGTATTCACCTGAGTCCGTGCAATTGCTGGAAACCCTTGAGCGGCTGGTGGATACCTACGCCGGCCGCCTGGTTCTCGGCGCAGCCGACATCGATGTTTTCCCCCAGCTTGCACAGGCCTTCCAGGTGCAGGCCGTACCCACCGCCGTGGCCGTGGTCAAAGGCCAGCCGGTGCCTTTGTTCCAAGGCGGCGCCGACGAAGCCCAGATACGCAGCCTGCTGGACGAACTGCTGAAGGTGGCCGCGGCCAACGGGGTCACCGGCAGCCTGGGCGGCGCAGCAGCGGAGGAGGCCGGACCGGCGCCTCTTCCCCCTCTGCACCAGGCAGCCTACGACGCCATTGAAGCAGGGGACTACGACGCCGCGGCAACGGCATACCGGCAGGCTCTCAATGAGATGCCGTCCGACTCCCTTGCCAAGGCCGGTTTGGCCCAGGTGGAGCTGATGGCCCGCCTGCAGAAGCTGTCGGCACAGGACAGCGAGGCGCTGCGCACCCTGGCAGCCGATGAACCGGACAACCTCGACGCACAGCTCGGCGTTGCTGACCTGGACGTCGCCGGCGGGCATGTGGAAGACGGCCTGGCCCGCCTGGTCAGCTTTATCGGCCGGAACTTCGGACCGGAACGGGAAACCGCCCGCATCCGCCTCCTGGAACTCTTCGAGGTCGTCGGGACCGGAGACGAACGCGTGTCAAAAGCCCGGCAGGCCCTGGCCAGGGTCCTGTTCTAGTGCCGGCACTTTTCCAGCCGCTGAAGCTCCGTCAGCTGGAGCTCCCGCACCGCGGCTGGGTTTCACCCATGTGCCAGTACAGCTGTGACCCCGACGACGGCCCCGGAGTGCCCAACGACTGGCACCTGACGCATTTGGGATCCTTCGCCGTGGGCGGTGCTGCCCTGATCCTGACCGAGGCGGCAGCCGTGAATGCCGAAGGACGGATCAGTCCCCGCGACGCGGGCCTCTACAGTGATGAACAGGCCGAGGCCTGGCAACGGATCACCGCATTTGTGCATAAGCACGGCGCCGTTAATGTGAGCATCGGTGCCCAGCTCGCCCATGCCGGCCGCAAAGCCTCCACGTACTGGCCATTTTCCGGGAAGCGCGGCAGCGTCCCGGCGGCCGACGGCGGCTGGTCCACGGTGGGGCCGGTGCCAGCAGCTTTTGACGGGTACGCCGAGCCCGAGGCAATGACAGAGGAACAGATTGGCAGTGTGATTTCTGATTTTGCTGCTGCCGCCGTCCGAGCGGTTGACGCCGGGTTCGACACCGTCGAGATCCACGGTGCCCACGGCTACCTGCTGCACCAGTTCCAGAGCCCGCTGATCAACACCCGGACAGATGCGTGGGGCGGGGACGAGGCGGGACGGAACCGCCTGATGCTCGCCGTGATCGATGCCGTCCGCGGTGTCATCCCTGATTCCATGCCGCTGTTGCTGAGGATATCGGCCACGGACTGGGCACCCGGAGGGATCGACGTCGAGGCTTCCGTCCGTCTGGCTGCGCTGGCAGCCGAGCACGGAGTGGACCTCGTGGACGTCTCCAGCGGTGGGGCTGTGGCACACCAGCAGATCAAGCCCGGCCCTGGCTACCAAAGCGGCTTTTCCGAACGGATCCGTCGGGAAGCGGGTGTGCCCACCGGGACGGTGGGACTGCTTACCTCCCCGGGGCAGGCGGAGCACGCCGTGGCAACCGGGCAGGCGGACGGCGTCTTTATCGCCCGCGCTGCCCTGCGCGATCCGCACTGGTGGCTGCGGGCAGCCTTCGAACTTGGGCACAACATCACATGGCCGCCCCAGTACGAACGGGCTGTGCCCAGGCATTCCTTTTAGCTGATCGGTTTAGCCGATTGTCTTAGCCGGTCTTCCAGCCGGTTCACCCCGTTTCCAGGGCCCACACCCCTGGCCCGTACTCCTTTGTCCCTACTCCCAGCGGAGGACCCCTCCAGCTCCGCCCCGGGTCTAGGGTGGCAGTATGACTGATCCGCATCCTGATCCGGTGGTGGGCGCTGGCCCTGTTCCCGCCCTCTCCATCCGTGGCCTCGCCAAAAGATTCGGCGGAAAAATCGCCGTGGACGGCCTCAGCCTTGATGTGCCTGCGGGATCCTTTTATGGAATCGTGGGCCCCAACGGCGCCGGCAAGACCACCACCCTCTCCATGGCAACCGGACTCCTGCGCCCGGACTTCGGCACCGCCGTCGTACACGGCGTGGACGTCTGGGCCCGGCCGCTGGAAGCCAAGAAACTGATGGGCATCCTTCCCGACGGGGTCCGGCTCTTTGACCGGCTCACCGGCGAACAGCTGGTGACCTATGCCGGGCTGTTGCGGGGGATGGACAAGGATGTGGTCTCTGCCCGTGTGCCGGAGCTCCTGGCGGCATTGGATCTGGGCAAGGATGCCGGCACGCTCGTGGTGGACTACTCGGCAGGCATGACCAAAAAGATCGCGCTCGCGTCGGCGTTGATCCACGCGCCCCGTGTCCTGGTTCTGGATGAGCCCTTCGAATCGGTGGACCCCGTCTCGGCCTCGAACATCCGCGCCATCCTGGAGCGGTATGTGGCATCGGGCGGCACCGTCATAGTCTCCAGCCACGTCATGGACCTCGTCCAGCGTATGTGCGACCACGTGGCAGTGGTGGCTGCCGGACGGCTGCTTGCCGCCGGGACCGTGGATGAAGTGCGGGCGGGAGCTTCCCTTGAAGACAGGTTCGTCCAGCTTGTCGGCGGCCGGACTGACGCGGAAGGCCTGGAATGGTTGCGCACCTTCTAAGGCTCAAGCTGACCCTGCTCCGCAACGGCCTGCGGCGCAGTCCCTGGCAGCTGGTGGGCATGGCCTTCGGCGGGCTCTACGCGCTGGGGCTGGTGGCCGCGCTGGTGGTGGCCCTGATGGTACTCCGTGGCGAAGACCCCGGGCTCGCCAACACCATTGTGGTGCTGGGCGGTTCCGCGGCCGTCCTGGGCTGGGGCATTATTCCGCTCGTGGCCTCGGCGGCCGACCTGACCCTGGACCCTGCCCGCTTCACCACCTCAGCCATTCCGATGCGGCAGCTTTTGGCCGGCCTGGCTCTCGGCGGGCTGATAGGCATCCCGGGGCTGGCCACGGCGCTGGTTGCCCTTGCCACTGTGTGGACCTGGTCCCGCGGCCTTCTGCCGGCCATTGCGGCACTGGTGGGTGCCGCCGTCGGCATCCTCACGTGCATCGTCCTGTCCAAGGTGGTGACCACCGCAACAGCCAGCCTTGCCGCCTCCCGCCGCTTCAAGGACGTCAGCGCCATTGTCTTTATGGTTCCGCTGGTCCTGATGGGCCCCATCGTGGCAGGAGTGACTCAGGGTATCGCCGCCTCTGCCGGCTTCCTTCAGGAGCTCGCCGGGACCCTGTCCTGGTCCCCTCTCGGCGCAGCCTGGTCCCTGGGTGGGGACGTTGCCCTGGGACGGTCGGCTGATGCTGTGGCCAAGCTGTTCATCGCCGCTGCCACCCTGGCCGGGCTTTTCCTGTGCTGGAAACTCCTCCTAGAGCGGGCCCTAATCAGCCCGCCCTACTCCGGAAGCGGAAGCCGGAAGGGCGGGAAAATGGGGCTGTTCGCCCTCCTTCCCGCTACGCCTGCCGGGGCAGTGACCGCCAGGTGCCTCACCTATTGGATCCGGGATCCGCGGTATGCGGGGTCCCTGGTGGTCATCCCGTTGCTGCCCGTCCTGCTGTTGTTCCAGGGAAGCCAAACCGGCGACTACGGGAGCCTGGCCTTTGCCGCTCCCTTGGCTGCCTTCCTGCTCGCCTGGTCCATTTCGGCCGATGTCTCGTACGACAGCACGGCCTTTGCCCTGCACCTGGCCACGGGAGTGCGTGGCGTGCACGACAGGCTTGGACGGGCCTTGGCCTGCCTGGCGTTCGCGCTGCCCGTGGTACTGATTTTCGCCGTCGGCCAGTTTGCGTTCACCGGCGGATGGGAGGGATTGCCAGGGCAGCTGGGCATGAGCCTGGGAATCCTGTTTACCGGGCTGGGCCTGTCATCAGTGGTATCTGCCCGCTACACCGTGGCCGTTCCGTTGCCCGGGGACAGCCCGTTCAAGAAGCCGCCGGGCAGCGTAGGGCAGACCCTGGCCGTTCAGTTTGCCGGGATGGGCATCCTGGCACTTCTGGTCCTGCCGGAAGCTGCGCTCGTTGTCGCCCAATGGGTGACCGGCAACCCCCTGTTCGGATGGCTCAACCTTGCACTGGGCCTGATCCTCGGACTGGTCATTTTTGTGGCCGGCGTCAGGATTGGGGGAAGATGGCTTGACGCCCGCGGGCCTGAGCTGCTGGCCCAGCTTGTTGTTAACCGCTGACGCCAGGCGCCACAGAATGGCCACCAGAAAGGTGAAGATCCATGGAAGTAGTTATCCTCCCGGGCACCAGGCAGATCGGTCAGCTGGCGGCCGGGGCGATCGATGACCTGCTGCGGCGCAAGCCGCAGGCGGTTTTGGGACTCGCCACCGGATCATCGCCTTTGCCCATCTACGACGAACTGGCGGCGAGGCACGGGCAGGATGGGCTGGATTTCAGCCAGGCGCACGCATTTGCACTTGATGAATATGTTGGCCTGGAACCTGGCCACCCGGAATCCTATCGGGAGGTGATCCGCCGCGAGTTCACCAGCCGGGTCAACATCGCCCCGGAAAATGTCCACAGCCCCGACGGGACCGCCAAGGACATCCTGGCCGCCTGCAGCGCCTACGAGGAATCGATGCAGGCCCTGGACGGCGTGGATCTCCAGATCCTGGGGGTCGGAACCGACGGCCACATCGGCTTCAATGAGCCTGGTTCGTCCTTGGCTTCGCGGACCCGCATCAAGAGCCTGATCGAGCAGACCAGGCGGGACAACGCCCGCTTCTTCAAGAGCATCGCCAACGTCCCGCACCACGTGGTGACCCAGGGCCTGGGCACCATCATGGAGGCCAGGCACGTGGTCCTCGTGGCTACGGGAGCGCAGAAGGCCCAGGCCGTGCGCGACTTCGTGGAAGGACCTGTGTCAGCGATCTGCCCGGCTTCGGTCCTGCAGTTCCATCCGCACGCCACCGTCCTGCTTGATGAGGCTGCGGCGTCATCCCTGAAACTGGCAGACTTTTACCGCCACACGTATGACAACAAACCGTCCTGGCAGGGGCTTTAGCGGAACCCCGTACTGCCGGGAACGGCCTGCCTGGGTGGGTGCGGCAGCCGCGGCGGCCGCAAAACGCCTCCTCCCGGCGTCGAACGCCACCAAGCGGGAAAGGCTAAGATGGATGCCATGACTAGCATGACGGACCCTCTCGAAAACGACCCAATGCGCGAGCTTTCCGGGGCTGGAACGTCCACGGCCACCATTGAGCGCGAGGAACTGCGCCAGGAAGTGGAGCCCGGCGACCGGGAACGCTTCTCGCACTACGTTCGCAAAGAAAAGATCATGGAATCCGCGCTGACGGGCGATCCTGTCATTGCCCTGTGTGGCAAAGTGTGGACGCCGGGCCGGGATCCGCAGAAGTTCCCGGTCTGCCCGATGTGCAAAGAGGTTTATGATGGCCTCCGCCCGGGCAACGACGGCGGCAAGGGTCCCGGAGGGGACTCGGGCAACAACAAGTAGTGACGGAAACACTGTTTGGCGGTCCCACCCTGCCTCCGGCTTATCCGGAACGCGCAGCCTGGGGAACCGCCCAGAAGCTCCGTGCCTGGCAGCAGCAAGCGCTTGACCTCTACTTCCGGACCAGTCCCAGGGATTTCCTTGCAGTGGCGACGCCCGGGGCCGGCAAAACCACGTTCGCGCTGCGTGTTGCCTCCATGCTCATCGAATCCGGTGCCGTCAACCGGGTGACCATCGTTGCCCCCACCGACCACCTCAAAAGGCAATGGGCAGACGCTGCGGCCCGCGTGGGAATAGCCATCGATCCCAACTTCAAGAACTCCGACGGGCAGCACGGCCGCGGCTTTGTGGGAGTTGCCGTGACGTACGCGCAGGTTGCCAGCAAACCCCTGCTGCACCGTGCCAAGACTGAAGCTGCCCGCACCCTGGTGATCCTTGACGAGATCCATCACGGCGGCGAGGCACTGTCCTGGGGCGACGGACTTCGGGAGGCTTTCGACCCCGCCATTCGGCGCCTGTCGCTGACAGGCACGCCCTTCCGCTCTGATACTTCACCCATTCCCTTTGTTGAGTACGCGGAGGACCGGGACGGCATCAGGCGCTCCAAGGCCGACTACACCTATGGCTACGGCAACGCGCTGCGGGACCACGTGGTGCGCCCGGTCATGTTTATGGCCTATTCGGGCCAGATGCGCTGGCGTACCAGCGCCGGGGAGGAGATGGCTGCTTCCCTCGGCGAAGCCGCGGTGACCAAGGACGTCACATCGCAGGCGTGGCGGACGGCCCTGAATCCCACGGGCGAGTGGATTCCCGCCGTCCTGGCCGGTGCCGACAAGCGTCTCAGTGAGGTCCGCCGGACAGTCCCCGACGCCGGCGGCCTGGTCATTGCCACAGACCACGATGATGCCAGGGCCTATGCGGGCCAGCTGAAGAGGATCACCGGTGAATCACCCACCGTGATCCTTTCCGATGACGCGAAGGCCTCCAGCAAAATCGAGGAGTTCACGGCAAGTGAGAAACGCTGGATGGTGGCCGTCCGGATGGTGTCCGAAGGCGTCGACGTTCCCCGTCTGTCCGTGGGCGTCTATGCCACCTCCACCTCCACGCCGCTGTTCTTCGCCCAGGCAGTGGGCCGCTTTGTGCGTGCCCGCAAGCGGGGTGAAACGGCGTCCGTCTTCCTGCCGTCGGTGCCGCAGCTGATGGCACTGGCCAACTCCATGGAGGCCGAGCGGGACCACGCACTGGACCGGCCGGAGAAAGAGGACGGCGACGGCCTTTTCAACCCCGAAGATTCCCTGATGGCGGAGGCCAACCGCGAAGACAAGGCCTCGGACAGCCTCACCAAGGGAAAATTCGAGGCCCTGGATTCGCAGGCCTCGTTCGACCGGGTACTTTTCGACGGCGGCGAGTTCGGCACCGGGGGAGAAGTGGGGTCAGAGGATGAGCTGGATTTCCTCGGGATCCCCGGGCTGCTTGACGCCGAACAGGTGGGCACCCTCCTTCGCCAGCGCCAGCACGAGCAGCTGAACAGGAAGAACCGCAGGACACCACCGGCCTCGGCTGACCCTGCCGCCGGTGCGGCACCTGGCGTACCCGACCACCGGATGCTGATGGACCTGCGCAATGAGCTGGCCAAGAATGTTGCGGCGTGGTCTGCCCGGACAGGTACCCCGCATGGCGTGGTGCACACGAAGCTCAGGACGGTCTGCGGCGGCCCTCCCGTGGCGCAGGCAAACGAGGAGCAGCTGCAGTCCAGGCTGCGAAAGCTTCAGGACTGGTTTATCGGACGGAAGTGACCGGCCTGCCTTAGGTGGCCGGGGTCCGAACAGGCCGCGTCACGAATACGGCTGCGGAATGAGAAGCGGGGCGGCGAGGGCGTCAGAGGACGTCTACGCCGCCCAGTTCCATCTCGGCAACAGCGTCTTCGAGGTCGTCCGCGATGCCGGCCGTGAGCGAGCGGATGACGGTGACGGAGTAGCCCGCCTGGACGGCGTCCAGGGACGTGGCCATCACGCAGTAGTCCGTGGCGATCCCCACCACCACAACATCCTCGACGTCGTGGCTCTGGAGCCAGTCATCAAGGCCGATCGCTTCGTCCGACGGCGGGAAATTATCGGGGCTGATGTCGTCAGCAACCGCCGCAGGCTGGCGCTCTCCGGTGGGAACGGCGTCCTCGGGGGCCAGGAGGCCCTCGAATCCCGAGTACGCTGCCGCGAACTGTCCCTTCTGGAAATAGGCCTGGATGTACTCGGTGTCCAGGTCCGGATGGAGTTCAGCGCCACGGGTTCCGGCCACGCAATGCGGGGGCCAGCTGTCCTTAAAGTCGGGGGAGTCCGAGAAATGCGCACCGGGATCAATGTGCCAGTCCTGGGTGGCAACAATGTGGTCGAACTCAAGATGGTGGGCGTCGACATAGTCGCTGATGGCCGCGGCAACACGGGCGCCGCCGGCCACGGCAAGGGAACCGCCTTCGCAAAAGTCGTTCTGGACGTCAACGATGATCAGGGCCCGGGACATTAGTTCTCCTCATAAGTGGTGGGGATGGCGGGCTCGCCGCGCTGGAGCCGGTTGACCACCGGCGGAAGTTCGGCCATGCTGTCGGCATGCCGCTGACGGGCGCGGAGCACACCCTCGTGGCCGGTCCAGCCCGGCAGCAGTTCGCCGTTCTTCATGAATTGCTGCAGCAGCGGGCGGTCGTTGCCGTCGTCCTCGGGCCGGTGCCCGATCCCCACGATTTCCTCACCCGCGATGCCGTGTTCATTGAGCCTGCGCAGCGCATACTTGCGCCCGCCCATGCTGGCCTTGTTCTTGGCCGATTTCGCCACCGACACGAAGGTGCCGGCGCCGTCGGTGCGGCTGACCAGCTTGTAGACCATACTGGCGGTGGGTGCCCCGGACCCGGTGACGAGGGACGTGCCCACGCCGTAGGAGTCAACGGGCGCGGACTGCAGCGCTGCGATGGCAAATTCATCAAGATCCGACGTCACAACGATCTTGGTGTTCACGTTGCCCAGGTCGTCCAGCAGTTGGCGGACCCACTGGGCCTGTGCCACGAGATCGCCTGAATCGAGGCGTACTGCCCCCAGCTTGGGCCCCGCCAGGTCCACAGCCGCGCGGACCGCCGTTTCGACGTCGTACGTGTCCACCAGGAGGGAGGTTCCGGCGCCCAGCGAGGCCACCTGGGCCTCAAAGGCATCCCGCTCAGTGTCGTGCAGGAGCGTGAAGGAATGCGCCGCGGTGCCCACCGTCCTGATGCCATACCGGAAGCCGGCCTCCAGGTTGGACGTGCTGTCGAAGCCGGCGATATAGGCGGCGCGGGCGGCGGCCGGGGCCGCCTCCTCATGGGTCCGGCGCGAACCCATTTCAATACAGGGCCGGTTGCCGGCAGCGGAAATCATCCGGGACGCTGCCGAGGCAATGGCACTGTCATGGTTCAGGACCGAGAGCAAATAGGTCTCCAGGATGCAGGCCTCGGCGAACGTCGCCTCCACTATCAGGATGGGGGAGTGGGGGAAGTACGCCTCGCCTTCGGCGTATCCCCAGATGTCCCCCGAGAACCGATAGCCGGCCAGGTAGTCCAGCGTGTCCTGGTTGACCACGCCCGTCCGTTGAAGGAATTCCAGCTCGCTGTCGCCGAAACGGAAATTAGCGATGCCTTCCAGCAACCGTCCCGTTCCCGCGACGATCCCGTACCGGCGTCCGTCCGGCAGCCGACGGGCGAAGGCTTCGAAGACGGATTTCCGGTGCGCCGCGCCCGAATGAAGCGACGCCTGCAGCATGGTCAGCTCGTAGTGGTCCGTATAAAAAGACGTGCGGGGATGGTCCCAGCGTGCAGAGGTACTCACAAATTCACTCTAGTCCCCACCGGCTCCCACGTCTCGCTTCGCTTCGCCGCGGGGCCCTCCCCACCGGCTCCCACGTCTCGCTTCGCTTCGGCCCATCCGGCGTGGGCCCATCCTCCCCATAGAATAGACAGATGACTTCAAGCGTTGCGCTCGGCCCTGATACGCAGGAGGGCACCCGGACCGGAACAGAAACCTCCCAGGGTTCCCTGACCGCACCGGACATCCCCTGGAACCTGGTGATTTGGAACGATCCCGTTAACCTGATGAGTTACGTCAGCTACGTGTTCCAGAGCTATTTTGGCTACCCGGAGAGCAAGGCCAACAAGCTCATGATGGAAGTCCACAAGAAAGGGCGCTCCATTGTTGCCCACGGCAGCAAGGAGCAGGTTGAGCGGCACGCCGTCGCCATGCACGGCTTTGGCCTGTGGGCCACCGTTGAACAGGCAAGCGGCGGACGGGGCGGCAACCCGGGCAAGCCGGGCGGCTCCGGGCAGGGCAAGGGAAAACGTGGCTAAGGCATTCAAATACGGCCTCAAAGGCATCACAGGTTTCCTCGAGCCTGCCGAGCGTGAGCTCCTCCGGAGCCTTATCGATGACGTCATCTCCATGCTTGAGCCGGAGGAACGGGCCAACCAGGATCCCCTGGCAGCATTGATCGGGCTGGACATGGACGTCCGTGAGCCCACGGACCGCGCCGTGAAGCGGCTCCTGCCCAACGTCATGAAAAACGACGACGGCGCGTCCCTGGAGTTCCGCCAGCTCACCGAGCGATCGCTGCGCGAGACAAAGATCGGCGCCCTGCGGGCGGCCGCGCTGGACCTTGACAAGGACGAAATCGTCCTGACTCCGGAAGGTGCCCGGCATTGGTCCATGGCCCTGAACGACGTCCGTCTGGTGCTGGCCGAGCGCCTGGACATCCGGGACGAAGAGGACGCCGAACACGTCCACCTGATGCAGGACTGGTCCCAGGCGGAGGACGTGGAGAGTTACCTCGCCCTGGTCTATAACTTCGCCACCTGGCTCCAGGAATCGCTGGTGCAGGCGATGCTCACGTCCATGGACACCAAGGCGTAGCATACGCTTTGGCCCTGCGCTCGCCCTGCCTTTGGACCGCTCCGCAGCGGCCTTTTCCCGCGGACTGTGACAAATTTGACATGAGTCGGACGCCACAATGAGATGGCTGAGCCGTCCGGGAAGACCTATCCTCGAATAATCATGACAACAGCCTCGAGCATGGACCCGTCAGCAGCAGCTGCATCCGCGTCCCCAGCCAGCACCAGCCCCGGCGCTCTCCTGGGATCCCGGCCTATCGGCGTCTTTGATTCCGGCGTTGGCGGACTGACAGTGGCACGGTCCATCATTGACCAGCTGCCCAACGAATCCATCCTGTACGTCGGGGATACGGCCCACGGGCCGTACGGACCGCTGCCGATCGCCGAAGTCCGGGCCAACGCACTCGGTGTGATGGACGAACTCGTGGACTCCGGCGTCAAGCTGCTCACCATAGCCTGCAATTCGGCGTCGGCCGCTGTCCTGCGTGATGCCCGCGAGCGGTACACCGCACGGTACGGAATTCCTGTCATCGAGGTGATCCAGCCGGCTGTCAGGCGCGCCGTGGCCGCCACACGCAGCGGCAGGATCGGCGTTATAGGCACGTCCGCTACGGTGGGCTCCCGGGCCTATGAGGATACTTTTGCCGCCGCGCCGGACCTGGACATCACCTCCGTTGCCTGTCCTGAATTCGTCAGCTATGTGGAGGCCGGCATCACCACAGGTCCGGCGCTGCTGGCCGTCGCGGAGGAATACCTGGCCCCGCTGAAGGCTGCAGGGGTGGATACGCTGGTGCTGGGCTGCACGCACTATCCGCTGCTCACCGGTGTCATCTCCTACGTCATGGGCGAGGACGTCACCCTGGTTTCGAGCGCCGAGGAAACGGCCAAGGATGTGTACCGCGCCCTGGCCACCCACGATCTTCAGCGGACAACGGCAACGCCGCCGGAGCACCACTTCATCGCTACCGGTGACGCCGGCCAGTTTGAGGCATTGGCCCGCCGGTTCCTGGGGCCTGAGGTACTGTCTGTCCGCCATGTTGATCATGTGGCCGCACAGTATCCCACCGGCAGCCTGGCCAGGATCACCCCGGAAATGATCGCCGCTGCGCAGGGCGCCTCGGCAGCACGGGCCACACCGGCGCCCAGGGTCTCCAACTTTGTGGGCAACGGAACCGGAGGTTCCGGCCTGTGAAGCTCACCATCGTCGGCTGTACAGGTTCCTTCCCCGGGCCTGGCTCGCCGGCGTCGTGCTATCTCCTGACGGCGCACGACGGCGAGCGGACCTGGAAGATCGTGATGGACCTCGGCAGCGGTGCGCTGGGGGCGATCCAGCGCTATACCGATCTTGAAGACATCGACGCCATCTTCCTGACGCACCTGCATCCTGACCACTGCATGGACCTGTGCGGGCTCCACGTTGCGGTGCGCTGGAAGCCCGGCGGATGGGGCCGCGGCCGGATCCCGGTCTGGGGACCGGCGGCCACTGCAGACCGGATGGCAACGGCGTACGGCCTGGAACTGGATCCAGGCATGCATGAGGAATTCGACTTCACCAACTGGACCGAGAGGGAGCCCGTGAAGCTGGGGCCCTTCACCGTGACTCCGTTTGCCGTCAACCATCCGGTGGAGGAGGCCTACGCCCTCCGGGTGGAGGTCACCGAACCGGATAAGGAAGGCAACCAGGTCTCACGGGTCCTGACGTATTCCGGGGACACTGACTCCTGTACCGGGCTGGAGGAAGCCGCCAAGGACGCGGACCTGTTCCTGTGTGAAGCCGCCTTTGAGGAAGGCCGGGACGACGGCATCAAGGACGTGCACCTGACCGGCAAAAGGGCCGGTGAGGCGGCTGCTGTGGCCGGTGCCCGGCGTCTTCTGCTGACCCACATTCCCGTCTGGACGTCCCAGACAAAAGTCATGGCCGAGGCGAGGCCGGTTTTCGGCGGCGACGTTGCGGTTGCCGTGGCCGGGGTGCACTACACCATTTAGGTGCGGCTGCATCCTGCCCGGCCCAGTCCTGCCCTTAGCTTATCGACTCGCGGAGCAGGTCTCCGCGAGTCGATAAGCTAAGGGCATGACTTCTGAAGCAACTGCAGTTCCTGTCGTGCGCGCGGACGGCCGCGCTCCCGACCAGCTCCGTCCCATCAGCATCACCCGCGGATGGTCCAAGCAGGCCGAAGGATCGGCCCTGATCGAGTTCGGCAACACCCGGGTGCTGTGCACGGCTTCCCTCACCGCGGGGGTGCCCCGCTGGCTCAAAGGCGAAGGCCGCGGCTGGGTCACCGCGGAATACGCAATGCTTCCGCGTGCAACCAACACCCGTTCGGACCGTGAGTCGGTCAAGGGGAAAATCGGCGGCCGCACGCATGAGATTTCCCGGCTGATCGGCCGTTCGCTGCGCTCCATTATTGACACCAAGGCCCTGGGCGAGAACACGATAGTGCTGGACTGTGACGTGCTCCAGGCCGACGGCGGTACCCGGACAGCCGCGATCACGGGGGCCTACGTTGCCCTCGCCGACGCCATCCGGTTTGCCCGGGACAACAAGCTGATCGCCAAGAACGCCCAGCCCCTGGTGGACACCATCGCTGCCGTATCGGTGGGAATCATCGACGGCGTCCCCATGCTGGACCTGCCCTATGTGGAGGACGTCCGCGCCGAGACCGACATGAACGTCGTTGTCACGGGCTCGGGGAAGTTCGTGGAGGTCCAGGGCACCGCCGAGGGCGCGCCGTTCGACCGTGACGAACTTAACAAGCTGCTTGATCTTGCCCTGCTGGGGACCACCCAGCTGGCCGCCATTCAGCGTGAGACGCTCGCGGACGCCCTGTGAGCCTGCCGGATCCGGGAACTGCGGGGCAGGGCGGGGCGGCTCCCCGTTTGGTCCTGGCAACCCATAACAAGGGCAAACTGAAGGAACTGCGGGAAATCCTCCGCGGCCAGGTCCCCGGGCTCGACGTCGACACCCAGGTGGTGGATGCCGCGGCGGCGGGGGCGCCGGACGTCGTCGAGACAGGAATCACCTTCGCCGAGAATTCGCTGCTAAAGGCGCGTGCGGTTGCTGCCGCCACCGGACTGGTGGCCATCGCTGACGATTCAGGGCTGGCCGTGGACGTCCTAGGCGGTGCCCCGGGAATTTTTTCAGCGCGCTGGGCCGGCAGGCACGGTGATGACGCAGCCAACCTGCGGCTCCTGCTGGACCAGCTCTCCGATGTGCCGGATGAGCACCGCGGCGCCGCCTTTGTCTGCGCCGCCGCGCTCGCCGTTCCAGGGGACAGCGACGGCGGGGAACGCCGTGAAGTGGTGGAGTACGGCCAGCTTGAAGGCGTCCTCCTGCGGGAACCGCGGGGCGACGGCGGTTTCGGCTACGACCCCGTGCTGCAGCCCGCCGGCGAGGTCCGCAGTTGCGCTGAACTGTCGCCGGCCGAAAAGAACGCGATCAGCCACCGTGGCCAGGCCTTCAGGGCGCTGGTCCCAGCGATCGTCGAGGCACTGGGCGGACGCTGACACCGGTCTAAGCGCGGTGAAAGTGCCACGGTAAGGAACTGCTGCGGTAAGGAACTGCTGCGTCGTGGAACTGCGACTCCGTGAAACACCCGCTGGAAGAAACGTCAGGGCGCCCCACAGTTGGGGCGCCCTGACGTTATTCCGGTGTGTAAAGTCCTGCCGGCTTAGTGCTTGGGGTGCGTCTTCCGCTCGTCCTCGGGAGCATGTTCCTCGATGAACTCATCAACGGGATCGGTTCCGAAGGCAGCCGCCTGGCGCTTGGCCGAGATTCCCCGGAGCACTTCAATGCCGATGGGAATCACCGAGACCAGCACAATGACGATAAAGATGATGTCCAGGTTCTCGCGGACCCAGGGAACCCTGTCACCCAAAAGATAACCGAGGAGCGTGACGCCGCCGCCCCAGAGGACTGCGCCGATCACATTGAAGAGGAAGAACTTCTTCTTGTCCATCTGGGCAACGCCCACGATGACCGGCACAAACGTGCGGATGATGGGGACGAAGCGGGCGAGGATCAGTGCCTTGCCGCCGTGCTTTTCGAAGAAGGCATGGGCATTTTCAACGTTTTCCCGCTTGAACAGCCGGGAATTCGGCTTGTTGAAGATGGCCGGGCCGGCCTTGGACCCGATCAGGTAGCCGGTCTGGTTGCCGATGATGGCCGCCACAATAATGAGCAGCGACAGCAGCCAGACATTGAACTTGATGGTGTCGGTGGCAACCAGCAGGCCGGCCGTGAACAGCATCGAATCGCCCGGCAGGAAGAAGCCCACCAGCAGGCCGGTTTCGGCAAAGACGATGCCGCAGACCAGCAGCACAACCCAAGGGGCCAATGCCGGGTCAGCAAGGAAAATTTGAGGGTTCAGCCAGTCGGGCAGGAAGGAGGCCAGCGGTGGCTGGACCGGTCCCGCACCGCCCAGCATGGGCACGGCAAAGTCACTGATCGCAAGAAAGTTCACTTACCTAGGGTACTTGAAGGGCGCGCGGACTATTCGGCGGTAAAGTGTGGCGCGTGGGTTTGGACTTTACGGCGATCGACTTCGAGACTGCCAACGGCTTCCGGGGTTCGCCGTGCGCGGTGGGCCTAACAAAGGTCCGTGGCGGGCAGGTGGTGGAGGAAGCGTCCTGGCTGATGCGCCCGCCCCGTAACCACGATCACTTTGACCACCACAATGTGAGGATCCACGGCATCCGTGCCCTGGATGTTGCCGGGCTTCCGCGGTTCGGCGAACTTTTTCCTGAAATCGGCGCCTTCATCGGTGATGACATCCTGGCCGCCCACAACGCCGCTTTTGACCTGGGTGTCATCCGCTCCGGCCTCGAAGTTTCCGGACTGCCCGGCCCGGCCTACGACTACGTCTGTACCGTGATGCTTTCCCGGCGCTGCTATTCCCTGGTTTCCAATTCCTTGCCGTTTGCAGCAGAGGAAGCGGGAGTCCCGCTGGTTAACCATCACGACGCGGCCGAGGACGCGCGCGCCTGTGCCGGCATCCTGATCGACATCGCGTCGCGCAACGGCGCGAACAGCATCGCGGAACTCTACTTGTCGCTGGGGCTCTCCTTGCCCCACCAGCAGGCGTTCGATCCGGCAACGGACCCCCTGTCCAAATCAAGCCTCACAGCCATAGCCGGCGCTGGTCTGTCCGGCGGGTCCGGTGGGGCGTTGGTCCAGGGCTTTCGCTCCGGCTGGCCGGAGGAGGGAGCAAACCCCCTTCCCAACGCAGATGCTGAACAAGACCACCCGCTGTACGGCCAGACCGTTGTCTTCACGGGCCAGCTCGCTATGGGAAGGCCACAGGCAAAGGTCCTCTCGGCGGAATTGGGCGCCCGGCCTGAAAGCCGGGTGACAGCCCGCACCACGGTGCTGGTGGTCGGAGACGGCTTCGTGGCATCGGACCTCCGCTCCGGCAGGCTCACAGGTAAGGCGCGGCGCGTCCTGGAACTCCATGACCGCGGCCAGCTGATCGAGGTGCTGTCCGAAGGGGAGTTCCTGCAGATGGTGGGCGGTTATCCGGCAGTGGCGAGCGCGTAGGGAACTTCCTTGGAGCAGCGGCCTTGGAGCTGCGGCGTTCATGTGGCGCAACAATCCTTTCCTGCCGGGCGGCAGGCTCCTAGATTTGCAGCATGACCAAATCCGCAGGCACCAAGCCCACTGACGCCCCAGCGGCGGACGTCCGGAATTCCCCGGCACCCGTCAAGACCGGTGTGGACTGGCGTACCGTGTTTGCGTTCCCCAACCCGGTCAACGAATACGCTGCCCGGATCACCGCAGGGCTGGTGGTGCTGCTCGCTGTCGCAACGCTGCTGACCGGCTCCGGCTGGGGTCTGCTGCTGATCGCCGGAGGATTCTGGCTGCGGGTGCTGTTTGGGCCCCGGATATCGCCGCTGGCGCTGCTTTCGGTCAAAGTCCTGGCGCCCCGCCTGGGGCCGGCAAAACTTGTTCCCGGACCGCCCAAGCGCTTCGCGCAGGGAATGGGCGCCTTTGTTTCCACCACAGCACTGGTCCTGTTCCTTGCAGGCGCCGCTCCAGCGGCATGGATTGTCCTGGCTGTGCTGGTGGCGGCGGCATCGCTTGAGGCCTTTGCCGGCTTCTGCCTGGGCTGCGTGATCTTCGGATTGCTTCAGCGCCGCGGACTCATTCCTGAGGACATTTGCGAGGCATGCAATAACGTTCCGCTCAGGCGGTCGTAACCCCTGCCATCAAATCGGCCATTCCGCGGATGACGTCCGGGGCCTCGAGCGCGTCCAGCCAGGGCGCCGGCAGGCATGGCTCGCCGTAGTATGCTCCCAGGATATTTCCGGCGATGGATCCCGTGGAGTCGCTGTCCCCGCTGTGATTGATTGCCACCGCCATGGCGGCCCGGAAATGCTCCTGTGGATCCGCAGTCGGTGGGACAGAGTCTGAATTGTTCGCCGTGCCCGTATTGTTGCCAGTGCCAGCCGCGTGTGCAGGCCCGGCGTCCCGCGCCGGGTCGGTCACCAGTACAGCGTAAAGTCCGACGGCGAGTGCCTCCTCGGCAACCCAGCCTTCGCCCAGTTCCATGACCAGGTCCTCGGGGGACAGTACGGCTGAGCGGCTAAGGCGCACAGCTGCTTCCAGCCTCTGCACCAGCTCGGGTGCCACGCCGTCAATGTCGTGCACCCCGGCGAGGACCGTGCCGGCCGCCGCGCGAAGGCTGTCGCCGGAAACCAGCCGGTGGATCAATAGGCTGAAACTGCCCGCGCTCTGCCGGGCCGAGGGATGTCCGTGGGTCAGGCAGGCAGCGTCGGCACTCAGTTTGTAGATGGCGTCGGGCGTGATGTGGGGGATGAGCCCAAACGGTGCAGACCGCATCACGGTGCCGCAGCCCTTTGACTGCGGATTGACGGGACGAAAAGTTGTTCCCATTTCCCCTGTTGCCAGTCCGCTGAGGCAGGCGTTTCCCGGGGCCCGGCGGTGCTTGAGCACCTCTTGCCCGTCAATCCACCGCGGCTGGGGGACCGGGGCGGACGGCGGAGCGGCCTCGCCCTGCGTGGACAGCCAGCGGAGATAGGCCAGCCACAGGCAGGCGTTGACGTCCGCACCCACCCCGGAGTTGGCCCATTCAATGGCCTCCACCAGCCCGTCCACGGTGTAAAGCGTCATTTGGGTGTCATCCGAAAAGTGGCTGCCGCCGTCGAGCGCTGAAAAGTCCGTGAGCCCGTCCGCACCAAAGCGCCGGCGAATGGTGTCGATGGAGTCGAACTCGACGGCGTAGCCCAGGGAATCACCCAGTGCTCCACCCAGGAGACAGCCATGGATGCGGGACGCCAGCTGTGGCACGCCAAAGGGGCCGGGATCTGTGGTCATATGAGTAAATTTACCGTGGTGGCCACCACTGCCTGAACCGGCGCCCGAACCGGCGCACAGCCCGGACCCAGCCAACATCCAGATAGTCTTGGCACAATACAGATGCCGAACGGGGACATCCTGTCCTGTTCCGCCCCATTCAGGACCCCCATCACAAAGGACTGCAATACCCATGACCATGCCTGTTCGCGCCCATCATTCTCCTGACGACGGCCAGCCAGGTGGCGGCGCAGCCGAAGTCCGGCACGGACTGCTGGCGAGGCTCTCAGCGGAAGCGTTCGGGAGTCTGTTCGTGGTGGTGGCCGGCCTGGGCGTACCGCTGTTTTCGATCCCGCAGTCCAGCCCCTTGCCGGCCGCGCTGGCCGCAGGCCTTGCCGTCACCGCCGCCATGCTTGCCTTTGGCTATGTATCGGGCGGGCATTTCAACCCTGCGGTGACAGTGGGCAACGCGATTGCAGGCCGGATCAGCCTTGGCGGGGCGGCAGCCTACGTCGGTGCGCAGCTGGTGGGTGGCCTTGTTGGAGCCCTCGCCCTTTTCGGCATCCTCCGCACTTTGCCCAGCATCCAGGACAGCCGGACCGCCTTCGACACCGTCACAGCGGGATTCGGCGAGCATTCCATCATCCAGGCCCCGCTGGCGGGAGTCCTGCTGCTCGAAGTTGTCGGCAGCGCCCTCCTGGTTGCCGTTTTCCTGAGCGCCACAGCCCGGAACAACCTGAACAAAGCCGCGGCGCCGGTTGCCGTGGGCCTCGCTTTCGCGGTGCTGCTGCAGCTGGGCCAGGCCGTGGGCAATGCCCCCTTCAACCCCGCCCGCGCCACCGCCTCGGCGCTGTTCAGTTCAAGCTGGTCCCTCGAACAGCTATGGGTGTTCTGGGTTGCCCCGCTGGTAGGAGCGGCCATTGCCGGGCTTGCCTTCCGTGGGTTCGCCACATCTCCGGACTCTGCAGCACCGTTCGCCGGCACGGCCACCCAAAACGCCACCGACGACGCCGCCGACGACGCTGATGACGACCTGGATGACCCTGACATGCACGCCGCCAGGGACGGGGAGCACACGGACGGCGATGACAGGCTCGCCCCCAGGGACGGGGAGCACTCCGACAAGGCAGATGACGCAGTAGCAGGCACTGTTACGCGGGTTGCCGGATCGCCGGTTGCCCAGACGGTGACGCCTCATAAAGATGCCAGGGCCGATGCCACACGTGGTGGAGCAGCGGACGGCGGCCGCAACGGCCGGGATGAGGCGCAGGACTTCTTTGAGGGAAAGCGCGGCTAGAGGACTGCTGAACGACGCTGGCTGCTGCGGCGGTTGCCGAAACTGTCGGTGGCAGCCGCTAGCGTAGAAATATGCGGTTATTGCACACATCTGACTGGCACCTTGGCCGGTCGTTCCACGGCGTTGGAATGCTGGACGCCCAGCGCTCTTTCGTTGATCAGCTCGTCAACGCTGTCTCGGAACAGGGCGTTGACGTCGTCCTGATTGCCGGCGATGTGTATGACCGCGCCCTCCCCGGCGTGGATGTGGTTGACCTGCTGGATGACGCCCTGGTGCGGATCACCTCAGCAGGGGCAAAGGTAGTGCTCACCAGCGGCAACCATGACTCTGCCATCAGGCTGGGGTTTGCCTCACGGCTCCTCGAACAAGGCGGTGTGCACCTTCGGACCCGGCTGGCGGACCTTGACCAGCCGCTGCTGCTGCCGCTTGATGACCAGGCCACGCTTGATGACCAGGCCACGCTTGATGACCAGGCCCCGCTTGATGACCCAGCCCAGTTTCATCACCCGGCCCAGGGGGCCGTGCTCGCCATTTACGGCATTCCCTGGCTGGAGCCCCGCCTTGTTGCCGAACAGCTGGGTGTGGACACAGCCAGCCATTTTGAGGTCACCAGGGCGGCCACCGGGCTGGTCCGCCAGGACCTTGAACGGCGGAGGTCAGGGAGCACGGTCCACGCGGTGGTCCTGGCGCATACGTTTGCCAGCGGCGGCATCAGCTCCGACAGCGAACGCGATCTCAGCATTGGGGGAGTTGGCGCCGTTCCGCTGGATCTGTTCGACGGCTTCAGCTACACGGCCCTGGGCCATCTGCATGGCCGCCAGTGCCTTTCGCCGGAAGTACGGTATTCGGGGTCTCCGCTGGCCTACTCCTTCTCAGAGGCCCAACACACCAAAGGGGCCTGGCTTATCGACGTCGGCCCTGAGGGCGTGACGGACGTCAGTGAACTTCAGTGGGAAGCGCCGCGGAAGCTGGCTGTGCTGCGCGGGGAGCTGTCAGACCTGCTGGAATCCGCAGAACACGCCTGGGCGGAGGATGCCTACTGCCAGATCACACTGACCGACGCCCAACGGCCTGCCCAGGCCATGGAGCACCTCCGTGCCCGTTTTCCGGACACCCTGGTTCTGGGATTCGATCCGCAGGGCGGGGCCTCTAAAGTTCCGGCAAGCTACAGCAGCAGGCTGGCGCAGGCCCAGGATGACCTGTCCGTCTGCTGCGGTTTCCTGGAGCACGTGCGCGGGCGCGATGCCACAGAGCCTGAGCGCCAGGCGCTGGCCTCCGCACTGGACAACGTGCGCCTGCAGGAGGCGTCGCTGTGAGGATTCATCGTCTAACGGTTTCGGCGTTCGGTCCCTTCGCCGGCACAGAGGAAGTCGACTTCGACAGGCTCAGCGGGCATGGCCTGTTCCTGCTGAACGGTGCCACTGGTGCCGGCAAAACCAGCGTGCTGGATGCCATTTGCTTCGCCCTCTATGGATCGGTGCCCGGCGCACGGCAGGAGGGCAAACGCCTGCGCAGCGACCACGCGGAACCTACCCTCGAGCCGGCGGTCACCTGCGAATTTTCCGCCCAGGGACGTCATTTCGAGGTCACCCGGTCCCCGGCCTGGGACAAGCCCAGCGCCCGCGGAAAAAACGGCTTTACCACCCAACAGGCCAAAACCCTCCTGAGGGAGAAGGTGGGTGGGGCCTGGACGGAAAAGTCAGGACGCAACGATGAAGCCGGTGCGGAGATTACAGCCCTCCTGGGGATGGACCGGGATCAATTCACCCGCGTCGTGATGCTGCCCCAGGGCGACTTCGCGGCCTTCCTTCGGTCCAAGGCAACCGACCGGCTGGAGCTGCTGCAGAAGCTCTTTGGCACTCAGCGCTTTGAAGCCGTCGAACAGGAGCTGGTGCACCAGGCGCAGGCCGCAAGGAACGACGTCGCTCGCCTCAATGGTGAGCTGGATCTGCTGGCATCCCGTGCCTGGTCCGAGGCATCCGCCGTCGGGATTGACACCTCTTCGGCCCCGCCACCGGAAAACGCAACGGCCAGGTTGGGATGGCTCCATGCAGCTGTCGCCGAGCGCGCCACGGCACTCTCCGGGGTGGCAGAGGAGGCGGACGCTTCGAGCCGGATAAAGGCCGGGCAGCTGGAGACCGAGGCCGCGCGGACGGACCGGCATCGACGGCTCGCTGCCGCCGCGGCACGGAAGGCCACGGCAGAGGCCTCCCTTGCCCTGTTGCAGGATCAGGCGGCCCGCCTTGAACGGCACCGCCAGGCGGAGGTCCTCGGCGGGCACCTCCAGGCGGTGGACAGCAGCGAGGCGCAGCTGCGCCATGCCACCGGTGCCATGGAATCAGCTTTCACCCTGCTGCGCATGGCGGCGGAAGAGGACACGGAGCTCTCCGACGCCGGTACGTGGACTGCCGATGCCCCCGATGCTGCGGCGGAACTCAGCCGCCTGCGTTCCCTCCTGGCGGTTGTGGAGGGCCGGCTTCCCGACGAGGAGCGGCTCCGCACCCTCTCTGTCAGAAGCGTTGCGCTGAAGAACAGGCAGGCGGAACTTGCCGCAGAAGCAGCTGAGCTCAGCACGCTTCTGGGATCGCTGCGGACGGAACAGGCAGGACTTTCCGGAGTTCTTGAGCCGCTGGAGGAGGCGGCTTCAGCTGCCGTCCTTCACTCCAAGGAAGCAACTGCAGCTGAGGAATTGCTTGACGTAGTACGCCGTTACGGCTCGGCTGTTGAAGCGAAGGGCCTGGCGAAGGAACGCCACGAGGAATTCCGCGGTGTCCTCCTGGAGAAGAAGAGCCGTTGGCTTGACCTTCGGGAAGAAAGATTGGCCAACGCCGCGGCGGAACTCGCAGCCGGGCTGGCCGAGGGAAAGCCCTGCGCTGTCTGTGGAAGCCTGACCCATCCGTCCCCGGCGGAGGCTGCCGCCTCAGCCCTGGGACTCAGCCAGGCGGAAGAGGACGCCCACCAGGCCGTGGAGGCCGCGGAAACACGTCTCGCCGGACTTGCCACCAACCTGGGGGAGGCCAGCCAACTGGTGGCGGTCCTCGCCGGCCAGGGCGGGAACACCCCCGAGGCCGAGGCCGTCCGGGCCGCAGACAAGGCGCGCCGGGCCGCAGTTGCCTCCCAGGACGCCGCGGACAAGGTCGCCGCCATCCGCGGGCAGCTGGAGTCGCTGGAGGCAAGAATGGCAGCCACCGAATCGGCACGAACCAAAGCAGAGTCGGAACGTGCACAGGCGGCCTCCACGTTGTCCGAGGTGCTGGACCAGATGGCCTCCCTGGACCAGGCGCTCGCAGGCCTGCGCTCGGGCCACGGAAGCCTCACGCACCGCCTGCGTTCCCTGCAGGATGCTGCCCGGACGCTCGAAAAGGCCGTGGACGCCCAGGTGCAGCTGGAGAAAGCCAAGGCAAGGGCGGCCGACGCACGCCGGCAGCTGGAACTTGCTTTGCCCGAGACCGGATTCAGCAGCGCGGAGGAGGCCCGCTCCCAGCTGTTGCCAGGAGGAGAGGCAGCGTCGCTGCAGGCCGAGGTACGCGAAGGCTACGATGAACAGGCGCGGATCGCCGAGCTTTTCGCCTCTGAAGACATCGTGCTGGCCGCGAAGGAACAGGCGGCGGGCATCGTAGGGGACGGTGCGCGGTTGGCAGAACTCCGTGAGGAGGCTGAGCAGGCTGAACAAGGAGCCCGCGAGGCCCGCCTTGCTGCGGGGTTGGCCCTGCGCTCGCTGGAGTCGCTGATGGCCATCCAGCGGCAATACGAGGACCTTGCGCACTCGGGACGCGGGCCGAGGGAGCGTGCAGAGCTTCTGACGTCGCTGGCAGAGACCGCAACTGGCCGCGGAGACAACAGCTACCGCATGAGCCTGAACAGCTACGTCCTCGCCGCCCGCTTGGAGCAGGTGGCTTTGGCGGCATCAGAGCGGCTCGTAGCAATGAGCGACGCCCGCTACCTGCTGCAGCACACAGACGCGAAGGCCGCCCGCGGTGCCAAGTCCGGGCTGGGCCTGGAAGTGGTGGACCAATGGACAGGGCACCGCCGGGATACCTCCACGTTGTCCGGCGGGGAGTCGTTTATGGCGTCCCTGTCGTTGGCGCTCGGGCTGGCAGACGTTGTGCAGCAGGAGTCCGGCGGCATCCAGATTGAAACCCTGTTCGTGGATGAGGGGTTCGGCAGCCTGGACGAGCAGTCATTGGAACAGGTGATGGACGCCCTGGAAGGGCTTCGCGACGGGGGACGCGTTGTGGGTCTGGTAAGCCACGTCGCCGAAATGAAGCAGCGCATTGGAACGCAGCTGCAGGTGGTCAAGGGCCGCAACGGATCCACCCTTCGCATCTCGGACGCCGTGGAACCGCCCTGATCCTGGCTGCGGACAAGGCGATCTGCGGCATGGAGGATATAATCAAAACCGTTACCGGGTTGCGCGCATCGGGAGGAGGGACGATGCGCACGACATAAGTTGAGCCCGGAATCTTGAACCCTTCGACCCTCCCTTCCCAGACCTCCTCCACGGCCACAGCGGAGACTGACGTCCCCACGGCCCCCCCAAGCAATCGGTTTGCGAGGCTGCCGCTGCTCGCTGGCCGCAGCTTCATTCCACTGGGCCTGTTTGCCCGGCTGCCACTGGCCATGCTTACCGTGGGCGCCCTCACCCTCACCACCTCTGTCTCCGGCTCCTACGCAATGGGCGGCACTGTTGCTGGTGCTGTCGGAATCGGCTCGGCGGTGGGTGCACCGTTGCTCGGGGCGCTCGCCGACCGGAGGGGCCAGCGCCCCGTCCTCCTTGCCGCCGCAGTCCTCAACGCGCTCGCCGTCGCGGCCCTTATTGCCGTGGCGTCCGCCATGGGTGCAGCCGGGGCTTTTCCCGCGGCAGTGTTTGCTGCGGCCTTCCTGGCAGGTGCCAGCTGTCCACAGGTGGGTCCGTTGGCCCGCGTGCGGTGGATGGCACTCACCTCGGGCAGCGCCCGCGCGGGGAACACCGCCGATCTGGATACGGCCCTGTCCTACGAGAGCACGGCAGACGAAGTCACCTTCGTCCTGGGGCCGGCACTGGTGGGAATCCTTGCCAGCCTGCTGGCGCCGTGGCTCCCGCTCGCTGTCGCCGCAGCCCTGACCATTACCCTGGTCCCTGCCTTCGCTGTCCACAGGACGCACAAAGCGGTTCCACGGAGCAGCCGGGTTCCACGTAGCAGGGCAGTTTCAGGGAACAGCGCGGTTCTACGTGGCAGTGCAGTTTCAGCTGCCGGCGCTACATTCCCGGCAGTGGTTATATTGCCCGTCCTGGCCATGGTCTGCATGGGGACCTTCTTCGGATCCGCGCAGACAGCACTCAGCGCGTTCGGGGCCAGCTTCGCCAGTTCCGAGGCGGCCGGGCTGCTGTATGCAGTGATGGGGCTGAGTTCAGCGGCAACCGCATTGTGGGTCGCCTACTGGCCGCGCGGGTTTGCCGTCTCCCTGCGCTGGCTAGTGTCTGCTGCGCTGATGACTGCTCTGTCCGTCCTGCTGCTGGTGCCGGTCTCCGCAGGCGGCATGGTGGCCGTCCTGCTCATCCTGGGACTTCCTGTCGGGCCGCTGATGGTCACTGTATTTTCCATCGGCGGACTGGTGGCCCCGGCCGGGCGCCTTGGAACGGTGATGACGGCCCTTGCCAGCGGAATCGTTGCCGGTACTGCCCTGGGATCCTCGCTGGCCGGCCAGCTGGCGCAGGCGCACGGCTACGCGGCGGCTTTTCTGGTGACGGTGGGCGCCGCGACGGCGCTGTTGCTGCTCGGCCTGGCCACCGCCGTCGTACTCCGGCGCAGGGATGCCAGAGCAGCGGCTACCTGCGCGGTACCGGACGCTCCGGAAGGGTTGGAAGGCCTGTGAAAAGGGACCGGCGGCGGCTATGCCAGCTGGCGTTCGATCCTGGCCGCGCTTTCGGCGAGTGCCTTGCCTACTGTGGCGGGGTCATGGGCGGAGCGGATGTAGACGACGGCGAGCGCCGCCGGCCGGCCGCCCGGAACCCGGACAGGGGCTGCCAGCGATGACACGCCGGCGATGACTTCATCGTGGCTCGTCGAATACCCGGCCTGGCGGGCTTCCGCGGCCTCGGGCCTGTAGGGAATGCCGTCTGAAAGCTGATTCCATTCCGTTTCGGTCAGCGCAGATTGGATGGCGATGCCGGGGGCCCCGGCGTTGATCGGGTGCCGCGTGCCTGGGTGCTGGGCCACAGTTGCCCCTGAATGCCGTGGTTCAACCGTCACCAGGGTGATGCATTCGTGATGGTCCCAAACCGTGACGAACGCAGTCATGCCGAGGGTGTTGGCCAGATGGGTGAGTTCGGGCAACGCCGCAGCCTGGAGGTTCCGGGAAACGCCCCGCGCCAACACGGCAAGCCCCGGGCCGGGCTGCACCCGCCCGGCGTCGTCGCGCACCAGCAGTGAGTGGTCCTCGAGGGTGCGCAGAATCCGGTACGCCACCGAACGGTGCACGCCCATGGCATCTGCCAGCTCCGCAATGGTCAGGGGGTTCTGGGCAGCAGCCAGGATTTCAAGGGCGCGAATACCCCGGGAAAGGGTCTGCGAGGGCGAGGCCTGCGCGGGCGCTGTCCCGGCAGGGGCGGCGGCTGTGGGGTTCATGAGTCCATCCTAGGCGGCTGTGGCTGGGGACCTGGCAGGTCTTGTTTTGCCTGATGTATCCGAGTACCGTCCTATATAGGAACTGGTAGTTCGAATATAGAACTGATTATAGAAGTAAACAGAACTACCCGCCATGGCAGTCCAGAACTCAATGTGATCGCACCTGAGGGATCAACGATGATGTCCAAGCCGCGGAGCCAGCCTGAGCGTCCGGTCGCAGGCCGTGCCTCAGCGCCGCGGTTCCATCACTTCCGGGGCAGCCTGGGCCGGTTCGCCACAGGTGTAGCCATTGTGACTTTCGATGGTGCCACCAAACGCCACGGCATCACAGTCAATTCCTTCATGTCGGTGTCCCTGGAACCGCCCCTGGTGCTGGTGGGCATCGCGCGAAGCGCCAAAGCCCATGATGAACTAGCCGGCCGGCCGTTTTCCGTTAACATCCTGGGCGCCGAACAACGCCAGCTGGCCATGCACTTTGCCGGCTGGCCTGGTGCGAAGCCTGTGTGGGTGGAAGGCGCCACCGCCCCGCGGCTCGCCGGAGTCCTGGCCTATTTCGAATGCACACCGTGGGCCGCGTACGACGGCGGGGACCACACGCTCTACGTGGGGGAGGTGACCGACTTCAACTACCGCAGGGGTGATGCCCTGGCTTTCGCCAACAGCAGGTTTACCACCCTTCCTGAGAGCCAGCTTGGCATTGAGGAACTCCTCTGACTGCCACTTCCATCAGGCCATCACATCAGCTCAAAGACGACTGGAGAAACAAGATGGGCATCCGTACCGGCCAGCAATACCTGGACAAGCTCAATTCCATGAAGCCCCACGTGGTGATCGGTGGCGAGGTGGTTACCGAGAACATTGCTGAGCACCCGGCCTTCGCCAACGTGGCGCACACCTATGCGCGGCTCTTCGATATGCAGCACGAGCCTGACTACGCTGAGGCCCTGACCTATGACTCACCCAGCACGGGGGATAAGGTCAGCGCCTCCTTCCTGATTCCGCGGACCAGGGAGGACCTGGCCCACCGCAGGGCGGCCATCCGGACCTGGGCGGAGTATTCCAATGGTTTCCTGGGCCGCACCGGGGACTATATGAACAGCGCACTCACCGCACTGGCCGGAGCTGAAAAATGGTTCGCCCAGGCGGATCCGATGTTTGGCGAAAACATCCGGGCGTACTACGAACAGTGCCGGGAAAGTGACTTGCTGGCCACCCATACCCTCATTCCGCCGCAGGCCAACCGGTCCGTCTCCGGATCGGAGCAGATGGGCGGCCAGCTTTCCGCTCGGGTGGTGGAGGAACGCGACGACGGGATTGTGGTCAAGGGCGCCAGGATGCTGGCAACCATAGGCCCGATCGCCGACGAACTGCTGGTGTTCCCGTCCACGCTCCTGCGGGCCACACCGGAGGACGCCCCCTACTCGTATGCCTTTGCAGTTCCCAACGATGCCGACGGCGTGCGCTACCTGTGCAGGGCGTCGCTCTATCACGGCGGAAGCGCGCACGACGAACCGCTGGCCAGCCGGTTCGAGGAAATGGACGCGGTGGTGGTTTTTGACAACGTCTTTATCCCCAACGAGCGGATCTTTATGCTCGGCCACCCTGAGCTCTGTAACGGGTTCTACTCCGAAACCGGCGCGGGAGCCCTGATGACGCACCAGGTGGTTACCAGGACCATCGCCAAGAGTGAGTTCTATCTGGGCCTGGCCTCCGAAATTGCCGATTCAATCGGCATTGACGGTTTCCAACACATCCAGGAGGACCTTGCCGAGCTGATCCAAACCGTTGAGATCGGCAAGGCGCTGATGACGGCGTCGGAAGCTGAAGCTGCGGTGAATGACGACGGTGTGATGCTGCCCCGGTGGTCCACGCTCAATGCTGCCCGCAACTGGTACCCCAAGGTGGCCCAGCGGTTCCCGCAGATCATCCGAAAGTTCTGCGCCTCCGGGCTGATGGCCCTTCCCGGCGAAGCGGATGTGGCCAGCCAAGCGCTCCCGGACATCGAAATGTACCTGCAGGCCAAAACACTCACCGGCCCGGAACGTATCCGGTTGTTCAAGCTGGCATTCGATGCCAGCATCTCGTCGTTCTCAGGCCGGCAGGGGCTCTACGAGTACTTCTTCTTTGGTGACCCTGTCCGCATGGCCGGAGCACTGGTGAACTCCTATGACCGGGATCCTGCCCGCGCCAGGGTCCGGGAGTTCCTGGCCCGCACTGGATGAGGGGCGTGGGACCGGCGGCCGCCGGGAAACCCCACTTGGGACAAAAACCGTTCCGCGGAGAAGGCCGTGCCAGGACAAAAAACCCGGCAGGCGTGTTCTCCCTCACAATTCCGTAGTACCCTACTAACTAACTGACCGTTCTGTCGGTAATCCTGAAGGCGTCCCGGCAGCACTGCCGCCGATAAACAATGGAGTTTCAATGACCACACCATCCAAGGTGGACACCCTTGCCGGTCCCAGCACCCGGCAGGAGGAACGCAAAGTCCTGGCCGGAACCCTCGTCGGCACCACCATCGAGTGGTACGACTTCTTCATCTTTGCCCAGCTGACAGCCACGCTGCTGTCACCCCTTTTCCTGGCGCCGCTCAACGATTCCAACCCAGGCCTCTCGCGGATCCTTTCGTTTGCCCTCATCGGCATCAGCTTCCTGTTCCGCCCGCTGGGCGCAGTGGTTGCCGGCCACCTCGGCGACCGGCTGGGACGGAAGGCAATGCTCGTCTTCACCCTGGTGATGATGGGTGCCGCCACCGCCCTGATCGGCATGCTGCCCACCTACGCGCAGATCGGCGCCTGGGCTCCCATCCTCCTTATCCTCCTGCGGATTATCCAAGGCTTCTCGGCCGGAGGTGAATGGGGCGGAGCCGCGCTGATGGCGGTAGAACACGCACCACTGAACAAGCGCGGCCTGTTCGGGGCCTACCCGCAAATCGGCGTGCCGATCGGCATGATCCTGGCCACCGGCCTGTTGTTCTTCCTCAACAGCAACATGTCCAGGGAGGACTTCGCCGCCTGGGGCTGGCGCGTGCCGTTCCTGCTGTCCATCGTGCTGATCATCGTCGGTTACCTCATCCGCCGGGCCGTGGCTGAAAGCCCGGTCTTCCAGGAAATGGCTGAACGCAAGAAGGAAAGCAAGGCGCCGCTGGGCGAGCTGATCCGCAGCCACAAGAAGCCGGTCCTGTACTCGACCATGATCTTCATTGCGAACAACGCGGCCGGGTACCTGCTGATCGCTTTCTTCATCGCCTATGCCACCAGGACCCTGCAGATGCCCACGCCGCAGGTGCTCCTGGCCACCACCCTGGCATCCTTCGGCTGGCTTATCTTCACCCTGGCGGGCGGCTGGCTCTCGGACCGCATCGGTCGGGTCAAGACCTTCCTCACCGGCTACGCCATCATCTTTGCCTGGATGATCCCGATGTTCGCCCTGATCGACACCAAAAACATCTGGTTCTACGGCCTGGCCCTCTTTGTCCTCACCATCGGGCTGGGGCTGTCCTACGGTCCGATGTCCGCGATGTACGCCGAGATGTTCCCGGCCAACGTCCGTTACTCGGGCATCTCCATCGGCTATGCCTTTGGCGCCATCCTGGGCGGCGCCTTCGCCGCAACCATCGCCGAAGCACTGCTGCAGGCAACCAAGTGGACCGGGTCCATTGGCATCTACATCATGATCCTGTGCGTGATCTCGGCAGTTGGTGTCTTGCTCGCCAAGGAAACCAAGGGGCGGCCGCTGGGTGTAAGCCACCACTAAACAGAGATCGCTGGGCCAGGCGGCGGACATCGACCACAAGGTCGATGTCCGCCGCCTGGTGTTGTGCCCACACAGTTTGGGTCGTGAATGACCGCAGCAGGCAGCGTAGCTATCAGCGCCGCGCAGGGATGGTGCCCAGGCCGGCCCAGAAGCACCTGGTTACTGGCCGAGCAGGCTGATTGCGTCCTCATCGGTGAGTTGCTCGAAATGCCGGTAGAAGCTTCCCACGGCGCGGAACTTACCCGGCAGGTGCAGGCACAGGACAGCATTGCACACACGCGACACGGAGGCCTCCGCCTCCAGCGAACCCACCGGCGCGGCGGCTACAACATGCGAGGCGCCGGCCGCGCGGACGGCCTCGACGGCGGCCCTCATAGTGGCTCCGGTGGCCAGGCCGTCATCAACCAGCAGGACAGTCTTGCCGGTGAGGTCCTGATCCGTTCCCGGATAGGTTTCGGCGCGGCGCAGCAACTCGGCCCGCTGCCGCCCCTCCACCTCATCAAGCCACTCCTGCCGGACGCCGTGCTCCAGGATGCGGTCCACGAGAGGCTTGTTGACGAGCCGCACAATGCGGCCCCGGGACCAGGCAAGGGCTCCGTAGGCTGTCTCGTCATGACCCGGAATGCCGAGCTTGCGGACCAGCACGGCACCCAGGGGCAGGTAGAGGGCTTTGGCCGCCGCAGCCGCTACAGGGATGCCTCCGCGCGCCAGTCCCAGGACGATTGCGTCGGGGCGTTCCCTGAACTGCGTCAGTACCGCGGCCAGGCGCTCGCCGGCATCTGTGCGGTCTTCAAAACGCATGGTCATTGGTCCCTCTCCGGCTCTTCCGCCCCCTTGTCCAGACTACTTTCCAGCCTACCGTCCGGACGGTCGCCGGAATACGGAAGCAGGCCGGTTGGGCGGCGGAAACCAGGAAAGACCGCGCGCCGGGCGCCGGGAACGCACTACTCCGCCGGGCCGGTCGCCAGGAGCCGAGGAACGCTCCGGGTGGGCGCCGGGCTGGCAGACGTACCTGTTAAACACCGAGGAAGTCGATGGCACCCTGCTTGAAGGCCCTGCTGGTGATGGCGTTGGTGTGCGTCCGGCCCGGCAGCACCAGCTGCTCAGCCATTGACCCCGCCTTGATCCCCAGCTCAGCGAGCTGCGGCATGGTGCTGGCGCGCTCATCCTGGTCCCCGGCCACCAGCAGCATGGGCATGTGGGGCACGGCCTCGGCAGGATCGTACGGCTCGGCCTTGATCGCCTCGACCAGAGAAAGCAGCGCAAAGATATTGTTGCTCGGCAGCAGCATGGCCATCTTTAACAATCCCGCCGTGGACTCGTCCTCGATGGGCGTGCCATCCGCGAGGTAACGCTGCGCAGCCACGAGGTCGAAAGCGGCCAGGGGATCGGCGATGTTCGGCCCGCCCAGAACCAGCCGGTGGACAATCTCCGGCTGGGTTGCCCCGAACTCCCAGGCGAGCCGCGAACCAAGGGAGTAGCCAATAATGTCCAGCCCGCTGGAAGGGTCACCCTCCTGCAAAGGCCGCACGCCGGCGTCGAACGCTATCTGGAGAAGATCCGCCCGGATCCGGCTGGGGGAGTAGGAATCCCGGTCCTCCGGCGCGCCGCTTCGGCCGTGGCCCGGCAGGTCCACGGTGATGACGCGCCGGCCAGCTTCGAGGAGGGCCGCCAGCCAGCCAGTGTCCTCCCAGTTGAGTTTGCTGGACGAGGAGAACCCATGCAGCAGCAGCACAGGCCTGAGCCCGGCGTCCTGTTCCGGATCATGCACCCCGACATAGAGCTGCGGATCGGTTCCTTCCACTGTGTGGGAATGCATCGATCCTGTATGCCTGCCGCTCATGGTGTCAGTCCTCATCATCAGGTACGGCGCTCAGGCGGACCCCGCGCCTCGAACACAATCAGGGGCTCGCCGACATTGATCCTGTCACCGGGGCCACCGAAGGTACGCACCACTTTACCTGCCTGTGGACCGGGCAGTTCAACAGCGGATTTGCCGGTTTCCATTCCACGTCCCCACCCAAGTGGGTCGCACTAACTGCCGTTATGAGGACCCATTACGACAGATCGCGCTACCTACTTGGGCTGCCGGGCCCGGGAAGTGACACGCGCGCCCAGCCAGCACGCCGCCGCCAGCGCGGCAACCAGGGCAAACGTGCTGAACAGCTGGCTGCGGCTGCTTTCGGCACTGAAACCCACGGCAAAGATGAGGCCCAGGAGTACCAGGCCAAAAATCGTGAGCCGCGGAAATCCCTTCATCCGCAGCGGAAGGGGAGTGCCGCTGCTGTCCGCGCGCCGCCGAAGAATCAGCTGTGAAACCAGCGCCGTGCCCCAGACCACCAGGCAGGTGGAGCCCACCAGTTGGAAGAGGGCAGGAAGGATCCGTTCCGGGAACAGCAGTTCCAGGACGGTGGCGATAAAGCCGAAGGCCACTGATACGCCTACCGCCAGCATGGGCACGCTGGCGCCGCTGAGCCGGGACAGGAAGGCGGGCGCTTCGCCACGCTGGGAGAGCGAATACACCATCCGTGATGCACCGTACAGGTTCGCGTTCAGTGCCGAGAGGAGTGCGACGACGGCCACCAGGGTGATCGCCGTGCCGGCGCCGGGTATGCGGGCGGCGTTGAGCACCCCCGCAAAAGGAGAAGCAAGGCTTTCGGACGTGGCCGGAAGGACCGCTGCTATGACAAAGACGGAGCCGATGTAGAAGACCAGGATGCGCCACACCACGGTTCGGATCGCCTTGCCCACGCTGTGCTCAGGATCCTCGGTTTCGGCGGCCGCCACGGAAACGATCTCTGTTCCGCCGAACGCGAAGATCACCACAAAGAGTGCAGTGGCGATGCCGCCGAGTCCCGCGGGGGCGAAGTCGGAGGTGATGTTCCCCAGCCCCGGCGACGCCACGTCAGGCAGGAGGCCGAGCAGAAGGGCAAGCCCGACGGCGAGGAAGAGAACGATGGCGGCCACCTTAAGAATGGCGAACCAAAACTCGAACTCACCGAAGTTGCGCACGCCGGCCAGGTTGATGGCCGTGAACACCACCATAAAGATCAGGGCCAGTGCCCAGACGGGTACGACGGGCCAGACCGAGAACAACAGGCCGGCCGCGCCCAGGGCCTCGGCCGCGATCACCACCACCAGCTGGAGCCACCACAGCCAGCCAACGGTGGCGCCTGCCGTTTTTCCCAATGCCCCCTCCGCATAAACGGAGAAAGCGCCGCTGGTGGGGTTGGCGGCGGCCATTTCGCCGAGCGCCCACATCACCAGGATGATAAGGGTGCCCGCGACCAGGTAGGAGACGAGCACCGCCGGACCGGCTGCCTGGACTCCGGCGCCGGAGCCAAGGAACAATCCGGCGCCGATCGCGCTGCCCAGACCCATCATGGTCAGCTGTCGCGGTTTCATGCTGTGGCCGAGCTGGGTCTCCGGACGCACCTGCGTGGACTTCATCGTCATGCCTTGAACCTTCTTGGGGTGTAGGTGGTGGGGTCCTCGTGGGACCACTCGAATGTACAGCCTTGGCCGAATTCATGATGGCTTCCTGCACGGAACCTATGGAGGAATTTGTTTCATCAAAGCGCCAGGATCCTGACAAGGTGACGTGCCGGCTGATGCAGTACCAGGAGAATCCGCAACATTTTGATTCGGCGGAGGCTGGCCGTAGAATGAGTTCTGGTCATCATGACCATAACTAGGGAAGTCGCTTAGAGGGTGGGTGAGTAACCATGTACGCCAGTTCAGCCAACGTCGCCGAGCGGCAGGCGGCACCCCCTTCGCTCGCCATCTCCACTGTCATCTTCGCCCTTCGGCCCAGCGAAGCCTCGGGCCGGCCCACCCTGTGGATCCCCTTGGTCCGGCGGATCCGCGAGCCCTACAAAGGGCTCTGGGCCCTGCCGGGCGGGCCCTTGTCACACTCGGAGTCCCTGCAGGACGCGGCATCCCGGAACCTCCAGGAGACCACCGGCCTGGCACCCACCTACCTTGAGCAGCTCTATGCTTTTGGCGGCCTCCACCGCTCGCCCACCCAGCGCGTTGTTTCGATCGTCTACTGGGCGCTCGTGCAGCCCACGGAAGCGGCGCTCGCTGACGAATCGGAGAACGTCAAATGGTTCCGCGCAGACCGGCCCGGCGACCTTGCCTTTGATCACAATGCCATCGTCGACTACGCACTCTGGCGCCTGCGCAACAAGCTTGCCTACGGCTCGGTTGCCTATCACCTGCTGGGGGAGTACTTCACCCTGGCGCAGGTGCGCGAAGTCTACGAGGCGGTGCTGGACCGCCAACTGGATCCGGCCAACTTCCGCCGGCAGCTCAAGTCCACACCGGAGATCGAAGAGACCGGTGAATACCTCCAGGGCGGCAAACACCGCCCGCCACGCCTCTACCGCTTCACCGGCCGCCCCGGCCTTGACCCAGATAACAGGAGTACTCCATGAGCAGCGTCAACACAGCAATCCAGCTCATCACGCGGGAACAGGCCGAAAAGGCCGCCAGCGGCGCTGCCGGCAAGACTACATGCAGCCCGGCACTTGCCAAGGGTCCCTGGGACTATGACCTCGCCGAGGCGCTGGCGGGTGTTCCTGCCTACGGCCCCGGCGCATCAAGTGCCGATGTTGCCCCGGCTGCCACCCCGCGCCAGGGCCAGCTTCCCGAACAGTACAAGCTTGCCAGCGACGCTGAGCTGGATAGCCGGATCCGGGCGGCCAAGGCTGCCCTGGGTGACCGGGCAGTGATCCTGGGGCATTTTTACCAGCGCGACGAAGTGATCCAGTACGCGGACTTTGTGGGGGATTCGTTCCAGCTGGCCAATGCGGCCCTGACCAAACCCGACGCCGAAGCCATCATCTTCTGTGGCGTGCACTTCATGGCCGAGACGGCAGACATCCTCTCCACGCCGGAACAGGCAGTCATCCTGCCCAACCTGGCAGCTGGCTGCTCCATGGCGGACATGGCGGACACGGACTCTGTGGAAGAGTGCTGGGAGCAGCTCGAAGAGATCTTCGGGACCGAGCCCGACGCCGATGGCCGGGTGCCGGTTATTCCGGTCACCTACATGAATTCCTCCGCCGCTCTGAAGGCCTTCTGCGGTGAACACGGCGGAATCGTGTGCACGTCCTCCAACGCCAGGACTGTCCTTGAATGGGCCTTCGAGCGCGGGCAGCGCGTCCTCTTCTTCCCGGACCAGCACTTGGGCCGCAACACCGCCAAGGCCATGGGCGTGCCGCTGGAGCAGATGCCCATGTGGAACCCGCGCAAGGAACTGGGCGGCAATAACGAGCAGGCGCTCCTTGATTCCCGCGTAATCCTGTGGCACGGTTTCTGCTCCGTCCACAAGCGCTTCAACGTGGCCCAGATCGAAAAGGCGCGGGCGGACTTCCCCGGCGTCCAGGTCATCGTCCACCCGGAATGCCCCATGGAGGTGGTGGACGCCGCCGATTCGGCAGGATCCACTGACTTCATCAAAAAGGCGATCGCCGCCGCCACCGAGCCCACCACGTTCGCGATCGGCACCGAGGTCAACATGGTGAACCGGCTGGCCGCAGAATACCCGCAACACACCATCTTCTGCCTGGACCCGGTCATCTGCCCCTGCTCCACGATGTACCGGATCCACCCCGGATACCTCGCCTGGGTCCTCGAGGAACTCGTCGAAGGGCGCGTCGTCAACCGGATCACCGTGGCGGACGCCGTGCAGGCGAACGCCAGGACCGCGCTCGAGCGCATGCTTGCCGCTAGGCCGTCATGACCAGGGCCTCCGTGCACGGGACTTCTGTGCCGCAGCGGCTCATCGTCGTCGGAAGCGGCATCGCCGGGCTCTACGCCGCCCTGCTGGCGGCGGATGCGGGCGCGGAGGTTGTGCTGCTCACTAAGGGCGAGCTCGCTGAAAGCAATACGTACTACGCCCAGGGCGGCATCTCCGCAGTGCTTGCCGATCCGGCGCCCGGCGACACCGTGGCGGCGCACATTGCAGACACGCTCAACGCCGGCGCCGGCCACTGCAATACCGAGGCGGTGCGCGTCCTTTGCTCGGAAGCGCGGGAGGACATTGCAGGGCTGGGACGTTTCGGCGTGCGTTTCGACCTGGCCCACGACGGCGGCCCGGCCCTGGGACTTGAGGCTGCCCACTCCGCGCCGCGGATCCTGCATGCCGGCGGGGACGCCACAGGGGCCGGGGTGGCGAATGCACTCATCCGGGCCGTGCTGTCACGCAGCACCGACGGGAAGATCCAGCTGTACGGCGGAGCCCACGCCACAGCCTTGCGCCAATCCCATGGCAGGGTTTCCGGAGTTGATTTCAGCCAGGGTGGCCGGAGCCTGAGCGTGTCGGGCGACGCCGTGCTGCTGGCCACCGGCGGTGCCGGCCAGCTCTTCGCTCAGACCACCAACCCTGCAGTGGCCACCGCCGATGGCCTGGCCCTTGCCTGGCGGGCCGGGGCCGCCGTGTCCGATCTGGAGTTCTTCCAGTTCCACCCCACCTGCCTCGTTCGCACAGGAGCAACAACGGATCCGGAAGGGGACCAGGACCCGCTGCTCATCTCCGAAGCGGTCCGCGGTGAAGGCGCCGTCCTCCTGGACACACACGGCCTCAGGTTCATGCCCGACTACCACCTTGATGCCGAACTGGCACCCCGGGATGTTGTGTCCCGCAGCATCGCCCTTCACCTGGCAAAACTGGGCGATCCCAACGGCCACGTGTACCTTGACGCCCGCCTCATCGAGGCCGCCAAGGGCCCCGGGTTTCTCGAAAAGCGGTTCCCCACCCTCAGCCAAAAGACCCGCGAAGCCGGCCTCGACTGGACCCGCGACCTTGTTCCGGTGGCGCCTGCCGCCCACTACTGGATGGGCGGCGTCACCACCGACCTCTCCGGCCGGACCAGTGTGCCCGGGCTCCTGGCCGCCGGTGAAGTTGCCTGCACAGGAGTCCAGGGCGCCAACCGGCTCGCCAGTAACTCGCTCCTCGAAGGTCTCGTCTTTGGCCGCCGCGCTGTTGAAGCATTCCTTAGCGACCCACTGGCTGGCGCGTCGCTCGACGCTGTTCCTCCGCTCGCTGTCTCGGCCGCAAGCGGCCTCCCCTTGACGCTCGCTTCCGGAACACCCTCGAACGACGAACGGAAGCCCGGCTTTGGTGCCTCCAAGGCGTTGCCGACCGTAGGGGAGCACCGGTTCTCGTTCGCTCCGGTTTCAGGGCAGTCGTTTTCCCGGGCTGCCCTCCGCCGCTTGATGACTGCCAATGCCGGGGTGCTGCGGAATGGGGTGCTTTTGCGGGAGGCTTCGGAGACGTTGGCGGGGTGGGCCGCCGTCGTGCGTCCTGAAATGGTTCCATTGTCCGAGGATCCACGGGTGCATGAGGATGCCAGCCTCCTGCTCGCCGCGCAGCTGCTGGTCCGCGCTGCCGGGGAACGCCGGGCGTCCTTGGGGGCGCACTACCGGAGCGACAGCGTTGATGGCGCCGCCATCCATGAACTTGAGGAGACCTACCAGATGCGCCCGAAAGCGAGCCTTGTCCATGACTAATGCCTCCCTGTTTGACCTGGCCCTCCCGGCGGCACCGGTGCGGGAGATCCTGGAGCGGGCTTTCGCGGAGGATGCCCCTGCGGGGGATATCACCTCGCAGCTGCTGATCCCGGCAGAAGCCCGGGCCACGGCTGTGCTGAACGCACGCGTCCCTGGCGTGCTCAGCGGCGCCACCGTATTCCGGGATGCCATGCTGCTGGTCGATCCGGAGACCGAGGTGGAACTGCTGCTCACTGACGGTGAAACGTTCGACGCCGGCACACCCCTTGCGCGGGTCAGCGGCAGCGCACGCTCTGTGCTGCTTGCCGAACGGGTGGCACTGAACCTGGTGCAGCGGATGTCGGCCATTGCCACGAAAACTGCCGAGTACGTCAAGCTCGCCGAAGGCACCGACGCCAGGATCACAGATACGCGAAAGACCACCCCGGGCCTGCGGATCCTGGAACGGTTCGCTGTCCGGTGCGGCGGCGGGGCCAACCACCGGTACAGCCTCTCCGATGCCGTGCTTGCCAAAGACAACCACCTTGCCGTGATGACCGGCGGGGACCCGGGCAGGCTCACCGGCCTGCTTGCCGCGGCAAAGGCCAAGCTCGGCCACACCACGCACTTCGAAGTTGAAGTGGACAGGATGGACCAGATCGAACCGGTGCTGGCCGCCGGGGTGGACACCATCATGCTGGACAACTTCACCCTGGATGAGCTCAAGGCAGGAGTGGCGCTTGTGGACGGCCGCGCGACGGTGGAGGCCAGCGGCAACGTCAACCTCCAGACGGTGGCCGGAATCGCTGGTGCAGGCGTTGACGTCATCTCCGTCGGTGCCCTGACCCACAGTGTGGCCGCCCTGGACCTGGGGCTCGACGTCGAACTGACGGTGGGGTAGGCAGGCCATGATCTTCCTTGACGCGGCCGCCACCACCCCCGTGCGGCGCGAGGTGCTGGATGCGATGTGGCCGTATCTGACCGGTGAGTTCGGCAACCCGTCCAGCCACCATTCTCTGGGGGAAACTGCCGCGGCTGCGCTCTCAGGGGCCCGGGCTGCCGTTGCCGGGGTGCTCGGCTGCAGGTCCGGCGAGGTGACGTTCACGTCCGGCGGCACCGAGGCGGACAACCTGGCCGTTAAAGGCATCGCCCTGGCGCGGCAGGCCGCAGATCCGGTGCTGAACCGGGTGGTGATCAGCGCCGTCGAACATCCTGCCGTGGAGGAATCGGCACGGTACCTGGAGCGGTTCCACGGTTTCGCCGTGGACGTGGTTCCCGTTGACGGAACAGGGCTGGTGAGCCCGGAAGCACTTGAGGCGGTGCTCCGGCCGGAGACTGCGCTGGTCAGCGTGATGTACGCCAACAATGAAGTGGGGACAGTCCAGCCCATCGCCCGATTGGCTGCGCTGGCGCATTCATGCGGCATCCCGTTCCACACGGACGCGGTTCAGGCCGCCGGCTGGCTGTCCGTTGACGTCAAGGCGCTGGGTGTGGATGCCCTGAGCATCTCCGGCCACAAACTTGGTGCGCCCAAGGGGTGCGGGGTGCTCTACGTCCGGGGCCGCACGCGGATTGAGCCGCTGGTCCACGGCGGCGGCCAGGAACGCGGCCGCCGCTCGGGGACGGAAAACGTTGCGGGCGCTGTGGGGCTTGCCACTGCCCTCACCATGGCGCAGGCCCAGCAGCTGCAGGCCGCGGAGCGGGTGGCGGCCCTCCGCGATGCCTTCATCGCGTCGGTGCTGGCCGGCGTTCCGGAGGCTGTGCTGACGGGCCACTCGACCGAGCGTCTTCCCTCCGTGGCGTCCTTTTGCTTCCCCGGTACCAGTGGTGAGTCGGTGCTTTTGGAGCTGGAGCGCAGGGGTGTTGTGTGTTCAAGCGGTTCGGCCTGTGCCGCCGGTTCCGATGCGCCATCGCCTGTCCTGACGGCTCTGGGCATCGAGGCCGAGGTGGCACAGACGGCGGTACGCTTCAGTTTTGACTCGTCCGTGACCGCCCTGGACCTGGAGACAGCAGCGCAAGGCATCCGGGACGCCGTCGCAAGCGTCCGTTCCCTTGGCTTGGCGTGATGGCGCATTAGCACCTAACCAGGGTGACCTAATCGGAAACTGACCGGGCAGAGGTTCCGGGTCAGCGTGGGGAGAGCACGCAGAAGTCGTTGCCCTCGGGGTCAGTGAGGCACGCCCAAGGGACATCACCCTGGCCGACGTCGGCGGCAGTGGCCCCCAAGGCCAGCAGCCGGGCCACCTCCGCTGCCTGACCGTCACCAGGGCTTGGCATCAGGTCGAGATGAACGCGGCCGCACACTGCCTTGACCGCGGGCGTGCGAACAAACTCCAGATATGGCCCCACACCCTTGGCCGAACGCAGCCTAGCCTGATCATCTGTCACCTCGTGCACGGTCCAGCCCGTAGCCTCGCCCCAGAACCGGGCCATGGCCCGAGGGTCCGTGCAGTTAACCACCACGGCGGCGATGGGCCCGGTATCCCGGTGGATCCGGCGAGGCTCCAGTACCCGGAACATGTTGCCCTCCGGATCTGCCAGAACGGTCCAGGGCACATCATTTTGGTCAAGGTCAGCCAGCGTTGCACCAAGCCCCACCAGGTGCGTCACCAGCTCCGCATGATGGGCCGCGGAAGTGGTGCCGAGATCGAGGTGCGCACGGTACTTCACCGTCTCGGGGTCCGGAACGGTAACCACATCGACGCAAACGGCTGAGGGGTCCGGCCAGTCAAAGCCCATCGGTTCGACGTTGGTCACGCCTGGTCCCTCGCTGGAAACTCCCCAGCCAAGCGCTTCGGCCCAAAACCGGCCGAGCGCTGAGTCATCCCGTGCCTTGAAATTCACCTGAACGAGTTGGAGTCCCATGCCGCCATATCCTAGTAGTCGGGGACGCCGGATGACGCTGTCAGCGGTGGCGGGCCCGGCGAAAGATCCAGTGCCGCAACATGGTGAAGCGGACTGCCGTGGCCAGGAAACCTGACAGCGTGGTGGTCAGGAGTTCATCGGACACCGTGGCTTCCGGGCGCAGCCAGTGCAGGACGCCCAGGCTTCCCCCGGTGATGACCAGGGCAACGGCAATCACCACCAGGCCGTTCAGGTGGTCGCGTGCCATCCGGCCCTGCCCCTCGATTTTGAAAGTGAATCTGCGGTTGAGGGCCGTATTCATCATGGAGGTCAGGACAAGGGCGGCAGCGTTGGCCAACTGAGGACCCAGCCAGGGGCGCAGTAGCGCATACAGACCCAGGGAAGTGGCAGTGCAGATGATGCCCACGCCGGTGAAACGTATGAGCTGCCGGAGCACGGGAAACCGCAGTATTCCGCGGTAGTGCTTGGTGGCCGGTGCCCGCCTTGTTGCGGGTTGGCTGCGGGGCTGCTGCGTCAGTTGGGCGGGCGCAGCAGGGGAATCCATGGGTCAAGCCTGACACATCAGGCGCTGAAACCCTCCCCGGAGCCTGCCTTGACCGGGTTTGAAAGTTCGCCTATTCCCTCCACGCGGCACGTCACGGTGTCACCGGGAACTATCGGGGCGCTCTCCGCCGGGAAGCCGGTGAGGACCAGGTCGCCGGGGTGGAGCGTCATAAACGATGTCAGGTAGACAAGGATTTCATCCACTTTCCAGCCCAGGTCAGCTGTGCTTGCCGCTCTCAGGTGGGTGCCGTTATGGACAATGCTGATGGCAAGGTCCGAGTCGTCCAGGCCGGTGACAATCCATGGCCCGGCCGGCGTGAAAGTGTCCTGGCTCTTCGCGCTGATCCACAGTTCATCCGTTTTCTGCCGGTCACGGGAGGTGACATCGTTGCCGATGGTAAACCCCAGGACCGCGCTGCGGGCATTCGCGGTAGTCAGGCTTTTGGCCTTTGTACCCACAACAATGGCCAGTTCCGCTTCGGGATCTACATGGCCGGACCCGGCAGGCAGCTCAATGGCATCGCCGGGGCCAATGACGCTCGTGGCCGCCTTGTGGAAGGCCTGTGGCGGCATGTCACGCCCGGCCTGGCCCGTGTTGTGCGCCATGCCCAGGACATTGGCCGGAACGCAGGGTGCCAGAAAGGTAAAAGACTCCTCCGTCACATGGTCGCCGATTTCCCAGCCGGCCCGCGGGGCGCTGCCGGCGTTGGCCGGGGAACCCGGAAACGGGGTGGCCACTACCGTCCAGAGGGTGCCCGCCGGGCTGGTGACGTCGGTGCTTCCGTTCGCGACGAAGAACTGCTCACCGGCTGATGCAGCCGGGAGCGGACGGACCCGGGCCAGCCGGCGTGGGGCAGGTTCCACGTCAGTACAGCTCGCCCACCGGGATGTCCACGGCAAGCCTGTTGGATGGCCCCGCAAGAGGGGAGGTCCATGCGTCGTTGTATGCGGAGGACGGGTTGTAGGCGAAATTGAAGTCCAGGACGAATTCCGCCGCGGGGCCCGAGCCGCGGACGCCGAGGAAGGCGCCCATGCTGGTATCCAGCAGGTACCGCCCGTCGCCGTAACTGCCACGGGGCTGGCCTGACGTGGCGTCCCTGAAGGGGACAAAAATGCCACCACCATAACCGTGCAGCTTCCAGACCGCGAGCTGGCCCATCTCCGGAAGATCAAACGTGCCCAGGCGGACAAAACGGACAGTTCCCTCGGTGGTTTCGACTGTCAGCTCCCGCCCTGCACCCTCTTTGGTCAGGGGCACATGGAAGCGGTAAATCGGATCGTAGTCAGCGGTCTTCAGCCCGGAGAAGCGTGCCTTGTCCTGCTCGGTCAAGGCAGATGCCGGATGGGTGGCAAACATGCGGTCGCGTTCCTGCCGCCAATAGCTGTGCGCCTCGGCGGGGTTCTCCACGGCGATTTTCCGCACCGTGTCGTAGAGGGCAAAGGTCCGCAGCCGCCAGTCTGCACTATCGATGGCGGAGATGTCCGCCAGGCTGCCTTCGGCCGTGCCGTACTGCTGATCCGCCATAACCCCAAGCCTAGTCCGTCCGGCCACCGCAGCCCGCCGGACCGCGACACACAGCGAGCCGCGCCTTAACAGCCGCTCCTGGTACAGGTGCCCGTGCCATGGGCGAAACGCTGACGCCTGTCCCCATCAGCACCAACGCCTGTGGCTAATACAGCTAGGCTGGCTCCATGACAGGCAAGGCAACGATGGGCGGACTGCGGATCGCGGCAGTACTGCTGGCAGGGGGCATCCTGGCCGGCTGCGGCGGGCAAGGCCAATCGGCGCCCTCATGGACCGCTCAGCCGGACGCGTCCTCCGCTGCCGATTCCGACGCCGGCGGAACAGCCAGCCCTGCGGCCAAAGAACCGGTGCCTGGTTCAGGTTCGTCGGCGGCAGGTTCAGCATCCGCGGACGCAGCGTCCCCCGATGCATCAGCCCCGGCGACGGCGTCCGCATGGAAGTCCTTTTCGGATCCAGGTAAGACGGTCAGCTTCGAGTTGCCGGAGGAATGGATCGCCCAGTCGGTTGCTCCCGAGGAAGGAACCCAGGCCGGAGCGCTGAAGATTGAAGTGAAAAAGCAGGACGGCACAGTGGTCGCTGTCCTGAAGACCGGGCTTCCGCCGTCGGCGTCCGAATGCCCGGAAGCGGCACGCAGGCCGTACACCGTGATCAGCAGCCTTCCGGTGGACCTCCCGGCGCTGGCCGGGGAAGGCACCATAGCTCCGCATGTGGTGTTCCGTGTGATCCAGGGCTACCGGTACTTTGGCTCGTACGGCATCACCAACATTGTGGGCGGAGCCGACGGCCAGGCCTGCGAGCTGCGGAACGTTGTCCGTGGACCAGCCGGGAAGGGCGACTATTCCTTCGGCGACCTGGGAACGCTCAAGGCTTTTGCCCCGGACGAAAAGGTGGCTCCCGCCAAGGCGTTCGATACTCTGGGACAGGCGGCAAAATATGCCCAGGAGAGCCCTGAATTCGCCAATGTCCAACGGATGCTAATGTCTCTGGAGATCAAGAACTAATCCTGCTGCCGGCTGTACCAAGGCCCGGCGGGAGCGGCGGCCATCCTGCTGCCAACCCAATACTCCGGAGACTCATGGAACGCACCGTTGCAGCACGCCTGGTATTCAAGACGGTGGCCGACACAAAGGCTGCCCTGGCCGTTGCCGTGGCCAAAAACCCTGGCTACTCCTCCTTTTCCGAATCCCTTGCCGTCACGGTGGGCGGCGAGCCGGTTCCGGTGACGGAGCTTCCGGACCACCACGGGGGACGGATGCACTACATGGAGTTTGCCGACCCCTCCGAAGTCACTGTTGACTATTCAGCAACGGTGACAGGGCAGGCCCTCCCTGAGGAAGCCTCACTGGCGGACCTCATCCGTTACGTCCGGCCCAGCCGCTATGCCGAATCCGACAAGCTCCTGCCCACGGCCTATGCGGAATTCGGCGGCCTGCACGGTGAGGAACTGCTGCACGCTGTCAGGAACTGGGTGTACGGCGAGCTGAGGTACATCAGCGGCTCGTCGAGGGGAACGGACGGGGCGGTGGAGACGCTCCTGAACCGCCGCGGGGTATGCCGGGACTTCGCCCACCTGGCCATTGCTCTGCTCAGGTCGAAGGACATTCCTGCCCGGCTCGCGGCTGTCTACGCCCCGGGCCTGAGCCCCATGGATTTCCATGCCGTAGCTGAAGCGCACGTCAACGGCGCGTGGCACATCATTGACCCCACCGGGCTGGCGCCCAGGGAGTCAATGCTCAGGATCACGGCGGGAAGGGATTCCGCCGACACCGCGTTCCTGTCCACCATCGGCGGCAGCCTGACCCTGAACCAGATGCGCGTCACCGCTGTGGTCAACGGAAACCTGCCGGTCGAAGACCCCGCCAGGCTGGTTGTGCTGGCCTGACAGGCTGCGCCGTCAGGAGAGGCTGTACTGTCCTGAAGGCTACTTCACCGGCTGTTTTGCCGGCCGGGCACCCACGGAGTTCTTGAGCTTCTCAGTCAGGCGCTTCAGTTCCTTTTGCTCGGCTGCGGTAAGGGCGGGCCCCATCAGGCCGGCGATGTCGCGGACGTGCTCACGGCCTATCTCCTTCTGCAACTCCACCCCGGCCTCGGTCAGCTTCAGCAGCACGCCGCGGCCGTCGTCGGGAGCCGGTGTCCGCGCCACAAGGCCGCGTTTCTCCAGCCTCTCCACCAGCCGGCTGAGGCTGGACTGGCTCAGCAGGACATGGTCGTTCAGTTCGTTGAGCCGTAGCCAGCCGGAAGGACATCTGGAGAGCGTGAAGAGGACGTCATATTCATTGAGTGCCAGCTTTCGAAAGGCGGGCCCCGACTGAAGCTTCCGCATCACCGCTACCTGGGCCCGGAACAGGGACTCCCATGTTTCAGCGGCGAGGCGGACAGGGGATTCAGATCCTCCGCGGCTCATCACGCCTCCGACGGTGCGGGTTCGGCGCTCTGGGCAGCCATCAGGGTGGCAACCCGGCCGGCATGCGTGGGCGGATCCGGAACGTGCGCCGGCTTCAGTGCGGCGTATTCCTTGCGGAGGACAGGGAGGACTTCCTCGCCGAACAGGTCGAGTTGCTCAAGCACTGTCTTCAAGGGCAGGCCCGCGTGGTCGATCAGGAACAGCTGGCGCTGGTAGTCGCCGAAGAACTCCCGGAATGTCAGGGTCTTCTCGATGACTTCCTGCGGGCTGCCCACCGTGAGCGGGGTCTGCGACGTGAAGTCCTCCAGCGACGGGCCGTGGCCGTAGACAGGAGCGTTATCGAAGTAGGGGCGGAACTCCTTCACGGCATCCTGCGAGTTCTTCCGCATGAAGAACTGGCCGCCGAGGCCCACGATTGCCTGGTCCGCCTTGCCGTGCCCGTAGTGCTCGTAACGCTCGCGGTAGAGGCCGATCAGCTGCTGGTAGTGCTCCTTGGGCCAGAAGATGTTGTTCGCGAAGAATCCGTCACCGTAGTAAGCAGCCACTTCCGCGATCTGCGGCGTGCGGATGGAACCGTGCCACACAAAGGGAGCGACGCCGTCGAGCGGCCGCGGCGTGGACGTGAAGTTCTGCAGCGGGGTCCGGAATTTCCCGGACCAGTTCACGGTGTCTTCATCCCAGAGCCGGCGCAAAAGGCTGTAGTTCTCGATGGCCAGCTCCACGCCGTCCTGGATGTTCTTGCCAAACCAGGGGTAGACCGGCGCCGTGTTGCCGCGGCCGAGGACGAGATCCACCCGTCCGTCCGAGAGGTGCTGGAGCATCGCAAAGTCTTCGGCGATTTTCACAGGATCGTTTGTGGTGATGAGCGTGGTGGCCGTGGACAGGATGATGCGCTCGGTCTGCGCCGCGATGTAGGCGAGCGTAGTGGTGGGGGAGGAGGAGAAGAAGGGGCGGTTGTGGTGCTCGCCGATGGCGTAGACGTCCATGCCGATTTCTTCGACCTTCTTGGCGATGGCCACCGAGGCTTTGATGCGCTCGTTCTCACTGGGGGTGCGGCCTGTGGTGGGGTCAGTGGTGATGTCACTGACGCTGAATACGCCGATCTGCATGATGTGCCTTCCGTTGCTGGCTTCTCCGGGCTTGTTTTAACTGTACCCGAAACTAGATGCATTTGCATCTATCGTCTCATGTAACGCACGACAGCTGCAGTTATTCCCGTGACGTGGCTTAGCCACGAACGGGGCTCGGGCGGGCAATCTGATGCACGACGACGGCGACGCGGCGATGCGCTACGCCGTTCAGTTTCAGACGCTTCTGTTTCGGGGCCCGAGTTCGGGCGGCGTTTTTGTCAGACCCTGATGGGATGCTTTTCTTATGGACAGCACGGGTGCCTGGACAGCAGGGAGCGGGGCGGGAATGGAGGCTGCCACCGGCCCTGGGATCGCGGGTTCCCTGGCTGCTGTTGAAGCCTCCACTGCTGCCCTTGGCCAGATCATCAGGCCCACTTTGGATGACAGCACTGCTTTGGATGACAGCACTGCTTTGGATGACAGCACGGCTGGCCCTGGCTCAGCTGGTGACCTGGACCGTCATCCGATGCTGGACGCTGATCCATTGCGCCGGCGGCTCGACGCCTACTTGAAGGGGCTTGCCGAGCTCGCCCGCACCGAAGCAAAACATGCGGCACTGAAGGTACATCTGGCCGCTGGAATCGTCGAGCTGGAAGAGGCCATCGCCGTCCCGGCTGTGACTGCGCAGGATGCCACGGCGCAGGAAATGTCGGTCGTCGCGGAGGTAGCGTGCGCCCTGACAGTCAGCGAACGCGCCGCGGGTGCCCTGATCTCTGAATCGCAGGCGCTGACCAGCGTCCTGCCCCAGACCTTGTCCGCGCTGCAGGAAGGCAGCCTTTCATGGCAGCACGCCCGGATTATGGTTGACGAAACCAACAATCTGGACCCCGACGGGGCCGCGGCGTTAGAGGCGCATTTCCTGGACCCCGGGGCACCCAATCCAGCCCGCGGAGTCGCGGCCGGTGAGCTCGTCCCGTCACGGTTCCGCGCCAGGGCCCGTTCCTGGCGCGAACGCCACCACCCCGTCTCCATCGAGAAGCGCCACGCCAAGGGAGTCCAGGACCGGCGGCTGGAGTACCAGCCGGACCGCGACGGCATGGCCTGGCTCTCCGCGTACCTCCCGGCCGATCAGGCCTCCGGGATCTGGGATCGGACCACCACCGCCGCACGCGCCCTGCAGGGCCCGCACGAAAGCAGGACCCTCAGCCAGCTCCGCGCCGACCTGGCCGCCACCTGGCTCCTCACCAACAACACCACCGGCACCCTGGCCGCAGCCACAGCAATGGCCGACGACGGAACGTTGGGCGGAAATAACGGTGAGTTTCATGATGGGATCGGCACCAGGCTCGGCACCGGCATTGGCAGCGGCGGTGGTGTGCCGTCGCCGACAGCGCAGGTGCTCATCACCGTCCCGGTCATGGCCCTCCTGGGCGCCACCGACGAACCGGCCACCCTGGACGGCTACGGGCCCATCCCGCCGTCCATGGCCCGGCGCCTCATCAGCGACGGCGCCACGTCGTTCATGCGGGTCTTGACAGACCCCCGCGACGGCGCACCACTGGAAATCGGCCGGACCAGCTACCGCATCACCAAAGCGATGCGCCAATGGCTCCGGCTCCGGGACGGCAAATGCCCCTTTCCCGGCTGCAACAACCACTCCCTGGACAACGAAGCAGACCACCTCCTCGCCTGGGCCCGCGGCGGCACTACCGGCATATCCAATCTCGGACAGCCCTGCCCAAAACACCACAGACTAAGGCACACCACGGCCTGGACCCCAACCGGAGCCAGCAAAAACAAACCACCCGGCTGGACCTCACCAACAGGACGCCACTACCCCAGCGAACAACCCGACTCGGAACCACCCCACTGGCCGGAGGAAAGAGCGGATACTCACGCTGGCCTGGACCTGATCGACGGAGTTTCTTCATTCCTTGATCTCGTTGGTGCCGACCCGGCTTATTTTGAGCAGTCTGGCCTATCCCTGCCCGATACTGGTCTGCCCGATGCTCTACTGACTAATGCTGATCAGCCCGATACTCATCTGCCAGATATTCATCCGCCGCATCCTGACTCGAGGAATGCTGATCTGTTTGAAGGCTGCGCGCCAGACAGTGACGTGGACGACGCCCACCTGCCTGCGGATCCGTTCCCGGAGTGGTACTCCTTTATGGCCGCGGATACCCGGGGTGCCTGACAGGTTTCGGGTTTGCCGGGAGGGGGCGCGGAACTCTCTATTCAGGTTCCCCGGCAGCAGCGCGGCGGCCTGTTGCCTTGGGGATCATCCCGGTGGTCCAGTCACGGAACTCGGCGTCGACGTCGTTCGCCTGCTCGAACTCCGGGTGTCCGTGCATGGCGCTGAGCAGCGCTTTCTTTTCGCGCCGCCCTTCCACCAGCCGGTACAGCACAGGAACCAGCACCAGCGTCAGGGCGGTGGAGGAGACCAGGCCGCCGATCACCACAACAGCCAGAGGCTGGGAGATGAAACCGCCGCCCCCGGTCAGACCCAGTGCCATGGGGGTAAGGGCAAAGACCGTGGCGAGCGCGGTCATCAGGATGGGCCGGAGTCGCTGCCGTGCCCCATGCGTAATGGCATCCGCCACGACCATGCCGGGCTGGCCGTTGCGCGGTTGGCGATACTGGTTGATGAGGTCAATGAGCACAATGGCGTTGGTCACCACGATTCCCACCAGCATCAGCATGCCAATGAGGGAAGGCAGCCCCAGCGGAACACCGGTCACGAGCAAAAGGGCAACCGCGCCGGTCGCCGCGAACGGGACGGACACCAGCAGGATCAGCGGCTGGATAAGGGACTTGAACGCGGCCACCATGATGACGTAGACGATGGCAATCGCTGCCAGCAGAGCCAGGCCCAGCTGCTGGAAGGACTCCGCCTGCTGGGTAGTGGCGCCGCCGATTTCAGCGGTGACTCCCGGGGGGAGAGCCACTGACGTGAGCCGTTTCTGCACCTCCGCGTTGACGGCGCCGAGATTGGACCCCGACGGCGTCACTGACACTTTGGCGGTTCGCTGCCCGTTGCTGGCGGTGATGGAGACCGGAACATCCACCTGCTCCACGGAGGCGATGCTGCCCAGGGTCACGAGGCCTGCGGCGGCAGGAAGAGGGATGGCCCGCACAGCGTCTATGCTGGCGAATTTGGTGCCTTGGCCGATCTGGACGGGAAAGTCATTGGTGTCGATCCGGACTGTGCCGGCAGGGACGGGGCTGATGGTTGAGGCCAGGACGCCCGCCACCTGCTCTTCGGTCAGCCCTGCCGCCACCGTTCTGGCACGGTCCACCTTGACCTGGACAACAGGCTGGCTGGCCGCGAGGTTGGTGGTGACTTCGCTGGTGCCCGGCACACCCGTCATGGCCTGGACCATGGCATCGCTCGCTGTGCGGAGATCCGCGGACGTTGCCGCTTTCAGGGTGATGTCAACGGTTGAGGACGTGCCGAAGCCGCCTTGTTGCGTCCCCACAGAAATCTTCCCGGAGTCCGGCACCTTGGCCAGCTCATTCCGGACAGTCTCCTGCAGCCGGGCCTGGTTGACCTTCTCATCCGTGACCACTGTAAAGGTGGAGTTGGACGCCCCGGACGATGTCAGGGCAGCAAAGCCTGTTTGTGCGTTGCCTGAGGTGACCTGGACGTTCTTGACGCCGTCGATGCTGCGAATGACTTCTTCAAGCCGGATGGCGGCAGCACTGGTGTCCGCCAGGCTTGTTCCGGCCGGCAGCACCTGGCGGACGGTCATGCTGTTCTGGCCGGAATCGCCCAAAAGGTTGGTTGCCAGCAGGGGCGTCATCGCGGCGGTGCCTCCCAGCACCAGGGCAGCGGCCACCAGCGTCACGACAGGGTGCTTCTGGGTCTTGGTGAGGATTGGGAGGTAACCGCGCTGCAGCGGCCTCTTTTGTTCGGCCTCCTGCGCCTTTGCCCGGGCAGCCGCCGCTTCGTGGCTGGCCGTTGCGCCATCCGTTGATGATCCTGCACGGGTTGGAGACTTCAGGAACCAGTAGGCGAGAACGGGGACGATCGTCAGGGACACAAGCAGGGAAGCGAGGAGAGCCATGGTGACGGTCAGGGCGAACGGGCGGAAGAGCTCGCCGGCCAGTTCCCCCACAAACGCAATGGGCAGGAAGACAGCCACCGTGGTCAGGGTCGAGGCCGTGATGGCACCTGCGACTTCGCGGATCGCCGTCAGGATCGCAGTGACCTTTTCCTCTCCGTAGCTGAGGTGGCGTTTGATGTTCTCGATCACCACAATCGAGTCGTCCACCACCCGCCCGATCGCAATGGTGAGTGCGCCCAGCGTGAGGATATTCAACGAGTAACTCGTGGCGGACAACCCGATGAAGGTGATCAGGAGGGAGAGCGGGATGGAGATCGCAGTGACTAAGGTGGAACGCACGGACATCAGGAACACCAGGATCACGCCGACGGCAAAGCCCAGCCCCAGCAGCCCTTCGGTAGTGAGGTCCTTGATGGATTTCTCGATGAAGGGGGCCTGGTCGAACACGGCCGTGAACTTGGCGTTGGAGCCGAGTTCGGCTTCAAGCTGGGCCAGGGAGTCCTTTACCGCGTGCGAGATGCCTACGGTGTCGCCTTCGGGCTTTTTGGTCACGGAGACGGCCAGCGTTTCCTCGCCGTTGGTGCGGGTTATGGATGTCCTTGGATCATCCTTGAGACTGACGTCTGCCACCGTCCCGATGGTGGCCGAATCCTTGGCACCGCCGAGGGGAAGGGCTTTGATGGCGTCCAGTGAATCCACCGGGCTGCCAACCTGCAGCGAAAGCGTTTTACCCTGTTCTTCTATGGTGCCTGCGGGAACCAGTGCACCGTTGTTGGTCAGGGCATTCCGGATGGACTGGATGGTGGCGCCTTTGGCAGCCATGGCGTCGGCACGGGGAAGGATTTCGATGTGCTGGGTGGCGCCGCCTGTCACATCGGCGCCCCGGACGCCGTCGATCTTCTGGAGCGCGGGAACGCTGAGGCGTTGCAGATCGGCGTTCAGGTCGCTGAGCGGTTTGTCCGATGACACGGCCAGGAACACGATGGGGAAGTCACTGATGCTGCCGGCGATGGCCCGCGGCTGCACGTCCTCGGGCAGGGAGCGCTTGGCATTTGAGATGGCGCGGTCGATCTGGTTCCGGGCCCGGTCCAGGTTGGACCCGTAGGTGAACACCATCGTGATCTGCGAAACGCCGTTGCGTGACGTGGAGGAGGTGGACTCCAGGCCTTCGACGCCGTTGAGCGCAGTCTCCAGAGGCGCGCTTACCTGCTTGTCCACCACCTCGGGTGACGCGCCGGGCATGGCTGTCAGGACAGTGATCTGGGGAAACTCGATGGAGGGTATGAGTTCCTGCTTCAGCGATGACATGGTGATCACCCCGAACACGGACGCGAAGACTGTGATCAGAGCGATCAGGGCCCGGTTTGCCAGTGAAAGTTGTGCCAGCCGGAACATCGCGTGGACTCCTGTGGGGTTGACGGACTGCTGTGGACCGGATCTGCCGCCCCTCCGCGTTCGGGTCCCGGCCTGAAGACCGGGACCCGAACGAAAGACCCTGCAGGGTCAGCGTGAGGCCGAGACGCCTTCCAGCTGAAGAGCCTTGGCCGTTGCCCTCTCGAGCTCCTCCGCCAGTTCCGGGTTGTCATCGAGCTTGACGCCGTAGCCGGGCATCATGTCCTTGAGCTTGGACTGCCACCCCTTGAAATTCTTGGGGAACGCCTTCTGCAGCAGTTCGATCATGATGGGCACCGCGGTGGAAGCTCCGGGTGATGCTCCCAAAAGGGCACCGATGGAACCGTCGCGGCCGGCAATGACTTCGGTACCGAACTGAAGCACGCCGCCCTTCTTCGGGTCTTTCTTGATGATCTGTACACGCTGGCCGGCGGTGATGAGTTCCCAGTCGGTGTCCTTGGCCTCCGGGTAGTACTCCCGGAGCGCTTCGACCTTGTCTCCGTGGTTCTTCGCCACTTCCTTGATCAGGTAAGCCGTCAGGTCCATGTTGTCCTTGGCCACGGCCAGCATGGGGATGACATTGCTGGGGCGGATGGACAGCGGAAGGTCCAGGTACGAGCCGTTCTTCAGGAAGTTGGTGGAGAAGCCGGCATACGGTCCGAACAGGAGGGAACGCTTCCCCTGGACGTAGCGGGTATCCAGGTGCGGCACGGACATGGGCGGGGCACCCACAGAGGCCTGGCCGTAGACCTTGGCACTGTGCTGCGCCGCGAGCTTCTCATCCGTGCAGCGGAAAAACTGTCCGGAAACCGGGAAGCCGCCGTAGCCCTTGCTTTCCGGGATGCCTGAGGCCTGGAGGAGATGCAGCGCTCCGCCGCCGGCGCCCACAAAGACGAACTTCGCGTGAATCTTCCCGTGTTCCCCGGAAGCCGGGTACTTGAGCGAAAGGTCCCAGCCGCCGTCGGACGCCTTTGAGATCCCGGTCACCTCGTGGCCGTAGTTGGTCTCGACGCCATTGTTTCCCAGGTACGTGACGAGCTCGCGGGTGAGGGCACCGAAGTCAACGTCTGTGCCTTCCGCGGCCCGCGTGGCGGCGATGCGTTGCTGCCGATCCCGGCCCTTGACGATCAGCGGCGCCCACTTGGCAATCTGGGTGTGGTCTTCGGAATACTCCATGCTTCGGAACAGGGGGTGGGACTTCAGCGCCTCGTAGCGCGTCCGCAGGAATTTGGTATTGTCCTCGCCGATGACAAAGCTCATGTGGGGGACGGTGTTGATGAAGCCCTTGGGCGAGCCGATCAGCGACCGTTCCACAAGGTGGGCCCAGAACTGCCGGGAGAGCTGGAACTGCTCGTTGATCAGCAGTGCCTTGGAAGGGTCCACCGAGCCGTCTTTGGCTGCGGGGGAATAGTTGAGCTCGCAAAGGGCGGCATGTCCCGTTCCGGCGTTGTTCCACGGATCCGAGCTCTCCAGCCCGGGCTGATCCAGCCGTTCGAAGAGGGAAATGGTCCAGTTGGGTTCAAGCTGCTTGATGAACGCCCCCAGCGTGGCGCTCATGATGCCGCCGCCAATCAGGACGACGTCGGCATGTTTGGTCTTGGAAATGAAGGTCACAATCAGTCTCCGATAGCAGCGGCTCTGGCTGTCACAGAATATCCCCGCGCGGCCCGCATACTGAAATTGGTCCGGCCCGTCAAGGCTTTAGCTGCACCTTCGTGAAAACTTCATTTAAGACAGGGGACGCAGGGTAGCTGATGACCCGGTCCGAGAGTGCCAGCGCCGAAATGGGGAAGGCGATGGGGACAGCGGGGACGGAGGCCGCTATCTGGGCGTTGATGGTGTGGTACTGCTCGTCACGTTCCTTGCCTTCCGGCATTCCGCGGGCCCTGTTGATCTTGGAGAAGACCTGGGCGTCCTGGTATCCGAACTCGCCGTTCTTCTCGCCAAAGAGCGGGCCCACAAAGTTGTCGGCATCCGAGTAGGCGCCGTTCCAGCCGAGCAGGTGGAGGGCGTGGTCGCCGGGGGACTGGACTTTCTGGAGATACCCGTCTGACCACTCCACCGGTACTGGCTTGATGTTCAGCCCGACGGCGGTCAGCTGGCGGCTGATTTCGGCGTACACCTTTTCCGGCGTGGGCAGGTACGGCCGCGTGGCGTTGAGCGGGTAGTAGAACCGCAGCTCCTCGCCGTTATAGCCTGCCTCGGTGAGGTAGGCCTTGGCCTTGACGGGGTCATGGCCCAGCGACGGAGCGTTGTTGTTGAAGCCGCTGATCTTGGGCGGAACAAACTGTGTGGCCTGGGCGGTGTTGTCGATGAAGAACCTGCGGATCAGCGTGTCTTTGTCGATCGCCATCTCGATGGCCTGCCGGATCCTGGTGTTCTGCAGGATGGGCACCTCCTGGTTCATGCCCAGGTACATCACCGAGAACGGGTCCCGCTGGACAATCTGCTTTCCACGCTTGACCAGCTGATCGAAGTTGCCCACCGTGACGGCGTCGTATCCGTCGATGGCGCCATCCAGGAGTGCCTGGAGACGCGTCTGCGGATGGTCATACGTGACAAATTTGAGGGTGGCAATCTGGCCCCGCTCACCCCAATACTTTGGGTTGTTGACGAGCGTGACGCTCGCTTCATCCCAGGCCGCCAGGCTGAACGGCCCGGTTCCCACCGGGTTGGTGGCGAAGGCGGACAGGGCTTGTCCGCCCTTGGTCTTGTCAAGGATGTCCGCGGTGCCGGAGGCAAGGGCAGCCGGGGACGCCATGGCAAAGGCGGGCAGCGTCAGCGCCTGGAGGAAAGCAGTGAAGCGCTGGGTGAGGTCGATGCGCACACTGTCGGCGGAGAGTGCGGTGCAGCTTTTGAAGATGGACAGCGACGCCTCATCGGAGTGGGCCTTGAAGACGCCCTTGAAGGAACTTCCCGGAGCCTGCTTCCGGAGTCCTTCAGAGAAGGCGAACCACCGGTTGAAGTTGGCGCACACGGCGTCGGCGTTGAAGGGGGTGCCGTCCTGGAAGGTGACGCCGCTTCGGAGCTTGAAGGTGTAGCTGCGGCCTTCGTCGGATTCATTCCACTCCGTGGCGAGCAGCGGTGTGGGTTTGCCCGTGGTTTGGTCCACACCGACCAGGCCTTCCAGGATCTGCCGGGTGATGCGGTGGGACTCCACATCGTTGGAGAGTGCGGGGTCCAGCCCCAACGGCTGGGATGCCGTGCCGAAGTTAAAAATCGCCGACGGATCGGAGGCTCCGGTGGTGGCCGCTGGAGACGTTGGCGAAGGAGCGGGCCCGGGGCCTCCCGTGCATGACGTTACTGTCAACGCCAGGAGAACGGCGCCGGTCTTGATCACCGTTCGCCGCGATGTACTGCTGGGCACGCTCTAATCACCTCTGGGCTGATGGCAGGCACCGCGGACTGCGGACCGGGCCCAGTCTAGTTGACCGACCTGAGGGCAAGGCTGAGGCCCGGCATGTGCAGGCCGGGCCTCAGTTTTTTATGCCCTGACGTTACTTGGGCATCAGCACCGAGTCGATCAGGTAGACCGTGGCGTTGGCAGTCTGGACTCCGCCGCAGATCACGTTCGCGCCGTCCACCATCAGGGCGTCCTTGCTGCCTGTCACGGTGACGGAACCGCCCTGGACCGTGGCGTGGGTGCCGGCGATCTTGTCAGGGGTGATCTGGCCGGGAACCACGTGGTAGGTCAGGATTTTGCTCAGGAGGGCGTCATCCGTCTTGAGTGTTTCGATGGTGGCTGCATCGATCTTGGCGAAAGCGTCATCCACGGGGGCGAAGACCGTGAATTCACTGCCGTTGAGGGTGTCCACCAGATTCACCTTGGGGTTCAGCTTGCCGGACACGGCAGCTGTGAGGGTGGTCAGGATGGGGTTGTTTGAAGCGGCCACCGCAACGGGGTCCAAAGCCATTCCGGCTACCGACCCTGCTCCGGTGGGGACCTTTTCCGCGTAGCCTGCGCAACCGGGGCCAACCAGGTTTGCTGCCGGGTCCATGGCCGCCGATGAACTGGCCGACGGCGATGGCGCCATGCTGGACTCTGACGGTGCCGCTGCGGGAGCCGAGGAGTTCGGCGACGTTGCCGCGGTCCCGCCACAGGCGGTCAGGCTGAGCAGGGCTGCAGTTGCAACGCCTGCGACGGTGAAGGTTGTGCGCTTGAATGACTGCATTTTGGTTCTCCTTGGTTGTGCCGGTGTGTTGCCCGCCGCATGCTTGCCGCCGGCAGCGTGGCTTGTTCCGACTCTGGTTCCAACTGTTATTGCGGGCACCTGCCCCTGGCCGGTGTCTCAATGGGTATTCGGGGACTGCCCGGCAACGGATGGGTGGAACTCAAGGAGTTTTTTTGAAACGGCGGAAAACGGGTGCCGGGAGGTGCCGCAGAGCGGCGGTTAAATGCAGGCGGTTAAATGCAAGAATCCCGGGCGGCAGGGCCCGGGATTCTTCTTGGTGCTGTCTGTACTTCTTGATTTTGTCTGGCTTGTGCGCAAGGGGGGACTTGAACCCCCACGCCCGAAGGCACAGGAACCTAAATCCTGCGTGTCTGCCAATTTCACCACTCGCGCTTGATGACTGCTGCCGCTGGCCAGGGCCGATGGTGCCAGACCGGGGGAAAACGTACGACGGCGGTTATCAGGTTCCATTGTAGCGTCGGGTCTGCGGGGATCCCGTCAGCCCGTGCCCTCCGAAATTATTCAGCGTGAAGAATCAGGCTACCCATCAAGCTTGAGGTCGCGGCGCAGTTTGGCCACGTGCCCGGTAGCCCGGACGTTGTACTGTGCCACCTTCACTTTGCCCTCAGGATCCACCACGATCGTGGAACGGATAAGGCCCTGGTAAGTCTTGCCGTAGTTCTTCTTTTCACCCCAGGCACCGTAGGCCTCCGCCACCACATGGTCCTCATCCGAGAGCACCGGGAAGCTGAGGGTCTCCTTGGCGGCAAAGGCCGCCAGCTTGGCAACGGGGTCGGGTGAGATTCCCAGAACCTCGTAACCGGCAGATTGGAACGACGCCAGATTGTCGCGGAAGTCGCAGGCCTGCTTGGTGCACCCCGGTGTGGACGCGGCCGGGTAGAAGTAAACGATGGTGTTGCGCCCGAGCCGCGAGGCAAGGCTGACGTCCTGTCCGGAGGAGTCCTTCAAGGTGAAGGCGGGTGCTTCAGCGCCGGTCATAAGTTTGTCTGCCAATGTTTATCTCCTGGTTGCGGGCGGGACACACCAGTTTAGTAAGTGCAGGGGACCGGTGCGAATCGGCACTTGGCTATACTTGCTGGTATGCCTGATATGGATCACTGGCCCACGGGGCGCCTCTTGTCCACTGCGGCCCGTCTCGTTGAACACTCGTGGAATGAAAAGCTCGGCGCCATTGGATTAACCCACGCCGGTGTGATCGCCATTGAGGTTCTCGCGGCCCAGGGGCCCATGACCCAGGCACAGCTGGCCCAATATGTCCGCGTTCAGGCCCAAACTATGGGCAAAACGCTCAGCAGGCTCGAAACCCACGGCCACATTGCCCGTGTCCGGAGCACGTCGGACCGCCGAAGCCACGTTGTGTCGCTGACTGAACGTGGCAGGGAAGCAGTGGCTGCGGCCGTGGAAATGGAGCGTTCCGTGCTTGCTGCCGCATCCATTGATCCCGACGCGCTGCGCCAGGAGCTTAAGGCAGTAGTCCGTGAGCTGGCCAGCCAGTTCGCTTCTCCTGCAACCAGGGCATTGGTCGACGGCGCACCCCTCGCCTAGGTCTGGCGAGTGAACTTCATGCTGCTTCTGCGGGAGGACCTGCAGGCAGCCAAAGACCAGGATCCAGCGGCGTCGAGTCTCCTGGCAGTGGCTTTCCTATATTCGGGCGTCCACGCTGTCTGGAGCCATCGCGTGGCGCATGCCCTGTGGCAGCACCGGAGGCTCAAAGGTGCGGCCCGCCTCATCTCCCAGCTATCAAGATCCCTCACCGGGATTGAGATCCATCCCGGCGCCACCATCGGCAGGCGGCTCTTCATCGACCACGGGACCGGCATAGTGGTGGGCGAAACTGCCGAAATAGGTGACGACGTCCTGATGTACCAGGCAGTGACCCTGGGTGGCCGGGCGCTGAACAGGACGAAGCGGCACCCAACCATCGGCAACCGCGTCATGCTGGGTGCCGGAGCAAAGATCCTTGGCCCCGTGGTGGTGGGAGATGATTCCGCGGTGGGTGCAAACGCCGTCGTCGTGCGGGACGTCCCGGCGCAATCTGTCGCAGTGGGGATCCCGGCTTTGACGCGTCCAAAGGATCCTGCCGCGCCGGCCGAGCCGCGCAAGGACTTCCTTGATCCCGCACTGTTGGTTCCGGCGGGATCGCCTTCCGCTCCTTGACCCATCCCTGCGCAGCCCGTAAGTTATCGAATATCGTTATTAACGTTTATCGATAACTTATTGGGGGATTCATGAAAGCCAGCAGCCGCGCCGACCGTCCAGTCCGGACCAGGAAGATCGTGTCCAGGGCGGATGCGCTCTTCCTGATGATCGCCTCAGCAGCCGCCGCCATCGGTACCACTTTTCACACCGTAACCGCCGTTGTGGGCCTGGGATCTGGCCCGACAACCTTGACCGTTCCACTGGCTGCTGCCCGTCAGGACCCCGTGGGGCTGGTTCCAGGAGCGGAAGGCCGGTATACGGAAATGGAGCTGACCATCTCTGCCGTTCCGGTTGATGAAGCCGTGTTCCTGGCCTGGTCTGCAGCGTTGAACCAGGTAGGCATCCTTGCCGTGGCACTGCTGGTGTTCCTCCTTGGCTTCCGGTTTATGCGCGAAAGGCTGTTCACTCCCGGGTCCGACGTAGTCGTAGGTATGTGCGGCATTGTCCTTGCCGTGGCAAGCACTGTTGGCCAGCTCCTCGGCGCTGTCGGCAAGACGCGGCTGGCCGAAGCTGTAGGTGCCTATCAACCCACTCACGGGGAAACGATCGTGTTTGTCGGCGAAATCAATCTGCTTCCTTCCCTGGCGGGGCTGATGTTGCTGGTGATCGCCGGGGTGTTCCAATTCGGCCGCCGCCTCCAAAAAGACACGGAGGGTCTGGTCTGATGCCTGCTGACGACGTTTCAGCTATTCAGTGCAGGCTCGATGAGTTGCTAACCGAACGGGGCGTGACGCTGACGGAGTTAAGCAAGCGGGTAGGCGTGAGCCTGGTGAATCTTTCCGTCTTAAAGAACAATCACGCCAAAGCCATCCGGTTTTCAACGTTGACTGCCATCTGCGAAGCGCTGGAGTGCGAGGTAGGGGACCTCCTGGTCTGCCGGCCCTGATGATCGCTTAGGCCCCGAAAGATATACCTCCAGGACTTAGTGGGCTGGCTGCTCTTGCCACGTCTACCTCAAGCAGCGACCCTAATACAACCAGCGACATGGCCGTCAACGGCGGGTATAACGGGACAGCAGGAGGTCATTTTTCATGAAGAAGCTTTTAGTCTTGCTTGCCGCCACGGCACTGGCACTGGTTGGGTGTCCGGCACCGACGAATTCCGGCAGCCCCGTCCTTGACCTGCCTCGGGTGCCATGGGAGGGCGCGTCGGCGTTCTACGAGAAATTCCCGGTCACGAAAGCGGCAGGATGGGCAGACCGCAGCTTCTTCCCCATAGGCAGTTGGTGGAACAACTTCAGTAGCGACGAGAACGTAAAGTTCGACAAGGCGCATGGACTGAACACCTATTTCGAAGTCAATCCGGACTCGGATCCCGATCTTCTGGCGGCGAACGGAATGACCTACATTGGGCACTTGAAAAGCGCGAAAGCCACGGCGGAGAGCACCAGGTCTGCCGACATGCTCCCCGACGAGATTGACGGCCGCTACGACCCGCCGTCAGTTGGCATCGCGGAACTGCAGCGGATCATTGACGAATACGGAGACACGGGAAGGATGAAGTACAACAACTTCACCGCCGTCGTCGCCAGCAAATACAACAATGACCAGATCACTGCCGGCAACACCTACGTGAACATGGTGGACGGCCCCGTCTCCGTTGACGGGTACTGGTACACGGACACCCATTGCAGCGACAGGCCGTACGTGGACTGGTCATTCGTTCCTGTCAATGAATCCCACTGCCGCACCGCCTCCAGCTACGGGAAAATGGTCAAATCAGTACGTGAGCGGGTGGCTTCGGACGGCATCCTTCAGCCGGTGTACGTCTTCGTTGAACTCATGGGAGGCGGCACGGAATCAACAGCCTCCAACGAGTACATCTCCCCGGCCGAGATCCAGGGCGCTGTCATGAACGGCATCATCAACGAGGCCCGCGGCGTGGTCTACTTCAATCAGTCATTCAACGGCGCCTGCACCGGGGGTAACCTGATCCGTCAGGTCCAGGTCGACCCGAACCATTGCATGGCGGACAACATCGCGGGCATGAGGGAAATAAACCTCAAGATCAAGTCCCTCGCACCCATCTTGAACACGCAATCGTACGTGCACACATTCGGGCCGAACCTGGACACCATGCTGAAAACCCATGAGGGCGCGGCCTACATTTTCGCTATGCCAAGCGGTGAGGAAACCTCTGCACCGGGCGAGCGGACCTTTACTCTCCCGAAGGGTATTACCGGGACATCGGTGGAGGTAGTTGGCGAGGGCCGCACATTGCCTGTGATGGACGGCAGGTTCTCTGACAGCTTCGCAGCCGAGTACACCCACCACGTCTACCGCGTCACGCTCTAAAGGTCTACCGCGTCACGCTCTAAAAGACAGAAGGGAAAGAAAAAACCCCGTCTTCATGGCTTGTGGCCTATGAAGACGGGGTCCGTGGTGCACCCCCCGGGACTTGAACCCGGAACCCATTGATTAAGAGTCAATTGCTCTGCCAATTGAGCTAGAGGTGCATCTTTTGTTTCGATCTCCGGGGGCTTTTTCTTTCCCCGTTGATCTCCGCAACGACATGAAACTCTACACGAACTTTCAGTCCAAGTGAAATCGAACGGATACCCCTTTCGGGCGTTCACCCGGGAGCGGCCAGAACCAGCACAAAATCAGGGTTTTGGTTGTTGCTCAGGAGCCAAAATCGCCCGTCCGGAGACCTTACGACGTCCCTGATCCGCCCATATTCACGAGTGAAGTACGCCACAGGTGTGCCGGCGTTCTCACCATCGAGGGGGACCGTCCAGAGCCGCTGGCCGCGCAGTGCCCCGAGGTAGGCAGTGGAACCAACAATCTCCAGGCCACTGGGGGAAGAATCTGCCGTGGAAGGCCACACAACTTTTGCGTCGATGAAGCCTTCCCTGCCCGGGGCGCCGGTCACTTCCGGCCATCCGTAGTTGCCGCCCGGCTGGATCAGGTTCAGTTCATCGTTGACGTCCGGTCCAAATTCACTGGCCCAGAACCGCCCGGCACTGTCCCACGCCAAGCCCTGGACGTTCCGGTGCCCCAGGCTGTAGACGGCGTTGCCGAACGGGTTTCCGGGAGCGGGGTCCCCGTCAGGCGTCAGCCTCAGGATCTTGCCGCCCAGGGCGTTGGAGTCCTGGGGTTGATTCCGCCGCTGCGAGTCACCGGTTCCCACATACAGGAAACCATCGGGGCCAAACCTGATCCTGCCGCCGTTGTGGGTGGACGCCTTGGGGATGCCGGTAAAGATGACCTCCGTTTCGCTCAGGGACAGCGACCCGTCGGCCCCTTCCCGGAGGTCTACCCGGGCAATCCGGTTATCCTGCTCGGCGGTGAAATAGACGTAAAGGTAATGGTCCGTGGCGAAGGCGGGCGACACCGCGAGCCCCAGGAGGCCACCTTCGCCGCCCGGCTCCACGCCGGGGACCTGCCCGATGCCGGTCGCGCTGCCTTTACGGACAGCCTTGAGAAGGGCCGAGTCCCGCTCCGAGATGACTGCGGTTCCGTTCGGTAAAAAGACGGCGGCCCACGGGATCTCAAGTTGCAGGTCCAGTTGTTCCACCACCTGTGGTGCGGAAGGGGTGCCGGTGCTGGGGATCGCACTGGTATTTGAATCAGTGCCGGTGCCAGTAGCGGTACTGGTGCTGCCGGTGGGCACGCCATTGCCTTCACCAGTGCAGCAGGCAAGCAGCAGTGCCAGGCACAGAGGCATGGCGGCGGCAACGGCAAGCCGGCGCAAAGGCAACGGAGAAGTGCTAAAGCCGTTTCCTTCGCGGAGCCCGGAAGCCGGCAGCCTCGGCATGTGCCGGCGATTCAAACCAGACTCCGGCCCGGGTCTGCTCATAGTCCGGATGCCCCTCCTCGTAGTAGGTCATGGTGGCGGCGTCACCTTTGACGGTGTAGTCCGCTGGACCGCTGCCGTCAGGGGCGGGTGATGCCGAGCCCTGGCCGTATGGCTCCTCTGCGTCCAGATGGCTGGAAGGCTCGGCGCCTGGTGCGCGTTCCGCGTCGGCCTCCTGCGGTTCTGCTGTGTGGCTCGCTGAGGTTTCGACAGCTGCTGATGACTGCGTCCGGTCCAGTGTCTCCGTCGCGGCTGCGTTGTCAGGCACGTCCGGTTGTGCCATGCGCCCGGCGGTAGCGGTGTCATCGGCCGGGCGGCCTTCGACGCCGGCCTTTGCACCTGCCCCCTCAGCCGGCATGGCAACGGCGTCAGCATCTTCAAGGGCTGCAGTTTCAGCACCCGGAAGGGTGGGTGAATGGGGGCCGGTGTATTCCGGGTTGTGTACGTGGGCTGTGGCGCCGGACGATTCACCCTCGCTTCCCTGGGACAGATCTCCCTGCGGAGCCTCCGTCCGCGGCACTGCGGTGGATCCGCTGGCTTCGGACCACTGGGTCTCCCACTCGGCCGCATCTTCCTCCCGGCGCTTCTCCGCCTGCCGCCGCGCCTCCTCCTGGATCCGCGCATCCTCCTGCCGCTGCGCCTCCTCCTGGAGTCGATCGTCCTCCTGGATCCGCGTTTCCTCCAGCCCGGGCCCCGGTTCCTGGCCAGGCCCGCCGGCTTCGGCCCCGGACCCAGGTTCAGCCCCTGTCCCAGCTTCAGCCGCGGTCTCACGTTCAGCTTCAGCGGCGGTGCCGGTGGTGTGCGCCGCGTCGCCTGTTGCCTCGTTGCCGCCGACCATCGGGCCGTGGGAGGGGGAAGCGGCGGGTCCTGCCGTAGCAGGATGCCGGACGGGCTCAGTGTCCCGCCCGGCGGCGGTGGACAGCTCCGGCGCCTCATCCGCCGTCGTCGGGGGAGCGGGTTCGGCAGGCCGGCCAAAACCCGCGGCGCCGGCGATTCCAGTGGTGGCCGCCGCCTCGGCGGAGGCTGCGGCGCTGCCTCCCTCAAGGGCGCCGTCGGCCCGCACTCCTCCGGTACGGCTCCCGGAGTCACTGGTATTCGCGGACCTGCTGCGGTTCAGCAGCCACCAGACAACACCGACGATCAGCACAATGAGAATAATCCAGAAGACAAAATCCATAACAGAGCCCTTCGGTCCGGATGGCAAGGTTGCCGTTCCCCGACGGTACGTCGGCCCGGACTGGACTGTCTAGGTTTGTGTCCTGCTCCTGTATCCGCAGGTCAGGCTGAAGCGGCGCCTGGATAACAGAGACTTCGCCTTTCCGTTGACGGCCCGCTCCGGTGGTCGTCTGTTCGCCCCGGCAAGGGAGCAGGCCGGCTGTGGCGTAGCCTCACTCCATGGACTTTAAGCGGCTCCGGATTCTGCGTGAACTTGCCGACCGGGGTTCGGTGGGCGCCACGGCGGAAGCCATGCATGTCACCCCGTCCGCCGTGTCGCAACAGCTCAGGACCCTGCAGGATGAACTGGGTGTGGTCCTGATGGAAAAGTCCGGCAGGGGAGTACGGCTGACCGAGGCCGGCCAGGCGATGGCATCCGCTGCGGCGGACGTCTCCACTGCCATGGCCAGGGCCGAGGCCACTATCGACACCTACCGGCAGGGCTGGCAGGCCCACATCAGGGCAGCCTTTTTCCCTAGTGCTGCTGAAATGTTCCTGCCGGGCCTCCTGCACCGGGTGAAGGCCATCGAGGGGATGCACTTTGAGGCCCATTTTGAGGATCCGGGAGTTGCCGGGTTTGCAGGGCTGGCAGCGGACTACGACATTGTCCTGGCCCACAGCGTGGACGGGCCAGAGGTCTTTTCCACGCACGGCCTGGTGGTGGTTCCGCTGCTCAATGAACCGCTTGACGTCGCTATGCAGGCCGGCCATCCATTGGCGGGCAGGCCGCGGGTGACCGCCAGGGACGTGGTTGGCTACCCCTGGATGGGTGTACCGGACGGCTTCCCGTTCGACGCTGTTCTTCGCCAGATCGAAAAACAGGCAGGCTCAACCGTCATCAGGGCGCAGCTGTTTCCGGACCTCAGGGTTCTTGAAGCGCTCGTCAGTGCAGGCCACGGGCTTTCGCTCCTGCCGAGGTATACCTCCGCAGCCAATCAGGGCCGGGGCTTTGTGCTCCGTCCGTTGGTGGGCGTCCCCGCCAGGCGCACCATCGTGGCGCTGGCCCGCCCCGACGTCGCTGCCAGGACCACTGTCCGGGAGGTTCTGGAGATGCTCAAGCTTGAAGCGGCATCAGTGGCCGACGGCGCTGCGCCGGTGAGTCCTGACACGCGCTGAAGTATCCCGCCAAGTTTGAATCTCAATATGTGAGACGCGCGTCCACCATATGATCGAAATATTCTCTGATTTGGGCTCGATTTGGACTTAACAGACCGTTCCGTGTCGTTGGGCCCCTGATTCGAGCCATAGACTTTGACCCATGAGTGAGGACACCCAGATCGCGACCCAGAACAAGCCAGACATCAAGCCCCGCAGCCGTGTGGTTACCGACGGAATCCACGCAGCGCCCGCGCGCGGCATGTTCCGCGCGGTGGGCATGGGTGACGATGACTTTGCCAAGCCGCAGATCGGCGTCGCGAGTTCCTGGAATGAAATCACTCCCTGCAACCTTTCCCTGAACCGATTGGCCCAGGGCGCCAAGGAAGGCGTCCACGCCGGCGGCGGGTTCCCCATGCAGTTTGGCACCATCTCCGTTTCGGACGGCATCTCCATGGGGCACGAGGGCATGCACTTCTCCCTGGTCTCCCGCGAGGTCATCGCCGACTCCGTGGAAACCGTGATGCAGGCCGAGCGGATCGACGGCTCCGTGCTTCTGGCCGGCTGCGACAAGTCCCTCCCGGGCATGCTGATGGCCGCGGCCCGCCTGGACCTGGCCAGCGTCTTCCTCTACGCCGGCTCCATCATGCCGGGCTGGGTCAAGCTGGAGGACGGCTCCGAGAAGGAAGTCACCCTGATCGACGCCTTCGAGGCCGTGGGTGCCTGTGCCGCGGGCAAGATGAGCCTGGGCGACCTGGAGCGCATCGAAAAGGCCATCTGTCCGGGCGAGGGTGCCTGCGGCGGCATGTACACGGCCAACACCATGGCCTGCATCGGCGAAGCCCTGGGCATGTCCCTTCCCGGCTCAGCGGCGCCGCCCTCGGCAGACCGCCGTCGTGATGAGTTTGCCCGCAAGTCCGGCGAGGCTGTGGTGAACCTGCTCCGCCTCGGCATCACTGCCCGGGACATCATGACCAAGAAGGCTTTCGAGAACGCCATCGCCGTGACCATGGCCTTCGGCGGCTCCACCAACGCCGTCCTGCACCTGCTGGCCATCGCCCGCGAAGCCGAAGTCGAGCTCACCCTGGACGATTTCAACCGCATCGGCGACAAGATCCCGCACCTGGGCGACCTGAAGCCGTTCGGCCGCTACGTCATGACCGACGTCGACAAGATCGGCGGCGTGCCGGTCATCATGCGTGCACTGCTCGACGCCGGCCTGCTGCACGGCGACTGCCTCACCGTCACCGGCAAAACAGTCGCGGAAAACCTCGAAGCGATCAACCCGCCGGACCTCGACGGCAAGATCCTGCGCGCCCTGGACAACCCGATCCACAAGACCGGCGGCATCACCATCCTGCACGGCACCATGGCCCCCGAAGGCGCCGTGGTTAAGAGCGCAGGATTTGACGCCGACGTCTTCGAAGGCACAGCTCGGGTGTTCGAGCGCGAGCAGGGTGCCCTGGATGCGCTGGACAAGGGCGACATCCAGAAGGGTGACGTTGTGGTCATCCGCTACGAAGGCCCCAAGGGCGGCCCGGGCATGCGCGAAATGCTCGCCATCACCGGTGCCATCAAGGGCGCCGGGCTGGGCAAGGACGTCCTGCTCCTCACCGACGGCCGTTTCTCCGGCGGCACCACCGGCCTGTGCATCGGCCACGTCGCCCCCGAAGCCGTCGACGGCGGCCCCATCGCCTTCGTCAAGGACGGGGACAGGATCCGCGTTGACATCGCGGCCCGCAGCTTCGACCTGCTCGTTGATGAGGCGGAACTGGTATCCCGGCGGGTCGGCTGGGAGCCGCTGCCGGCCAGGTACACCAAGGGTGTCCTGGCCAAGTATGCCAAGCTGGTGCACAGCGCTTCCACCGGCGCATACTGCGGGTAGCAAGCACGTACGCGGCGGCCAAACCCAACTAGATAGCGCTAACTGTCGTTTTGAGCGCTCAATACGACAGTTAGCGCGACCTAGTTGGGGGAGGGCGCCAGCTCGTGGACAATGACGTCCACATGGTGAGATGCGGTAAGGTCACATTGACACGTATCCCGCCAGAGGGAAAACTGAACGCATGATCTCGTTCGTTACCGGCTGCACTGCTGCAGATGCAGTAGTCGTCCTTACCAGGCGCGTGGCTCAATAGCCCGACTGGTAACGAACCGTCACGCGCAAACCCCTCGAAGAGCCGCCAGGCTGAGGGGTTTTTTTATTTCCCGCAGTTTCCAAGAATAAAGATGATCCACAAGGAAGAGTCCGATGAGCAAAGGATCGCCGATCAGCCCCTCGCTGATGGCTACTAAGTCCGCTGGAGCCCACAAGGCTCCGGAACGTGCCGACCGATCGGCTGACGCCGTCGCTGTTGTCACCGACCTTGCTGCAGTCTCTCCTGTCCTTGGGCCGAACAACGTTGTACCCCCAACGGTGATGACCGGCTCAGAAGCTATTGTCCGCTCGCTCGAAGAACTCGGCGTCGACGACATTTTTGGTTTGCCCGGTGGCGCGATCCTGCCTACCTACGACCCCTTGATGGCCTCCAGCATGAATCACGTTCTGGTCCGTCACGAACAGGGAGCCGGCCACGCCGCGCAAGGCTATGCCATGGTTACCGGAAGGGTGGGTGTGTGCATTGCCACCTCCGGCCCCGGTGCAACCAACCTCGTTACTGCCATCATGGACGCCCACATGGACTCCGTGCCGCTCGTGGCCATCACCGGCCAGGTGTCCAGCGGCGTCATTGGCACTGACGCGTTCCAGGAAGCGGACATCGTCGGCATCACCATGCCGATCACCAAGCATTCCTTCCTGGTGACCAACCCCAACGACATCCCGCATGTGATGGCCGAGGCCTTCCACCTGGCTTCCAGCGGCCGGCCCGGCCCGGTGCTGGTGGACGTTGCCAAGGACGCCCAGCAGGGCCAGATGACGTTCTCCTGGCCCCCGAAGGTGGATCTTCCGGGCTACCGCCCCGTCACCCGGGGACACAACAAGCAGGTCCGCGAAGCGGCAAAGCTGATCGCGGCGGCCACCAAGCCTGTCCTGTACGTGGGCGGCGGCGTGGTCAAGGCGCACGCTTCAGCCGAGCTCCGTGAACTGGCCGAACTCACCGGAGCGCCGGTGGTCACCACCCTGATGGCCCGCGGCGTGTTCCCCGACTCCCACCCGCAGCACGTGGGCATGCCCGGCATGCACGGCACGGTGTCCGCCGTGACCGCCCTGCAGCAGTCCGACCTCCTCATCACCCTGGGCGCCCGCTTTGACGACCGCGTGACAGGCATCCTGAAGACCTTCGCTCCGAACGCCAAGGTGATCCATGCCGATATCGATCCGGCGGAGATCTCCAAGAACCGTACGGCGGACGTGCCCATTGTGGGGTCGGTCAAGGAAATCATCCCCGAACTCACGGAAGCTGTCCGCACCCAGTTCGACACGTCCGGCGTCCCCGACCTCACCACCTGGTGGGCCTTCCTGAACAACCTGAAGGAAACCTATCCGCTGGGCTGGACGGAACCGGATGACGGACTCAGCGCCCCGCAGCGGGTCATCGAGCGGATCGGAGCCCTGACCGGGCCCGAGGGCATCTACGTTGCCGGCGTTGGCCAGCACCAGATGTGGGCTGCCCAGTTCATCAAGTACGAGCGTCCGCACGCCTGGCTCAACTCTGGCGGGGCCGGCACCATGGGCTATGCCGTACCGGCCGCCATGGGTGCCAAGGTGGGGGACCCGGACCGGGTGGTGTGGGCAATCGACGGCGACGGCTGCTTCCAGATGACCAACCAGGAACTGGCCACGTGCGCGATCAACAAGATCCCCATCAAGGTTGCCATCATCAACAACTCGTCCCTGGGCATGGTCCGCCAGTGGCAGACGCTGTTCTATGAAGGCCGCTACTCCAATACCGACCTGAATACAGGGCACGACACCGTCCGCATCCCGGACTTCGTCAAGCTGGCTGACGCCTACGGCTGCGCCTCCTTCCGCTGCGAACGCGACGAGGACATCGACGCCACCATCCAGAAGGCACTCGAGATCAACGACCGCCCCGTCGTCATCGATTTTGTGGTGAGCCCCAACTCCATGGTGTGGCCGATGGTGCCCGCCGGAGTAAGCAACGACCAAATCCAGGTTGCCCGCAACATGACCCCGGAATGGGAAGAGGAGGACTGATCATGAGCCGCCACACACTGTCCGTTCTGGTCGAAGACAAACCCGGTGTACTGACCCGCGTTGCTAGCCTTTTTGCACGCCGTGCCTTTAACATCAACTCCCTGGCCGTTGGACCGACGGAAGTTCCGGGCATGTCCCGGATGACCGTCGTCGTCGACGCCGATGGTGACCTGATTGAACAGATCACCAAGCAGCTCAACAAACTGGTCAACGTGATCAAGATCGTTGAGCTGACCTCCGAATCTTCCGTACAGCGAGACCACATCCTGGTCAAGGTACGTGCGGATGCCGCAACTCGTCTGCAGGTGACCCAGGCTGCAGACCTGTTCCGTGCTTCAGTGGTTGACGTCTCCACAGACTCCGTAGTCATTGAAGCAACAGGCCACCCCGAAAAGCTCACCGCGCTGCTCTCAGTGCTCGAGCCCTTCGGCATCCGCGAAATTGTGCAGTCCGGCACCTTGGCCGTTGGACGGGGATCCCGCTCCATGAGTGACAGGGCATTGCGCTCCGCGTAGGACACAGCCCAGAGCAGTCCTACGAGCGAAAAGCCCGTGCAGTACCGCAGCAAGACTATTTACACCAGAGAATCCACTCAAAAGGAGACACCCAAAGTGACTGAAATGTTCTACGACGACGACGCCGACCTGTCGATCATCCAGGGCCGCACCGTCGCCGTCATCGGTTACGGATCCCAGGGCCACGCGCACGCCCTCAGCCTGCGCGATTCCGGCGTCGACGTCCGCGTCGGCCTGAAGGAAGGCTCCAAGTCCCGTGCCAAGGCCGAGGCCGAGGGCCTGCGTGTCCTGAACGTTGCCGAGGCAGTTGCCGAGGCCGACCTCATCATGGTCCTCACCCCGGACCAGGTCCAGCGCCACGTTTACGCGGAAGACATTGCCCCCAACCTGCAGGCCGGCGACGCCCTGTTCTTCGGCCACGGCTTCAACATCCGCTACGGCTACATCCAGCCGCCGGCTGACGTTGACGTCGCCCTGGTTGCACCGAAAGGCCCGGGCCACATCGTGCGCCGCGAATTCGAAGCCGGCCGCGGCGTTCCCGACCTCATTGCCGTGGAGCAGAACGCTTCAGGCAAGGCCAAGGAACTGGCACTGTCCTACGCCAAGGCCATCGGCGGCACCCGTGCGGGCGTCATCGAAACCACCTTCACCGAAGAGACCGAAACTGACCTGTTCGGCGAGCAGGCTGTCCTTTGCGGCGGCGCCTCGCAGCTCATCCAGTACGGCTTCGAAACCCTCACCGAGGCCGGCTACAAGCCGGAGGTGGCCTACTTCGAGGTCCTCCACGAGCTCAAGCTCATCGTTGACCTGATGGTCGAGGGCGGCATCGCCAAGCAGCGCTGGAGCGTTTCCGACACCGCCGAATACGGCGACTACGTCTCCGGCCCGCGCGTCATCACCCCCGAGGTGAAGGAAAACATGAAGGCTGTCCTCGCGGACATCCAGAGCGGTGCCTTCGCCAAGCGCTTCATCGACGACCAGGACGCCGGAGCTCCCGAGTTCGCCGAGCTGCGCAAGAAGGGTGAAGACCACCCCATCGAGGCCACCGGCCGTGAACTGCGCAAGCTGTTCTCCTGGATCAAGACCAACGACGACTACACCGAGGGCTCCGTAGCCCGCTAGGCCATGCTTTTCGCATAGCCCCGGCACCGGACAAGGCCGGGTTCACACTTCACAATGTGGGCCCGGCCTTTCCGTCGGCCTAGACTTGTTATATCCCCCCAGGACTGCAACGCAGAGGATCAGCCGTGTCAAAACCCGTAGTACTGCTCGCCGAAGAACTTTCGCCCGCCACCGTCGAGGCCCTCGGCCCGGACTTTGAAATCCGCCAGACCGACGGCGCCGACCGTTCCCAGCTGCTGTCTGCGATCGCCGACGTCGACGCCATCCTGGTCCGCTCCGCCACGCAGGTGGACGCCGAAGCCATTGCCGCGGCCAAGAACCTCAAGGTCATCGCCCGCGCCGGCGTGGGCCTGGACAACGTGGACATCAAGGCCGCCACGCAGGCCGGGGTCATGGTGGTCAACGCTCCGACGTCGAACATCGTCTCCGCGGCAGAACTGACCGTTGGGCACATCCTCAGCCTGGCCCGCCACATTCCGCAGGCCAGCGCGGCCCTGAAGAACGGTGAGTGGAAGCGCTCCAAGTACACCGGAATCGAACTGTTCGAAAAGAAGGTCGGCATCATCGGCCTGGGCCGCATCGGCGCCCTCGTGGCCGCCCGCCTCCAGGGTTTCGAAACGGAGATCCTCGCGTACGACCCCTACATCACCTCGGCCCGCGCTGCACAGCTTGGCGTCAGGCTCGTCACCCTGGATGAGCTCCTGAGCCAGGCTGACTTCGTCACCATCCACATGCCCAAGACGCCGGAAACCGTGGGCATGCTCGGCGCAGATGCATTCACCAAGATGAAGTCCACCGCCTACGTGGTCAACGTTGCCCGCGGTGGCCTTATCGATGAGGAAGCCCTCTACGCTGCCCTCCAGGACCGGCAGATCGCCGGCGCCGCGGTGGACGTTTTTGTCAAGGAGCCCAGCACGGACCTGCCGTTCTTCGCCCTCGACAACGTTGTGGTCACCCCGCACCTCGGTGCCTCCACCGACGAGGCGCAGGAAAAGGCAGGCGTCTCGGTTGCCAGGTCCGTACGCCTGGCCCTGGCCGGCGAGCTGGTTCCGGACGCCGTCAACGTCGCCGGCGGCGTGATCGCCCCCGACGTCCGCCCGGGCATCCCGCTGATCGAAAAGCTGGGCCGCATCTTCACCGCCCTGACGCACGCCTCGCTGACCCAGATCGATGTCGAAGTAGCCGGCGAGATCGCCGCCCTGGACGTCAAGGTCCTGGAACTTGCGGCCCTCAAGGGCATCTTCGCCGACGTTGTCACCGAGCAGGTTTCCTACGTCAACGCCCCCGTCATCGCGGAACAGCGCGGCATCAATGTCCGCCTGATTACGACGCCGGACGCCGAGGACTACCGCAACGTCCTGACCATCCGGGGTGCTTTGAGCGACGGCTCCCAGATCTCCGTGGCCGGCACCCTGACTGGCCCCAAGCAGGTGGAGAAGCTGGTTGGCCTCAACGGCTATGACGTGGAGATCCCCATCAGCGAGCACCTTGTGGTGGTGGCCTATGCCGACCGCCCCGGAGTGATCGGCACCATCGGCCACATCCTGGGCATGAACAACATCAACATCGCCGGAATGCAGGTGGCGCGGCAGGCTGAGGGCGGGCAGGTACTGGCACTGCTCACCATCGACAGTTCCGTTCCGCAGCAGGTCCTGGACGCCATCAAGGCCGGAATCGGCGCCGAGATGGTCCGCGAAGTGGACCTCGAGGACTAAGAACCGCACCACGTGAACGGCGGATTAACGTCGGCCACGTATGATTGGCCGGTCTGCTTACAATGACTGGGTCCTGATTCAGGACACACATCCGGCAGGCCGGCCAATACCTTTTGCACACCCCGCAGGTAATCCTTTAGCTCCGCCCGGCGGACGTGGGGGTGCACACACGCAATCCAGGTTTCAGGGAGCCCAATGAACGCCGTCCAGAGGTTCATCAGAAGCAAAGTGCTGCTGCTGACCGCGGCCATCTTGATCGCAGCCATGTGCTTGTCGGTCCTCGTCCAAGGCCAGTCGCAGGCCGCGCTCAACCGGACCGTGGATGAGAATTCACGCGGACTTTACGATGTCCTGGTCCAGGCCAAGGCGGGGTCCGGCGCGCTGATGCAGCCGGAAATCGCCAACGGCGGCGGCGGAATCAGTTTTGACCAGCTGGAGGCCATCCGTGACCTCACGGGTACGTCGGTGGCAGCTCCCATCAGCCTGGTATCCAGGGTGACGCAGAACCTCGAGGCGCCCCGGCTTGATGCCATGGACTACCTTGGCTACAACGCCGGGCTGGCAGGCACTGCCACAGCCGACCAGGCTGCGGGCGCCACCGAGCCCAGCAAGTGGCCGGCTGCGGAGTCGGTCCTGAGCGACACTCCCAAGACCTACCGGCTGACGGCCAGCGCAGTCAGCTCCGACGGCGTTTCCGAGCAGACGCTCTTCAAGTCCACCGCCGAAGGCACCCTGGGCAAAGGCAAGCTTGTGGAGGAGAAGGCCGCCGGCGGAAGCAGCATCCGGATTGCCCCGCCGGCCGGGGAAACCGGCATCAAGTTTCCCGCGCCAGCCGGCGGATCCGAGCACAACCTCTTCAACCTTTCAGTCTCCTTGCCGCTGTCACCGGAGGTGACAGAGTCGGTGGTGGCTGTTGATCCCGTGGCAGAACGTGCGCTGCTGGGCTCCGCAGGCGACTTCCTGGCGCCGCTGGAAAAGGCGCCCCCGGCTGATGCCCGCAATGCCGGCGCCATCGGACGGCATTTCGAAAGCCTCTTCACCAACGGCATCAGCATGCAGGACCTGGCAGACGGGCCCGACTTCCTGGGGGTCAAGCTCAAGTACTGGGCTCCCCTGATGACGCAGTACCAGCAGGCCAAACGCAACGGACTGCTCACCGCGGATTCCCAGGCCATCCCGCTGATTGTGCGTTCAGGCACGTCCCTTGACCTGAAGTACAACGTCAAGATCGAGGAAATCGACGCGTCCGGCAAAGTGGTCAAGGACGTTGGCACGGCGACGCGTTCCCTGGACAAGGACTACCTGCCGTTCGTTTCCAAGGATCCCTTCGCGCTGTCCTGGCCTGGCTCCACGGATCACTCCGACCTGCTGGGCAACACCGGAAACTTCAATCAGGGCCTGTACACTCCTGCAGCCTGGAGCACCGACTTTGCGTCTGCCCCGAAGTACACGGACGGCAGCACGGCCGACAACGGCGCAGTTGAAAAGTCAGCCGTTCCCGGCGACTGGGTCACCGTCAACCGGCTGCCCGAAAAGAGTGCCAGCGGCGCTTCGGTGGACCAGACCCAGCGCGACCCCGTGGATGAGCGTTCCTACCGTGAAGACCTGGCAACAGGGGAGAAGCTCGCGGCACCGCTTGCCATGGTCTACGGAACGTTTGACCCCTCCGCCGTCGAAAAGGCCGCCGGAGACGTCAACAGGCTGCCCCTGGGCGGCTACGACCCCACCCCGTTGACGCTGACCAAGGACGCCGAAGGAAAGGCCGTCACCGAAACCGAACTCAAGCCCTCGCTGAGCGCGACCGGGCTCGCCAGCCAGTCCGCCGGCGCCATCACCGACTACTACGGCCTGGCCGCCGCCCGCGGCTACAAGGACAACGCCGCGGTGATCGACGCCGTGCGCGTCCGCGCCAAGGCCCCCGGCAGCTGGAAGCAGGCCCAGCCCGACGTCGAAAAGCTGGCCGGCGAGATCCGTGCCATGGGCCTGGAAGCCACCGTTGTGGCCGGTTCCGCCCGCGAGGACGCCAGCATCTTTGTTCCCGGATACTCCAAGGACGACGCCGGCAAGGAATCGGACCTGGGCACTGTCCAGCAGTCCTGGGTCCGGCAGAACGCAGCCGATGCCGTCTCCGGATCCCTCACCGGCACCAACGTCACGCTGCTCTTCCTGACACTTTGTGGGGCCGCGCTTCTGACCGGCGCGTCCACTGTCAGCTACATCCGGAAACGCAAGCAGGAAGCCGGCACCCTCCGTGCCATGGGCTGGACGCAGGGCCGGATCCGGAATTGGGTTCTCGAGGAATTCGCGGTGGGTGCTGCACTGCTTGCAGTAGCAGGAATTGCCCTGAGCCTGCTGAGCTGGAGCCTGGCGACCGTGATCGTCTCGGCGTCGGTCCTGGTCCTGTATGCGGCTGCGGCGTTCTTCGCTGCGCAGCAGTTGCGCCACCGTGACGAGGTGGACCAGGAACCGCAGCATGACGAACGGCTGATCCCCGTCGACTCGCCGCTGACGTTCGCCAACCGGCAGCTGAGCACCAACAAGTTCAACACCCTGTCCCTGGCGGTGGCGGTTGGCGTGTTTGGAGCAGCCGTCGGCGGACTGGTTGCGCTGCTGATCGATATTCCCCGCGCGGCCGGCGCCAGTGCACTCAGCGGCCTGGCAGCCGCCAGCATAGCTTTGCCAAGCATCCTCCTTGCGCTGGCCGGAGTGACGGTTGGGCTGGTGCTGACCCTGGTGACCGGAAGGTTTGAGCTCACCGCCAAACGCCAGTACCTTGGCATCCTCGAGGCCATGGGCTGGAACCCGGACATGCTCCGGCAAGTCCGCTTCTTCGAGAACGCGCTCGTGGGAACGGTGGCCCTGCCGCTGGGAGTCCTGGGCGCGCTGGGCATAGGAATGCTCCTTGCCCCGTACGCTGCACTGTGGGCCGGAGTGGCCGGCCTTGTGGCTGTGATTTGCTGGATACCGATTGCAACGAAAGTGGTCCAATGACAAACCAGACGAACGTTCAACGGAGCCGCCGGGCCGACTCCGGTGGAGGCCCTCTCCAGACGCGCGCCAACACCATCGTCAAGGCTGCAGACCACGGGACACCGCTGGAGCTCAGCGATGTCACCATCCGCTATGGCGGTGGCAAGGGCGGCGCAGAGTCCGTCAGCGTCGTGGAGGGTTTTGACCTCACCCTGCACGCCGGTGAGATGCACTGCGTTGCCGGCCGAAGCGGCTCAGGCAAGACCAGCATCCTGACCGTGGGCGCGGGACTGACGCTGCCGACGTCGGGCCGTGTTTTCTGGGAGGGTGACTCCCTCGAAAGCATGGGCGACGACGAAATCGCTGACCGCCGCCGGGCCCTGATCGGCTACGTTGACCAGGGCGGCGCCCTGATTGACGGCATGAGCGCACTCGAGAACGTGCTCCTGCCGGCCGTCCCGGACGGCGAAGTGGACCAGCGCCGTGACATGGCAAAGGACCTGCTCGATCTTGTGGGGTTGGGCCGCCGGATGCGCCACCGTCCCGCCCAGCTCTCCGGTGGTGAACGCCAGCGCGTGGCCATTGCGCGTGCGCTGATCCTGGGCACCCGCGTGCTGGTGGTGGATGAGCCCACCGCAAGCCTGGACCGGGCCTCAGCGAACCGCATCATCAGCATCCTCAAGGACACCACCAACGACGGGATCGCGGTGCTGGTCGCTTCCCACGATCACGAACTGGTTCGCCTTAGCGATACGCTGACTGAACTCATCTAGCCTGTCCCTCCGCACCAAAGGTAACGTCCGCTCGTGACTGCAACAGAGAAACCACCGTTCTACATCACCACGGCCATCACCTACCCGAACGGTGTGCCGCACATCGGGCATGCGTATGAGTACATCGCCACTGATGCCATGGCGCGCTTCAAGCGGCTGGACGGCTATGACGTGATGTTCCTGACCGGCACGGACGAGCACGGCATGAAAATTGCCCAGACGGCCGAAAAGGAAGGCATCAGCCCCAAGGAACTGGTGGACCGCAATGCCGAGGTCTACAAAGCTGCACATTCCGCCTTGGGAATCACGTACAACCGGTTCATCCGCACCACGGACGCTGACCACTACGCGGCGTCGCAGGCCATTTGGAAAAAGATGGAAGCCAACGGCGATATCTATCTGTCGAAGTACGAAGGCTGGTATTCCGTCCGGGATGAAGCCTTCTACGTCGAGGACGACACCCTGGTTAAGGACGACGGCGTGCGTTACTCGAAGGAGACGGACACCGAAGTGACATGGACTGCTGAGGAGAGCTACTTCTTCAGGCTGTCCCAGTACCAGGACCGGCTCCTTGCCCTCTATGAGGCTCAGCCGGAATTCGGTGCCCCGCAGTCCCGGTTCAACGAGGTCATCAGCTTCGTCAGGCGTGGCCTGGAGGACCTCTCCATCAGCCGCACCACTTTTGACTGGGGTGTTCCGGTTCCCGGCAACCCCAAGCACGTGATGTATGTCTGGGTAGATGCACTGACGAACTACCTCACGGGCGTTGGCTACCCGGACGTGGATTCGGCGTCGTTCCGCAAGTTCTGGCCTGCCGACGTCCACATCATCGGCAAGGATATTTCCCGCTTCCACGCCATCTACTGGCCGGCTTTCCTGATGAGTGCCGGGCTGGAACTGCCCAAGCGCGTAATGATCCACGGCTTCCTGCACAACAACGGCGTCAAGATGTCCAAGTCGCTGGGCAACGTGGTGGCCCCGGCAGACTTTGTGGCCCAGTACGGCCTTGACCAGGTGCGGTTCTTCTTCCTTCGTGAAGTTCCGTTTGGTGCCGACGGCAGCTATAACCACGAGGCCATTGTGGGACGTATGAACTCGGACCTGGCCAACAACTTTGGCAACCTGGCCCAGCGTTCGCTGTCCATGGTGGCCAAAAACTGTGCAGGCGTTGTTCCGGCGCCGGGAGATTTCTCCGCCGCGGACTCAGCTCTGCTGGATCAGGCCAACGGTCTTCTTGAGACCGCGCGGGCCGCTTTCGAAAAGCAGGAATTCAGCCGTGCCCTGGAAGCGATCTGGGGCGTACTGGGGGATACCAACGCCTACTTTGCCGAGCAGGCGCCCTGGGTGCTGCGCAAGACCGACGTCGAACGGATGAACACTGTCCTGTACGTGACGCTGGAGGTGCTGCGGATCGTGGCCATCCTCGCCCAGCCCATTATGCCCACCGCAACTGCACAACTCCTGGACACCCTTGGCCAGCCGCAAGGCCAGGCACGGCAGTTTGCCGCGCTCACCACACCGATCGCCGCAGGGACCGCATTGCCGGCGCCGGCCCCCGTCTTCCCCAAGTACGAGGAACCGGCCGAGGGCTAGAGTACGTTCGGCCGGGCTACTTGGCCCGGCCCGAAACAGGTACTGCAACGGCCCCACCAAGTACCGTCTGTCCGCCAAAGCGGGTACTGAGTACTGGAGACGGGCAAGTATGCGGGTCCGTAGCCTAGATCCGTAAGCGAACTGATGATTCACATCTGGGAGAACCGTCGCCCCGATGCCGTCTGTTTGCTGTTTGACCCGTCATCAAGGGGCGGTCGCCGTTTTCCCTCGTGTCTGATCAGTTCGACCAGACAATGGACGGAGACGGAAATGAAACGGATCCTTGCCGCACTAGGAGTCACGGGCCTTGCATTGTTGGGCGCCACGGCCCCGGCAACCGCGTCGCCGGCGGAATCACCCGGCGGCGGCGAAATGATCACCATCTGCCACGCAACGGGATCAAGCACCAACCCGTACGTGCAGATAACAATGAACGTCAACGGTCTTCACGGCCATGGGAACGCCAACCACCAGCTCAGCGAAGACATCATCCCGAAGAACAACGGGACCGTCCTGCCCGGCGGCAGCAATCTGGACAAAGTTGATTGGTGGAATGCGGGTTGCGTGAAACCGGGGGGAGCGGTCACTCCTCCCAACGGGAACGCGGACCACAAAATAACCATCTGCCACGCTACCGGCTCAGCATCCAATCCGTTTGTGGTTATCACTATCTCCTTGAACGGGCTCAACGGGCACGCCAACGCCAACCACCAGCTAAGCGAAGACATCATCCCGCCGAACAGCGGAAACATTGTGCCCGCTGGACAGAACTGGACGGCTGAAGGACAGGCAACATTCAACAATGGCTGTGTTCCCGTCAAGCCGCACGTAGTACCCCCGGGCAAGCCGGTTGTGCCAGGTGCCGTCGTTCCCCGCGGGGCAGCAGCCGGGCAGCCGGGTGGCGCCGGAGCGGTGGCGACAAACCAGGGGTTCAACGTCCAGACTGCCGTGACAGGCTCAACCGACACTGCCCTCGCCCCATGGATGGGCGGCGTCGTGGCCCTGTTGCTCGCAGCCGCCGGGGTGGCAGTTCACAGGAAACTGGCGACAGGTGGAGTCTCCGGAGGCAAGCGCCAGGAGTGACGGCGCCCGCTGGCGCCCCAGACGGCGTCGGATGATCCACCGGCAGGCGCCGTGCCCGAAAAGGTGCACGGCGCCTGCCCTTCATCAGTACTCATTCACCATGTCCGGCAGCTTCGCGAGGAACCCATGGATACTGATCACCAGGCGGGAACGTTGACAGCTGCAGGCAGCGGCAGTTGGCGCCGGGCGATGATCTTTGTGGTGCTGTGCGGTGTCCTGGGTTACCTGGTGGTGGCCCTCATCCCACTTCTGGCCGGCGGCGGAAGCGGTATTGGATCGGCCCCGGATCCGGCGCCGGCATCAGCCCCGGCTGCTGGTCAATGGGCAGAGGACCCCGCTCCGTCCGGTCCGGAGTCTTCCAGTCCGGTGCCTTCCGATCCGCAGCTTTCAAGTCCGCCGGTGGCGGCAGTCCCGGCTGGTCCTGCCGCGGCCCCGCCGCAACGGCTGGTCTACGCGGCCGCAGGGATTGATGTGGCCGTTCATCCCTTGGATCCAAATGGCGCGGATGTTGCTGCCAGCACCATCATTCCGCCTTCCACGATCGACGGTTACTGGCTGACGCCGTTTGGCATGCCGGGGGAGGGGTCCGTCAACACCACCTACATCGTCGGCCACAGCTGGGCGGACATGGAGGCACCCTTCAACAGGCTCAGCACCATGGCGGCGGCAGGGGACAGGTTGACGGTGGCCACCTCAACGGGCGAGCTGACGTACCAGGTGGATCAGGTCACCACGTATGTTAAGTCCGGACTCAAGGACAGTCCCGTGTGGGATGTGGCGCCCCACCGGCTGGTGCTGATTTCCTGTTACACCGGTGACCTGTGGGGCACCAACGTGGTTGTTATTGCTTCTCCCGTTGGATGAGGTTGATGTGCAGGAGGACGGGCCCAAGGCAGCTCCGTTCATATCGTGAGACAGCTTGACCAGAATGTGGATGACTTGGCTACCCTAAAATACATGAGCGCATCCACTATTGATCTGGCTGTCATCCCCGGTGACGGCATCGGCCCCGAGGTCATCGCCGAGGCACTGAAAGTCCTCGAAAAGGCAGTGGCAGCGGAGGGCGTGGCCCTTCAGCAGACTCACTACAAGCTCGGCGCCGAGCACTGGCTGGCCACGGGTGAAACGCTGCCGGATGAAGTCCTTGCAGACCTCCGCACCAGGGATGCCATTCTCTTCGGCGCAGTGGGCGCCGCTCCCGGTGACACCAGAATTCCGTCCGGCATCATCGAACGCGAGATGCTCCTCAAGCTGCGCTTCAGCCTGGACCACTACGTCAACCTCCGCCCATCGAAGCTCTTCGGGACGGTGGGAAGCCCGCTGGCCAATCCGGGCGTCATCGATTTTATCGTGGTGCGCGAGGGTACCGAGGGCCCCTACGTCGGCAACGGAGGGACGCTGCGCGCCGGCACTCCGCACGAAGTAGCCACCGAGGTCTCGCTCAACACCGCCCACGGAGTTGAGCGGCTTGTCCGCGATGCCTTCCGACGCGCCAGCGCCCGTGATCGCAAGCATGTCACCCTGGTCCACAAGCACAATGTGCTTGTCTACGCGGGCCACCTGTGGAAGCGCACGGTTGAGGCCGTAGCGCAGGACTTCCCAGAGGTCACCCACGATTACCTGCACGTTGATGCCGCGACCATCTTTATGGTCACCAACCCCTCGCGCTTTGACGTCATTGTCACCGACAACCTCTTCGGCGACATCCTGACGGACCTCGCCGCTGCCGTCACAGGCGGCATTGGGCTGGCCGCGTCGGGCAACATCAACATGGACCGCACCGCACCGTCCATGTTCGAACCGGTCCACGGCTCTGCACCGGACATCGCTGGACAGCAGAAGGCAGATCCCACTGCAGCGATCCTCTCGGCTGCGCTCCTCCTGGACCACCTTGGCTACGCTGCGGCGGCACGGAAGATCGAAGCTGCCGTCACTGCCGACGTCGAAAACCGCGACGGCGGCGCCCGTAGTACCAGCGCCGTCGGGGATGCCATCACGGCAGCCCTCTAGACGCGGCACGGCCGGCCCATGCGCTTGAGGCGCGGCACGGCCGTACGCTGCGCTGAGGGCTGGGCGTTTGGGCCCTGCGCGGCGGCGTAAGCTAGTTTCGAATCACCAAATGCTGCCTGTGGTTCAACGCTGAACCACTTCCACAGGCAGCCGATCGTGGAGGAACCATGACTCAGACTGCCCCTGGCGTCGAATTCACCCAGCAGCTCTCGGCAACCCCGAAGTCCGCTGAAGAGCGTAACGCCATCCTGGCCAACCCGGGATTTGGCGATTACTTCACCGACCACACCGCCATCGTCGACTACAGTGTGGACGCAGACGGCAACGGCGGCTGGCACAACCCGCGCATCGAGGCGTATGGCCCGATCTCCCTGGATCCGTCGGCCGCTGTGTTCCACTACGGCCAGGAAATCTTCGAGGGGCTCAAGGCCTACCGGCACGCCGACGGCTCCATCTGGACCTTCCGCCCGGAAGCCAACGCGGCACGTCTGAACAAATCCGCCCGCAGGCTTGCCCTTCCGGAACTGCCGGCGGATTACTTCCTGGGAGCCATCCGGGAGCTGGTGGCGGCCGACAAGGAATGGGTTCCCTCCGGTGACGGCGAGGCCCTTTACCTGCGTCCGTTTATGATCGCCACCGAAGCCTTCCTGGGCGTACGTGCGGCCCGCGAAGTCTCCTTCCGGGTGATCGCTTCCCCCGCGGGCAACTACTTCGGCCGGGAACTCAAGCCGGTCTCCATCTGGATCTCCCGCGATTATGCCCGCGCGGGGCGGGGCGGCACCGGGGACGCCAAATGCGGCGGGAACTACGCGGCTTCCCTCATCGCGCAGCAGCAGGCAGAGGCCAACGGTTGCAAGCAGGTCCTCTTCCTGGACCAGTTCAATGACAATGCCATCGAGGAACTTGGCGGTATGAACGTCTTCTTCGTGCTGAAGGACGGCTCCCTCGTGACGCCGGCGCTGACCGGAACCATCCTGGAAGGCATCACCCGCATGTCCGTCATCCAGGTGGCCAAGGACATGGGCCGGGAAGTCACCGAGCGGAAGATCACGCTGGATGAATGGCGCGATGGTGTGGCAACGGGAGAGATCGCCGAGGTCTTTGCGTGCGGCACGGCAGCGGTCATCACTCCCATCGGCGTGCTGAAGGACGACACCGAGTTCATCGGTTCTGAGGACGCCAAGGCAGGGGAGACCACCATGGCCATCCGCGAGCAGCTCCTGGGTATCCAGACCGGCACGGTTCCCGACACTCACGGGTGGCTGACGCGCCTGGCTTAGGCGGGCTTTTCACCCAAAGAATTACGACGGCGGTTGGCCGGCACTTGCTCCAAGACGGGCAGGAGTGCCGGGCGGCCGCCGTCGTGCTGTGGTCCCGGTGGTCCCTTTGGTTCAGGGGCCTGCCCCGGGAATCAGCGCCGGGCGGCCTTCCGGGCGGCATTTTTCATGGCCTTCCGGGAAACGGGTTTCAGCGCCTTCCGTGCCGCTTCTTCGGCCAGGACACTGCTGCGGCGGGCATCGATAATGTCATTCCACAGCGTGGTGGCAAAGACGCCGCCGTCCTGCGCGTAGACGTCATACGGGTAATCAGCAAAAACGGCCGGCGTGGTGTTACCCGTGGGCAGGTCTTCCCCCGTTACCTCGGCCACAGCGTCCGCAAAGGCCCAGGTCCGGGTCAGATGCCTGGTCAGGTTCTCCTGGACAAAGATATTGGCATCACCCGCTGCGGCGGCACGCTTCAGGAGGGACTCCAGCTCTTCGGTCAGGGAGCGGGCCGCCACCTTTTCCACCGGCTGTGAACCCGATCTGAGGTCTTCGGCGACAGCATCCACTTCCTTGCGCCAATCGGAGGTCTCGCGGAACTTTCGCCACGTGGGGAACCACACAACTGCGCCGGTCGCGTGGTTGTGGATATGCCGGAGTCCGCTGTTCTTCTCCGTCGCGGCGTGGTCATGGCCGCCGGAGTCCGCTTCGGCGAGGAGATCTGCAAGGGTGGGGGCTGTGTCGCTCATGGTTTCCGGGTCCGGCTTCCTGGTGGAGTTCGTGTGGTCTTCACTGGTGGTCAACCCTGGCTGTGCGTTGTTCTATTCCGGCAGGGGTGGCTGTGCAGGGGAGGATGCAAAGATGGGATGGTGACTTCAGCTTCCGGCCCCATCCTGCAGGGCAGCTCAGCCCTGACGCAGTTCATCCTTGCCCCCAACCCCGGACCCATGAGCCTGGAGGGAACCAACTCATACGTGTTGCGGCCAGCCGATGGTGGCGCCGCCGTCGTGGTGGATCCCGGGCCGCTGGACGAAGACCACCTGCGGGCTCTTGCCGGCGCCGGACACGTTGAACTCATCCTCGTCACACACCGGCACGCCGACCATACAGCTGGCTCGGCGCGGCTGTCTGAACTGACGGGGGCTCCGGTGCGGGCTGCGGATCCCGGCCACTGCCATGGCGGCGGGACGCCCCTGTCCGACGGTGAGCCCATCCATGCTGCCGGACTGGAGATCCGCGTCCTGGCCACGCCGGGCCACACCTCCGATTCTGTGTGTTTCCACCTTCCGGACGACGGCCCGCAAGGCACTGTGCTGACTGGCGACACCATCCTGGGCCGCGGCACCACCATGCTGGACTACCCCGACGGAAGGCTCGGGGACTATCTGGCGTCCCTGGACCGGCTGGAGATGATCGGCGCCGCCACCGTCCTCCCTGCCCACGGTCCCGTCTTGCCGTCCCTTGAGACGATCACCCGCGCCTACCGCGACCACCGCCAGGAACGGCTGGCCCAGATCCGCGCCGCCCTGGACCGGCTGGGCCGGGACGCCGCCATTGGTGCCGTGACGGACGCGGTGTATTCCGACGTCGAACCTTCCGTCCGACGGGCAGCGGAAATGTCCGTTGCCGCGCAGTTGGACTACCTGCGGGGAGAATCCGGGCTCCGGTGACCGCCGCCGGAGCGCGCCGCCCCAAGACTGTAGGGTAGGAACCATGCGTATTGCCCGGTTTGTAGTCGATTCTGATCCCCTCTACGGCGTTGTTGAAGGCCAGCCTGGCAGTGAAGAAATCACTGTCATCAACGGCGACCCCTTCTTCAACGGAGTGGAGCGCACCGCTGTCCGCCACAAGCTGGAAGACGTGCGGCTCCTCGCGCCGATTATTCCGCGCAGCAAGGTCATCGGCGTCGGCCGGAACTTCGTGGAGCACGCCCGCGAGCTGGGCAACGAGGTACCCGCCCAGCCGTTGCTGTTCCTGAAGCCGAACACCTCAGTGGTGGGCCCCAACGACCCCATCGTGCTGCCTGATTTTTCGGAGGAAGTCTCCTTTGAGGCCGAGCTGTGTGTGGTCATCGGCCGGATCTGCAAGGACGTTCCTGAGGAACGGGTGGATGACGTCATCTTCGGCTACACCTGCGGCAACGACCTCACCGCCCGTGATGTGCAGAAAACCGACCTGCAGTGGGCCCGGGCCAAGGGCTTTGACACCTCCGCGCCGCTGGGGCCGTGGATCGAAACGGAGCTGGACACCGAGGACCTCCAGATCCAGGGCAGGCTGAACGGAGAGCTCCGCCAGGACGGCAGCACCAGCCAGATGATCCGTGGCGTCCGGGAGCTGGTATCCATCGTGTCGCAGGCCTTCACCCTGCTGCCCGGGGACGTCATCATGACCGGAACACCGGCCGGTGTGGGCCTGGTTGAGGCCGGGGACCGCTACGAAGTGGAAATCGAGGGCATCGGGAGCCTGTCCAACCCCGTGGTCCGACGGTAAGCTGCACCGATTCGGGCGCCCGGCCGCCCGCCTGGCAGGCGGTAAAGTTGGAGTCACTATGACTACTCCTTCTGCGCCCGACGCCGTTTCCAGCTCCGCCCTCCCTGAAGTCACCGGTGAAGTTACCGCCGATACCCCTGTCCGGGTCCGGTTCTGCCCGTCGCCCACAGGCACCCCGCACGTTGGCCTGATCCGTACTGCCCTCTTCAATTGGGCCTACGCCAAGCACACCAAGGGCACCTTTGTGTTCCGTATTGAGGACACGGACGCGGCGCGTGACTCGGAGGAGAGCTACCAGCAGCTGCTCGAGGCGCTGAAGTGGCTCGGCATCACCTGGGAAGAAGGCGTCGAAGTGGGCGGCCCGCACGAACCGTACCGCCAGTCGCTGCGGCTGGACCTGTACAAGGACGTCGTCGCGAAGCTGCTGGACGCAGGCTATGCCTACGAGTGCTATTCCTCCCCGGAGGAAGTGGAGGCCAGGCACCGGGCCGCAGGCCGGGACCCCAAGCTGGGCTATGACAACTTTGACCGTGAACTCACTGCGGAGCAGCTGGCCGCCTTCAAGGCCGAGGGCCGGCAGCCGGTGCTGCGCGTGCGGATGCCTGACGAGGATGTCACGTTCGACGACGTTGTCCGCGGGGAAATTACCTTCAAGGCCGGAAGCATCCCCGACTACGTGATTGTCCGGGCGGACGGATCCCCGCTGTACACCCTGGTGAACCCGGTGGATGACGCCCTGATGGGAATCACCCACGTATTGCGCGGGGAAGACCTGCTGTCCTCCACCCCGCGCCAGGTCGTCCTGATCCGCGCGCTGATGGAGATCGGCTTCGCCAGCTACATGCCGGTCTTTGGCCACCTTCCGTACGTTATGGGCGAAGGCAACAAGAAGTTGTCCAAGCGCGATCCGCAGTCCAACCTCTTTCTGCTCCGTGACCGGGGCTTTATCCCGGAAGGGCTGCTGAACTACCTGTCGCTGCTCGGCTGGAGCCTCTCCGCCGACGAAGACATCTTTACGGTGGACCAGCTCATCGAGAACTTCGATGTCCATGACGTGCTGGCCAATCCCGCCCGCTTTGACATCAAGAAGGCCGAGGCCATCAACGGCACGCACATCCGTATGCTCGCCCCCGAGGATTTCCGGGCGCGCCTGGTTCCCTATCTCCGCGCGGCGGGCCTGGTGGGGGAGACCCTGACGGACCGCGAAGAGTACATCCTCTCTGAGGCGGCTCCGCTGGTCCAGGAGCGGATCGCGCTCCTGGGGGAAGCGCCGGAAATGCTCGCGTTCCTGTTCAAGGCCGACGACGCCATCGACGTCGCGGACGACGCCCGGAAGGGGCTGCCGGAGAACCTCACCGAGGTCCTCGATGCCGCCATTGCCGCCCTGGAACCCATCGAGGACTGGGAGCCGGAAAACATCCAGACCGCCCTCAAGCAGGCACTTGTGGAGGACCTCGGCATCAAGCCCCGGCTCGCCTTCGGTCCCGTCCGCACAGCAGTCTCAGGGCGCCGGATCTCCCCGCCGCTGTTCGAATCCATGGTCATCCTGGGCAAGGACCCGTCCCTGACCCGGCTCCGCTCCTTCCGCGGCTGATGAACGCATCCAGTCCAGCCGCCGACGGAGTCCTGGCGACACGCTTCGGTACCATCCGGGGAGTCCTCTTCGACATCGATGACACCCTGGTTGACCTTGAATACTCCATGACCACCGCCCTGCGCGAGGTCAGCGAACACCTCCTTCCCGGCCTGGACCAGGCCGGATGGGCGAGGTTCGGCAGGATCTTCACCCATGAAACCACTCACTACTACGACAGGTACCTGGCGGGGGAGCTGACCTTCAATGACCAGCGGCTGCTGCGTGGACGGGCCGCGCTGGGGCATTTCGGCGTGGAACTCGCCGACGGTGAGGAAGCGCACCAGTGGGTGAGCGCGTACGCCCGGTTGCAGCCAGGCTACGTGAGGGCCTTTGACGACGTTGAGCCGCTCCTTGATCTCCTTGATCAGGCAGGCATCCCCTACGGTGCCGTGAGCAACAATGTGCACGATTATCAGCGGGCAAAACTGGACGGCGCCGGCCTGGAACGCATCACGCGGCTCGTCGGCACGGACACTGTCGGTGTAGCCAAGCCCCAGCCGGCGATCTACCTCGAGGGCGTGCGGCTCCTGGGGACCGAACCCGGGGACACGCTTTTTGTCGGCGACAACCGGCTGCTCGACGCCGAAGGGGCGACGGCGGCAGGTTTGCTGGGCGTCTGGCTCAACAGGGTGGGCGAACCGCCACAGGGGTTCGATGGAGACATGATCTCGTCGCTGGAGCAGATCAGGAGCTAAGCGGCTGTGCGCTGCCAGAGGCGCAGCCGCCGCTCCCGATTTGTGCGAGCCCCAAGTCTCGGGTAAAGTAATTTCTCGTGCTGAGGGGCACGGAGCACGGGTTGAGGCCCGAAAATCCGGCCCGAAAGTATCATTGGGATATGGTGTAATTGGCAACACTACGGTTTCTGGTACCGTCATTCTAGGTTCGAGTCCTGGTATCCCAGCTCTGATTTACACGCAGGAATGCAGGCAAAATCAGGGGTTTCCAATCGGTTCGCCGATTTGAAACACTCGCCGGGTGTGTGAAATACTCACTTGGCTGGCCGGCTGAAACGCCGGTTGGAAGTACGCGGCCCCATCGTATAGCGGCCTAGTACGCTGCCCTCTCACGGCGGTAACGCGGGTTCGAATCCCGCTGGGGTCACCAATGGAACGGTCCCGGGCATCAGCCCGGGGCCGTTTTCGTTTTCCCGAAACCACGCTGTTAAATCACGCGGGTGAACCTGGGGCCGCTAACCCTGAACCCTTGACCGGAGAGTCGGCCCAGGGCCATCGCAAAAGGCTGCTGAACTGGCATGATGATGCTGTGAGCTCCAACGATCATCCTCCCGCCAGGGCTCCTGCCCAGGGCTCCGCCCAGCCGGCGGCGGCTGCCCTCGGGCTGCTGGAAGCCGTACGGCGGGACCTGTCGCAGGTTTCCCTGCCGCTTGCCCTGCCGGCTGCCGGCCGGGCACGGCAAGAGGCCCGGAATGCACTCGCACAGCTGGACGACTACATCCTGCCGCGTTACCGCAGCCTGGACGCACCGCTGCTTGCCGTCGTCGGAGGCTCCACTGGTGCAGGCAAATCGACACTCGTCAACGCGCTGGTAGGCCACCCGGTCACGCGTTCAGGGGCCATCAGGCCAACCACCCGCCAGCCCATCCTGCTCCACCACCCTGCGGATGCGCCGTGGTTCGAAGATCAGCGCGTCCTGCCCACGCTCAGTCGGATCAGGGGCACGCTGGCCACTGATCCTGTGCCCGCCAGCCGCGCCGGAGTGACTCCGGACGCCGCCGCAATATCCTCGCTGGTGCTGGTGGCGGACCGCGCTGTCCCGCAGGGCATAGCGGTTCTGGACGCTCCCGACGTCGACTCCATCTCCGACGACAACCGCAGGCTCGCCGGGCAGCTGCTGGCCGCCGCTGACCTTTGGGTTTTTGTGACAACGGCCAACCGCTACGCCGACGCCGTTCCCTGGCGGCTCCTGCTGGACGCGGCCTCGCGCGACATCATGGTGGCCGTGGTGCTGGACCGGGTTCCGCCCGAGGCTGAGGCTGAAGTGAGTGCCGATCTCCTGGCTTTGCTGCACAAGGAAGGCCTCGGTGCAGCAGGACTGTTTATCGTGCAGGAGACGGAGCTCGATCCACTGGGGATGCTGCCTCCGCACGCAGTGGAGCCGCTGCGACGCTGGCTCCAGGAGCTCGCTGCTGACGCGGCACGCCGCTCTGAGATCGCCCGCAGGACGCTCAACGGAACCGTCAGGGCACTGGCGGGACGCGTGGCGGGGGTGGCTGAAGCGCTGCAGGATCAGCAGCGCGCCGCGGCAACCCTGGAGGCTGACGCCCAGGGCGCCTACCGGGATGCTGCCGCACGCATCCTGGACGCCACCAAGGACGGCGCCCTGCTTCGCGGGGAAGTGCTTGCCCGCTGGCAGGACTTCGTGGGGACCGGCGAGTTTTTCCGGAACCTGGAACAGAACATTGGCCGCTTCCGGGACCGGGTGGGAGCCTTCTTCCGGGGTGAGCCTGCTCCCGCCGTCCAGGTCGAAGTGGCCATTGAGACAGGGCTGCAGGCCGTCATCCTGGACGAGGCAGCCAACGCGGCGGAGCAGACCGACCAACGATGGCGTTCAGACCCGGCCGGCCGGGAGCTGCTTGGAACTGATGACCTTTCCGGGACGAGTCCCGGATTTGCGGACAGGACCGCCGAAGAGATCAGGGCCTGGCAGGCCAGCCTGATGGAACTGATCCGGACCGAGGGCCAAGGCAAACGGACGCAGGCCAGGTTGCTGTCCTTCGGCATCAACGGGCTGGGCGCCGCGCTGATGATTGTGGTGTTCTCCATGACGGCCGGCCTGACCGGGCTGGAAATCGGTGTGGCTGGAGGTACCGCCGTCGTAGGCCAGAAGCTGCTGGAGGCCGTCTTCGGTGAGGACGCCGTCCGCAGGCTCGCCCAAACGGCGCGCGAGGACCTCCACATCCGCTGCCAGCAGCTGCTCCGGGTGGAGCAACAGAAGTTCCTTGACAGGCTCCCGGAGTCAGACCCGGATGCTGCACGTGTGCTGACAGGCCATTCCACCGCCCTGGCACAGCTGGCGGACTACGCATGAGCCGCCACGGTGATGCCCGCGAATCGTTGCAGCTGGACCGCCGGCTTGATGCCCTGAACGATGCCCGCCAACTCGCGGACGGGGTGCTGCCGGATGAGCCGCTGGAGGAAGTGCTCCAGCTCCTGGAACGCGCCAGTTCCCGGCGTTCGCTGTCCGCGGACCACACGGTGGTGGGGTTTTTCGGTGCCACAGGCAGCGGGAAGTCAACGCTGTTCAACGCCGTCAGCGGCGCCGAAATCGCGACGGCGGCGGCGCGGCGGCCCACCACATCGGAACCTTTGGCAGGGGTCTGGGGAGTGGAGGGCAGCGAACCGCTGCTGGACTGGCTGGAAGTCCGCAGCCGGCACCATGCCGCCCCCGTTGACGGATTCGCGGACGAAGGCACGGGACTGATCCTGCTGGACCTCCCGGACTTCGATTCCACCAGGGCGGCTAACCGTGAGATCGTGCAGCGCATGGTGGGCCTGGTGGATGTCCTGGTCTGGGTGCTTGACCCGCAGAAGTACGCCGACGCCGCCGTCCACAATGACTTCCTGGCGCCCCTGGCCGCCCATGGTGCCGTGACACTGGTGGTGCTCAACCAGGTGGACCGGCTGCCTGAAAAGGACGTGGGACCGGTCCTGGAATCCCTGAAGGGGATCCTGGCCCGGGACGGGCTGGGAACGGTTCAGGTCCTGGGCGCATCGGCACTGCACGGTACCGGCGTGCCCAGGGTGCGCAGCGCCATCCGGCACGTTGCGCTGCAGCGCCAGGCATTGTCACAGCGGCTGGCCGCCGATGTGGGGAAGGCTGCCCGCCTGCTTCGGGAGGCGTCCGGCGACGGCGAAGCGGCAGGAGTCAGGCCAGCCACCACCTCACGCCTTACCGATGAGCTGGCCACAGCTGCCAATGTGCCCCTCGTGGTGCGGGCCGTGGCGCGTTCCTACCGGCTGGAATCCACCCGCCGCACCGGGTGGCCTGTGACACGCTGGCTCTCGCGGTTCAGGCCCGATCCGCTGCGGCGGCTCAACCTCCGCAGCGACTCGCCGGCGGAATTGAGCCGGACCTCCCTTCCACCGGCAGGGGCCCCGGAAAGGGCCAGAACCGATGCAGCAGTCCGTGAATTCGCAGACCATGCCAGCGCGGGCGCCCCTGGCCCCTGGCGTGCGGCTATCCGGGGTGCAGCCCGTGAGGGGAGGGAACGGCTGCCGGACGCCCTGGACCAGGCCATCGCGGGCACCGACCTCCTGGCATCCAGGAAGTCATGGTGGTGGGGAGTGTTCAACGTTGTCCAATGGCTGGCGCTGCTGACTGTCCTGGCCGGCCTCGGCTGGCTCGGAGTGCTCGCCGCGCTGGGGTACTTCCAGATGCCGGTCCCGGAGGTCCCGCGCGTGGAAGGGTGGCCAATCCCCACCCTGATGATTGCCGGCGGTGTGGTCCTTGGCATCTTCCTGGCCGTGACCGGGAAGTTTATTGCCGCGGCGGCAGCGAATGCACGGTCGGGGAAGGCCCGGAAGCGCCTCAGGAATGCCGTGGCGGACGTAGCGCAGGAGCTGGTGGTGGAGCCCGTGGAAGTGGAGATCAGCCGGCTCAAGGCGTTCAACGCGGCGCTGAAGACGGCCATCGGCAAGTGAGCCGCGGCAGCACATTATGCGCGGCACCACTATTTGCCGGCACCACTATTTGCCGGCACCACTCTATGAGAGCGCGGCGGCCGCGTCACGGACCTTGATCAGTGTCCTGAGGTTGCGGGTGGTGGTTGTTGCCTTGAATCTTGCCTTGGACGATATCTTGCTGAAAGGGCTGTCCAGTGTCCCGCCCGCGGGGGCGAGCCAGGCCAGGGCCTCCGGTCCAAGCCGCTTCTGCTCCGAGCCCTCAAGGGCGGCGCCGGCGGCATCGAGCTCGTCCAGCATGGCGGCGTCGGAGGCCAGCGTGATGTAGGTGTGGGTTTCCCTGTCGTCCTCCGGGTAGGGGCAGGCCTCCACCAGCTCGGCCACCCGCCCGGCGGCCAGGACTACCACCCAGGCGTCGTAGCCAAACGAGGTCCGAAGGCATTCCTCGATCTGCTGCTTGACGGCGGCGGCGCCTTGCTCACTGGTGAGCACCACATTTCCGCTGGCGAGCAGGGTCTTGACGTCCGCGAACCCGCAGGACGTGAGGGCGTCCCTCAGGTCTGCCATCCTGATGTTGATTCCGCCCACGTTGATGCCACGGAGAAACACTGCGTAACCGCTCATATGGAACAGCCTAACTTTGGGAACAGCCTGGCTTCGGGAACAGCCTGTGCCGGGGATGCTCCGGACCGGGGAGCGCCGAAGGTACGCGGTCAGTCGTTGTTCTTGCGCAGGGCTTCGGTAAGAATCCTGCCGGCGTTGCAGACCACTTCGGCGTGCAGCCGGCCCGGCTGGCGGGTCAGGCGCTCGATGGGGCCGGAAATGGATACTGCAGCGATCACGCGGCCGGAGGGCCCGCGGACCGGCGCTGACACGGAAGCGACCCCCGGCTCACGCTCGCCAAGGCTCTGGCCCCAGCCCCGCCGTCGTACTCCTGCCAGCACAGTAGGCGTGAAGCGCGCGGACTGAAGGCCTTCCAAGAGGCGGTCATGGTCTTCCCAGGCCAGGAGCACCTGCGCGGCAGATCCTGCCTTCATGGACAGCTGGGTACCAACAGGGATGGTGTCACGCAGGCCAATGGGACGTTCGGCCGAGGCGACGCACACGCGCCAGTCCCCCTGCCGGCGGAAGATTTGCGCGCTTTCCCCGGTGGCGTCCCGCAGCTGCATCAGGACGGGACCTGCGGAGGCGATCAGCCGGTCCTCCCCGGCAGCGGATGCCAGTTCGACAAGCCTGCTGCCCAGCACAAAACGCCCCTGGATATCGCGGCTTACCAGCCGGTGATGGACCAAGGCCAGGGCGAGCCTGTGGACGGTTGGCCGGGCCAGCCCTGTCGCCGCCACCAGCTGTGCCAGGGTGGTGGGGCCTGCCTCAAGTGCATCAAGCACATGGGCCGCTTTATCAATGACTCCGACTCCACTAGAATTGTCCATGTAATGATATTGCCGTCTCAATATCTGAGATGCAAATGTTTCGGCTGGCATATTCCACAGCCGTCCTGATTCAGTGTTAATAGCAGTCAATCAGCAGTCAAGCAGCAGTGAAGGGAGATGGCCGTGGCAAAGACACTGGCCGAGAAAGTCTGGGACGCACATGTGGTGCGTAAAGGCGACGGCGAAGGAGCCAACGCCCAGCCAGACCTCCTCTTCATCGACCTGCACCTGGTTCACGAGGTCACGTCACCGCAGGCATTTGAAGGCCTGCGCCTGGCCGGCCGGAAGCTGCGGCGCCCGGACCTGACCATCGCCACCGAGGACCACAACACGCCCACCCTGGACATCGACAAGCCCATTGCCGACCTGACCAGCCGCACCCAGATCCAGACCCTGCGCAACAACTGCGCGGAGTTTGGCGTCCGGCTGCACTCGCTCGGCGATGCCGAGCAGGGGATTGTGCACGTGGTCGGCCCGCAGCTCGGCCTGACGCAGCCCGGCATGACAGTTGTCTGCGGTGATTCGCACACGTCCACGCATGGCGCCTTCGGGGCGCTGGCCATGGGAATTGGCACCTCCGAAGTTGAGCACGTCATGGCCACGCAGACCCTGTCCCTCAAGCCGTTCAAGACCATGGCAATCAACGTCGAAGGCACGCTGCGCCCCGGTGTCAGTGCCAAGGACATCATCCTGGCCGTGATTGCCAAGATCGGCACCGGCGGGGGCCAGGGCTACGTCCTGGAGTACCGCGGTTCTGCCATCCGTTCGCTGTCCATGGAAGCCCGGATGACCATCTGCAACATGTCCATCGAGGCCGGCGCCCGTGCTGGCCTGGTCGCGCCGGACCAGACCACCTACGATTACATGTTTGGCCGCCCGCACGCGCCCCAGGGCGCAGAGTGGGACGCCGCCGTCGAGTACTGGAACACGCTGCGGACCGACGACGACGCAACGTTTGACGTTGAGGTGGAGCTCGACGCCGACACCCTGGAGCCGTTCGTGACGTGGGGGACCAACCCCGGACAGGGTGTTTCGCTCTCCTCGAAGGTTCCCTCGCCCGAGGACTTCGGTGACGAAAACGCCAAGGCCGCCGCAGAACGTGCCCTTCAGTACATGGGCCTGGAAGCCGGAACGCCCATGAAGGACATCCGGGTGGACACCGTGTTCCTGGGCTCCTGCACGAACTCTCGTATGGAGGACCTCCGCGCAGCCGCGGACATCGTCCGCGGACGGCAGAAGGACCCGAACATCCGGATGCTGGTGGTACCCGGTTCGGCCCGTGTGCGGCTCGAAGCCGAAGCTGAAGGCCTGGACAAGGTCTTCAAGGACTTCGGCGCCGAATGGCGTTTCGCCGGGTGCTCCATGTGCCTTGGCATGAACCCGGACCAGCTTGAAGTGGGCGAGCGCTGCGCGTCCACCTCCAACCGCAACTTCGAAGGGCGCCAGGGCAAGGGCGGCCGCACCCACCTCGTCTCTCCGGTGGTGGCAGCAGCCACAGCTGTCCGCGGCACGCTGAGCTCTCCCTCGGATCTTGATCCCGCCCCGGAATCCGCCGCCACCCGCACCAACGCAGCCTAGGACACGCCATGGAAAAGTTCACCACGCACACCGGAATCGGCGTCCCGCTGCGCCAAAGCAACGTTGACACGGACCAGATCATCCCTGCCGTCTACCTCAAGCGGATCACCCGCACAGGCTTTGAAGACGCACTGTTCTCGGCCTGGCGCAAAGACCCGTCCTTCATCCTGAACCAGGCGCCCTTCAACGCCGGCTCCGTACTGGTGGCAGGCCCCGACTTCGGCACCGGCTCGTCCCGTGAACACGCCGTGTGGGCGCTGAAGGACTACGGCTTCAAGACGGTCCTGTCCTCCCGGTTCGCGGACATCTTCCGCGGCAACTCCGGCAAACAGGGCCTGCTGGCCGCCGAGCTCGCCCAGGATGACATCGAGCTGATCTGGAAAGAGCTGGAGAACGCCCCGGGCACTGAAGTCACTGTTGACCTGGTGTCCAAGACAGTCATCTGCGGCAACATCGTGGCTCCGTTCGACATCGATGATTACACCCGCTGGCGCCTCCTCGAGGGCCTGGATGACATCGGGCTCACCCTCCAGCACGAAGCGGACATCACCGCCTACGAGGCCACCAGGCCGGCGTTCAAGCCCACAACACTGCCCGCACGCCTTTCCTGAGGAGGACAGACGCCACGCCGGCCTCCGACGCCCCTTATTTCGGTTCGGTAAAGCGACCTCCTATGCTTAGCAGGAGCCTTTGCAAGGATTTGGGGGCGAGTAATCGTAAGGAAACCGGTATATGAGTAGTGTTCTGACAATCCGCGGCGGCGTCCCGCTTACAGGCCGTGTCACCGTCCGCGGGGCCAAGAATTTGGTTCCCAAGGCGATGGTGGCAGCGTTGCTGGGAAACGAACCGTCGGTGCTGCGGAACGTTCCGGAAATCAAGGACGTGGAGGTTGTCACCTCGCTCCTGCAGCTGCATGGAGTAACGGTGGTGAAGGATCCCGTCACCGGGGACCTCACCCTTGACCCGAAGGCTGCCAAGACTGCTCCAAGCACTGCCATCGACGCGCATGCCGGCGATTCCAGGATTCCCATCCTGCTGTGCGGGCCCCTCATCCACGCGATCGGCGAGGCCTTCATCCCGGATCTGGGCGGCTGCAAGATCGGCGACCGGCCCATCGACTACCACCTCAACGTCCTGCGCCAGTTCGGCGCTGTGGTTGAAAAGCGGCCTGGCGGCATCCACATCTCCGCACCCAAGGGTCTGCACGGGGCAAAAATATCCCTTCCCTATCCCTCTGTCGGCGCTACCGAACAGGTGCTGCTCAGCGCCACCCGTGCCGAGGGCATCACCGAACTCGAGGGCGCAGCCACCGAGCCGGAGATCATCGACCTCATCGCGGTCCTGCAGAAAATGGGCGCCATCATCAGCGTCCAGACGGACAGGACCATCCGCATCGAAGGCGTCCGGGACCTGGGCGGTTATAACCACCGCGCCCTCTCAGACCGCAACGAATCGGCGTCGTGGGCATCAGCTGCCCTGGTGACGCGGGGAGACATCTTTGTCGAAGGTGCTTCCCAGCGGGACATGATGACGTTCCTGAACACCTACCGCAAGGTGGGCGGCGGCATGGACATCGGTGAGGACGGCATCCGTTTCTACCACCGGGGCGGGAAGCTCAGTCCACTGGTCCTGGAAACCGACGTACACCCCGGCTTCATGACCGACTGGCAGCAGCCGCTGGTGGTGGCCCTGACCCAGGCCGAGGGCGTCTCGATCGTGCACGAGACCGTCTATGAAAACCGCTTTGGGTTCACAGACGCCCTGATCAGGATGGGCGCCAGCATCCAGGTGCACCGCGAATGCCTGGGAAGCGTGCCCTGCAGGTTCGGCCAGCGCAACTTCCTCCACTCCGCCGTCATTTCCGGACCGATGCAGCTCAAGGGCACCGACATCGACGTCCCGGACCTGCGCGGCGGTTTCAGCCACCTGATCGCCGCCCTCGCTGCCACTGGCACGTCACGGGTCACCGGGATCGACATCATCAACCGGGGCTATGAGCGGTTCACGGAAAAGCTTGCCGGCCTTGGGGCCGATTTCGACATCACCTCAGCAAAGTAGCGGTGGACAGTGAAGGAAACGGCCAAAAGCCAGGCCACGTTTGTGGTCATCGCCGCGATAGCGCGCACCCTGCTGAACCTCATGATGGCCAAAAAATGGGAAGGCACCGAGAAGCTGCCGCCCGGCGGCTTTATCGCCGCGCCCAACCACTGCACCGAAATCGATCCCCTGATCGTGGGGCACCTGCTCTACAACCAGAAGCGCGCGCCGCACTTCCTGGCGAAGGCCTCCCTCTTTAAGGTCCCGGCACTGGGCTGGATCCTGCGGGCCACCAAGCAGATCCCGGTGGAACGCTCGACGGCGGGAGCCAACCGGTCGCTCCAGCTCGCCCAGGAGATCGTGGCGGAAGGTGGCGCGATCATCATTTATCCCGAGGGCACGCTGACGCGCGACCCCGACCTGTGGCCCATGAAGGGCCACACCGGGGCAGCCCGGCTGGCTCTGGAAGCTGGAATTCCCGTGGTGCCCATCGCCCACTGGGGTGCCCACGAAGTGTTTCCCCGCTATGCCAAGGGCTTCCACCTTTTCCCGCGCAAAACGTCGCGGGTTGTGGTGGGTGACCCGGTGGATCTGAGCGCCTTTTCCGGCAGACCCCTGGATAAGGCCACACTGACAGCTGCCACGGACGCCATCATGGATGCCGTAACGGCGCTGCTGGCCGGAATCAGGGGAGAGGAGGCCCCCGCCGAGCGGTGGGACCCCTCCAAGCACAACCAGGCCAAGCACGGGCGGTTTGTGGAAGGCGGTCCCCGGCCAGGTGGCTCTGATGAACCGTCGGCTAGCGGTACTGCCCGCGAGGCGGACGGCACATGACGGCTGACGGAAGCCACCCGGGCGCTGCGAAGTCTGTCGCTGTCCTTGGCGCAGGCTCGTGGGGGACCACGTTCGCCAAAATCCTCGCCGATGCTGCCACCGCTGCCGGGGACAAGCGGAGCATCAGGCTATGGGGCAGGCGCAGCGAAGTGGTGGAGCAGATCAACAGCAGCCACCGCAACTTCCAGTACCTCAAAGAAATCCCCTTGCCGGACGTCATTGTGGCCTCCATGGATGTCCGTGAAGTCCTTGACGGCGCAGACCTTGTTGTACTGGCCGTCCCGGCACAATCCCTCCGGCTCCAGCTTCGCGAGTGGAAGCCCATGATTGCTCCGGACGCCATGGTGGTTTCCCTGATGAAGGGACTGGAACTCGGCACCGATGCACGCATGAGCGAGGTCATCGGCGAAGAGCTGGGGATCCCCAGTGGCCGCATCGCCGTGGTGTCAGGACCAAACCTTGCCATGGAAATTGCCCGCGAAGAACCCACCGCTTCCGTGGTGGCGTGCACGGACGCCGCTGCAGCAGGCTGGATCGCACGAAGCTGCACCGCTCCGTACTTCCGCCCCTACACCACCACGGATGTCGTGGGCGTGGAAATCGGGGGCATCGTCAAGAACGTCATCGCGCTTGCCGTGGGCATCTGCGAAGGAAAGCAGATGGGGGACAACACCAAGGCCTCAGTCATCACCCGCGGGCTGGCAGAGACCTCCAGGCTGGCGCTTGCCCTGGGCGGCGAGGCGCAAACCATGGCGGGACTGGCCGGGCTGGGCGATCTCGTGGCTACCTGCTCGTCGCCACTGTCCAGGAACCATACAGCCGGCCGGCTCCTGGGCGAGGGGCTCACGCTGGACGAAGTTGCCCAGAAGATGACCCAAACCGCGGAAGGCATTAAGTCCGGCCAGGCCGTGCATGAGCTCGCCGGAAAGCTGGGTGTGGAAATGCCCATTACTGCCGCGGTGGTTGCCGTCCTGGCGGGCAAACTGTCCGTTGACCAACTGGGGCCGCTGTTGCTGGCCCGGGACCTGAAACCCGAAGGCGATTACTGACAATGTCCGAAGAAGACAAACTGGCTCCGGAAGCTTCAGCCGCTCGGCGGAAACCAAGAGTGGCGGTGCTGTTTGGCGGCCGTTCCAGCGAACATGCGGTGAGCTGTGTAACCGCCGCCGGCGTTCTCGGCGCCATCAACAAAGACAAGTACGACGTCATTCCCATCGGCATTGCCAAGTCGGGGCAATGGGTGCTCGCTGCCGCGGACACGGCCCAATGGTCCCTGTCCTCGGCGTCGCTGCCGGAGGTGCCGCCGTCGTCGAAAACAGTGACACTCGCCGAAATCGGCGGAGACCACCAGTTGATCGTCGCTTCCCCCAACGAAGTGCCGCAGGAACTCGGAACCGTTGATGTGGTCTTTCCCCTCCTCCATGGTCCCTTTGGTGAGGATGGCACCATCCAGGGGCTCCTGGAACTTTCTGACACCCGCTATGTGGGCGCCGGGGTCCTTGCCTCGGCCGTAGGCATGGACAAGCACTACATGAAGGTGGTTTTTGAGGCAGCCGGGCTCCACGTGGGGCCCTACGTTGCCGTCACTGACCGGCAATGGCTCAAGGACCCGGAAGCGGTCCGCAAACAGGTGGACCTGCTTGGTTTCCCGGTGTTCGTCAAACCGGCCCGGGCCGGATCATCCATGGGGATTTCCAAGGTGGACTCCATGGAGGGGCTGGACGCCGCCGTCGAGGAAGCACGCCGGCACGACCTCAAACTGGTTATCGAGGCAGGCATTACAGGCCGTGAAATCGAGTGCGCCGTATTGGAAGGCCGTGGAACGGATGCCCCACGCACCTCCATGCCCGGTGAAATCTCGGTAGCGGGCGGCAGCCACGAGTTCTACGATTTCAACGCCAAGTACGTCGAAGATGACGCCGCCGCACTTAGCTGCCCGGCTGACATCCCGGAAGAAGCCATCGCCCGGGTGCGGGATCTGGCGGCTGCTGCCTTTGATGCGGTGGGAGCCGAAGGGCTCAGCCGAGTCGACTTCTTCTACACCCCCGACGGCGAAGTGATCATCAACGAGATCAACACCATGCCGGGATTCACGCCCAAGAGCATGTATCCCCAGATGTGGGCGGCGTCCGGACTGAACTACGCGGAACTGATTGATGAACTGATCTACCTTGCGCTGAACCGGAAGACGGGCTTGCGCTAACGGTCTTGCATTTCGCGGGCGCGGCCTCAGGGTTTTGCGCTGGTGCTGCTTTACTGGGTGCTGCCGGGCAGGTTCTGCAGTTCCTGCTGGCCTACGCAGTTCCGGGTAGCGGGAATTTTCCCTGCCGCGCCGGAAAGATCGGCCAGGACAGTGGCGGAAGGGATCTTTTCCGGATCCAGCAGGATTTCGGTGGCAGGCTCGCGCCCGAACGTGGTTAGCGTGTAGACAGGGTCGCCCTCCTTGATGACCCAATCGATGCCATTGACGCTAACGCAACGGTCCGTCGTGGGCCCCGGTACGTTGACACCGCATCGCAGGACCACCACTGAGGGATCCCCCCAGGCTGCAGTGGCCTGGCTGTTCGTCTTCCTCAGGCCGGCGTCGCCGATGGAGTCCGGGAGCGCCACCATCATGGGGGCGCAGGCTGGATTGGCGGCGTCTTTCGCGGCAGTCACGTCCACAACGGGCGAGCAGGCGGTGAGGGCCGATCCGGCCAGTGCCCCGGCCAGCAGGATGCCGAAGGCGCGGACAGGCAGGGATGAAGGGCGGCAGTGCATATAACCCAGCCTATCGCCGCAGCGGAATCCGCGAGGACCCCGCGCTTTCGCCGACCCAGCCCGCAATGTCAGTCCGGCGCTGTAGCGTAGGTGGCGTGCCTGAGAACCCCATGCCTGAAGACCGCCAGCCGGGTAACCCCGGGGCTGTTGGTGAATTGTCCGAATCCGAACTGCTGTCCAGGATCTTTCCGCGCCTCGACATGGAGGGCCGGCATGGCTCGGCTGTCGTGCTTGGGCCCGGTGATGACGCCGCCATCATCGCTTCTCCGGACGGCAGGACGGTCATCAGCATTGACACCCAGGTACAGGACCAGGATTTTCGGCTGCTATGGCCCAACGGATACCGCACAACAGGCTACGACGTCGGCTGGAAAGCCGCGGCGCAGAATCTCAGCGACATCAACGCCATGGGTGCCACTGCCACGTCCATGGTGGTCAGCCTGACCCTGCCTCCGGAAACTCCGGTCAGCTGGGTGGAGGACCTGGCAGACGGCCTGACGGCGGGAATCCGAGAGCTGGGTGCGGTGGACTGCTCCGTGGCCGGCGGCGACCTGGGCCGCGGCCGGGAAATTTCCGTCTCCGTCGCCGTCCTTGGCACACTCTCGGGGGGAGACGCAGTGCTGCGTTCCGGTGCACGTCCGGGAGATGTCCTGGCGTTTGCCGGTACGGTTGGCCGGGCAGCGGCTGGATTGGCGCTGCTGGAATCGGACCGGGACGTCACCACCATCAACCCGGAACAGCGGGCACTCCTGGATGTCCAGTGCAGGCCCCTGCCCCCATTGTCGGCCGGACCGGCTGCCCGGCTGGCCGGCGCCACCGCCATGCTGGACGTTTCGGACGGGCTCGTCCGCGATGGCGCACGCCTGGCCAGCGCCAGCGGCGTTGTCCTGGACCTGGACCCGCAGGAACTGAAGCGGCTGGCGGAGTGCCTGGCGCCGGCGTCGGACTTTCTGGGCACCGACCCTTTGGTGTGGGTCCTGGGCGGCGGCGAGGACCACGGACTCCTGGCCACATTTCCACCGGACATTCAGCTGCCTCCCGTATTCACTGCGATAGGCTCAGTACAAGCCTTGGGGACGAACGAAAGCCCGGGCGTCAAAATTTCAGGCCACACCGCTGACACCGGGGGATGGGATCACTTTGCAGACTAAGGTTGCAGCCAACGCCCAAGCGATGAAGCGGTGGTTGGGCAAGGCCGAAACAGCCATCGGCAACCACAGCGACCGCCTGAATGCCATCAATATTTTCCCTGTTGCCGACGGCGATACCGGTACCAACCTCTACCTCACCGTTCGGGCCGCAGCACAGGCCGTCCATGCATCGGGCGCCGGGCAGTCTGCCGGGCAAGCCGCAGCCGGGCAAGCCGGCGCCGCTCAGGCCGACGTCGGCGCGGTCCTCGCAGCAGCCGGACAGGCTGCCATGGAGCAGGCACGGGGAAACTCTGGCACGCTGTTCTCGGTTTTCCTGTGCGCCGCGGCTGAGCCGCTGGCCGGCCATACACGGCTCACGTCCACCCTGCTTGCCGCGGCCCTGAACCGCGCACAGATCCGTGCCTGGTCCGCCCTGAGCGATCCCGTTCCCGGCACCATGCTCTCCGTGATGGAGGCGGCAGCCCGCGCCGCAGCCTCCGTCGATGCAGGGCAGAACGGCGACGACAGCAACCACGCCCTTGGCCTGGCACTCGACGCCGCGGTCGAAGGGGCACTGGCCGCGGTAATCCGCACCGAAGGCCAGCTGGACGCCCTCCAGGCCGCGCACGTTGTGGACGCCGGCGGGGTGGGCATGCTCCTGATCCTGGACTGCCTCCGCTCGGCTGTGCTCGGGGAGGAGCTGCAAAGCGAACTCCTTGACGGCCTGCACGGCTACGACGTCCAAGATCCGCACATCCACAGTGACATGCCGGACGACGACGGCGTGGAAGTCATGTGCACCATCAGCCTCTCGCCCCTCCATGCCGCCACACTCCGGCAGCGTCTGGACGAGATCGGCGAGTCCGTCATCATGAGCCAGGTTGGCACTGCCGCGGATGCCGACGGCAACTATCGCTGGCGCGTCCATGTCCACGTTCCCGACCCTGACCCTGCCGTCCGGCTCATTCGCTCCCTCGGGGATCCTACGCACATCACCGTCAGCGAACTCGCCCTGCCCCGCGACTCCCAAACAGACCCGGTGAACATCAATGGGCATGAGCGCTGAACTTGACCTGGGCCTTGAACGCCGGATCGGAAAGCGGTCCGCCGCCGTTATAGAGAAGCATCTCGGCCTGACCACTGTGGGCGCCCTCCTGAATTACTTCCCGCGCCGCTACCTGAGCAGGGGCGAGCTGACACCCATCAACGAGGTTCCGCTGGACGAGGACGTCACGCTGATCGCCCGCGTGCTCTCCAACACCACCCGCTCCATGCGGGCCCGGCGGGGAACCATTACCGACGTCGTCATTTCCGACGACGACGGCAAGGGAGGCCTCCGGCTGGTGGGAGGCAGCGACTATCGAGGCAAAGTCCCGGGAACCCTCAAGGTCAGCTTCTTCAACGGATATCGTGCCAAGGCTGAGCTCCTGCAGGGACGCCGGGCCTTGTTCTCGGGCAAGGTCACCCGGTTTGGGGGCTCCCTGGGGCTGACCAACCCCGATTTCCTCCTCCTGGACGAAGACCCCTTCACCCAGGGAAAGGATCCGGAGCAACTGGCGGCCATGCCCATTCCGATCTACCCGGCCACGGCGAAGCTGACCAGCTGGTCCATCCAGAAGGTCATTTCCACCCTGCTCGAAACAGTGGATCTGGGCACCCTTCCCGACCCCCTTCCCTCCGCGGTTTCGGCCCGGGAGAAATTCCTGCCGGTGGCCGAGGCCTATCGGCTCATCCACGCACCGGAGACGGACAACGACTGGCAGCGGGCCCGGGACCGCTTCCGGTACCAGGAAGCCCTGGTGCTGCAGTCCGCCCTGGCCCGGCGCCGCGCGCAATGGGCAGCGGAGGAAGCCATGGCGAGGCGTCCCGTACCCAACGGGTTGCTTACGGCGTTCGATGCCCAGCTGCCCTTTACCCTCACAGCAGGGCAGGCAGCCGTGGGGAAAACCCTCGCTGCTGAACTGGCGCAGGACCATCCCATGAACCGCCTGCTGCAGGGCGAAGTGGGTTCAGGAAAAACCATCGTGGCGCTCCGGGGCATGCTGCAGGTGGTGGATGCCGGCGGGCAGGCAGCCCTGCTTGCACCCACTGAGGTGCTCGCGGCCCAGCACTTCGAATCGATCCGCCGCATCCTGGGCCCCCTGTCCCGGGACGGTCTGCTGGGTGGCTCCGGTACAGGTTCCGGCGGTGAGGCCGTGCAGGTCACACTGCTCACCGGGTCCCTCCCCACCGCCGCCCGAAAACAGGCCCTGCTGGACGCCGCCTCGGGCACTGCCGGGATTGTGATCGGAACCCACGCGCTGCTCAGCGACAACGTCTCCTTCTATGACCTGGGCCTGATTGTGGTGGACGAGCAACACCGTTTCGGCGTGGAGCAGCGCGACGTCCTGCGGTCCAAGGCCAGCAAACCGCCGCACCTGCTGGTGATGACAGCTACGCCCATTCCGCGGACGGTCGCCATGACGGTCTTCGGCGACCTCGAAACGTCGGTACTGGATGAGCTTCCGGCCGGCCGGGCGCCCATTTCCACCCATGTGGTGGGGCTCGCCGAAAATCCCGGCTGGGCGGGCCGCATCTGGTCCCGCTCCCGGGAAGAGATAGACGCCGGGCACCAGGTCTATGTGGTGTGCCCCAAGATCGGAACGGACGACGACGGCGACTTCAGCCCGGGGGAGGCGGAACCTTCCGCCGCTGACCTGGCCGGCGACGGCGCCGCCCGTGAACTCGCGTCGGTGACGTCCGTCGTCGAGCATCTCCTCCAGGAACCGTCCCTGGCAGGGGTGCCGGTGGCAGCGCTTCACGGCCGGCAGGACCCCGCGGTCAAGTCGGCTGCCATGGCCGATTTCGCGGCGGACCGGACCAAACTGCTGGTGTCCACCACGGTGATCGAAGTGGGAGTTGACGTGCACAACGCCACCCTGATGGTCATTCTCGACGCCGACCGCTTTGGCATCTCCCAGCTGCACCAGCTGCGTGGCCGGGTTGGCCGCGGAGGCCTGCCTGGAACATGCCTCCTGGTCACAACGCTGGAACCCGGCCACCCGAGCCGGCGCAGGCTGGACGCGGTAGCGGCCACCACCGACGGGTTCGAGCTCTCCCAGGAAGACCTGAAGCTCCGGCGCGAGGGCGACATCCTGGGCGCGTCGCAGTCAGGTGGCCGTTCCACGCTGAAACTGCTCAGGGTGCTCGAACATGAGGACATCATTGCCCGCGCCAGGGAGGACGCCCAGGAAATTGTGCGCTACGACCCGGCGCTGGCGCTCCACCTGCGGCTGGCCCAGGCCATCGACGAGTATTTGAACCCCGAGAAGGAGGCGTTCCTTGAACGTGGTTAGCGCGGCAGCCCCGCAGGGAACAGCCGGAACAGCCGGGAGGCCTGACTGGAATGCCGGGGCAAAGCCATGAGCCGGATCATCGCAGGAGCGGCCGGCGGAACACCGCTGGTGAATGTTCCTGGTTCGCTCACACGTCCCACCACGGACCGCGTGAAGGAGGCGCTGTTTTCCCGGCTTGACGCTTTCGGCATTATTGCCGGTTCCCGTGTCCTGGACCTTTACGCGGGGTCCGGGTCACTCGGTGTGGAAAGCGGCAGCAGGGGCGCCGGCGCGGTTGACCTGGTGGAGTTCGATGCCAAGGCCAGCTCCGTCTGCCAGCGCAATGCTGACCTGATCAACGGTGTGCTCGGGCGCAAGGCTGTGACGGTACACCGGTCCAAGGTCGAGTCCTTCCTGGAACGCACCGCACCTGACATCCGTTGGGACCTGGTGTTCCTGGACCCCCCTTACCCGTTGGATGAAGCTGCCCTCTCAGCGGTCCTTGACAAGGTTTCCCTCCATTTGGCGCCCTCAGCCGTGGTGGTGGTGGAACGTTCCTCCCGTTCGCCGGAACCTGGCTGGCCGGACGCCATGGAACGTTTTGCCGAGAAGAAGTATGGGGAGACCAGGCTTTGGTATGCCGAGCCCTCGGTGCCAGACGTTATTGAGCTGGACGAGCCCTTTGACGAGCTGAGGTCAGCCGACGGGGAAGGCTGAAGCCGGAGCGCCGGACGTACGGCACCTCAGCCGGCTAAAACGTCCAGGTCCACTCCGGCCAGCACCCGTGCCGGGTGGGGCCCGCGGGCTGCCAGTTCGGAGCTCCATTCGCCGGGCCAGGAGTCCTGGGTTCCGGCAAGGATGATGTTGCCGGGGTGGCGTCCGGCAAACATGCCGGCTTCAGCGAAGGCAGCAACGTCGTCCATGGCGCGCCGCATTGCGGCCACTTGGCTCCGCACCAGGGTGAGTCCCGGTTCGTCGCCTACGTTCACGATGAGCAGTCCGTGCGGAGCAAGCCGCGCGCGGGCCTCCCGGTAAAACTCGGTGCAGGCGATATGTTCCGGAGCCTCCGGCCCAGAGAAGATGTCCAGGATGACGACGTCGAAGAGCAGTCCCGGCTCCAGTTCCGCCAGGGCATCCCGGGCATCGCCGATGACGGTGTGCAGGACCGTTTCTTCCGGCAGGGGGAGTTGCTGCAGGACAAAATCCAGCAGTTCCCGCTCAAGCTCAACCGCATACTGGACCGATCCGGGCCGGGTGGCCTGGATGTAGCGGGCCAGGGTCAGTGCGCCCGCCCCGAGGTGGAGGGCGGTGATCGGCTTCCCCACCGGAGCTGCCAAGTCCACAAGATGGCCGATCCGGCGCAGGTATTCGTAGAAGATTTCTTCGGGGTGGGCAAGGTTCACGTGGGACTGCTCTGCGCCGCCGATGCTCAGGATGTACGCACCCTCCACCAGGGCATCAGGCTCAATCGTGGCGTGCTGGCCTGTAGTCCGCAGGAACCGCGTGGACCGCCTGGACCGTCCCAAGGTGTCCGCCGTCACAGTTTTCCGCTAAGGGTAGCCAGCCGGGCGGCTGCCTCCTCAAGCACCTCAATTTTTTTGCAGAAGGCGAACCTCAGCAGGCTGCGCGTACGTTCAGCTCCCTGCGGGTGGCAGAACACTGGCAAGGGGATGGCGGCCACTCCCACCAGCGACGGCAGCCTGCGGGCCAGGTCAACGGAATCATGGATGCCCAGGGGTGCTGTGTCCACGTTGACGAAGTACGTCCCTTGCGGTGTATACACGTCGAAACCGGCGGCGCGAAGGCCTTCGCTGAGGATGTCGCGCTTGTGCCGGAGCGTGGTCCAGATGCCGTGGTAAAAATCGTCCGGCAGAGCCAGGCCGGTGGCGATCGCAGCCTGGAACGGCGTCCCGGAGCTGTAAGTGAGGAATTGCTTCACGGTGCGGATCGCCGAGACGAGCTCTTCAGGGCCGCTGAGCCAGCCGATCTTCCATCCGGTGAAGGAGAAGGTTTTCCCTGCCGAGGAGATGCTGACCGTCCGGTCCGCAGCGCCGGGCAGGCTTGCCACGGGTATGTGGCTGACGCCGAAGGTCAGATGCTCATACACTTCATCGGTGATGATGAGGCAGTCATGCTTCCGGGCAAGGTCGACGACCCGCTGCAGGACCTCGCGCGGGAACACCGCGCCGGTAGGGTTGTGCGGGTTGTTCAGCAGGACCACCTTGGTGCGGTCGCTGAAGGCGGCCTCCAGAGCGGCCATGTCGGGGAAGAACTCGGGGGCCAACAGGGGCACCGTGACATGCGTCGCGCCTGTGAGCCCGATGACGGCACCATATGAATCGTAAAAGGGCTCGAATGTCAGTACTTCGTCGCCGGGCCCGGCAAAGGCCAGCAGGGACGCCGCGATGCCTTCGGTGGCGCCGGTGGTGATGATGACCTCGGACTGCGGGTCCGGGGACAGCCCGTAGAAACGCTGCTGATGCGCGGACACTGCTTCCCGAAGTTCCAGGAGGCCCTTGCCCGGGGCATACTGGTTGGCGCCGGAGGCAACGGCAGCCTGGACTGCCGCCTTGATTTCGGCAGGACCGTCCTCGTCCGGAAAGCCCTGGCCCAGGTTGATGGCGCCTGTCTGCACAGCCAGCGTGGTCATCTCTTCAAAAATGGTGACACCCAGTCCGCCGTCCGGCCCCAGCAGGTTGGCGCCCACGGCGGCACGCCACCAGGGTGCCATGGCCGTCGCAGTGAAAAGTTCCCTTGGTGCGTGCATCCAGTCATGGTATCCCGGCGTCCGGATACGGTAGGTTCGGAGCATGAGACGTGCTGTCTGCCCCGGATCCTTTGACCCCATCCACAACGGCCATCTCGAGGTTATTGCGCGTGCCGCAGGCCTTTTTGATGAAGTCATCGTTGCCGTGTCCACCAATATTGCGAAGAAATACAGGTTCAGCCTGGAGGACCGGATCGACATGGCCCGCGAAACCCTGGCGTCGTTGAAGGGCATCGTGGTGGAGCCTGTAGGGGAGGGGCTCCTGGCGGAATACTGCCGGCAGCGCGGTGTGTCCGCCATCGTCAAGGGACTGCGGTCATCATCGGATTTCGACTATGAGCTTCCCATGGCCACCATGAACCGCCAGTTAAGTGGGGTGGAAACCGTCTTCCTGCCTGCCGAATCCCACTACCTGCATCTGTCATCAACGCTGATCAAGGAAGTGGCCGGACTGGGCGGCAGTGTGTCCGATTACGTGCCGCGTTCCGTGCAAAAAAGGCTGCTGGGTGGCGAGTCGGCGCCCGATCAGCGGGCGAGAGGGTAGGCTAGTCCGGTACTTCGGCGCGTATCGGTGGCCTGGTTTGAGTCCTTGCGGTTCTTCAGGCTAAGATAATACGTCGGTCATATGTTCAACAGGAGTTCTCATTAAACGAGATGCTAGTTCGCCCTTGGCGTTCGACGTCAAGGACCTTGGGCGCAGCCCGGGAAGTATGCGGACATTGACGGAACATGTACCCGCACCAAGTGACCTTGGTGTGGCACTCATTGGCGTGCAGGAAGGCTCGGACATCGGGCTGGATCTGCGGCTTGAGGCCGTACACGAAGGAATTCTGGTATCAGGAACCGCGATTGCCCATGTAACTGGGGAATGCGGACGATGCCTGGATCCCCTTGCGTATGACCTTGAGGTCAATGTGCAAGAACTTTTCTTCTACGAAGGCGTCCTGCTTTCGGATGAAGAAGATGATGAAGAGCAACGTCGAGTCGAGCACGATGTAATCGATCTTGAACCGGTGTTGCGGGACGCAGTCATAACCATGCTGCCGTTCCAGCCGGTGTGCCGGGAAGACTGCCAGGGCCTTTGCTCCGAATGTGGAGTTCGCCTGGAAGACGAGCCGGGGCACCACCACGAGGTCTTGGATCCTCGCTGGGCTGCCCTAGCTGATATGGCTAAGCCTGACCGGCAAAATTGATTTGTACGTGTTTGTCTAGAGAGAAATGAGTTAGCCGTGGCTGTTCCCAAGCGGAAAATGTCTCGCTCGAATACCCGCGCCCGCCGCTCCCAGTGGAAGGCAACTGCCCCCCACCTGGTGAAGACCATTGAGAACGGCCAGGTTACTTACAGCCTGCCGCACCAGGCAAAGGTCGTTACCGACTCGGCTGGCACTGCGCTGTTCCTTGAGTACAAGGGCCGCAAGGTCGCGGACGTCTAATCGGCCATTCAGGCTGACATGATGTCTTCAACTGAAGAGCTTCTGAAGCGTCTCGGTGTCTCCATTGACGCCGGGACGCTTCGTCTTGCGCTCACACACCGTTCCTACGCCTACGAAAACGGCGGCATCCCCACCAACGAGCGGCTCGAATTCCTGGGCGACTCCATCCTGGGGTTCTCGGTCACGGATGCCCTGTACCGGGATAATCCAACGCTGCCCGAAGGTGACTTGGCCAAGCGCCGGTCCGCTGTGGTCAGCACCCGAGCCCTGGCCGGCATCGGCCGCAGCCTTGGCATCGGCGACTACATCTACCTCGGACAGGGCGAAAAGCTCACTGAAGGCAAGAACAAGGCCTCGATCCTGGCGGACACCATGGAGGCGCTCATCGGCGCCACCTATGTGTCCAATGACATCGAAACCGCCCGCCAGCTGGTGATGCGCCTGATCGGCCCGCTCCTGAAGGATGCCGGCGCCCTTGGCGCCGGGACGGACTGGAAGACCAGCATCCAGGAGCTGGCAGCCAGCCGGCAGCTTGGCAGCATCCACTATGGAGTGGAGGGATCCGGGCCGGACCACGCCCGCACCTTCACCGCTGTGCTGTCCATCGGCGGCACGGCGTACGGCCGGGGATCCGGCCATTCCAAGAAGGAAGCCGAACAGGTGGCCGCCGCCGACGCATGGCAGGTCCTCACCGGGGCTCCCGGTGCCGTGGTTTCAGGCGATTCCGCCGACTCCGCCGCCAGCGTCTAGGCGCCGCAGTGCCCGAACTGCCGGAGGTGGAAGTTGTCCGCCGCGGACTGGTCAACTGGGTCAGCGGCCGGACCATCACCGCAGTGGACGTTGTGGACCAGCGGTCAATCCGGCGGCACGCCCTCGGCCCGGAAGACTTTGCCGGCAACCTGGCGGGGGCCACTGTCCTGGACGTGGTGCGGCGTGGGAAATTCCTGTGGATGCCTCTGCTCGACGCCGAATCGGTTCCCGCCGCTGCGGCGTCCCCGCATGCGGATACCGCATCCTCCGGCCAGCCTCCCGCCGTCGCCCTGATGGCACACCTTGGCATGAGCGGCCAGCTGCTGATGCAGGACAGCACGGTGCCTGACGAGAAGCACCTCAAGGTCAGGCTGCATCTCAGCCCGCGGGATGGCATGCCCAACCAGCTCCGGTTCGTGGACCAGCGCATTTTTGGCGGCCTGTTCGTCACGTCCATGATTCCCACGGACGACGGCGGCCCCGGAGGCCTCGCCGAATCCCCCCTTCCGCTGATTGCGGAGGAAGCCGCCCACATTGCCCGGGACCCGCTGGATCCGGCGTTCTCCTTCGACCTGTTCTACCGCAGGCTCAGGAAGCGGAAGACCGGCCTCAAACGTGCCCTGCTGGATCAGGGGCTGGTGTCAGGAATTGGGAACATCTACGCCGATGAAGCGCTGTGGCGGGCAAAACTCCACTATGCCCGGCCCACTGACACCCTGCGGCGGGCCGAGGTGGAACGAGTTCTCGCTGCCGCCAGGGAGGTCATGCTGGACGCCCTGGCCGCGGGCGGGACGAGCTTCGATTCCCTGTACGTCAACGTCAACGGCGCGTCGGGATACTTCGAACGTTCGCTGAATGCCTACGGCAGGGAAGGGCAGCCATGTTCCCGCTGTGCCGCCAGAGGAATCACGTCGGCCATCCGCCGCGAACAGTTCATGAACCGCTCCTCCTATACGTGTCCCGTGTGCCAGCCTCGCCCACGGAACGGCCGCTGGTAGGTCCTGCCCGCCGAACGGGGGCAAGTGTGCGGATTCTGCGGTTTCCCAATGTGGAATCCGCTGACAGACTGGGGCCATAACGCAGCGCCCTGCCGGATGGCAGTCGGTGCAGCCGTTAGTACGTCCAGTCCATCAGCAGGAACCAGGCAGCCCTTGTACATTTCGATGTCGGACCGCACCGGCGGCCAGAAGAACCGGCAGGACGGCGCGCCGCCCGCCGGACCGAACGCCATGTTCCGGCTGTCCCCGGTGATCATCTGGCTGGGCATCGTCAGCATGATGACCGACATTTCCTCCGAGTCTGTTTCAGCCATCCTGCCCCTCTACATCACCGGTTTCCTGGGGTTGTCCACCATCGCCTTTGGCATTATCGATGGCATCAACCAAGGTGCCAGCGCCATTGTCCGGATCGGGGCTGGGTGGGTATCGGACCGGACAGGGCATCCCAAACGTGTTGCCGTCGCTGGCTATGGACTGTCAATGGTTGCCCGGATCGGGTTCCTCTTCGCGGGCGGGTTCTGGGCGATCGCCGGGGTTGTCACGGGCGACAGGATCGGCAAGGGCATCAGGACGGCACCACGTGACGCCATGATCTCCGAAGCGGCACAACCGGACTACTTGGCACGGTCATTCGGCGTCCATCGAATGCTGGATAACATCGGTGCCGCCGCGGGGCCCCTGATAGCTTTCCTGGTGCTTCTGGCCATTCCCAACGGCTTCAGCACCGTTTTTGTCGTCTCCCTGGCCTTTTCAGTGATCGGCGTCGCCGTTCTGGTGCTGATGGTTCCCGGCCGGGAGCGGCGGGAACGACGCGCCCAAGCCAGCGCCGGCCGCCTGCCACAGTCTTTCCATGGGTCAGGACTCCACTGGCCAGGACTCCATTGGTCAGCGCTCCGGTGGTCACGCCTGAGGGAGCAGGGGCTGGCCCGGCTCCTGGTCACTGCTGGACTGCTGGGCATCCTGACAATCGGGGACGGCTTCATTTACCTGATCCTGCAGGACAGGGAGTCTTTCGCGGTGCAGTGGTTTCCACTCCTCTATGTGGGAACCAACGCAGCCTTCCTGCTGTTTGCCGTGCCGCTGGGAAGGCTGGCTGACCGCTGGGGACGCGTACCTGTGTTCCTGGCCGGCCATCTGGCCCTTCTGGCATGCTACCTGCTGGCGGCGGTGCCTTTCGGCGGCCTGGGCGCCACCGTGGGCTGCCTCATTCTGCTCGGTGTCTTTTATGCTGCGACGGACGGTGTCCTGGCCGCACTTGTCAGCCAGCTCTCTCCGCCCGAGAAGGTAGGCACAGCCCTGGGGGCGGCACAAACAGTGGTGGCGCTGAGCCGAATGGCAGCAGCAGCAGGATTCGGTGTGCTGTGGTTCGCCATCGGACCTGTGACCGCCGTGGTGTGCGTGGCTGTCCTGCTGGTGGCGGCCTTGGGCGCGGCTACGGTGCTGATGCGCGGGATAACCACGAGCGCAGCGGCATCATGAGCCGCAGCGCAGCGCCGCCCCAGGCAAAAGTGGCCATACCGGCTGAGCCCGCACTGGCCCCTGCAGGTATGGGGCGGAGCAGGCGGCGGCAATGGCTGGTTCTGCTGGCCGTGGTGCTGCTGACAGTTGGCGGTGCCGGTGTCTACGCCATATCGGCAATCCAGGAAGCCAGGACCAGCCAGGAAGCGGCGCCGGCGGTGGAAGTGGCAGCCGCCGACGGTCTCCCGGCCGAGCCGTTTGTGATGTTCCGCAACACCGCTGCGGGCCAGGGCTACGGCCAGGCCGCAACTGTCCTGCTGACAGACCCGTCCGGCCGCCGGGCCCTAAGTGGACACAGCTGCGACAGGGTGTACGCCGCCCGGGAGCTGGTGAGCTGCTTGCGCATCAAGAACGAAGTGCCCACAAACTTTGAGGCCGCCACGTACGACGCCGCGTTGGAACCCATGGAATCCTGGGCACTGCCCGGTATCCCCAGCAGGACACGGATCAGCTCCGATGGCTCCCTGCTCGCTTCCACTGTTTTCGTCACCGGGCATTCCTATGCTTCGGCAGGTTTTTCAACCGAGACCGTGATCCGCGGGATGGATGGCGGCATTCTCCACGGAAACCTTGAAGATTTTGCGCTTCTTTCCGGGGGTACACAGATTAAGGCGTCGGACCGCAACATCTGGGGCGTCACTTTTGTCCCCGGGCAGCCGGACGCCTTCTATGCCACAGCTTCGTCACAGGGCAGGATCTGGCTGGTGCGGGGAAGCCTGAAGGACAGGACACTGACAGTAACCGGCGAAGGCATTGAATGTCCCTCTGTCTCGCCCGACGGTGCGCGGATCGCTTACAAAAAAAGCGAGACCGGAACCCTCTTGGGCCACCGCAACATAGCCATTCTGGACATTGCCACGGGCGCGGAAACGGTCCTGGCCGAACAGCGCGACATCGACGACCAGGTGGAATGGCTGGACGAAAATACGGTGGTCTACGGGGTCCCGCGTGATGGCACAGGCCAGGACAGCGACATCTGGTCCCTGGCCATCGAACCTGGAGGGCAGCCAGCAGTGTTCATCGAACACGCATGGTCGCCGGCCGTAGTCCGGCAGTAGACCTGTTCGGGTGCATGTGCAGGACGGGTACGCTGGTACGGCGGAAATACGCACCAGTTGCGCTGCAAATGGGCTGCAACACAGTAGATTTGGGGCAGCAGAGCAGCCTCTTCAGCCATTCAGGAGATCCGAAACACCTTGCACCTCAAAAGCCTGACTGTCCGGGGGTTCAAGTCGTTTGCGTCCGCCACGACCTTCGACTTTGAACCCGGCGTCACCGCTGTGGTGGGACCCAACGGCTCAGGGAAGTCCAATGTAGTGGACGCCCTGTCCTGGGTGATGGGGGAGCAGGGGGCAAAGACTCTCCGCGGCGGCAAGATGGAGGACGTCATTTTCGCCGGGACGTCCGGACGCCCGCCACTCGGACGGGCCCACGTCTCGCTGACCATCGACAACACCGACGGCGCGCTCCCCATCGAATACAGCGAGGTCACCATCTCGCGCACGCTCTTCCGGACCGGCGGCTCTGAGTACGCCATCAACGGGGCCGGCTGCCGGTTGCTGGACATCCAGGAACTGTTGTCCGATTCGGGGCTGGGCCGGGAGATGCACGTCATCGTTGGACAGGGCCAGCTGGACAAGGTGCTGCATGCCACTCCGGAGGACCGCCGCGGATTCATCGAGGAAGCCGCCGGCATCCTCAAGCACCGGCGGCGCAAGGAAAAGACGGTCCGGAAACTGGAGGCGATGCAGGCCAACCTGCAGCGGCTCAGCGATCTCACCGGAGAAATTCGGCGCCAGCTCACTCCGCTGGGAAAGCAGGCAGAGGTGGCCCGGCGCGCCCAACGGGTGCAGTTTGACGTGCGGGACGCCCGGGCCCGGCTCTTGGCTGATGACCTTGTCCAGCTGCAGGGTGCCCTTGACCAGGACGTGGCGGATGAGGCTGCGCTGAAGGCGCGGCGGGGCGTGGTGGAGCAGGAACTTGACTCAGGGCGCAGGCGGCAGGCCGTCCTGGAGCAGCTGGCGGCTGAGGCGACGCCGAGACTCAACGCTGCGCAGGACACCTGGTACCGGTTGTCTGCAGGCCGTGAACGGCTCCGATCCTTGGGTTCCCTGGCACAGGAGCGGAGCAGATTGCTCGGTTCCGTCAACTCCGAACCCTACTCGGGGCGGGACCCAGAGCAGCTGGAACGGCAGGCTGCCCAGGTGCGCGCGGAATTGGCGGAACTCGAACGGCACATCCTGGACAAACGCAGCGCCCTTGACACGGCGACGGCAGCAAAAGTGGAGGCGGAGCAGGCCGCCCTCGCCGAGGACAAGCGCCTCACCGCGGTCCTGCGGGCAGCTGCCGACCGCAGGGAAGGGCTCGCCCGGCTCGCAGGGCAGGTCGGTGCGGCAAGGTCACGGGTGGAATCGGCGCAGGCGGAGCTTGGCAGGTTGAGGGAGTCCCTTGCCGCCGGAACCGAGCGCCGCCGCCGGGCACAGGAGGAGTTCACAGCCCTGGAGAGCCAAGTGGCAGGGGTCGAGGAAGGCGAGGAAACCCTCGACGCCGACTACGAGGACGCCACTACCGAACTGGAATCTGTCCTCCAGGAGATTAAGGACGCCGCCTCCGCCATGGCTGAGGACGTCCGCGAACGTGATGCTTTGGTGGCACGCAGGGACGCCCTGCAGCTTGGGCTGAGCCGGAAGGATGGTGCGGAGCATGCGTTGAATTCCGGGCTGTCCGGTGTCGCCGGAACCCTTGCCTCACGGCTCAGCGTTGAGCCGGGATTCGAAACTGCCATTGCTGCCGCACTTGGCGAGGCCTCCGAGTCCATAGTGGTGAGGGACGCGGCGGCCGCCGTCGCCGTCGTTCAGCTCCTGAAAGACGACGACGCCGGACGCGCCTCGCTGCTGCTGGAATCGGCGCTGACGTCCCCAGGACAGGATGCAGCAGGACAGCATGCCGGAGGGCAGGATGCAGCAGGACGCCGTGGTGGGCAGAAGAACGGCGCGGAGAACGGACCATTGCCCCCTGGAGCCCAGTGGGCCCTTGACCTCGTCACAGCATCCGGGGAGGGCATCAGCGCCATTGCCTCCCTGCTTGCCGGCGTTGCCGTCGTCGAGGACCTGCAGGCGGCCGCAGCGCTGATTGCAGGCAGACCGGCACTGACGGCAGTCACCATGGCCGGTGATATTTTCACTGCCCTGAACGTCACTGGCGGTTCCGCGAAGGCGCCCTCACTGCTTGAGGTGCAGGCCGCCGTCGATGATGCCGAAACCCGGCTGGCTGACGTGACCGCCCGCATTGAACGGAACAGGTTCGCCCTGGCCGGTGCCGAGGCAAGGAAGGCCGCAGCGCAGGAGCGGACGGATGCCGCGCTGGACAGGCTGCACGAATCAGACGCCAGGCTCGCGGCGGTCGCGGAACGGCTGGGTCACCTGAATTCGGTCCTGCGCAGTGCCGTGGGCGAAAGTGACAGGCTGGCCGCGTCCCTGGCCAAGGCGGAGGCCAACGTGGGCACCGAGGAAGAGGCGCTCGCGGCCATCGCAGCGCGGCTCGCCGCCGCGCAGGAGGCTCCCCTCGAGGAAGAACCCTCCACCGGGCAGCGGGATGCCCTGGCTGCAGCTGCGGCCCTGGCCCGCTCGGCCGAGATGGAGGAAAGGCTGGCGCTGCGCAGCGCGGAGGAGCAGCTGACAGCCACCAGGAACCGGGCCGCCTCACTGGAACGCGCGGCTGCCACCGAACGCCGCGCCCGCGAGGAGGCAGCAGAGCGGGCACGCCGACGCCAGGTCCAGGCGCGGAAGGCAGCGGCTGTGTCAGCTGCTGTCGGGCGAAGCCTCCGGTTCATCGACGTGTCCCTGGAGCTGGCCAGGCATGAACGCGACCTGGCGGAAGAGAACCGGGAAGAGCGGGACCGCGGGCTTCTGGAAATACGGACAGCGAATGATGCCCTCGCCCGCGAACTCGCAGAGCTGACCGACTCCGTCCATCGCGATGAACTTGCCCGCGCCCAACAGCGGGCCCGGATCGAAGCCCTGGAAACCCGCGCCGTCGAGGAACTGGGCATCACCCCTGACATGTTGGTGGCCGACTACGGCCCGGACGTACCGGTGCCGGTTCCGGCGGAAGAAAACGCAGACAAGTGGGCGGCCCTCCGGGCGCCGGTTGACGAACGTGGCGCGCCCGTGGTCGAGGGCAAGCCCTTTGTCCGCGAGGAGCAGGAGAAGCGGCTCCGGAAGGCCGAGCGTGACCTCGCCAGCCTTGGCCGGGTGAACCCCCTGGCACTGGAAGAATTTGCCGCCCTTGAGGAGAGGCACCAGTTCCTTAGCACCCAGCTGGAGGACCTGAAGGCCAGCCGCAAGGACCTGCTGGACATCATCAGGGAAGTTGATGACCGCGTCCAACGCGTGTTCGCCGAGGCGTTCGAGGATACCCAGACGCAGTTCGTCCGGGTCTTCGCGAGGCTCTTCCCCGGCGGGGAGGGCCGCCTTGTGCTGACAGATCCGTCGGATATGCTCACCACCGGCATCGAGGTGGAGGCGCGGCCCGCCGGCAAGAAGATCAAGCGGCTTTCGCTGCTGTCCGGCGGGGAACGCTCCCTCACAGCCGTCGCCCTGCTGGTGGCCATTTTCAAGGCGAGGCCTTCGCCTTTCTACGTCATGGACGAGGTAGAGGCCGCTTTGGACGACACAAACCTTGGCCGGCTGATCACCATCTTCGAGGAACTCAGGGAATCAAGCCAGCTGATTGTCATCACCCACCAGAAGCGGACCATGGAAGTCGCTGACGCGCTGTACGGCGTCACCATGCGCGGAGACGGCGTCTCCACGGTCATTAGCCAGCGTTTGGGCGCGGACGTGTAGCTGCCTCTGGTGCTTGCAGCAGTACTTGCCGGCGTGCCAGCTCCGATGGAGGGCCGGAAAACGCCTGCTGCCTTTGTGAGAAGCTAGGGGAGTGAATGACATCCTCCCTATTATTCTGTCCATTGTTGCTGCCCTGGCGGTTCTTGGCGGGCTGATTCCTGTCCTGATGAAGACACGGAAGAACATCACCCAGTACCCGGGCACGCGCGACGCCAACGATCCCGCAGCCCAGCAGGGTGGCGGAACGCTGCTGGAGGACGCGCCGCCGGCGACTGCCGAGCGCAAGGCGCCTGCCGGCGTCGACATTGAGGACCTGGAGACAGCTGACGTACCGGATGATGCAGCGGGCCTGGAAACAATCCAGGTTGAAACCCCTCTTCCGGTGGCCGGCCGGCTTACCCGCCTGCGGGAGCGGCTGGTCCGCTCCAACAACATCCTGGGCAAGGGCCTCCTGGCCCTGCTGTCGAGCGACAAAATTGATGAAGACGTCTGGGACGAGGTGGAGGAGACGCTGCTGCTGGCGGATCTGGGAACCGAACCCACCATGCAGCTGGTGGACGCCCTGCGGGAGCGCGTGAAGGTGCTGGGCACCCGGACCCCCGAGCAGGTCAAGGCGCTGCTTCGGGAAGAGCTGATCAAGCTCGTGGACCCCACCATGGACCGCAGGCTGCACATCGACCGGCACGCCACGACGCCCGCCGTCATGATGGTGGTGGGTGTTAACGGCGTAGGCAAAACCACCACAGTAGGCAAGCTCGCGCGCGTCCTGGTGGCGGAGGACAAGGACGTCCTCCTGGGCGCGGCGGACACGTTCCGCGCCGCCGCCGCCGAACAGCTGGCAACGTGGGGCCAGCGCGTCGGGGTTCCAACGGTGAAGTCCGACGTCGACGGCGCCGATCCAGCCTCGGTCGCCTATGAGGCTGTTAAGGCAGGCATCGAGCAGGAAGTCGACGTGGTGATGATCGACACCGCCGGGCGCCTGCAGAACAAGGTGGGCCTGATGGACGAGCTTGGCAAGGTCAAGCGGGTCATCGAAAAGCTCGCCGAAGTGGACGAGGTGCTGCTCGTTCTGGACGCCACCACCGGCCAGAACGGACTGAACCAGGCGCGCGTGTTCTCCGAGGTGGTCAACATCACAGGCATTGTGCTGACCAAACTGGACGGCACTGCCAAGGGCGGAATCGTCGTCGCCATCCAGAACTCGCTGGGCGTGCCGGTGAAGCTGATTGGCCTGGGCGAGGGCGCCGATGACCTCGCTCCCTTCGAGGCGGAAAGCTTTGTGGACGCGCTGCTGAACTAGCTCAGCGCTTGGCCTTCAGGGTCTCCGGCGTGGCGGTCCACGCCGCAGCGGCCAGCACCAGGACGCCGCCGGTCACCCCGAACGCCCAGCCGTATCCCAGCCGGTCCGCGAGAAGGCCGGCCAGGACGGGCCCGGCAATAGCGCCGATATCGGAGGTCATCTGGTAGGCAGCAAGCACCCGCCCGCCGGAACGTTCGGAGCCGATGATGTCGGCCACGGCAGCCTGCTGCGCCGGACCCAGGATGCCGGCACCAATTCCGGCCACCGCCGAGGCCGCCAGGAAGTACGCCAGGTCCGATGTGAAGCCGATGGCCGCTGTGGAGATTCCGGTGACCAGCAGCCCTGAGACCATCATGGGGCGGCGGCCCAGGCTGTCAGCCAGGCGTCCGGAAAACGCCAGGGCCACCGCGTTGCCTGCCGCGAACACGGCCAGCGCCAAGCCGGCGGCTTCCGGGCCCGACCCCAGCGCCGCAACGGCAAACAGGGGAACCGTGGCCATCCGCACCCCGAATGTGGCCCAGCCGTTGGCGAAGCTGGAGACCAGCGACGATCGGTAGGCGCCCACCCGCAGGGCCTCGCCGAACCGCATCTCCGGGGCTCCTGTCCCGGAAGCCCGGGTACCTGCAGGCCGGTGGCTGAGCTGGGTCTGGACCACGGCAGCCGCCAGTACCAGGGCCGCCGCATATGCCAGGAAGGGCACGCGCAGGCCGAATCCTGCCAGCATTCCGCCAACGATTGGACCGCACACGTTGCCGATCAGGAAGGCGCTGGCATACGCCCCGGACACCCTGCCGCGGCTTTCCGCCGGGGCCAGCCGGACCACCAGTGCCATGGAAGCCACGGTAAACATCACCGAGCCCACGCCGCCGAGGCCACGGAAGACCAGCAGCTGCCAGTAGTCCTGGGCAAAGGCGCATGCCGCGGTTGAAGCCGCCACAATCAGCAGCCCGCCAACGTAGACCGGCCGTTCGCCCACCCGGCCGATCAGGGCCCCGCCGGCCGGCGCGAACACCAGGCGCATCATGGCAAAGATACTCACGATGACCGCCGCGGCGGTGGCCCCCACATCAAAGGTTGTGGCGAATTGCGGCAACACGGGTGCAACAAGTCCGAATCCAAGGGCAATGAGGAACGCTGCAACCAGCATCACCTTGATGTCGCGCGGAAGCTTTGGCCGCTGCGGGCGCAGGATGGCGAAAATCCGCGCTGTGGCGCCGCTCACACGGGCTGTGGCAGTCATGATGCAGGTGTCCTTGCAGTCGTGGTCAATGGGTGCCGGGGGAGCGCTGAAACATAACCGTAACAAGCCAGATATGCACCATTTACTTCCTAGAGGTTCTTGTAACAAGCCAGCAATCTAAATCCTCCGCACGCGAAACACGGCGCGGACAAACTCTTTACAGAACGCAAACGGCGTTGGCAGGCGGAGAATTCCGCAGTATCGATCATAGGGAGGACGTGCACCATGGAACTTACCGCAGGTCACGTATGGCTCATGGTGGCGGCGGCACTCGTGCTGTTCATGACACCGGGTCTGGCATTTTTCTACGGCGGCATGACGCGCGCCAAAGCGGCACTGAACATGATGATGATGAGCTTCATCTCCATCGGCATCGTGAGTGTTGTCTGGGTGCTCTGGGGTTACTCCATGACCGGCGGTGAAGGCTTCCTGCAGATGGTTGGGAACCCCTTCGCCAGCTTCGGCCTTGAGGGCGTCAACACGGCAGAGTCGCCGGAAGGCCTCATCCTTGTCGGCTACGGCGCAACCTTCGCCATCATCACTGTGGCCCTCATCAGCGGCGCCATTGCGGACCGCGCCAAGTTCGGCGCCTGGACCGTGTTCGTGCCGGTGTGGGTAACACTGGTCTACTGCCCGCTGGCCTACATGGTCTGGGGCGGCGGCCTCTTCGGTGCTGAAGGCGCCATCGGCCAGGCCCTTGGCCCGGCCATCGACTTCGCCGGCGGCACTGTTGTCCACATCAACGCCGGTGTGGCCGCGCTGATCCTCGTCCTGATCATTGGCAACCGTAAGGGCTTCGGCAAGGACCCGAACCACCGCCCCCACAACATCCCGTTTGTTATGCTCGGCGCGGCCATCCTCTGGTTCGGCTGGTTCGGCTTCAACGGCGGCCTGGCCGCTACCGCTGAGCAGGGCGGCCTGATCTGGGTCAACACCCTCGCAGCACCTGCCGCAGCCATGATCGGCTGGCTCATTACAGAACGAATCCGCGACGGACACCCCACATCCCTGGGTGCAGCATCAGGTGTTGTCGCTGGTTTGGTTGCCATCACCCCCGCCTGCGCAAACGTCAGCCCCCTGGGTGCCCTCGGCCTCGGCCTCATCGCCGGTGCAGCCTCTGCCCTTGCAGTCGGACTCAAGTTCCGCTGGGGCTTCGATGACTCCCTGGACGTTGTGGGTGTCCACCTTGTGTCCGGCATCATCGGCACCGTAGCCCTTGGCTTCATCGCCCTGCCCGAAGAGGGCGTCGGCGGCGGCCTCTTCTATGGCGGCGGCTTCACCCAGCTCTGGGCCCAGCTTGCGGCAGCGGGCATCGCCATCGCCTACTCCGCGATCCTGACAGCCCTGATCGCCTTCGCCATCCACAAGACCATGGGCTTCCGCGTTTCGCAGGAGCAGGAAGCGGTTGGCGTTGACCTCAGCCTGCACGCAGAGACCGCCTACGAGTTTGGTGTTGGCGGCCACGGCGGAAGCTTCCAACCGCTGCATGAACTGATCACCGGCAAGGCACATGACGCTGCACCATCTGAGGCAAAGTCAGGCGCCAAGAAGACGGAGCCGGCATCAGGCAAGGAAAGCGTGGGGGCATGAAACTGATTACAGCAATCGTCAGGCCGGAGAAGCTCGAAGCAATCCGGGAAGGCCTGGAAGCATACGGCGTCCAGGGACTGACGGTCAGCGCGGCCAGCGGCTACGGCAGGCAGCGCGGCTACACGGAGGTCTACCGTGGGGCAGAATACAACGTGGACCTCCTGCCCAAGATCCGGGTAGAAGTGCTGGCCACCGACGAGCAGGCCGATGACATCCTCGATGTGATCATCGCCAGCTCCAACACCGGCCGCGCCGGCGACGGCAAGGTCTGGACCGTAGATGTTTTCGAGGCAGTCAGGGTGCGCACCGGAGAACGCGGCACCGCCGCAATCTAGGCCGCCGCACACTAAACGCCACACAGCTCCACAGCAGGGCGGGCAGGAAACCTGGAAGGGTTTCCTGCCCGCTCTGCTTTTTGGTGGTGTCAGTCCGCTTCTGCCGGGCTTGACCATCCCGCCGGCCCCGCGGACCCGGCGTCGTACTCCTCCAGCGGTACCGTGCCCCGGGACCAGGCCTTCAGGACGGGCTCCACGATCCGCCAGCAGTCCTCTGCGGTGTCACCGCGGACGGACAGCAGCGGGTCTCCATTCAGTACGCCCTCCAGCACTTCGCCATAGGGAAGGAGATCGGAGCCGCTGAGCTCGGCATTGAGGGTGGTGCGGCCCAGGCTGAAAATGTCGCCGGGGCCGTTCACATCGACGTCGAACTGCAGCGTGTCCGGCCCGAAGCCGATCCGGAGCTGGTTGGGCGAGTCCACGCCCGTGAACCCGGCCGGCAGGTGGGGGACTGGGCGGAAGGTGACTACTGCTTCCTTGCGCTTCCCGCCCAGGGCCTTCCCGGAGCGCAGGATGAAGGGAACGCCTTTCCAGCGCCAGTTGTTGATTTCCACCTGGACCTCGGCCAGGGTCTCAGTGCCCCTGGCCGCATCCACACCCTCCTCGTCGGCGTAATCGGGGATATTCCGTCCTGAGACCGTGCCCGCCGTGTACCTGGCCCGGCGGGTGGATTTTGCATAGGGGGCGCTGATGCTGCTGGCTCGGAGCACGGTAGAGATGGCGTCCCGCAGGTCCCGCTCGCCGATGCTGGCCGGCGGTTCAATGGCCATCAGCGCCATGATCTGCAGGAGATGGCTCTGGATCATATCCCTCAAGGCCCCAGCGCCGTCGTAGTAACGGGCGCGTCCCTCAAGGGCCAGGTCTTCGTCGAAGATGATCTCCACCTTCTCCACATGCTCCCTGTTCCAGACCGGCTCCAGGAAGTTGTTGGCAAACCGAAGGCCCAGGATGTTGAGCACCGTGGCTTTGCCCAGGAAGTGGTCCACCCGGTGGATGTGGTCTTCAGGCACCAGGGACGCCAGGGTCTCGTTGAGGGAACGGGCAGATGCCTCACCCGATCCAAAGGGTTTCTCCATGACCAGCCGCGTGCCGGCAGGCAGCCGCCCGCCGCGCCGCAGTGCCTCGCAGGCAAGCTGGCTGACCCGCGGCGGGAGGGCGAAGTAAACAGCGGCGGGACCGTCCAGGCCCGCCACCAGGGAGGCCAGCGGACCCTCCCCAGTAACGTCCACCTGGTGGTAGGTGGTTTCCTTCTCGATGGCCGCCAAGGCCCGCTGCCCGGCCGCGTCCGCGGACCCGGCTGCCTCCGCGAAGGCATTGTGGACGCGGTCCCGCCACTGTTCCGGAGTCCAGGGGTCGGAGCCGGCCCCCACCAGGTTCAGGCCTCCTGCACGGCCGCTCGCCAACAATCGGGCGAGGCCGGGCAGGAGCAGCCTTCCGGTCAGGTCGCCTGAAGCGCCGAGGATGAGCAGGGTTTTTACAGTTGTTTGGCTCGTCACCTTGCCAGCATGCCACCATGCCGGGCTGACTTGGTACCCTAGATAGTCGAGTCCCGTACATCCACTGAAAGAAGTGCACGGCGCGTGTTCAATTCACTCTCTGACCGGTTGACAGCAACCTTCAAGAATCTCCGTGGCAAGGGCCGCCTCACTGAGGCCGATGTCGACGCCACAGTCCGCGAGATCCGCCGCGCCCTCCTGGACGCCGACGTTGCCGTTCCGGTGGTGCGTGAATTCACGGGCCGGGTCCGTGAACGCGCCCTGGGTGCCGAGGTCTCCGGGGCACTGAACCCGAGCCAGCAGATCGTCAAGATCGTTAATGAGGAACTCGTTGAGATCCTCGGCGGCGAGACCCGCCGCATCCGGCTGGCCAAGAACGGGCCCACCATCATCATGCTCGCCGGCCTCCAGGGTGCCGGCAAGACCACCCTTGCTGGCAAGCTGTCCAAGTGGCTGAAGTCCCAGGGCCACAGCCCCATCCTTGTAGCGTGCGACCTCCAGCGCCCCAATGCCGTTACCCAGCTCCAGGTAGTGGGCAAGCGCGCCGGGGTGCCGGTTTTCGCCCCGCACCCAGGCGCCACGTCCGAACTTGAGCATCCCGCTGGCGATCCTGTCGCCGTCGCCCGGGCTGGTGTTGAGGAAGCACGCCAGAAGCTGCACGACGTCGTGATCGTGGACACCGCCGGCCGTCTCGGCGTGGACGCCGAGATGATGGAGCAGGCACGCCAGATCCGCAAGGCGATTGTCCCCAACGAAGTGCTCTTCGTCATCGACGCCATGATCGGCCAGGATGCGGTCAACACGGCGATGGCCTTCGATGAAGGCGTCAACTTCACGGGCGTTGTGCTGTCAAAGCTCGACGGCGACGCCCGCGGCGGTGCCGCGCTCTCCGTTGCGTCCGTGACCGGCAAGCCCGTGATGTTTGCGTCCACCGGCGAAGGGGTGGACGACTTCGAGCTCTTCCACCCGGACCGGATGGCCTCACGCATCCTGGACATGGGCGATGTCCTGACGCTCATCGAGCAGGCCGAGAAGTCCTGGGACAAGGACGAAGCCGCCCGGATGGCGAAGAAGTTCGCCGACCAGGAAGACTTCACCCTCGATGACTTCCTGGCCCAGATGCAGCAGATCCGCAACATGGGCTCCATGAAGAAGATGCTGATGATGATGCCTGGTGCGCAGAACATCCGCCAGCAGCTCGAGCAGTTCGACGAACGCGAGATCGACCGCGTGGAGGCCATCGTCCGCTCCATGACGCCGCACGAGCGCGTCGCCCCGAAGATCATTAACGGCTCCCGCCGCGCCCGTATTGCCCGCGGTTCGGGTGTGCATGTCTCAGAGGTCAACGGCCTGCTGGAGCGCTTCGCTCAGGCACAGAAGATGATGAAGAAGATGGCGCAGGGCGGCATGCCCGGTATGCCCGGTATGCCGGGAATGGGCGGCCCGGGCGGCGGTAAGAAGGCTGTCAAGAACGCCCCGAAGAAGAAGGCGCGCTCCGGAAACCCGGCCAAGGCAGCCCAGGAACTCCGGGAAGCTGAAGCCCGCCGGGCAGGTGCGGCGAAGGCCCTTCCCACCGGTGCGGCGTTCGGCCAGCAGTCAGGCGACTTCGATCCGTCCCAGCTCAACCTGCCCAAGGGCTTCGACAAATTCCTCGGCAAGTAACCCGCAGCCTCAACTAAGCAGCCCAACTGGGTCGCAGTTAACGCTCCGAAACCCGAGTTTCGGTGCGTTTACTGCCACCCACTTGGGTGGTGCCGCCGGGATGTCGGAGCCGTGGATTAGGGTTGGGTCATGTTCAAGCAGAGGGTAGTGTTCGTCCACGGCGCCGGAAGCTTCGGCGCGGCGGCATGGCCCCGCCAGCATGGCATGGCACTGACCTATGACGCCCTGTTCCTCCGGCGGCACGGATTCGATCCCGTGGCCGAACCTGTGGAATCGTCCTTTGCAGCCGATGCCGCCATCGTCCTCCGGTCCCTGGCTGATGACGGCCGGGGCGCTGCCGGCGGCCACGTTGTGGCGCATGCCCAGGGCGCCATCTCAGCCATGCTGGCCGCCGTCGAACGCCCGGACCTGGTGCTTTCGCTGACCCTCGTGGAGCCGGCCTGCCTGTCGCTCACCGCCGAACTGCCCGCCACCGCGGCACACCGCGAACTGATGCAGCCGCTCTTTGATGTCCGCCACCAGCTTGGGGATGAGGACTTCCAGCGGGAGTTCGTCCGGCGGGTGTACGCGGCGGATCTGCAGGAGCCGGCCACCGTGGAGGAGAAACGGTCCGCGCGCCGGCTCCGGCTGCAGGCTCCCGCCTGGGAAGCCCCGCTGCAGATCGTTCCCGGTGTCCCCACGCTGGTCCTGACCGGCGGCTGGGAGCCCCTCTACGAAGAAATCGCCGGGTACCTCAGGGAGACCGGCGCCATGCACCGCCATGCCGCCGGCGGGCACCGGCCCCAGGATTCCGCCGAGGGTGACCACTGCATCCGTTCATTCATTGCCGAAGCCAGCCGGCGCCTGCAGCCGCGGGCGTCCTGACGGGCGTTTCCCACCCTGCCTGCCTCCCAAGGATCTACCGCAGATCTCCGTCCGGCAGGCCCCCAAATGCCTGCCGGACGGAGCTTGAAGCCCGCTAGTGGCGGGCGCTTTCGGGGAGCCGCAGCTCAGGCAGGTACACCTTGCCGCCGGCGGCGAGGAACTCCTGGCTCTTTTCCCGCATTCCGGCAGCAATCTCGGCCTCCGACTGCGGGGTGTCCCGGGAGCCACCGGAAGCATAATCACTGCTGCCGTATTCATCCCGAATGTCCTGGCTGATCCTCATGGAACAAAACTTGGGACCGCACATGGAGCAGAAGTGTGCCGTTTTGGCCGGTTCCGCGGGCAGCGTTTCGTCATGGAAAGCCTCGGCCGTGACAGGGTCCAGCGACAGCGCAAACTGATCACGCCAACGGAACTCGAACCTGGCTTTGGACAGGGCATCGTCCCGTTCATGGGCGCCCGGGTGTCCTTTGGCGAGGTCGGCTGCGTGGGCCGCGATCTTGTAGGTGATCACGCCGGTCTTGACGTCGTCCTTGTTGGGCAGGCCCAGGTGCTCCTTGGGCGTGACGTAGCAGAGCATCGCCGTTCCGTAGCGGGCAATTTCCGTGGCGCCGATGGCTGAGGTGATGTGGTCATAGCCAGGGGCAACGTCAGTGACCAAGGGGCCAAGGGTATAGAACGGTGCGCCCTTGCAGAGTTCCTGCTGGCGTTCCACATTCTCGCGGACCAGGTGGAACGGCACATGGCCGGGGCCTTCCACCATCACCTGCACGTCGAACTCCCAGGCCCGCTGGGTCAGCTCCGCCAGGGTGTCCAGTTCGGCAAACTGCGCCGCGTCGTTGGCGTCCGCCGTCGCTCCCGGCCGCAGGCCGTCGCCAAGGGAGAACGCGACGTCGTACTTCGCGAAAATCTCACAGAGCTCGTCAAAGTGGGTGTAGAGGAAGTTCTCCTGATGGTGTGCCAGGCACCAGCCCGCCATAATGGCACCGCCGCGGGACACGATCCCGGTTACGCGGTTGGCGGTCAGGGGAACGTACCGCAGCAGAACCCCGGCGTGGATGGTCATGTAGTCCACCCCCTGTTCGCACTGCTCGATGACGGTGTCGCGGAAGATCTCCCAGGTCAGTGCATTCGCTTCACCGTTGACCTTTTCCAGCGCCTGGTAGATGGGCACCGTGCCGATCGGGACCGGAGAGTTGCGGATGATCCATTCGCGGGTGGTGTGGATGTCATCCCCGGTGGACAGGTCCATTACGGTGTCGGCCCCCCACTGGGTGGCCCACTGCAGCTTGTCCACCTCCTCAGCGATGGAACTGGTGACGGCCGAGTTGCCGATGTTGGCGTTGATCTTCACCAGGAAGGCCTTGCCGATGATCATCGGCTCGGACTCCGGATGGTTGATGTTGTTGGGGATAATCGCGCGTCCGGCCGCGACCTCGCTGCGCACCAGCTCCACATCGCAGTTCTCGCGGAGGGCGATGAACCGCATCTCTGGAGTGATGGTGCCCTGTTTTGCGTAATGCATCTGGGTCACCGTCCGGCCGGCGACGGCGCGGCGGGGCTCGGGCTGCGCTCCCTTCCACTCCGCCGAAGCTGCTCCGCGGCGCACGGCGGAACGGCCGTCGTCGAGCAGGTTCCGCTCCCGGCCGCTGTACGGCTCGGTGTCGCCCCGTTCGTTGATCCATGGAGAGCGGAACGGCGCCAGCCCAACCACCGGATCGCTGCCCGGGCCGGCGGTCCGGTAGATCCTGAACGGGCTGTTCGCCTGGCCGTTCGGAGAGGGCTCCAGGGCAATCTCCGTCACGGGAACCTGGATTCCCGAGGCCTCGTCCTTGATGAAAGCCAGCGAATGCGACTTCAGCGACTGTGTGTCAGCGTGCCGGGATTGGTCTCCCTTTTCAGTGCCGGCAGTTTCATTTTGGGCAGGGGGCAGCAGTTTTTCTTGCGTATTCACGAGAATACTCACTTCCTTCGCCGGCATTACCCGGACAGGTTCAACGGTCGCAGGCTGCGTTAGCCCGATCTCAGCCCTTGCAAGGGCACCCGTGTGGTCAAGATGAAGCTACCACAGCCTGCGCGGGAGGACGTTGTCACATGCCCGGTGCTAGCCTGACGGCGTGACTGACTCGAATGAGGCACCCCGGATCAGACCTGCGGAGCCAGCCGATCTGGGTTGCTTGCCACAGCTGGAAGCCGCAGCGGACGCACAGCTTCAGGACGCGCTGGGCGGAGTTCTGCTCCCGGCGCCGCAGCCAACCCCGGCCCTAGGTTCGCTCTTTGTCCTGGTATCGGGACGTCCGCCTGCTGGATTCGCCCGGGTCGATGTGGTGGACGGCCTGGCTCATCTCGAGCAGCTTTCGGTCCACCCGGCAGCTGGCAGGCGGGGCCTCGGCAGGGCATTGGTTGAAGCCGCCGCAGATGAAGCACGGCGCCGGGGGTTCAAAGCGATGACGCTGTGTACCTTCGCTGACGTCCCCTTTAATGCCCCGTTCTACGCCAGGTGCGGCTTCGTGGAATTCCCGGCTTCAGGGCCCGGCCTTGCCGCTCTGCGGGCCCACGAAAAGCGACTCGGGCTTGATGCCCTGGCTCCGCGGCTCACGATGAGGAGGGAACTCTAGGCCATGGCCGGAGTCATTAAATTCAGTGGAACCGTTCTCACGGGACCGGGCCAGGAACGCCGCGGATTGTGGTCGGTGGATGGCAGGCTGACCTTCCACCGTCCCCAGAGGGCTCCGGACAGGGTCCTCTCAGGCTGGGTGCTGCCAGGTTTTGTGGACGCGCACTGCCATATCGGCCTGGGCGGGGGCGGTGCCGTGGCGGACGAAGTTGCCGAAGAACAGGCCCGCACCGACAGCGACGCCGGGACACTCCTGGTCAGGGATGCCGGCGCCGTCAGTGATACCCGCTGGCTGCAGGGCAAGCCAGGCATGCCCAGGATCCTCCGGGCAGGCCGCCACATTGCACGGACAGGCCGCTACCTGCGGAACTTCGCCGTCGAAGTGGAGCCCGGCGGGCTTGTTGAGGCGGTCCGCAAGCAGGCACGTGCCGGCGATGGCTGGGTCAAGCTGGTGGCGGACTGGATCGACCGTGGTGCGGGTGACCTGGCGGCGTCGTTCCCTCCCGCCGTCGTCAGGGATGCCGTTGAGGCAGCCCACGACGAGGGCGCCCGGGTGACAGCGCACTGCTTCGCAGAAGAGACCCTGGACCACATGCTGGATGCAGGGATCGACTGTGTTGAGCACGCCACCGGGCTGCTGCCACGGCACCTCCCCAGGTTCGTAGAACAGGGCGTCCCCATCGTGCCCACACTCATCAACATCGCCACCTTCCCGGGGATCGCTGACCAGGCTGAAGCAAGGTTTCCGCGGTATGCCGCCCATATGCGGGCACTCTGGGAGCGAAGGGCAGAGCGGGTGCTTGAGGCTTTTGAGGCCGGGGTCCGGATTTATGCGGGCACCGATGCCGGAAGCGTCATCAGGCACGGGCGGATCGCGGACGAGATCCTGGCGCTCCATGAAGCCGGACTTCCCATGGCTTCCGCCCTCGACGCCGCCTGCTGGAGTGCCCGGAGCTGGCTGGGGGCGGACGGCATCTCCGAGGGCGCGCCTGCGGACGTTGTGCTCTGCCAAGAGGATCCGCGGACGGTGCCGGAAACTGTTGCCAGGCTCCAGAACGTGGTGCTGGGCGGGCATCTCATCCGCTGAACTTATCCTCTGACAAAAGCTGGCTTTCGCTGGGAATAAATTGAAGCTTCAAGTAATTGAGATAAGTAAGAGGCCACGACCCGCGATGGCCATTGACCCGGGAGTGTTCAATGACTTCAGAAGCCGCCAGCCAGGATCTTCTTCCTGCCAGCCTCACCATGGGCACGGTGATGCTCAAAGTGGGAGATATGAAGCTCATGACCGATTACTACCAGCGTGCCCTCGGGCTTGAGGTGGTGGCCGAACAGGACGGCGGGCTTTACCTGGGCCGGCTCGGCAAGCCGCTGGTGCACCTCGCCCCCGCGCCAGGCTTGAATCTTCCAGGCAGGGGAGAGGCCGGCCTGTTCCACACAGCGCTGCTCTTTGATGACCAGCCTTCGCTCGCTGCCACCGTGGCCACCGTGGCGCAGTATGACCCCCGGTCCTTCACGGGCAGCGCCGACCACCTGGTCAGTGAGGCCTTCTACTTCAATGACCCCGAGGGCAACGGCATCGAGCTCTACTGGGACCGCCCGCGTGAACGCTGGTCCTGGAACGGCAAGGACGTGGTGATGGACAGCCTCGCCCTGCCGCCGCAGCGGTACCTGCAGGAGCACCTGACCCAGAAGTCAGTGGACAGCCAGCTGGGCGCTGCGGCGGGTGTGGGCCATGTCCACCTCCAAGTGGGGGACGTACAGACGGCCCACGCCTTCTACGTTGGCACCCTCGGATTTGAAAAGACCGCAGGCTGGCATGGCCAGGCGCTGTTTGTCTCCGCCGGCCGCTACCACCATCACATGGCCATGAACGTGTGGAACAGCCGTGGCGCCGGTCCCCGGCGGGACACGCTGGGCCTGGGCGAAGTGCTGATCGAAGTTCCCTCAGGTGACGACGTCGGCGCTCTCGCCGACCGCCTGAAGGTTGCCGGAGTCGCCGCCCACCACACCGGCGCGGAGCTGCGCTTTGAGGACCCATGGCGCAACAGGATCCGGGTCGCCGTCCGCTAGCTATTGCTCTGGGTCGGTGCAGCTGTCCGGGCACGGCTGTGGGTTAAGCTGAATCCGAACGGCCGGGGCGGCGCTAAAGCGCTGCCTTCCCGGGCCGTACCGTCGACGGAATGAGGGCGATTCCCATGGGCTTTACCGAACTGTTTGTGGCAACCCACGACGCCGCGCTTAAGCGCGCACGCGACCTGGACGAGCGGGGCGCGTCCACGGGTTCGCCCGCCGGGCAGGGCCTGCGGATCCCCGGAATCAGCGACTTCGAAATCGAACAGCTGGGCGATCTCGCCGGAGCCGCCGTGCATGCCGGAGGGGCGGACTACGAACTGGCCATGGTGGACGTGGCCAGTGACTCGCTGCTCGGGGTTCCGCCGGCGATGGTGCGGGCGCTCGCGGATCTGCTCAGCTATGAGACCGAAGGAGAGGGCAACGTCCTGGACGACGTCGCCGAAAAGTGGGCGGCCCAGGACGACATGCCGTTCGGAGCCGAAGACGCCCGCAAGTACGTCCAGCAGCTTGCCGAGCTGGCCAGCGGAATCGACGACACGGACCGCACCGGGCTGTACGTCTGGTCCTCCTGAGTGTCCGGCCCGGCCCGTCTGGGTTCCTTCGCCGCCAGCCCCACGTGTCAAGTCGAAATCCATCCGCTGATCTGGCACAATAGACAGGTACTCGATCTGCGTGGCCCCTCTCTCCGCGTCCGGATCCTGTCCTTCGAACCCTCAAGTATGGCCCGCCCCACGGGTGCAGAACGCAGGTTCACCCCCTTTCTGAAACAGGAGTGACCACAAAAGTGGCCGTAAAGATTCGCCTTAAGCGCTTTGGCAAAATGCGCGCACCGTACTACCGCATCGTCGTCATGGACGCACGCTCCAAGCGTGATGGACGTGCCATCGAAGAAATCGGCAAGTACCACCCCACCGAAGAGCCCTCATACATCGAGGTTGACACGGACCGTGCCCAGTACTGGCTCGGCGTCGGCGCACAGCCGTCCGAGCAGGTTGCCGCGATCCTCAAGATCACCGGTGACTGGCAGAAGTTCAAGGGCCTGCCGGGCCAGGAGGGCACCTTGAAGACCAAGGTCGCCAAGCCTGCCTTCGTTACCCCTGAAAAGGGTTCTGTGATCATCCCGGAAGCCATCACCAAGAAGGCTAAGAAGGACGAAGCCCCGGCCGAGGCCGAAGCAGAGACCACCGAGGCTGAGTAGATTGCTGGCAGAAGCGCTCGAACACCTGGTCCGCGGAATCGTTGATTCCCCGGAGGACGTCAAGGTCAGCTCGAAGAACAACCGCCGCGGGGACACCCTCGAGGTACGCGTTCATCAGGATGACCTCGGACGGGTGATCGGCCGCCAGGGCCGCACGGCACGCGCATTGCGCACCGTCGTCGCGGCATTGGCAGGCGGCGAACCGGTCAGGGTCGACGTCGTCGATACCGACCGCCGCCGCTAGCGCGCCCGCAACACCAGTTTTGCTCCGGCCCCTCCACCAGTAAACGGTGGAGGGGCCGGAGTGCTTTCACAGCAAAAAGCGCTGGCTTCATGGCAATAGCGCACTGACGATCCAACGACCACGATAAGACGCGGACACCAGCGCCGCATATTCAGTAAACGGGAAAAAGAGGAACAGATGCAGCTTCAGGTGGCACGAATCGGCAAACCCCACGGGATCCGTGGGGAAGTGACGGTCCAGGTCTTGACTGACGCCCCGGCCGACCGGTTCGTGCCGGGCACCGAGTTCGTCGTCGAACCCGCCTCCCTGGGCACGCTCACGGTGGAGAGCGCACGCTGGAACAAGGACATCCTGCTGCTGGCCTTCGACGGGATCGAAACCCGGAACCAGGCGGAAACCCTCCGCGGCGCCAAGCTCTTCATCGAGACCGAAGAACTGGACGAGGACGACGACGAAGGCTGGTACGAGCACGAACTCGTCGGACTGGAAGCGCGTGTTGGCTCCCGTGTAGTGGGAAAGGTCTCCGGCCTGCACACCATGCCCGTGCAGGATCTGCTGGTGGTTGAAACACCCGACGGCAAGGAAATCCTCATCCCGTTTGTTGAGCAGATTGTTCCCGAGGTCAACGTCGCCGAAGGATTCGTCCTGGTGACTCCGCCGGAAGGACTGTTCGACGTCAACGCCGAGGACACCGAAGGCCGCGCTTCCGGGGAAAACGCCTAGATGCGCATCGACGTCGTCAGCATTTTTCCGGAATATCTGGCGCCCCTGGAACTGTCCCTGATCGGCAAAGCCCGGCAGGACGGCCTGCTGGACCTGCATGTCCATGACCTGCGGAATTTCACCACCGACAAGCACCGGTCGGTGGACGACACGCCCTACGGTGGCGGCGCCGGCATGGTGATGAAGGCGGAACCGTGGGCCCAGGCGCTGGCATCGGTGGCGGAAGCGCGGCCGTCAGAAGGAGGGGGCAAACCCGTCCTTATCGTCCCGTCGCCGGCGGGGGAGCGCTTCACCCAGGCGCTGGCCCACGAACTCGCGGAGGAGGACCAGTTGGTCTTCGCCTGCGGCCGCTACGAAGGGATTGACGAGCGGGTTATTGAGTGGGCCGAGGAGCATTTTACTGTCCGGCCCATGAGCCTTGGCGATTATGTTCTGAACGGGGGCGAGGTAGCGGTGCTGGCCATGGTGGAAGCCATCGGAAGGCTGCTGCCGGGCGTTGTTGGCAACCCCGACTCCCTGGTGGAGGAGTCCCATTCGGATGGTCTCCTTGAATACCCCGTGTACACGAAGCCGGCCAGCTGGCGGGAACGGGACGTTCCGGCCATCCTGCTGAGCGGCAATCACGGCAAAATCGCACAGTGGCGCCGCCACGAACAATACCGTCGGACAGCGGAACGCCGCCCTGACCTCCTGACGACGTTCGACGCCGGGAAGCTGCCCCGTGCAGACCGGACGTTCCTCGCTGAACTGGGATACGACGTCGTCGAGGGACGCCTCCGTCCCCGCCCTGGCTCCGGCAGCGCACCTCCCGCCTGACGGGCTGGTGAAGCGGTTGGCTGTTGGCCTCCGAATGTGGCAAAATTAGTCCTTGTGTCTGCTGGGTCCGCACCTGCCACAGGGGGAGCGCGGCCAACAGCTAAGACAACCCGGTGCCGCCAATCATTGACGGGACCGGACCCACAAAATTTTCGACGGCAATTTCCGGTGCATCCTGTGCGCCGGGCTTGGCCGCCGTGACCCAAAGTGAATGACCTGTGGCGTTTACCAGGAGTAGCACTATGCATATTCTCGATTCCGTAGACTCAGCCTCGCTGCGCACCGATGTTCCTGAGTTCCGCGCGGGCGACACCCTCAAGGTCCACGTGAACATCATCGAAGGCAAGAACTCCCGTGTCCAGGTTTTCCAGGGCTTCGTCCTCGGCCGCCAGGGTGACGGCATCCGCGAGACCTTCACGGTCCGCAAGGTCTCCTTCGGCGTCGGTGTTGAGCGTACCTTCCCGGTACACTCCCCGATCATCGACAAGATCGAAGTAGTCACCAAGGGTGACGTGCGCCGCGCCAAGCTGTACTACATGCGTGCACTGCGCGGCAAGGCTGCCAAGATCAAGGAAAAGCGGGACTTCAGCACCGCCAAGTAGGGTCTCTTCGACCTACGGCAGGCCCCAGCCGTACAAGGCCAGCGCCGGAGCCATTCGCAACAGCGCACCAGGATACGGATCATGGACCAGACAAAACGCCAGCCCAGAAGAATGGGCTGGCGTTTTGCGTTCCTTGCACTTGTCCTTGCGGTGGCAATCAGCGGACTGGTCCGCTCCCTGTGGCTGGATGTTTTCTTCATTCCGTCAGAATCCATGGAGCCTGTCCTGGAGGGCGGGGACCGTATCCTGGTGTCCAGAACTGCCTTTGACCCCGAGGCCATCCGTCGCGGCGACATTGTGGTCTTTGACGGCCGGGGTTCGTTCGCCCCGCTCAACAGCGGAAAGGGTCCCCTGGCCGATTCTTTGGCAGCTGCCGGGCAATGGCTGGGGCTGACAGGCTCTGAGACCACGTTCGTCAAGCGGGTCATCGGGCTACCCGGGGATGCGGTGTCCTGCTGTGACTCGGCTGGAAAAGTCACAGTGAACGGTCAGGCCATTGACGAGTCTTACGTTTTCGACGGCGACAAGCCCAGCACGCAGGCGTTTAGCGTGATTGTTCCGGAGGGAAGGCTGTGGCTGCTTGGAGACCACCGTTCCGCTTCGGCGGATTCACGCAGCCTGCTGGGCGCGCCGGGTGGCGGAATGGTTCCGCTGGACCGGGTGATTGGCAGGCCGGTCCAGATCCTCTGGCCGCTTGATAGATTTGCAGCATTACCACGGCCGCCAGCGGCAGGACCAACAACAGAGGACGGACAGTAGATGCCCGAGAACCAGCCACGGACACCTGAGCCGGGCCCTGAGGGAGCCAGCCAGGCAAGTGCGGCCGGCACTGCCCGTTCAGCCGACGCGACGGCGGCGGGGGAAGCTCCGGAGGCCCCGGCCTCCGGACGGCGTTCCGCAGCCCCGCAACCGGAGGCCTCACGCCCCAGCCCGGTGTTCGTCTGGCTCAAGGAAGTTGCCACGGTGGTGGTCATCGCCGTGGTCCTGTCCTTCCTGATCAAAACCTTCCTGTTCCGGGCCTTCTGGATTCCGTCCGAGTCGATGGTCAGCACCCTCGATATCGATGACCGCATCTTCGTCAACCTCCTTGTCCCGGAACCCTTTGCGCTTTCCCGGGGTGACGTCGTGGTGTTCCGGGATACAAAGGGCTGGCTGCCGCCGGTTCCGGAGAAGACCGATGGCCCCTTCACTTGGGTCCAGGACGGCCTGATCTTTGTTGGCCTCCTGCCGGACAATTCCCAGCAGCACCTCGTCAAGCGTGTCATTGGACTCCCGGGGGACCACGTGATCTGCTGCGACGCCGGCGGTAAACTGGCCATCAACGGATCCGCTGTTGACGAAAGCTACGTCAACAGTGCCGAAACCCCACAGATCCGCGACTTCGACGTTGTTGTTCCGGAAGGGAAGGTCTGGGTCATGGGAGACAATCGCAACCACTCCGCTGATTCCCGTGCCCACATGGATTCCAACGGTGGTTTCATCGATCTCACGGACATCGAGGGCAAAGCCGCCGTCATCGCCTGGCCGCTGAACAGGATCACTGCCCTTGATAACTACCCGGACGTGTTCCGGAACGTGCCGCCGGCAGGCTAGCCATGTCCAATGCACTGCCTGCAACGCCCGCCAAGGTGCCTCTCCGCCCCGCCACGGGCATCCACTCAAAACCCCCCACGCTGCGCCATGAGCGGTCCTTCAAAGCGCAGGGAGTCCGCTACCTCGCCGGTGTCGACGAAGTGGGCCGCGGTGCGCTGGCAGGCCCCGTGAGCGTCGGTATCGCCGTCGTGGATCTGGAAACGCAGAAGTCGCTGCCCGGGGTCCGTGACAGCAAGCTGCTCAACCCGGCGGAGCGGGAACGCCTGGAACCACTGGTCCGCAAATGGAGCCTCGCGTCGGCGGTGGGACATGCGTCCGCAGCCGAAATCGACGCGCTCGGCATCATCGCCGCCCTGCGACTGGCAGGAACCCGCGCCTGGTTTGAGGTCCTCGCCGCCGGGGTTACGCCGGACCTGGTGCTGCTTGATGGGAGCCATAACTGGCTGTCGCCCGCCGAGCAGCCCTCCCTGTTCGACGAGATGACGGTCGACGGGTCGAACCTGCGATGCGACGCTCCGGTCCACACCCGCATCAAGGCTGACATGCAGTGCCTGAGTGTTGCGGCCGCCAGCGTGATCGCCAAGGTGGAACGTGACCAGCAGATGTGCGGGCTGCACGCCGAATACCCGGATTTTGGCTGGAATGAAAACAAGGGATACGCAACTCCCTTCCACCGGGACGTGCTGAGGGCCGCAGGACCCACGCCGTACCACAGGGTGAGCTGGAACCTCCTGGGCGGCGAACTGTAATGACGGGCCCTTGCGGTGGCGCCAGCGGTACGGTGAATGGTGCAAGATGGAAGCATGAGCGCTGAGGATCTTGAAAACTATGAAACCGACATGGAGCTGCAGCTCTATCGTGAATACCGCGATGTCGTCGGGCTCTTTAGCTACGTTGTCGAGACAGAACGCCGCTTCTACCTGGCCAACCATGTTGACCTCCAGGCCCGCAGTGCCGACGGCGAGGTCTACTTCGACCTGACGCTGCAGGACGCGTGGGTTTGGGACGTCTACCGCTCGGCGAGATTCGTCAAGAATGTCCGCGTCCTCACCTTCAAAGACGTCAACGTCGAAGAGCTTCCGCGCAATGAAGAACTTGCCATGCCCAAGGACGTTGACCTCGGCAACTGATGCGCGCAGGAAGCAGGATCACTGCTCCTCCACATTGCCCCGAAACAGCCTGACTCTAGCCACGTTTCCCACATAGGCAGCTGGCCCTCTGTCCTCCGCTGACTGGCCCCCGCAGGCTGGTTGCGGAGGTAGACATGAAATCCAAAGACCTGTTGGGCCGGCGCGGCGAAGAGCTGGCCGCCGTATATCTTGAGTCAGTTGGCATGCTGGTGGTGGAGCGCAATTGGCGCTGCCCGGACGGCGAAATCGACATCGTGGCCTTGGACGCCGATGCCCTGGTCATAGCGGAGGTGAAGACCCGCCGCTCCCTGGACTACGGCCATCCGTTTGAAGCCGTGGGCCCGGAAAAACTCGCCCGCCTGCACCGGCTCGGTTCCGCATGGTGCCGGGACCGGGAGCTCCGCATGCCGCTGCGGCGCGTGGATGTCATCTCCGTGCTGGACGACGGCGTTGGCGAACCGCTGGTGGAACACCTCAAAGGGGTGGGGTAGATGGCGTTGGGCCGGACCTACTCGGTGGCACTGGTGGGCCTCAACGGCTACATCGTCGAGGTTGAGGCGGACATCGGCCAGTCGCTGCCGGCGTTTGTGATCCTGGGCCTCCCGGACGCGGCGCTGAATGAAGCGAAGGAACGCATCCGCTCCGCGGCGAAGAACTCGGGAATTCCATTGAGCCGGCGGAAGATCACCGCCAACCTGATTCCGGCCTCCCTCCCCAAACGGGGTTCCGGGTTCGATCTTGCGGTGACAATGGCCGTGCTGCGGGCGGCGAATGACATTAGGCCCACCGGGCGGACCGTCTTCATGGCCGAACTTGGGCTGGATGGCCGGCTTCGGCCGGTGCGGGGCATTCTTCCTGCCGTGATGGCTGCAGTGCAGGCCGGGTATCCGGAGATCGTGGTGGCACAAGCCAACCTGGCTGAGGCGTCACTGGTGCCGGGTGCGAATGTCAGGGGCTACCGCACGCTGGCCCGGCTTGCCCTCGACTTTGGTGCGGACCCGCAAGAACTTGCGCTGGACTTCGAGCCCCAGGACGAGGCCAGTCAAGGGGATGCCCCGGGGAGCACGCAGGCGGTGCCGGATATGGCCGACGTGTCCGGCCAGGGCGATGCCCGGCGTGCCCTGGAGGTGGCGGCGGCAGGCGCCCACCACCTCCTGCTCACCGGCCCTCCGGGCGCAGGCAAGACCATGCTGGCGGAAAGGCTGCCCGGCCTCCTGCCGGACCTGGCCGACAACGAGGCCATGGAAGTCACGGCCATCCACTCGCTCTGTGGCCTGCCGTCCTCGGCCGTCCAGCTCCTCCGGCGGCCGCCCTTTGAAAACCCCCATCACTCGGCCACGGCAGCCGCCATCATCGGCGGCGGCTCAGGGCTGCCGCGTCCGGGCGCGGCGTCCCGGGCACACCGTGGCGTGCTGTTCCTGGACGAGGCGCCGGAATATGAACGCCGGGTGTTGGATGCCCTCCGCCAACCCCTGGAGAGCGGCGAACTGGTGATTCACCGGTCAGCTGGCACCGCGGCCTATCCGGCGCGGTTCCAACTGGTTCTCGCCGCCAACCCGTGTCCCTGCGGGAAAGCCTCCGGCAAAGGACTGGACTGCATATGCACTCCCATGATGCGGCGCCGTTACCTCGCCCGGATGTCCGGCCCGCTCCTGGACCGCGTGGATATCCAGTTGCAGGTGGAGCGCGTTTCACTGGCCGACTTCGGCCAGGCAGGTTCTGAAGAGGACACCGCCTCCGTGGCGCAGCGGGTGGATGACGCGCGCCGCCGCCAGGCCGACAGGCTGCAAGGCCTCGGGCTCGAAACGAATTCCCAGGTTCCGGGGCGGATCCTTCGCGGCGGACTCCGCCTCCCCGCCGCGTCCACAAGGATTCTGGACCACTCACTGGAGCGGGGAGTCCTGACGGCCCGGGGCTACGACAGGGTGCTGCGGCTGGCGTGGACCTTGGCCGACCTGGCACACCGCGACAAACCCGACACCAACGACATCGGCCAGGCACTGGGCCTCCGGCAGGCTGCCTCGGCAGCCGCGTGAAGAAAGAGACTCATGGACAACGAACGGATCGCCCGCGCAGCGCTGTCGAGGCTTATGGAGCCCCAAGACGCGGCCGGCCTCGCGCTGGTGCGGGCTGCCGGAGCCACCGATTCGCTGAAGATCGCGACAGGCCAGCTGAAGGCTGGGCCGGCCTTGGAACAGGAAATTACGGGGCTGCTGGCGGACAACGGTGCCGGGGCCGGCTGGGGAGGCATTACGGCGGCGCTCAAACGCTGGGCGCCGCGCATTCCCGATCTGGCACCCGAACGGGACCTTGCCACCATGGCACGCCTGGGTGGCCGGCTGATCATCCCCTCGGACGCACTGTGGCCTGCCCAGCTTGCCGATCTTGGCATCCACGAGCCTCTGTGCCTGTGGTGGCGGGGCTTGGAGCAGCCGTTGCCAGCCGCAGCACAATGTGTGGCTCTGGTGGGGTCCCGCGACAGCACCAGCTACGGTGCCTCTGTGACAGGAGACCTTGCCTATTCACTGGCTCAGCGCGGCTTTACGGTGGTGTCCGGCGGTGCCTACGGTATTGATGCCCACGCCCACAGGGCAGCCCTGGCCGGTGGTGCAGGGCCACTGCCCACCATCGCTGTTATGGCAGGCGGTGTGGACCGGTTCTATCCGTCCGGCAATGAGGACCTCCTGCGTGCGGTCTGCAACCAGGGCGCCGTGATAGCTGAGGTTCCGCCGGGATCGGCACCAACCCGTTACCGCTTCCTGCAGCGGAACAGGCTTATTGCTGCCATGTCCGCGGTCACCGTGGTGGTGGAGGCCCGCTGGCGTTCAGGCGCACTCAATACCGCCCATCATGCCGAAACCCTCGGGAGAGCGGTGGGTGCTGTCCCCGGGTCCGTGCACAGTGCCAATTCGGCCGGTTGCCACAGGCTGCTCCGGGACGGAGGCGCAGTCTGTGTCACGGATGCCGCGGAGATCGCCGAACTGGCCTCACCCAGCGGTGAATCACTTCTTGAGCCCAAGGGCGGCCAAGCAGCCGTCCACGACGGACTGACCCTGGAGGACCTCATCCTCCTGGATGCCCTTCCCCTAAGATCCACCAGTTCGGTGGAAAAACTCAGTGCGGTAGCCGGGCTCAGCCAGGAGTCCGTGCGGGCAGGGCTTGGCCGTCTCGGCTTGCTGGGGCTTGCCTTGTCGGAGAGGGGAGGCTGGAAACGGGCCAAGGAATCAGGCTAGTTTCCTGTGTCCGTACCTGTCTTTGGCGGCAAAGACTGGGAAAGTAGGAAGGTGGAGACTCCGGAACTGCCCCCCGCGCTCGAGCAGGCAATTGATGATTTTTCCAGGTATCTGGCGGGAGAGCGTGCCAGGTCCGCCCACACCCTGCGGGCCTACATCTCGGATCTCCGGAGTCTGCTGCAGTATGCCGCCTCCGAAGGCGTGACTGACCTCCCCGGCCTCGAACTGGGAACGCTCAGACGGTGGCTGGGAATCCAGAGCCAGGGCGGGATGTCCCGGTCCACCGTGGCGCGGAGGTCAGCCACGGCCAGGTCCTTCACTACCTGGGCCATGCGGGAAGAACTGATGGAAACAGATCCTGCCTTGCGGCTGCGGGCTCCAAAAACCGGGAAGTCACTGCCGGGGGTGCTGCAGTCCCAACAGCTGGGGCGGCTGCTTGGCAACCTGGAGGAAGCCGCCGCCGCCGGTTCGCCCATGGCTGTCCGCAACCGGGCCATGGTGGAGCTCCTGTATGCCACCGGTCTCCGGGTGGGTGAGCTCGCCGGCATGGATGTGGATGATCTCAACCCGGACCGCCGCACACTGCGGGTGATCGGCAAAGGCAACAAGGAACGGACAGTCCCGTACGGTGTTCCTGCCGCCGTCGCCGTCGACGACTGGCTCCGCAGGGGCAGGCCCGCGCTGGCCAAGCCTCACAGCGGGCCGGCCCTCTTCCTTGGATCGCGTGGCAACAGGGTGGACCAGCGCCAGGTCAGGGCCGTCGTGAAGGAGCTCTTTGAAGCACTGGGGGACACCTCCGCTACCGGGCCCCACGCCTTGAGGCATACCGCGGCCACGCACCTCTTGGACGGGGGCGCGGATCTCCGGGCCGTCCAGGAGATCCTGGGCCACAGCAGCCTCGCCACCACTCAGATCTACACCCATGTCTCTGTGGACCGCCTGAGGAAGAGTTATCAGCAGGCACATCCAAGGGCGTAATTGGGGGTAGTACCATGCATGACAATAAATCCGCGGCATTCTTTGTTGGGAAAATATCCGTCAAAAGCCAGTGTGGCGAATTGCACTGGCGTAATTAGGCGGCGTACGGCACAATAAGAGTCACGTCCGGCAACTTTCAAGTGTCGCTTGAAGCTCTCTCGTTTCACGCTTCACCGCAAGTGACGGACATGGCTTAACAATCAAGAAAATTCAATAGTCAGGCAGGGAATACCGCCGCCGTGAGGGCTACGGCGCAGGAGTTCCATCCAGGCAGAGGTCGTTGGGGAAGACGTACCTACAGCTATGGAGGATGGAATGTCTGTTGCAATGACCCGCGGTGTGCTGTTCGTTCACTCGGCCCCTACTGCACTGTGCCCGCATGTCGAGTGGGCCATCGGATCCGTCGTGGACAAGCGGACGGACCTTGAGTGGACCCCTCAGCCTGCTGCGCCCGGAATGTTCCGCGCCGAGCTCTCCTGGACGGGAACGCCCGGAACCGGAGCGCAGCTTGCCTCGGCCCTGCGCGGCTGGGCCCACCTCCGCTATGAGGTCACCGAGGAACCGAGCCAGGGTGTGGACGGCGGCCGCTGGTCCCATACCCCCGAGCTGGGCATCTTCCATGCTGTGACTGACGTGCACGGCAACATCATGGTCTCCGAGGACAGGATCCGTTACGCCTACGAGTCCGGCGCCGGTGACCCGTCAGCCGTTTACCATGAGCTCTCCCTCGCGCTCGGCGAGGCGTGGGACGAAGAGCTCGAACCCTTCCGCCACGCAGCAGAAGGTGCTCCAGTCCGCTGGCTGCACCAGGTGGGCTGACTGCGGTCTGGAATCGATGGCGTCGCAAGCCACGTTCCTGCAGTGCAGGATCTGACCTTATGCTCCCCGGCAAATACTCCATAGCGAAAAGAGGGACCCCGCCAGCTGCGCAGTAGGCAGCGGGCGGGGCCCCTCTTTGGCGTCGGTGCTAAACGCTGCGTACCGCGATCACAGCGTTGTGCCCGCCGAAGCCGAAAGAGTTGCTCAGTGCCACAATGCTGCCCGCGGGCAGGTCACGGGCGGAGGTGACGACGTCGAGGGGGATCTCCGGATCCTGGTTTTCCAGGTTGATGGTCACCGGAGCCTTGCGTTCGTAGACAGCCAGCACCGTGAGCACGGCCTCCACGGCGCCCGAGGCGCCCAGGAGGTGACCCATCTGCGATTTGGTGGCGGAGACCGCCACATGGTCGATGTGGTTGCCGAGGGCAGCGCGCAGGGCGGTGTACTCCGGCTTGTCACCCACGGGAGTGGACGTGGCGTGGGCATTCACATGCACCACGTCTTCAGCCTGGATCCGGCCGTCGAACATCGCTGCCTTAAGCGCGCGGGTGGCACCCAGTCCCTCAGGGTCCGGGGCGGTGATGTGGTAGGCGTCCGCCGTGACGGAGGTACCAGCCAGCTCGCCGTAGATGCGCGCACCACGGGCCAGGGCATGCTCCTCGGCTTCGAGGACCAGGGCACCGGCGCCTTCGCCCATGACAAAGCCGTCGCGGCCAAGATCGTAGGGACGGGAGGCCCGCTCGGGCTCGTCATTGCGGCGGGAGAGTGCCTGCATGGATGAGAATGCGGCCAGGGGCATGGGGTGGATGGCCGCTTCGGCGCCGCCACACATCACCACATCGGCCTTGCCGGAACGGATCAGGTCCAGGCCAAGGTGCATGGCTTCGGTGCCGGAGGCGCAGGCCGACACAGGGGTGTGGGCGCCGGCGCGGGCACCCAGGTCCAGGCTGACGGCAGCAGCGACGCCGTTGGGCATCAGCATGGGCACCGTCATGGGGAGGACACGGCGGGGTCCCTTTTCCTTCAGGGTGTCCCAGGCGTCCAAGAGCGTCCAGACGCCGCCGATGCCGGTGGCGAAGGCAACCGCCAGACGGTCGTGGTCCACTTCGGTGATGCCCGAGTCCGCCCACGCCTCGCGGGAAGCGATCACGCCGAACTGGGTGGAAGGATCCATCCGCTTCGCTTCGACCCGGCTCAGGACGTCCAGGGCAGGAGTGCTGCAGCGTGCGGCAAAGTGGACGGGAAGCTCATACTTGGCAACCCAGTCATCCTCCAGGGTGCGGGCACCTGAGACCCCTTTCAGCGCGTTCTTCCACATAGTGGGTACGTCGCCGCCGATGGGCGTGGTGGCACCCAGACCGGTAATGACTACTTTGCGTGTCATGGGATCACTCTCTGTCGGTGGGCAGGCCGTGTCCGGTTTGTCCGGCGGGGTCCCGCGTAAAGGTATGCGGCAGCTGAGTGCCGGAATGAATGCGGTGGATTGCCGGTCCGGGTGAAAGTCCGGACCGGCAATCCAGCCAGCCGTAATCGGCTGAAGCCGTGGCTAGGCCTGTGCGCCGGAGATGAAGCTCACGGCGTCACCGACGGTCTTGAGGTTCTTGACCTCTTCGTCCGGAATGCGCACGCCGAACTTCTCTTCAGCGTTGACCACAATGGTCATCATCGAGATGGAGTCGATGTCCAGGTCCTCGGTGAAGGACTTGTCCAGCTCCACAGCCTCAGGGGCCAGGCCGGTCTCTTCGTTGACGATTTCAGCCAAGCCGGCCAGGATCTCTTCGTTGCTAGCCATTGATGGCTCCTTTTCTTGTTATTGCCGGCAGGGGCTGCCGGAAACGGTTCAAACCGCGGGTGCGGCCTGTTTGGGGCGTTCGTTCCTAGGGGAGGACGATGACCTGGGCGCCGAAAACCAGACCGGCGCCGAAGCCGATTTGGAGCGCGAGTCCGCCGCTGAGCTCCGGGTTCTCCTGGAGCAGGCGGTGGGTGGCCAGGGGGATGGAGGCAGCCGAAGTGTTTCCGGCGTCAGCGATGTCACGGGCAACGGTGACCGTTTCAGGCAGCTGAAGCTTCTTCACCATTTCGTCGATGATGCGCATGTTGGCCTGGTGGGGGATGAAGGCCACCAGGTCTTCTGACCTGATACCGGCGGCGTCCAGGGCCTGCTGGGCCACTTTCGCCATTTCCCATACTGCCCAGCGGAACACGGTCTGCCCGTCCTGGCGGAGGGTGGGCCAGAGGTCCTGCGCGGCGGAAATGATAGCCAGGTCGTCGGACTCGTCTGCCTGGCGGGCGGAGGCGCTGAGATCGCGGACGTCGAGCATGGAGCGTGTCATGCCGATCGCATCCCACTTGCTGCCGTCGGAGCCCCAGACGGAGGGACCGATGCCAGGGGTGTCAGAAGGCCCGATCACTACCGCACCGGCTCCGTCGCCAAGCAGGAACGAAATGGTCCGCTCGTGGTTGTCGATCACGTCGGAAAGCTTTTCAGCTCCCACCACGAGGACGTAGTCGGCGGCCCCGGAACGGACCAGGGCGTCGCCCTGGGCGATCCCGTAGCAGTACCCTGCGCAGGCTGCGGAGATGTCAAAGGCGGGCGCCGGGGTTGCACCAAGGCGGTCGGCCAGGCTCGCCGCGGCCGAAGGGGTGGCGTACGGGTGTGTAACAGTGGACACGATCACCGCGCCCAGCTGGGAGGCTTCTATGCCTGCGTGCTGCAGGGCCTCACGCGCGGCGCCTTCGGCCATGTCGATGACGCTGACGTCGGCTGCGGCACGGTGCCGCGTGACGATGCCTGTGCGCTGGCGGATCCACTCGTCGGAGGAATCGATCCACTGGCATACGTCGTCGTTGGTGACGATGATGTCCGGGCGGTAGGCACCAATTCCAAGGACACGGGTGTTCTCGTTGACCGGGGCCTGTTTCAGTGTGGGAACGCTCATGCCTTTCCCTCCAATTCTGCGAAGAGTGCCAGGGCGGCGGAGAGGTCGTCCGGGGTTTTCACGGCAACCGTTTTGACGCCAGGCATGCCGCGCTTGGCAAGGCCGGCCAGGGTTCCGGCAGGGGCCAGTTCAATGACACCCGTGACGCCGCGTTCCACCAATGATTCCATGCACAGGTCCCAGCGGACAGGGCGGGACACCTGGGCGATCAGGCTGTCCACGGCGGCGTCGCCGTCGGTGACTTCGCGGCCGTCGAAGTTGGACAGCAGGGGAACCTGCGGCTTCTGCGGCTTCAGTTCCGGCTTGAGGGCTTCCAGCGCGCTGACAGCGGGGGACATGTGGCTGGTGTGGAAGGCTCCTGCAACCTTGAGCGGAATGACGCGTGCTTTCGCCGGCGGGTTCTCAGCCAGGGACTGAAGCTGCTCAAAGGTTCCGGCGGCGACGGTCTGGCCCGCACCGTTGACATTGGCCGGGGTGGCCCCGGAGGCCTCGATTGCCGCGAGGACCTCCGCCGGGTCCCCGCCCACCACGGCACTCATGCCGGTGGGGGTCACAGCAGCGGCGGCGGCCATGCTGTTGGCACGCTCACGGACAAATGTCATGGCTTCCTGCTCGGTGAGTACCCCCGCAAGTGCGGAAGCCGTGATCTCACCGACAGAGTGGCCTGCCAGGATCACGGGCAGCGAGCTCAGCTCGACGTCGAACAGGGAGCTGGCGGCAACCAGGCCTGCGGCGACAATAAGGGGCTGCGCCACCGCGGTGTCCTTGATGGTTTCCTCGTCCGAGGTGGTCCCATGAGCCGTCAGGTCGATGCCTGCTATCTCGCTGAGGGAGGCCAACTGGCCTGCCACCGAAGGCAGTTCCAGCCAAGGGGCCAGAAATCCCGGGGTCTGTGAGCCCTGTCCAGGGCAGACTATTGCAAGCACGTATCCAGCTTTCCAAATGACAGTGTGATCCAGCGGTGTTTCTCTACACCAAGCTCAGGGGGTCAGGTTGTAGGAAGTCTACAACGAGTCAGCTCTGATTCCGCGCCGGATGACGCTCCACGGGAGCCTTCGGGGGTGCCGAAAGGCGCCCCACAACCAGCGCTGCCTGCAGCACAAACGCCTCGCGCGGAAGGAGCGGATCCCAGCCCGTGACGTCACAAACGCGCTTCAGGCGGTACCTGACGGTGTTGGCATGGACGAAAAGTTCGCGCGCGGTTGCCTCGAGGGAGTGCCCCAGCTCCAAGTAGGTACCCAGCGTTTCCACGAGCCCGTTGGAGGCTGCGACGAGCGGGCGGTAGATGTTCTTGACCAGGGAACGGCGGGCAGCCTCATCACCGGAGATGACGCGCTCCGGCAGCAGGTCGTCCGCTGCCACCGGCCGGGGAGCCGACGGCCAGGCCCGGGCGGCTGTCAGTCCGGCAAAAGCGGACTGCGCTGATCCGCTGGCTTCCAGCAACGACCCCGCCTCCGGTCCGTAGACCACGGGACCGGGGGCGAACATCTCGCTGAGCTTCAGGTACGCAGTTTCACGGTCCTGGACGCCGCCGAGGATCAGGATCAGACGGTCACCCTGAATCCCCACCAGCGCATCCTCGGCATAGCGCCCGGCGATGCGCCGCAGCTCGCTGACGTAGCTCGCGCTGGGCTCTGACGGCGAATTTCCCACCATAACGGTGAACCGTTCCTGGGCCTTCCAGCCGAGGGCGGCGATCCTGGAACGCAGCGCGTCGGTGTTTTCCCCGCGCAGGATGGCATCGACGATGAGTGCTTCAAGCCTCGTGTCCCATGATCCACGGGATTCTGCAGCCCTCGCGTAGACATCGGCCGCGGCGAAGGCCACTTCCCTGGAGTAGCGCAGTACGGCCTCGCGGAGCGAAGGCTGGTCGGCCTCAGGGGCGATCACAGGAACCTGGTCCTCAACCACCTCGACAACAATCCGGATCAGCTGGAGGGCTTTCTGCAGGCTAATGGAGCGGGTCAACTCTGTGGGAGCAGTGCCGAAGACATCTGTCAGGATCCACGACGGCGAGCTGGGGCGCTCATACCAGGTGACAAAGGCAGCGATGCCATTCTGAGCCACCATGCCCAGGGCAGAGCGCTCATCGGAGCTCAGCCGGCTGTACCACGGCAGTGATTTTTCCAGCTGGCGCAGGGTGGTGGTGGACAGTTGGCCCACGCTCGCCCGCAGCTTTTTCAGGGTTTCGGATTTCTCCGGTGTCATGCTGCGCGAGGACGGCTTGCGCTTCCCAGACGGGGTGGTTGGCTCTGGCATCCTTCGAGCATACGGTGCCTGCTGTGCAAGCTCCATTTTGTGCAAAGGCTACAACAGGCCTTATCGGGGCATCGCCTGATGAACGGACGGAAGAAACGACGGCGGCGGCCCCGCCTTTCGGAAGGGGCCGCCGTCGTCGGTTTGTGTCAGGGAGTCGTTGCCGGGACCGGCGTTACGACTCGCCGCCGGCGTTGCCGGTGGAACCGGCATTCACGTTGTGCAGCCGGTACTTTTCGATGGCCTTGATCGGCGCCTGGGCGTCCACCTCACCACGGCGTGCGAGCATCTCGAGGGAACGGACCACGATGGAGTGGATGTCGTTCTTGAAGAAGCGTCGCGCTGCGGCGCGGGTGTCCGAGAACCCGAACCCGTCAGCTCCGAGCGAAGCGAACTCGTTCGGCAGGAACTGGCGGATCTGGTCCGGAATGGCCTTCATGTAGTCCGAAACAGCCACGATGGGTCCGGTGGCGCCTGCCAGCTGCTGGGTGACGAATGGGACGCGTCCGGGCTGGCCGGGGTTGAGGAAGGCTTCTTCCTCGGCAGCCATGGCGTCGCGGCGCAGTTCGTTCCAGGACGTGACGGACCAGACGTCGGCTGAGACGCCCCAGTCATCGGCGAGGAGCCGCTGGGCCTCGATGGCCCAGGGGACGGAGACGCCGGAGGCCAGGATCTGGGTCCGCGGGCCGTCGATCTTTGCCGGTGCCAGCAGGTAGATGCCCTTCAGGACACCTTCTACGTCCAGCTCGTCCGGTTCGGCAGGCTGGCTGATGGGCTCGTTGTAGACGGTGATGTAGTACATCAGGTTCCGGTCCGTCGAGTCCGGTCCGTACATCCGCTCGATGCCGTCGCGGATGATGTGGCCCATTTCGTACCCGTACGCGGGGTCGTAGGTGACAACGGCCGGGTTCGTTGACGCGAGCAGGGGGGAGTGCCCGTCGGCGTGCTGCAGTCCTTCGCCGGTGAGGGTGGTCCGTCCTGCGGTGGCGCCGATAATGAACCCACGGGTCATCTGGTCCGCGGCTGCCCAGAAGGCATCACCGGTGCGCTGGAAGCCGAACATGGAATAGAACACGTACACCGGAATCAGCGGTACGCCATGGGTTGCGTACGCTGTGCCTGCGGCGGTGAATGCTGCCACGGCCCCGGCTTCGTTGATGCCCGGGTGGATCAGCTGTCCCTGTGCGGATTCCTTGTACGCCAGGACAAGGTCCCGGTCCACGGACAGGTAATTCTGGCCCTTGGGGTTGTAGATCTTGGCCGTGGGGAAGAACGCGTCCATGCCAAAGGTCCGGGCCTCATCGGGAATGATCGGCGCGATGTGCTTGCCGAAGTTCTTATCCCGCATCAGGTCCTTGAGCAGCCGGACGAATGCCATGGTGGTGGCGGCCTGCTGTTTGCCGGAACCGCGCTTGGCAACTTCGTACGTGCTCGCGTCGGGCAAAGCGATGTCGGCATGCTTGGAACGGCGTTCCGGCACGGCCCCGCCAAGGGCTGCGCGGCGTTCCATCATGTACTGGATCTCCGGCGCATCAGTACCCGGGTGGTAGTACGGCGGCTGGTACGGGTCCTTCTCCAGCTGTTCGTCGGTGACCGGGATCCGCAGGTGGTCGCGGAACTTCTTCAGGTCATCCAGCGTCAGCTTCTTCATCTGGTGCGTGGCGTTGCGGCCCTCGAAGTGGGGACCCAGCCCGTAGCCCTTGACCGTTTTGGCCAGGATTACCGTTGGCTTGCCCTTGAACTCGGTGGCTGCCTTGTATGCGGCGTAGACCTTGCGGTAATCGTGGCCGCCGCGCTTGAGGTTCCAGATCTGGTCGTCCGTCAGGTCTGCGACCATGTCCTTGGTCCGGGGAGTCCTGCCGAAGAAGTGCTCGCGGACGAAGCCGCCCGATTCGGCCTTGAACGTCTGGTAGTCGCCGTCGGGCGTTTCGTTCATGATCTTCACCAGCGAGCCGTCGGTGTCCTTGGTGAGCAGGTCATCCCACTCCCGGCCCCAGACCACCTTGATGACGTTCCAGCCCGCGCCGCGGAAGAACGCCTCCAGTTCCTGCATGATCTTGCCGTTGCCGCGAACCGGGCCATCAAGGCGCTGGAGGTTGCAGTTGATCACGAAGTTGAGGTTATCGAGGTTTTCATTCGCGGCGAGCTGCAGCAGGCCGCGGGATTCGGGCTCGTCCATTTCGCCGTCGCCCAGGAAGGCCCAGACTTGCTGGTCCGAGGTATCTTTCAGGCCCCGGTTATGCAGGTATCGGTTGGACTGGGCCTGGTAAATGGCGTTCATGGGCCCGATGCCCATGGACACGGTGGGGAATTCCCAGAAGTGCGGCATCAGCCGCGGGTGCGGGTAGGAGGACAGGGCATGGCCCTCCCGGGACTTTTCCTGCCGGAACCCGTCCAGGTCTTCCTCGGACAGGCGTCCTTCCATGAATGCACGGGCGTACATGCCGGGGGAGGCGTGGCCCTGGAAGAAGACCTGGTCGCCGCCGCCGGGGTGGTCCTTGCCACGGAAGAAGTGGTTGAAGCCCACCTCATACAGTGTGGCGGCGCCGGCGTAGGTGGAGATGTGCCCGCCCACTCCGATGTTCGGGCGCTGGGACCGGTGCACCATCACGGCCGCGTTCCAGCGCATGTACGCCCGGTAGCGGCGCTCGAACTCCTCGTTGCCCGGGAATTCGGCTTCCTGATCAACCGGGATGGTGTTCACGTAGTCCGTGGTGGTCACCATCGGCACCCCGACGCTCTGCGCGCCGGCGCGCTGCAACAGGCTCCGCATGATGTATTGGGCACGCTCGGTGCCCTGTTCCCTGATCAGTGAATCCAGGGACTCAACCCATTCGGCGGTCTCTTCCGGATCACGATCAGGCAGCTGGTTAGTCAACCCACTGAGGATATGGGAGGTATCTTCTCCTGCAGCCACGTCCAACCTCTCTTTGCGCGCATGCATCGGCGCCTCAGGCCGGGCAGGGTGGCTGTCCGGCGTAAATGCGACGTGTGCGACGTATCGGTTACAACAGCCCGGTCATGTGCGCCGGGCAGGGTCCTATCACGTCTATGTCTGCCTGAAGTTCCAGGGCGGTCGCCCCGCAGGCATAGTCGTCATGAGTCACTCTAACTCTGACCGCGCGGCGATGCGTAGCCGCGTCCTTGGCGCCCCTGTTGTATTTCGCCGTCATACTGGTTGTGTGACGAAAAGCCGCTGCGATGCGGGTTGTCCGTGCCGGATGTGACGCAGAATATGGCGGATCACGGGGCAGGCAGCTTGAAGCGCAGGCACAAAGGGTGTTGGCTTGGAGTAATGGACATCACTATGCGCACTGCATGTATTAGGCATTGGAGGAACACGTGAGCGAGGCCGACGCCGCCACTTCGGTAAATGTGGCGGAAAAATTGGGTTTCAAAAATGGGGATCTGATTCAGGAGTTCGGTTACGACGATGACGTCGATTTCGACTTACGTGACGATATTGAGGATCTCACCGGATCCGAACTCCTTGATGAGGACGACCACGACGTCGTAGACGCCGCCGTTCTCTGGTGGCGGGCCGACGACGGTGACCTCGTGGATACGCTCGTGGAACCCCTGACCACCCTGAGGGAGGGCGGCGTCATTTGGGTCCTCACGCCAAAATCCGGACGGCCAGGCTACGTGTCGCCGGCGGACATCCAGGACGCAGCCCCGACTGCCGGTCTTCACGTCACCACCTCGGCGGGTGTCTCCAAGGATTGGAGCGCAACGCGGTTGGTGCTCCGGAAGAACAAGTGACAGCATCCCTTGCCGGGACGGATGCCCTCCTGGCAAACGTCCCCGCGATCGGTGCGTCCGCACCCGACTTTGAGCTTCCCAACCAGTTCGGTGAGCCTGTCAGGCTGTCATCGTTCCGGGGGCAAAACGTGGTGCTGGTGTTTTACCCTTTCGCGTTTTCCGGCATCTGCACGGGTGAACTGTGTGAAATCAGGGACAACCTGGCCTCGTTCGAGGACAGCAATGCCGTAGTCCTCGCCATCTCGGTGGACAGTAAGTTCAGTCTGAGGGCCTATGCCGAGAAGGAAGGGTACGGCTTCGACCTGCTGGCAGACTTCTGGCCGCACGGGGCCGTGGCCACTGCCTATGGCGTCTTTGATCACCAGAGCGGAATGGCGCGGCGCGGGACGTTTATCATCGACCCGGCCGGAATCGTCCGGTATGTGGTAGTTAATCCCCGCGGCCAGGCACGTGAGCTGGCCGAGTACAGGGATGCTTTGGCGGGCCTGGCCCAGGCCTGATTTCCAATGGATCAGCAGCGGCGCGGGATCGGCCTGACAGGCTTCGCCAGTATGCCGGTCCTGCAGCCCCCCGCCCTGTCACAGGATGACGTTCGGGTCCTTGGCAGCATCCGCGAACTTCTGGCCGGAAAGCGGCTGGCGCTGCTCACCGGTGCGGGCCTGAGCACTGATTCAGGGATCCCGGACTACCGGGGCCCCGGCGCGCCCGTGCGCTCGCCCATGACGTACCAGGAGTTCATAAGGGACGCCGCCAACCGGCAGCGTTATTGGGCCCGGAACCACATCGGCTGGTCCCACCTGCGGCATGCAGATCCCAACCAGGGACATCATGCAGCTGCGGAAATGGAGCGGCGCGGACTTCTCACCGGCCTGATTACGCAGAATGTGGACAGGCTGCACGAGGATGCCGGCAGCTTCAACGTGGTGGACCTGCATGGGCGCTATGACCAGGTGGTGTGCCTGGACTGCGGGCGCAAGTATTCACGGCGCCTACTTGCCGCGGTGCTGGAGGAGCTCAACCCGGGCTTCCTGGAGAAGGCCACCGAATCAGGCCTCGTCGAGATGGCTCCCGATGCAGACGCGACGATCGATGACCAGGCGCTGATCAGCAGCTTTGTGATAGCCGTCTGCCCGGCCTGCGGCGGAACCCTCAAGCCGGATTTTGTGTATTTCGGCGAGAACGTCCCCAAGGGACGGGTGGAGCGGTCCTACTCCATGGTGGACGAGGCCGGCGCCCTGTTGGTGGCGGGATCGTCCCTCTCCGTGATGAGTGGACTGAGGTTTGTCCGGCACGCCTCAAAGAGCGGGAAGCCGGTGGTCATTATCAACCGGGGGCCAACCCGCGGGGATGAGTTGGCCACGATCAAACTTGTTGCCGGGGTCAGCGAATCACTGACCTGGCTTGCGGCCGAGCTGCCCCCGCTGTAAACCCCTCCTGGCCGTAAACCTCTGCCTCGCTGTAAACCCTGCCCAACCTGCCGCCGATTGGCGTTTGGCCATGAAGGTCAGGTAGAGTCTATGTTCGTTGGTTGAAGCGCGGAGACGCGTAAAACAACGGTTTTGGGTCTTTAGCTCAGCTGGTAGAGCGCCACGTTTACACCGTGGATGTCATCGGTTCGATCCCGGTAGGACCCACCAAACGAAACCCCGCTGTTCCAGGTTATTGGCCTGAAGCAGCGGGGTTTTTTGCGTCCCGGACGGACCCGGACCCCGACGCTTCCGTCCCGGTTAGGGCTCCTGGCGGCCGCAATTCTGGTTGTCGGTGCCCGCCCCTACTCTTTCCCCATGGAACATGTGCTCGTAAGAAGCGTGAAGGGAAATCCGACGACGGTGGTTGCCGGCGGCAGGGAGTGGACAGTAGGTGCCGAACCAGTCAGATGGTTTGAACGCGTCAGCTGGTGGGAGGGCCAACGCCGCATGCCCAGGGGGCTCAGCCGGATGGACGTGGAGGTCCTGCAGTTGCAGGTTCGGCTGGGAACCAATGAGAGCTCGGCTCTGACCACCATGCTGCTCGAACGCGATGGTTTGGGCGGCGGCTGGTTGCTGAGGGAGTCGATTGCTGATGCCGCCTGATGGCCCGGCATTCCCACATTGTCCGGACCTGCCTGGTCCGATTGCGGCTGGGTCGTCCGGGCATTGGAAAACCCTCCACCGCGACTATTGGGGGATGCCGCGGTGGAGGGTCTGAAATGAATATACCGTGAACTTCCGGAAACAAAAAACTTCTTCGGATCATGTCGGTGATGTTGCGTAGATGTTGCGCCGATTTCCCACCTGATCCCCGAGCGGAACCTCGGCTGAGCCATTAGGATGGTTACTGTTCAGCTGAATGAACAAGCAACCCAGCAATGATGCCGACGAAGGAGAATCATGGCCGATTCCCGTACCACCCGCACCTCCGAGGGATTGGGCAGCACCTCACCGGCGCCGGCAGTCACACGTGCGGCGGCCGTGCTGGAGGCCCTTGCGGCCTCTCCCACCGGGAGCCTGACGCTGAGCGATCTTGCCAGGGAGCTGGGCATCCCGAAATCATCCACCTCAAATCTTCTCCTGGCACTGGAAGAGGCCCGCCTGATCAACCGCCAGGGAGCTGACTTCACGTTGGGCCGCAAACTCGTGGAGCTTGGTGCTGCCTATCTCAGCAGGCTCGATGAGGTGCAGGAGTTCTACCGCTATTGTGAACAGGCTCCCACGCTCTCCGGAGAAACCGTCAGGATAGCCATGCTTGACGGAACCAACGTCATCTACCTGGCGCGGTACGAGGGCCATCCCGCCGTTCGGCTGACGTCCAACATCGGGGACAAGATGCCGGTATCGCTGTGTGCCGTGGGCAAGGTCCTGATTGCGCGCCTCCACGAGCACGATATTGAAGCCCTGTTTCCTGACGATGCCGAGCTTCCTGTACTGACGCCCAAGTCACTGCGCACAGGTGCGGAACTCAAAGCGCAGCTGCAGACCATCCGTGAACAGGGCTATGCCTTTGAGGACGAGGAATCCACCACCGGCGTGGTGTGTTTGGCAGTAGCCGTGCCCACCCACGGGGCGCACGGACCAAGCCTCGGGCTCTCCGTCACGGCGCTCAAGGCAACCTATTCCGACGAGCAGGGCGCCAGCATGGTCAAGGAGCTCAAGGAACTGGCCCGTTCGTTGGGCAATCCCATGGGCTGACACTGCGCTTCGCCATGTAACAGGCGGGCAGTCTAAAAATATTTTCCTTGCACCCTGTTCAACTTGCTGTACGCTGTTCAACATAGTGATCCACACAACAGGTGTCGTTGCTATCCCACCAGGCCAACGGGGGCCTGGGAGTGTTTGAGGGAGTTCTTTGTGACAACTCGTACTAAATCACCGCAGGCTGACCTGGACGGCGCCGTCGTCGAACCGGAGCAGCTGCGAAGGGCAACTCTTGCCAGCTCGGTAGGCTCCGCGCTTGAGTACTACGACTTCTATATCTACGGCCTGGCGTCAGCTCTCATCTTTGGACCGCTTTTCTTTTCGCCTTTGGGTGAAAGCGGCGCTGTTATTGCTTCCTTCGCCACCTACGGTGTGGGCTTTGCCGCCAGGCCGTTCGGTGGCGTGGTGTTCGGCTACATCGGAGACCGCTTCGGCCGGAAGATGGTGCTGATCCTCACCATCGGCCTGATGGGAATGGCAAGTTTTGCCATCGGCCTCCTGCCCACCTTTGAGCAGGCCGGGATGCTCGGCGCCGTACTGCTGGTCGCCTTGCGCATCCTCCAGGGGCTGGGCGCCGGTGCTGAGCAGGCAGGCGCCACCACCCTGATCTCCGAAGTGGCCCCGCGCCGTCGTCGTGGTTTCTTTGCCGCCCTGCCTTTTGTTGGCATCCAGCTCGGCACCCTGCTCGGGGCGGGAACCTTCGCCCTGATGGCACTTGCCGACAAGGAAGTCCTGCAGGGCTGGCTCTGGCGGGTACCCTTCCTGGCCAGCGTCATCCTGATCGTCATCGCCGTCTTTATCCGGCTCCGGCTCAAGGAGACTCCGGTCTTCCAGGAGCTCGAGAAGCACAAGGCCGTGGTCAAGAACCCGGTAGGCCAGATCTGGAAGCACTCCAAGAAGAACGTGCTCATCGGCATCGGCCTGCGGATGGGCGAGAACGGAAACTCCTCGATCTACTCCGCGCTCCTGGTCTCCTTTATCAGCCTGCCGGCCGGCATCTTTCCGGGCGACAAGTTCATTGGCCCCACAGGCCTGCTGATTGCTGCCGGATGCGCAGCCGTCATGGTTGTCACGTTCGGTGCCTTGTCCGACCGGTTTGGGCGGGTTCCTGTCTACCGCTATGGCGCACTTTTCCAGGCCATCATTGCACTCCCGGCGTTCTACCTGGTCACGCTGGGCAACGTCACGCTGGTGTGGGCCGTCATGGTGGTGGGTATCGCCCTGGGCGTGCAGTCGATGCTCGGCCCGCAGTGCGCCCTGTTGCCTGAACTCTTTGGCTCGCAGCACCGGTTCACGGGCGTGGCCCTGAGCCGCGAACTCTCGGCGGTTCTCGCCGGCGGCTTCGCGCCGATGATCGGCGTTGCCCTGCTGGCTGCCACCAACCACTCGTGGCTGGTGCCGGCGCTGTACTCCCTGGTCTTGGCGTCGATCTCCTTCGCCACCACGTTCTTTACTCCAGAGACCAATGGCCGCGACCTTGTCCTCGTGGAGGATGCACGATAGCCGTAGCTCCTTCCCTGAAGGCGGCCTCCCGGGAATCCGGGAGGCCGCCTTTTGCCTGCACTGAAAAGTGGGCACAGCAAAGGCCCCGGCCCGGGTTCCTGTTTCCGGAAACCTGGCCGGGGCTCTCTGTAGAGGGCTCTATCGCGCTCTATCCCACTAGGGTGCAGGCGGGCTGCTAGTAGAAGTGAACAGTATCTACGAGGTGGGGAAGGTCGCCGCCGTCGAGGAAAGTCCTCAGGTTGCCGCAGAAGCGTTCTGCGATCAGGCGGTTCTCGGCTGCGCTGAGTGCGGAGGTGTGGGGAGAGACCATGACCTTGGGATGGTTCCACAGCGGGCTGTCCTGGGGGAGCGGCTCAACGGCGAAAACGTCCAGGCACGCATAGGAAACCTGGCCGTTGTCCAGCGCTTCCAGCAGGGCGGCCTCCTCCACTACTGTGCCGCGGCCGACGTTGACAAAGACCGTCCCGGGCTTCATGGCGGCAAAGACCTCCCTGTTAAAGAGGCCTTCCGTAAACTCCGTGCCGGGCAGTGTATTAACGACGGCGTCGGCAGAGGAAAGCAGCCCGGCGAGGCCATCATTGCCGGCCACCTGCTCAATTCCCTCGATCGTCTCCACACTGCGTTTGGTGCCGCTGACCTTCATGCCCAGTGCGCGGGCAATCCGCGCCGTCTCAAGGCCAATTTCGCCGAGGCCTGTCACCACCAGCGTGGAACCATTCACCAGCCGCGTGGGCGTGCGCAGCTCCGGCCACACTTTTGCGGACTGATCCTGGGCCAGTTCCGCGCTGCGCTTGAAGCCATTGAGGATTCCCAGTGCGGCAAACTCAGCAAGGGGCAAGGCGTGGACGCCGGCCGATGTGGTCACCTTGAACTTCTGCAGGGTTTCCTGGTCCAGGCCCGATGCCTTGACGGCGCCGCCGGCACCCGCGGCCATGGCGTGTACCCACTGCAGCTGTGGGTTCTCGCGGGCAATCCGCGCCAGGCCCGCAGGGCTTTCGTTGGGCAGGCCGTACAGCACCTGCGCCTGGTTGAGCATGGCCCAGTAGCGTTCCTCCTGCTCAGGAGTGCGCTTGAAGCCTGGATCCCCGGAGTGGTCTGCCGGGAAGCGTTCCGGCGGCAGGAGCTCCGGATCGTAGAGGACGGTGATGGAAGGGTCTACGGCGCGGATGCGGTCCACCAGCTCTGCTTCGAGCGGGACGGCGACTGCGACGGTTGTCGTAAGCGTCATGTGTTCATCATACTGAATGGCGGCTAAAATACTGAACACATTTGTTTACGTTAAGTGGGGCGACGGACCGGGATGAACACCCGGGGCTGATCAGTCCAGGTTCCAGACATCCGTGTCATGGTCCGGCGCATGATCCTTTGCGAGGCTTCCCTGGCGGCGGCGGCGTCGCCGGCGGCCACGGCTTCCGCCAGGTCCACGTGCCATTGCAGTGCCGCCTCGTGTGGATGATCCGGCATGAGGCCATGAACTGTCCGGCCGGTCAGCGTCTCGGCCACCTGGCCCATCAGGTTGGCAAACATCTCGTTGCCGGATCCGGACAGCAGGACCGAGTGGAAGGCGATGTCGAGTTCCAGGAAGCGTGGAACATCCCCGGCGAGGCCGGCATCGCGCATGTCATGGGCGATATCCACCAGCTCCCGGCGGAGGCGCTCGGGCGCATTAAGGGCGGCCAGTTCAGCGGCGGCCGGCTCGACGGCGGAGCGGAGCTCGGCCAGCGACCGCAGCTGGGCTCCCCGTGCATCGCTCGAGAGCCGCCATCGGATCACCTGGGCATCAAAGGGGTTCCAGCTGCTTGATGGCAGGACCCGGATGCCCACGCGTTTGGTGGTCTCAACCAGCCCCAGGGACTGCAGCACGCGCACTGCCTCGCGGATCACGGAGCGGGAGACCTTAAGTTCCTCTTCAAGCTGTTCCGCCAGCATCACGTGGCCGGTGGGAAGATCGCCGGCGACGATCCGGGTGCCAAGATTCTCTATGGCTCGGTGGTGGAGACTGCTTGACATGAAGATAAGCCTAATGCGCCTTCGGGCCCGGAGCCTCACGCATGCCCAGGCCGGGGCTTTGTTCCCGGCAGCGGCCTACACTTGCTGGCACTGGCGTTCCACAAAGTGGGCGTGGCTTTTCTGAAACGCTCTGAATATATATGCTTTATTCGGATCCCTTGGTTCGTAACTTACGCTCCGCCGCCCAACGCGGGGCCGACTGCACATCCCATTGCACGGAAATGAATTGGAGTTTTTGATGTCAGCACACATCGGTGTCACCGGCCTTGCGGTGATGGGGGCCAACCTGGCCCGCAACCTGGCCCGGAACGGCTTCACCGTCGCCCTGCACAACAGGTCGGTAGAGAAGACTGATGCACTGCTCGAGAAGCACGGCACGGACGGCGACTTCGTCCGGACCGAAACCCTTGAGGAACTGGTTAATTCCCTGGAGAAGCCCCGCCGCGTGCTGATCATGGTCAAGGCCGGCAAGCCGGTTGACTCTGTGATTGAGCAGCTTGAGCCTCTCCTTGAAGCCGGCGACATCATCATCGACGCAGGCAACTCCCACTATGAGGACACCCGTCGCCGCGAAGCCGCACTGGCCAAGAAGGACCTGCACTTCGTGGGCGTCGGAGTTTCCGGTGGCGAAGAAGGCGCCTTGAACGGACCGTCCATCATGCCCGGCGGCTCCAAGGAGTCCTACGACGCACTCGGTCCGCTGCTCGAAAAGATCGCCGCCAAGGTGGACGGCGAGCCCTGCTGTGCCTGGGTGGGCACCGATGGCGCCGGCCACTTCGTCAAGATGGTCCACAACGGCATCGAATACGCCGACATGCAGGTCATCGGTGAGGCATTCGACCTCCTGCGCTCAGGCGCCGGCATCGAGCCGGCCGAACAGGCCAAGATCTTCACCGAGTGGAACAAGGGCGACCTGTCCTCCTTCCTGATCGAGATCTCCGCTGAGGTCCTGGGCCACGTTGACGCCAAGACCGGCAAGCCCTTCGTCGACGTCGTAGTTGACGCCGCAGGCCAGAAGGGTACCGGACGCTGGACGGTCATCTCCGCCCTGGAACTCGGTTCCCCGGTTTCCGGCATCGCGGAGTCCGTTTTTGCCCGTGGCCTCTCTTCCCAGGCTGAGCAGCGCAGGCTCGGACAGGAGCTGCTTGCCGGCGAGGAAATCAACGTCGAGGTTCCGGAAACCTTTGTCGAAGACGTCCGCCAGGCACTGTACGCCTCCAAGCTGGTCTCCTACGCGCAGGGCATGGACATGCTGACGTCCTCCGCCAAGGAGTACGGCTGGGACCTCAAGCTGGACGAAATCGCCTCCCTGTGGCGCGCAGGCTGCATCATCCGCGCTGAACTGCTTAAGGACATCACCAAGGCTTACGCCGCGGCCGAGAAGCCCGCTAACCTGCTGTTCGCGCCGGCCTTCACCAAGGCCATCGCCGAGGCACTGCCGGCCTGGCGCCGCGTGGTGGCCACCGCAGTACAGCTGGGCATCCCGGTGCCGGTGTTCTCCTCCTCGCTCGCGTACTACGACGGCCTGCGCCGCAAGCGCGTCGCCGCCGCCCTGATCCAGGGCCAGCGGGACCTCTTCGGGGCCCACACCTACGGCCGTGTAGACGCCGAGGGCACGTTCCACACCCTGTGGGGCGAGGACAAGTCCGAGATTGAAGCAGTAGACACGCACTAGCTTCGGCTAGAGCCACGGCGCAATACTGAGACAGCTCCGGCCGGCAGTTCCCGCTACTCTGGGAGCTGCCGGCCGTTGCTGTTTCCAGCGGAAAGGTATCCGCCCAGCGAGGGAGTCCAGTATGGCCCAGCCAGTAGCGATCGTTACCGGAGCCTCAACCGGGATCGGCTTCGAAGCAGCCAGGAAGCTCGCCAGCCACGGCTTCACGGTCTATGCGGGGGCCCGCCGGGTGGATCGTATGGAACCGCTCAAGGCCCTCGGAATCCATGTCCTGCCGCTCGACGTGACGGAGGACGAATCGATGCGCGCCGTCGTCGCTCGTGTGCTGGAAGAACGCGGCCGCGTCGACGTCCTGGTCAATAATGCAGGATACGGCTCGTTCGGGGCGCTGGAAGAAGTTGACCTGGCGGAGGGACGCCGCCAGTTCGATGTCAACGTCTTCGGACTCGCCAGGATGACCCAGTTGGTCCTGCCCGCCATGCGCAAAGCAGGACGGGGCAGGATCATCAACATCTCATCCATTGGCGGTAAATTCTATGAACCGCTTGGCGCGTGGTACCACGCCACCAAATTTGCTGTCGAGGGGATGAGCGATGCCCTGCGGCTCGAACTGAAGCCCCACGGCATCATGGTGTGCATCATCGAGCCAGCCAGTACCCAGACAGAATGGGGAGGGATCTCCGCCGAGGGCCTGCTGGCCAGCAGCGCGGAGGGACCGTATGCCGCCCAGGCCCGGCATATTGCCGCCGTCCTGGCATCGGCCGACCAGTCATGGACGGCAACGAGGCCGGACGTGATCGCGGAGGCGGTGGTGCGTGCCGCGGTTTCCGGCCGGCCGCGGACGCGTTATCCAGTGGGCAGGGGTGCCGGAGCCATTGTGGGCCTCAGGCGGCTCCTGCCCGACCGCCTTTACGACGCGCTGGTCGTGGCAGTGCTGAAACGGGTGGCGCGCTAGCGTCAGAGATGGTATTCGATCTCGTATTCAGCCGGGTCCACGGCGGGTTTGGTCTCCCGCTGCGCGTCCCGGTGGCGCCATTTGGCAGGAACGCCGGTAACGATAGATTCGGGCGGGGCGTCCTTCACCACAACGGCGTTGGCTCCCACCGCGCTGTCCCGGCCAATAGTAATGGGGCCCAAAATCTTGGCACCCGCGCCGATGGTCACGCGGTCCTCGATCGTGGGATGCCTTTTGACCTTGGCCAGCGAACGACCACCCAAGGTGACGCCATGGTAAATCATGACGTCCTCACCAATTTCGGCGGTTTCTCCAATGACGACACCCATGCCGTGGTCGATAAAGAAGCGCCGGCCGATGGTGGCTCCCGGATGAATTTCGATACCCGTCAGGAAGCGGCCCAGCTGGGAAACGAGCCGGGCCGGGAAGCGCAGGCCGGGGTTTTGCCAGAGGCGATGCGTCAGCCGGTGGATCCAGATGGCGTGCAAACCGGAGTAAGCGAAAAAGTTCTCAAAAGAACCTCGAGCCGCCGGGTCGTGGGACCGGGCGGCGTCGAGGTCTTCTTTTAGTCTTGCAATAAAGCCCACAAAGTTCTTTCTACAGGAAACGGGCGGAAGGCGGGCTGATCAGCCTCGGATGTCGTCATAGAGCACGGTGGAGATGTAACGCTCACCGAAATCGCAAACGATCGCCACAATCAGCTTGCCCGCGTTCTCCGGGCGCTTTGCCAGTTCCAGTGCGCCCCAGACGATGGCGCCCGAGGAAATGCCGCCGAGGATGCCTTCGCGGATGCCGAGGTCACGGGCAACTGCCACGGAGTCTTCCAGGGTGGCGTCCAGGACCTCGTCGTAGATGTTGGTGTCCAGCAGCTCGGGGATGAAGTTGGCGCCCAGGCCCTGGATCTTGTGCGGGCCAGGGGCTCCGCCGTTCAGGATGGGGGAGTCCTTGGGTTCCACAGCCACAATCTGGACGTCCGGGTTGCGCTCCTTCAGGAACTGTCCGACGCCGGTGATGGTGCCGCCGGTGCCCACACCGGAGACAAAGATGTCCACCTTTCCGTCCGTGTCCTTCCAGATTTCCTCTGCGGTGGTTTCGCGGTGGATCCGGGGGTTGGCCTCGTTGGCGAACTGCTGGGCCCAAATGGAGTTCTCGGTGTTGGCCACGATTTCCTGGGCCTTCTCCACGGCGCCCCGCATGCCCTCGGAGCCAGGGGTGAGGACAATCTCGGCACCAAAAGCGCGCAGCATAACGCGGCGCTCGGTGGACATCGTCTCAGGCATGGTCAGGATGACTTTGTAGCCGCGGGCTGCGCCCACCATGGCCAGGGCGATGCCGGTGTTGCCGGACGTGCCCTCCACGATGGTGCCGCCCGGCTTGAGGGCGCCCGACTGTTCGGCGGCGTCAATGATGGCCACGCCGATGCGGTCCTTGACGCTGTTGGCAGGGTTGTAGAACTCAAGCTTGACGGCGACGGTGGCGTCCAGCCCTTCGGTCAGCCGGTTCAGGCGGACCAGGGGGGTTCCGCCAACAAGCTGCGTTACATCGTCATAGATCCGTGCCATGTACATATGCCTATCTCTGAAGAGTGAATACTGAGGTCAGCCTAACGAGGGGACCCAAGCGCTGCTAAGCATTAAGCCATGCAGAGTAATATTTCCTCGCCTTGGCGAGCTTTGGATTGATGATCACCTGGCAGTAGCCCTGCTCGGGGTGCTTGCCGTAGTAGTCCTGATGGAAATCCTCCGCCACATGGAAGCGGGGGAGCCGGCTGACCTCCGTCACGATCGGATTGGACCACAGCGCCTGGTTCCGTTCAATCGCTTCCTCGAAGAGGATCTTCTCCTCAGTGGTCTCGTAGAACATGGACGAGCGGTACTGCGTGCCGACGTCGTATCCCTGGCGGTTGAGCGTGGTGGGATCGTGCAGCGCAAAGAACATGTCCAGGATGACTTCGGCAGGAATGACGCTTTCGTCAAAAGTCACGGCAACCACCTCGGCATGCCCGGTGGTTCCGCTGCAGACGGAGTAGTAGTCCGGGCACGGGTCATGGCCGCCGGTGTAGCCGGACACAACCGAACTGACGCCCTTGGTTTTCTGGTAAACGGCGTCGAGGCACCAGAAGCAGCCCCCGCCAAGTACAAAAGTTTTCATGACCTCTTCAATGGTTGGAAGCACCGGATGATTCCCCCTCCACCTTACGAGACTGTGACGCGTGCTGGGCAGGGGGCCGGATGGGGTAAAACTGAGTCTATGGAACCTGTAAACACCGGTGTTGCAGACGCTGGGAAGCGCGATGCCGATGCCCCGGCCGGGGATGCTTCTGCCGAAGACACCACTGATGCCCCCACCCTGGGCCAGCTGCTCTTGGCGGTGGAGGAACTTTGGCCGGAGTCGCTCGCCGAGGACTGGGATGAAGTGGGGCTCGTAGCCGGGCACCCGTCAGCCCCGGTCTCCCGGGTGATGTTCGCCGTTGACCCCACCCTGGAGGTCATAGAGGAAGCCGTGGAGTGGGGCGCTGAACTGCTCATCACCCACCATCCGCTGCTGCTCAGGGGAGTCACGTCAGTGGCGGCCACCACCGCCAAAGGCAAAGCCATCCATCGTCTTATTGAGACTGGAACCGCGCTGCTGACCGTCCACACCAATGGTGATTCCGCCGTCGGAGGCGTCTCGGATGTCCTGGCGGACGCCCTCGGTTTGGAGGACGTGGCCCCGCTGACCTCAGCCGCCAATGGATTGCCTGAGGAAGGAATTGGGCGGGTGGGAGTCCTCGCCGATGTCATGAGTCTGGGGGACTTCGCCGCGCGCGTGTTCGGCATCCTTCCCTCTGTTGCCGGGGGAGTCCGGGTGTCCGGCGACAAAGACGGCCTCGTCCGCCGCGTTGCGGTGTGCGGCGGGGCAGGAGACTCGCTGTTCAGCCAGGTGCGCGCCAGCAACGCGGACGTGTACGTCACGGCGGACTTGAGGCATCACCCCGCGTCCGAAGCCAGGGAAGCAGCCGTGAACGACCGGCCGTATCTTATTGACGTCTCGCACTTCGCCAGCGAATGGCTGTGGCTGCCTGCTGCCGCCTCTGCACTGGGCAACGTGCTGGCAGACCAGGGCCACGACGTGGAGATCCAGGTAAGCACCACCAACAGCGACCCCTGGGACTTCATTCTGACTCCGGGCGGGGACTAGAGTCTATAAAGCGCCCGCAGGGTGCCCGGTTCCGGCCGGATGGGATCAAGCGGAGGTACTAGTGGCTAAGGCAGCACCGGCGGAACAGTTGAAGTTGCTCGAACTGCAGGGGTTGGATGCCAGGCTGAAGTCCTTGTCCAACCGTCGCCGTGCCCTTGAGTCCGATCCGCGGATCGAGGACCTGCAGTCTGCCCTTTCAGTAGCCAACGGCGAACTGGGCGCAGCAAAAATGGCTGTCCACGACGCCGAAGCCGAACTCAAGCGCGCAGAAGCCGACGTCGAACAGGTGGCCTCCCGCATTGAACGCGACGAGGCCCGGCTCAACAGCGGCACCGGGCTGTCCAAGGACCTGGTGGCCCTGCAGAAGGACCTTGTCTCGCTCAACAAGCGGCGCTCCGACCTCGAGGACCTCGAACTTGAAGTGATGGAACGCCTTGATTCCCTGCGCGCCAAGCAGGCGGCCCAGCAGCTGATCGTGGACAACATCCAGGGCTCGTTCGGCGCCATCCGGGCCGAACTGGACCAGGAACTGGCCGAATTGGAAGCCGAAGCCGCCGTTCTCCGCGGCAAGCGTGCCGAGTTTGCTGCCGGCCTGGACGCTGGAATGCTTGCGGTGTATGAAAAGACGCTGGCTAAACGCGGCGTGGGCGCGGCCCGCCTGTTCCACGGAACCTCGGAGGCATCCGGGATGAAGCTGAGCCCCGGCGACCTCGCGGAAATCAAGGCAGCGGCTGAGGATGACATTGTCTTCTGCCCCGACTCCGGCTGCATCCTGGTCCGCTCCGCCGAATGGAACTGACCCACACCCCCAACTAAGTAGCGCTAAGTGTCGTTTTGAACCCTCAAAACGACACTTAGCGCGACCTAGTTGGGCAGGATGATGTTCAGCGCGTGCGGTTTCCTGGCTGAACCCTCCACCAGTTCGGCTTCCCACTTCTCCTTTGCCGCGTTCAGCAGCTGCGCCGGGTTCTGCGGTGTGTTGCCGCGCCTTGCCAGGAGGTGCCGGGCGAGCTCGCCGCGGGTATGTTTCGCGAAGTGGCTGACCACTTTCCGCACGCCATTAACCTCAGTAAAGACGTTGACCGCTACGGTCTGGGCCGGCGGCGGGGTCCAGGCAGCGGCATAGGTGCTGGAACGGCAGTCCACCAACAGATGCCCCGCAGTCAGCGGCTTGAGGGCCTCTGCAAGCTGCGGTTTCCAGAAAGTGGCGAGGCGTCCGA